>NZ_JAHUXB010000002.1:0-872854 GCF_019218715.1 Comamonas sp. CMM03 | reverse complement strand
TTATGCCTGATGACCATAGCGATTTGGTACCACTCCTTCCCATCCCGAACAGGACAGTGAAACGAATTTGCGCCGATGATAGTGCGGGTTCCCGTGTGAAAGTAGGTCATCGTCAGGCTCTTACAGCGCAACACCCCCAGCTCTCGCAAGAGGCTGGGGGTTTTGTTTTTGGCGGTGCAGAAATGCATGTGGCCCAGCCAAGGCCTCTCCATTATTCAATCCACAGTCTTTTATCTGCAGACAGACAACCCCATAAAAAAGAGCACGCTGCGCGTGCTCTTTTTTATTTATCTGGGCAGGGGAATGGCTAAAGGCCCCAATTGAAAGCGCTGCAGCCGCATTCGGCATCGGCGGCGCCTTCGGGGTCCTGGCCCGGGTGCCGGCCAGGGACGGCGCGGGCATCACATGCGGCGCTGGCCGTCCACAAACACCATCAACTCGCCTTTTTCAAAGGTGTTCCACTGCTCGTTCTTGGTGAGCGGGCTGGTGACGATGATGGCCACCCGGTCGTTGGGCGTGGTTTCGCTGGCAAAGTCCACGCTCAGGTCTTCGTCGGCCAGGTGGGCCTGGGCGAAGGGGTGGCGGCGCTCGGTGTAGCACAGGTGGGTGGTGGCATGGGCCCACAGCGCCTCCCCGCTGGAGAGCAGGAAGTTGAAGGTGCCGTGCGGCGCGATGCGGGCGGCCAGTTCACGCAGGGTGAGCGTGAGCTCTTCGATGCTGGGCACGCCGGCGTGCGATTTCCACAGCTCCTGCATGATCCAGCAGAAGGCCAGCTCGCTGTCGGTGCTGCCCACGGGGTGGAAGTGGGCATGCAGCTTGGGGGCGAAGCCTTTGAGATCGCCGTTGTGGGCAAACACCCAGTTGCGTCCCCACAGCTCCCGCACAAAAGGGTGGCAGTTCTGCAGGCTGACCACGCCCTGGGTCGCCTTGCGGATGTGGGCGATGACGTTCTGGCTTTTGATGGGGTACTGGCGGATGAGCTGGGCCACCGGTGAGTCGATGGCGCGTTCATGGTCCACAAAATGGCGCAAGCCCTTGTCTTCGAAGAAGGCGATGCCCCAGCCGTCGGTGTGATCACCGGTGTTGCCGGCACGCTGTGCAAAGCCGCTGAAGCTAAAGCGCACGTCCGTCGGGGTGTTGCAATTCATTCCAAGCAGCTGGCACATGGTGCGGTTCCGGCAATCCAAATACAAAGAGGCATAGCCTAACCTGCAAAGCGGCCATTGGCGCGCAATGGTGCAGCAAAGCGGGCGGGTGCTGACCCGCTACCGGCGGGCACGGGTGACAGGCACAATCGGGCGTTTCGCGTACTGTTGAGCCCATGCATACCGAGTCTTCCCCTTCCGCGTCTGTGAGTTACAGCATCAGCGATCTGGCCAAAGAGTTCGATCTGACCACCCGTGCCATGCGCTTCTATGAGGACATGGGGCTGCTGCAGCCCGAGCGCACCGGCCCCGGCGGGCGCAACCGCGTCTACAGCCCGCGGGACCGTACCCGGCTGCGCCTGACGCTGCGGGCCAAGCGGCTGGGGCTGTCGCTGTCGGAAGCCAAGGAAATCATCGACATGTACGACAGCCCGCGGGACACGGGCATGCAGCTGAAAAAATTTCTGCAGGTGCTGGGCGCGCACCGCCTGCAGCTGGAAGAACGCCTGGCCGATCTGCAGGCAAACCTGGAAGAAGTCATGGAGCATGAGGCGGAAGCGCGTCAACTACTTGACAAGCTGGGGGGCAATGAGGTCTCATAACGAACTTGACGTTAACGTCAACGTAAAGAATGAACAGGAGACACCATGGCCGCAGACGAGGCCGCCCTGGACCGGGTGCGCGAGAGCTTTGCGCAGCAAGGGGCCATGGGCACGCTGGGGGCGCAACTCACGCACCTGGCTCCGGGCGAAGTGGACATCAGCTTTGACTGGGCGCCCGGCCTGACGCAGCAGCACGGCTTCATCCATGCCGGCATGCTGTCGGCGGCCCTGGACTCGGCCTGCGGCTATGCCGGTTTCAGCCTGATGCCGGAAGACGCCGGGGTGCTGACTATCGAATTCAAGACCAATCTGCTGGCCCCCGCCAAAGGCCAGCGCTTCCGTTGTGAAGGCCGGGTGCTGAAGCCGGGGCGCACCATCGTGGTGGCCGAAGGCCTGGCCTATGCCATTGACAACGGAGCGGAAAAACTGGCCGCCACCATGCACTGCACCTTGATGGCCGTGCAGGGGCGTTCCGGCATCGCCGGCAAATAAGGCTGCACAGAACAGCCGCCGGCCTCTCGCCATACCTATCACCAGGAGACAAAGAATGAGCAATCTGCCAGGCCTGAACTTCCAGCTGGGCGAAGACATTGATGCGCTGCGCGATGCGGTGCGTGAATTTGCACAGCGCGAAATTGCCCCGCGTGCCGCCGACATCGACCGTACCGACCAGTTCCCCATGGACCTGTGGCGCAAGTTCGGCGATCTCGGTGTGCTGGGCATCACCGTGTCCGAACAATATGGCGGTGCTGACATGGGCTATCTGGCCCATATGGTGGCCATGGAAGAGATTTCGCGCGCCAGTGCGTCGGTGGGGTTGTCCTATGGCGCCCACAGCAATCTGTGCGTGAACCAGATCAACCGCAACGGCAACGCAGCGCAAAAGGCCAAATACCTGCCCAAGCTGATCAGCGGCGAGCATGTGGGGGCTCTGGCCATGAGCGAGCCCGGCGCCGGCTCCGACGTGATCAGTATGAAGCTCAAGGCCGAGGACAAGGGCGGCTATTACCTGCTCAACGGCAGCAAGATGTGGATCACCAACGGCCCGGATGCCGACACCCTGGTGGTCTACGCCAAGAGCGAGCCCGAACTGGGCGCACGGGGCGTGACGGCCTTCCTGATCGAAAAGGGCATGAAGGGCTTTTCGATAGCGCAGAAGCTGGACAAGCTGGGCATGCGCGGCAGCCACACGGGCGAGCTGGTGTTCCAGAACGTGGAAGTGCCCAGCGAGAACGTGCTGGGCCAGGTCAACGGCGGTGCCAAGGTGCTGATGAGTGGGCTGGACTACGAACGCGCCGTGCTGACCGGCGGCCCGCTGGGCATCATGCAGAGCGTGATGGACAACGTGGTGCCCTATATCCACGACCGCAAGCAGTTCGGCCAGAGCATTGGGGAGTTCCAGCTCATCCAGGGCAAGGTGGCCGATATGTACACCGTGCTGCAGGCCGGTCGTTCGTTCGCCTACACCGTGGCCAAGAACCTGGACATGCTGGGCACCGAACATGTGCGCCAAGTGCGCAAGGACTGCGCCAGCGTCATCCTGTGGTGTGCGGAAAAAGCCACCTGGATGGCCGGCGAGGGCGTGCAAATCTATGGCGGCAATGGGTATATCAACGAGTACCCGCTCGGTCGTTTGTGGCGAGATGCGAAACTCTATGAGATTGGCGCCGGCACCAGCGAAATTCGTCGCATGCTGATTGGCCGCGAATTGTTTGCCGAAACCTGCTGAGCAGGGTGGGCGGCGCCGTTTCCCAGAACCACAAAGGAACGCCACATGACGACCAGTACCTCCATCGATGACCTGTTTGTGCACAACAAGGAATGGGCTGCCCAGATGGAGCGCGACCGCCCCGGTTTCTTCACCGGGCTGATGGCGCAACAAAAACCCAAGTACATGTGGATCGGCTGTTCCGACAGCCGGGTGCCCGCCAACCAGATCACCGGCCTGGAGCCGGGCGAAGTCTTTGTGCACCGCAACGTGGCCAACGTGGTGGTGCCCAGCGACCTGAACGCGCTGACCACCATCCAGTACGCCGTGGACCACCTGAAGGTGGAACACCTGATGGTCGTGGGCCACTACGGCTGCGGCGGCGTGCTGGCGGCGCTGGAAGGCGTGCGCCTGGGCCTGGCCGACAACTGGACCCGCCATGTGCGCGACGTGCGCGACAAGCACTACGAACTGATCAAGGCCACGCCCGTGCAACACCGCCATGATGTGCTGTGCGAGCTGAACGCCATCGAACAGGTGATGAATGTGGCCCAGAGCACGGTGCTGCAGGACGCCTGGGCCCGCGGCCAGAAGGTGGCGCTGCACGGCTGGTGCTACAGCCTGAAGAACGGCCACATCACCAACCTGCACATGACCGTGCCGGGCGAAGGCGGCCTGCACGAAGTGCACCAGAAGGCAGTCGAGATGGTGGCTTCCCGCCAGCGCGACTGATCCCGAGGCGCCCTTGGCTGGGCGCCGCCGCCTGAGGCATGGGCCTGGGCTTTTTGTAGAGCACCCCTGAACCGCGAGCTATCTGTATGTTCCCGCAGCGACTGGATGCCCCCCAGGCCTATGACATCGCCCAGGCGATGATGGACGGTTTCAACCGCCACTACCAGCTGTTCCGGGCGGAATCCGCCCGGGCCAAGCGCCGTTTCGAGCAGGCCGACTGGAACGGCCAGCAGTGCGCCCAGCGCGAGCGCATTGCCTTCTATGACCTGCGGGTCACCGAATGCGTGCAACGTCTGGAGGCGGAGTTCCACGCCGGGCTGCTGCCCATGCCGGTGTGGCAGCAGGTCAAACTGCACTACATCGGGCTGATGGTGGACCACCTGCAGCCCGAGCTGGCGGAGACCTTCTTCAACTCCGTCACCACCAAGATCCTGCACCGCACGCATTTCCACAACAACTTCATCTTTGTGCGGCCGGCCGTCAGCACCGAGTACCTGGAAAGCCGCGACCCCGGCGATGCCCCGGCCTACCGCGCCTACTACCCGGCGTCGCTGCAGGCCCTGCCGCAGACCCTGGAGCAGCTGATCGCGCATCTGGCGCTGCAGTGTCCGTACGAGGACCTGGAGCGTGACATCGCCGTACTGACGGGGCGGGTGCAGCAGCGCCTGGAGGGCCTGATGCTGCGGGCCAACTTCCAGATCCAGGTGCTCTCCAGCCTGTTCTATCGCAACAAGGGCGCCTACCTGGTGGGCAAGATCATCACCGGCTACACCGAGCTGCCGCTGGCCATCCCCATTCTGCACAGCAACGCCGGCAAGCTGGTGCTGCATGCGGCGCTGTTCGGCGAGGACGATCTGCACGGCCTGTTCAGCTTTGCACGTGCCTACTTCATGGTCGACATGGCCGTGCCCAGCGCCTATGTGGGCTTTCTGCGCAGCCTGATGCCGCGCAAGCCCCGCGCCGAGATCTACAACGCCCTGGGTCTGGCCAAGCAGGGCAAGACGCTGTTCTACCGCGACTTTCTGCACCACCTGCGCCATTCCAGCGACCAGTTCCGCATTGCGCCGGGCATCAAGGGCATGGTGATGCTGGTGTTCGACCTGCCCAGCTTCCCCTATGTGTTCAAGCTGATCAAGGACAAGTTTCCGCCCCCGAAAGAAACCACGCGCGAGCTGGTGCAGAGCAAATACCGCCTGGTCAAGCAGCACGACCGGGTGGGGCGCATGGCCGATACGCTGGAGTACAGCCTGGTGGCCTTTCCGCGCGAGCGCTTTTCCGACGCGCTGATTGCCGAGATCCAGGAATTCGCCCCCAGCCAGCTGGAGATCAGCGACCGCGATGGCGACGGCCAGCAGGAGGTGATCCTCAGCCACGTCTACATCGAGCGGCGTCTGGTGCCGCTGAACATGTACCTGCAGGAATGCTTCGATGCCGGGTTGGACAACCCGCGCGCCAAGGCGAACATGGAGCGCTCGGTCATCGAGTACGGCAACGCCATCAAGGAGCTGGTGGCGGCCAACATCTTTCCCGGCGACATGCTGTGGAAGAACTTTGGCGTCACGCGCGGCGGCAAGGTGGTGTTCTACGACTATGACGAGATCGAATACCTGACCGACTGCCAGTTCCGCGCCGTGCCTGCGCCACGCAACGAAGAGGACGAGATGTCCGGCGAGATCTGGTGGCATGTCGGGCCGCGCGATGTGTTTCCCGAGACCTTCGGCCCCTTTCTGCTGGGCCACCCCGCCGTGCGCGAGGTCTTCATGCGCCACCACGCCGATCTGCTGGAGCCGTCGTTCTGGCAAGGCCACAAGGAACGCATACAGCAAGGCCATATGCACGATGTCTTTCCCTACGACAGAACCCGCCGTCTGACCGCCGACGCCGCCGGCTGAGGCCGTCTGCACCGGTTCTGCTCACCCTCGCATATCCATAACAACCCAAGGAGATCACCATGCACCAAGACCCCGTCGTCATCGTCAGCGCCGCCCGCACCCCCATGGGTGCCTTCCAGGGCGATTTTTCCGATCTGGCCGCCCATGACCTGGGCGGTGCCGCGATTGCAGCGGCCGTGCAGCGCGCCGGCATCCGGCCCGAACAGGTCGAGGAAGTGCTGTTCGGCAACTGCCTGATGGCAGGCCAGGGCCAGGCACCGGCCCGCCAGGCTGGTTTCAAGGGCGGTCTGCCGCAGAGCACCGGCGCGGTGACCCTGTCCAAGATGTGCGGCGCCGGCATGGAAGCCACCATCCTGGCCCACGATCAGCTGATTGCCGGCAGCCGCGAGGTGATGGTGGCGGGTGGCATGGAAAGCATGACCAATGCGCCCTATCTGCTGAAAAAAGGCCGGGGCGGCTACCGCATGGGCCACGACAAGGTCTACGACCACATGATGCTGGACGGTCTGGAAGATGCCTATGAGGCCGGTCGCTCCATGGGGACCTTCGGCGAAGACTGCGCCGCCAAGTACCAGTTCACCCGCGAGGCGCAGGACGCCTTTGCCATTGCCAGCGTGCAGCGTGCACAGCAAGCCGCACAGAGCGGTGCGTTCGCTGCCGAAATCACCCCCGTCACCCTCAAGACCCGCAAGGGCGATGTGACCGTGAGCCTGGACGAAGGCCCGGCCAAGGCCAAGCTGGACAAGATCACCGCCCTCAAGCCGGCGTTCAAGAAGGACGGCACCATCACCGCCGCGTCCAGCTCCAGCATCAACGACGGCGCCGCCGCCATGGTGCTGATGCGCGAATCCACGGCCAAGCAGCTGGGCTGCAAGCCGCTGGCGCGCATCGTGGCCCATGCCACCCACGCCCAGGCCCCCGAATGGTTCACCACGGCCCCGGTCGGCGCCACCGAGAAAGCGCTGAAGAAGGCCGGCTGGAAGGTGGACGATGTGGACCTGTGGGAAGTGAACGAAGCCTTTGCCGTGGTGCCCATGGCGCTGATGGCCGAGCTGAAGGTCCCCCACGACAAGGTCAATGTGCACGGCGGCGCCTGCGCCCTGGGCCACCCCATCGGGGCCAGCGGTGCGCGCATTCTGGTCACGCTGATCCACGCGCTGCAAACCCATGGCAAGAAGAAGGGCCTGGCCACGCTGTGTATCGGTGGCGGCGAAGGCACGGCCATGGCCATCGAGCTGGTGTGAGTGCCGTCCCTGCCGTTCATGGGGGCGGCCGGGGTGGTGGGGGCGCGCCCCGGGGCTGCTTTGACACCGCTTCCCGGCGCGGGGCACAGGGCGGCTTGCTTTACAGTCGTCCCATGTGCCACCGGCCGCATGCGCAGTTTCCCTTGCCTGCGGCCTTTTTTCCCTGGATTTCCGTATGCAAGCAGAACTGCCCGAAGACGACCACCATGCTGCCGCGCCCTTGAGCGCCCCAGAGATTGCCGCCTTCTGGAGTGAATTTTCCGGCCAGCTGGCCGCCTGGGCAGCGCTGGATGGCCGCGCCTTTGTCGAAGAGGCCAATGCGCTGCTCAAGCGCCAGGCGCCCGGCCTGTCGCTGGAGCTGGAAGGCGTGCCGGCCCAGGCCGATGCCCGCCTGGTGGTCACGGCCCACGGCAATATCGAACAGTTTGAAAACGCCCAGGCCCTGGTGCGCCAGGCCCCGCGCCTGGAAGGCTACACCGTGCAGGCGTTCCGCAGCCGCACGGCCAGCGGCAACTTTGCCATGGGGATGCAGGACTTCGAGCTGTCCTGTGACGATGTGCTGGTGGCTCCCTATGACGCGGGCGGCATCATTGGCCTGGAGCTGGCGTTCGCCAAGGCCGTGCCGGACGCCATGCAAGAGCATGCCCGGCACATGGCTTTCATCCTGCTGGACCATGTGCTGGGCGAGTGGGATTTTTCCGTGCGCGTGGGGCCGGTCGACTTTGTGGAAGCCGCTACTGAGGCCTCGCCGCTGTCGCAGTTTCCCGCCGTGTTCGATGCCTTCCAGCGCGAGACGCTGGGCCGCACCTACCGCTTCCCACAGGAGGAGAACGACCGCTGGATTTCGCTGGAAGTGCGTTCCCGCGATGCCGACGAAGACGATGCCCCGGATCTGCTGACCTTCCACGACAGCGCCCATGCCCTGGCCACCCGCGCCGATCTGTCCTATTTCCTGACCTTGCGCTTCCCGATCGACAGCCAGGAAAGCCTGGACAGCGCCCGCGACGCCCAGGATGCGCTGGACGCCGAACTGCTGCGGCAGCAGCGCGGCATTCTGGCGTTCACCCGCATGGAGGGCATGGACTTCCGGGTGGCGGCTTTCTATGTGGACGACCCGGATGCCGCCGCGCAGCTGGCCCGCCAGCTGGCCGCCGCGCATGCGCCCGGTCTGGAAGCGGCGCTGGCGCTGGAATACGACCCGTCCTGGCGCGAATACCTGGGCATGTACGGCGCCATCCACCGTCAGGACCGTCAGGCCGATCAGGCCTAGGAGGAGCACCATGATCACCAGTGAAGAGCAGCTGCGGCAGCTGTACGCCATGCCGGCCGAGCGGGCCTTGCTCAAGCAGCAGGTCGATCTGGACCGGCATTGCCTGCGCTTCATCGCGCTGTCGCCTTTCTGTGTGATCGCCACCGGGGGCAACGCCGGCAGCCTGATGGATGCCTCGCCGCGGGGCGGGGCTCCCGGGTTTGTGAAGGCGCCCGACCCCCGCACGCTGATGATTCCCGACGCCGGCGGCAACAACCGGCTGGACAGCCTGAGCAATCTGCTGCGCGATCCGCGCATCGGCCTGCTGTTCATGGTGCCCGGCATCAACGAGACGCTGCGCGTCAACGGGACGGCCAAGCTGCGTGACGAAGGGCATTACACGGCGCTGTTTGCCGGCCCGCACTTCCACCCCAAGCTGGTGATCGAGGTGCAGGTGCAGGAGGCCTATCTGCACTGCGCCAAGGCGCTGATGCGCTCCCGGCTGTGGCAGGCCGAGGCCCAGGTGGCGCGCAATGTGCTGCCGACGATGAACCAGATGATCCATGCCCAGATCGGCATGGCCGCCCCCACCGAAACGCAGGAGCAGATGGAGCACCGCTACCGGGTGCAGATCGCTGCCGAGCAACCCGGGGGCAGCATTGGCTGAAGCCCGCCCACCTAGGGCGCTGGCGCCGATGCGCCCACCGCATTTCTTTTCTCTCTTACAGGAGCCTCCATGGCCTTGGTATTGATCATTGGCGCATCGCGCGGTATCGGCTTGGGGCTGGTGCAGGCCTATGTGGCGCAAGGCCACCGGGTGATCGCCACCGTGCGCAATCCCGCTGACAAAACCCGCCTGCAGGGCGAAGGCGCCGAAGTGCTGGTGGTGGACGTGGCCGATCCGGCCAGCGTCAGCGGCCTGGCCTGGCAGCTGGACGGTGAAGCAGTGGACCTGGCGCTGTACGTGGCCGGCGTCTGGAGCGATCTGCCCGCCGACGTTCCCCCCAGCCAGCCCGAGTTTGACCGCGTCATGCACACCAATGTGCTGGGCGCCATGCAGGCACTGCCCCAGGTGGCACCGCTGGTCGAGGCCGCGGGTGGCGTGTTCGGACTGGTCAGCAGCAGCATGTCGCGTCTGACCGAGGCGGAGCCGGATGCCTGGCTGTACCGCGCCAGCAAGGCCGCACTGAACATGGTGGTGGCCAGCAGCCAGCCGCAGTGGCCGCGTGCCCGCATTGTGGCGCTGGACCCCGGCTGGGTGCAGACCGAGATGGGTGGCCCCGGCGCCACCATCACCGTCGAACAAAGCGTGCAGGCCCTGGTGCAGACGCTGGCGCAGGTTTCGGCCGAGGACGGCGGCCATCTGCTGCACCGCAACGGACACCGGCTGGATGGCTAGCCACTGAAAACCATGTCGGCTTGTGTGCATGGCCGGAGCACAAGCCGCTGGCTCTGACGACCTACTACAACACCGGCTGGAGACAAGAACATGCTGTTGACCCCTGACCAGGAAATGATCCGCGATGCCGTGCGCGACTTCGTGCGCGAGCAAATCACCCCCCATGCGGCGCGCTGGGACAAGGAACACCACTTTCCCAAGGATGTGCACCAAGGCCTGGCAGCCCTGGGCGCCTACGGCATCTGCGTGCCGGAGGAGCTGGGCGGTGCGGGTCTGGACTACATCAGCCTGGCTCTGGTGCTGGAAGAGATTGCGGCCGGCGACGGGGGCACCAGTACAGTCATCAGCGTGACCAACTGCCCGGTCAACGCCATCCTGATGAAGTACGGCAATGCCCAGCAAAAGGAAGAATGGCTGCGCCCCCTGGCGCAGGGCGCCATGCTGGGTGCGTTCTGCCTGACCGAGCCGCATGTGGGCTCCGACGCATCGGCACTGCGCACCACGGCCACCCGGGACGGGGACGACTATGTGATCAACGGCGTCAAGCAGTTCATTACCAGCGGTCAGAACGGCGATGTAGCCATTGTGATTGCCGTCACCGACAAGGCCGCCGGCAAGAAGGGCATGAGCGCCTTTCTGGTTCCCACCCGCAATCCCGGCTACCAGGTGGCGCGGCTGGAAGACAAGCTGGGCCAGCATTCCAGCGACACAGCGCAGATCAATTTCGATCAGTGCCGCATTCCGGCCTCCCACCGGGTGGGGGCCGAAGGCGAGGGTTACAAGATCGCCCTGTCCGCCCTGGAAGGCGGGCGCATCGGCATTGCCGCGCAGAGCGTGGGCATGGCGCGCGCGGCATTCGAGGCCGCGCTGGCCTACAGCAAGGAGCGCGAGAGTTTTGGCCAGCCCATTTTCAACCACCAGGCCGTGGGTTTCCGGCTGGCGGACTGCGCGACGCAGATCGAAGCAGCCCGGCAGCTGATCTGGCATGCCGCCAGCCTGCGCGATGCCGGCCTGCCCTGCCTGAAGGAAGCCGCCATGGCCAAGCTGTTTGCCAGCGAGATGGCCGAACGTGTGTGCAGCATGGCCATCCAGACCCTGGGAGGCTATGGCGTGGTCAGCGATTTCCCGGTGGAACGCATTTACCGCGATGTGCGGGTGTGCCAGATCTACGAAGGCACCAGCGACGTGCAGAAGATCATCATCCAGCGGGCGCTGGCCTGAACGGGATGTAGCCACCGGTGGTGCTTGTGTTGCGGCCGCCGGCTCTGGCCGCTTCAGTGCGGTGGCTGGGTGGCCGTGTGTTGCGGCGTGCGCACTAGCGGCGCTGCGGGCGCCGCCTGGGGGGACTCCGCTCCCCGGCTGTGCAGGGCCCACAGCACGCCGGCCACCAGCAGAGCAATGCCCGCCACGGTTTCGGTCGGCGGGACCTGCTGACGCAGTGCAAAACTGTATGCAAGGGCGGACAGGGTTTCGCAGACGATCAACTGGCCCGACATGGTGGTGGGCAGGTGCTGGCAGGCCGCATTCCAGCACAGCGCGCCCAGCCAGGAGCCCACCAGGCCGGCCGCGAACATGCCGCAGACAAATGCCCAGGGCCGCGGTCCCAGCGGGGTGGTGAAGCCCAGCCCGTCCTGCTGCAGCCACAGCCAGGAAATCGCAAAACCCAGCAGCGCCATGGGCAGCGTCACCAGCCCCTGGGCCGTCGCCCAGGTGCGGGATGAAACGCCGGGGTGGGCGCGCAGCCAGTCGGCGTTGCGAATGGGATACCAGGTCCAGCACAGCATGGCGACCAGGGCCAGCGCGATGCCCACACCGTAGCTTTCCAGCTGGCTGGCGCTGCTGTGCTGCAGGGCCAGCAGCTCATGGTGGTTGACCAGGGCAATGCCGCCCAGGATCAATCCCAGCGATGGAAACAGCTGCCCCCACGGCAGGGCCGCACGACCGGCGCGCAGGTTGGAGGCCACGGCAATCGCCACTGGCAGCGCGCCACTGGCGATGAGGGTGGGCAGGGGCACCCCTGCCAGCTGGATGGCGCTGGTCAAGAGCAGGTAGAAGGTGATGCTGCCGATGGCGGCCAGGCGCAGGGCCTGCAGCCAGTCGGCACGGCGCAGCTGCGCCAGGGCGGCACGGTCCCACCAGGCCAGGGGCAGGGTGATCAGGCCGAATGCCAGGTAGCGGCCAAACGCCAGCAGCGGCGCGGGGTAGTCCGGCAGCAGCAGCGGCACGACAAACACCAAACCCCACAGCGCCCCTGCTGCCACGCCGCACAGGGTGCCCCATCGCATGCCGGCGTTCATGGCGTGGGGAGCCGTGCTGCAATGCAATGAACGGGACGGGACACCGGGCGCGGCAGCGCCACAGGCAGCGGGCAGGGAAAGGGGCACATGGTCGGCGGGATTTTGCGCCGCAGCATGCCAGTGTGCAGGCCGGTGGCTGCGGGCTGACGCTGGCAGTGCGGGATTGGCCGCGGCGCCTGCGCGCCGGCGGCACGCGTGCTACGACTGTCCTGCCGGTGACGTGGCCCCGGGGTTGGCACGGAGGCGGCCCGCCAGGGCCTGGGCCAGCATGCAGCTTTGGACATCGCACAGGAGAAATTGCATGCCTTTTGCCGCCGTCAACGGTCAGCGCCTGTTCTACGAAGATACCGGGGGCAGTGGCCCGGTGCTGGTGTTCTCTCACGGTCTGCTGATGGACCACCGCATGTTTGCCCCGCAGGTGGCCGCGTTCCGCCCTAGCTGGCGCTGCATCAGCTGGGATGAGCGCGGCCACGGCGCCACGGCCACGCCCGGGCAGTGCGCGCCGTTCAGCTACTACGACTCGGCGAACGATCTGGTGGCGCTGCTGGACCACCTGGGCGTGGAGCGCGCCGTGCTGGTGGGCATGTCCCAGGGGGGCTATCTGTCGCTGCGTGCGGCGCTGACCCACCCGCAGCGCGTGCGGGCCCTGGTGCTGATCGACACCCAGGCGCTGAAGGAAGACCCTGCCAAGATGCCGGCCCACCAGGCGGTGGTGGCGCGCTGGTCGCAGCAGGGGCTGGACGCCGACATGGCCACCGGCCTGGAGCGCACCATCCTGGGCGACGGCTGGGAGGGTGCCGTCGCGTGGAAGCGCATCTGGCAGGGGGTGGATGTGGCCAATCTGCAGCAAAGCTTTGCCACGCTGGATGCGCGCGACGATATCTCTGGCCGCATGGGGGAGATCCGCGTGCCGGCACTGGTGGTCCACGGCACGCAGGACCGCGCCATCCCCCTGGAACGGGCCCGCGCCATGGCCGATGCGCTGCCGCACGCCCGGTGGGTGGAGGTGGACGGGGGCGGCCACGCCCCCAATCTGACCCACCCGGAGCCGGTCAACGCGGCGATGCGGGATTTTCTGGGCACGCTGGCGCCGCAGGGCTGATGACGGGGCGCACGGGGTGGCGGGTGCCGCGCTTCAGATGCCGTCCAGGTCGGGGATGCGGCGGCGCAGCACCACGGTGATCTGGCCATTGGTTTCGATGGTGGCGCGCTCCACCGCATGGGCGTTCAGGCAGCCGTTGGCGCGCAGTGCGGCGGACAGGTCGTCGGCGGTGATCTGCTCCTGCAGCAGCAGGTCCTGCTGCACCACGCCCTCATGGATCAGCACCTTGGGACGGCCATCGATGACGTGGCGCAGGCGCGGGTAGCGAAAGCTCAGCCGGGCCAGCAGCACATGGCAGCCGATCAAGGTGCCGGCGCTGACGAGGCCGCCCACCAGCGAGTTGTCGCCCGCATTCATGGAGTTCTGCACGGCGTTCGACAGGATCAGCAGCAGCACCAGATCGAATGGTGCGTACTGCCCCGTCTGGCGCCGCCCGGTCAGGCGCAGAAAGACCAGCAAGAATAGGTAGACGATTACCCCGCGCACGACCAATTCCCACCAGGGGACTGCCAACTGCCACATCGCATGCTCCTTGAACCCAGGATGGGACCACGATAACGCGGAATGCCGGCAGTGCGTGCGGCAGGGCTGGAATCAGTCCCAGGCCACGCTGGGGTCCAGGCGCTGGGCCAGGGTCTTGGGAATGGGCAGGTCCAGATCGGCCAGGCGCTGCTTGACCAGAATCTCCGGCACCTCGAACAGATGCGCCAGCTCCTGCAGCGTGCGGGCATGGCCGCCCTCCACGGTGAAGCGCAGCACGGATTCGGGCATCAGCAGCTGCAGGGCGAAGTCGTTGGCCTCGCTGTCCTGGCGCTGGCTGTGGTCGGCGTGGTAGCTGCCGCTGATGCAGATGGCGCGCTGCATGCCGGGGCGCAGGTGGTGCAGTGCCAAGTGGGCGATGGCATGGGCCACACCATAGCGCTGCAAGGTGATGGGGTGCTGGCGGCCGATGGTGACGCAGGCCTTGCGCTGTGGGGAGATGTCCAGCACGGCACAGGCTTCGCCCGTATCGCCCAGGGCCACCACCAGCCGCATGGCCTTGGCCATGCGCGCCAGATTGACCGGAACCGACTGGTCCCAGTGCGTCTTCAGAATGCCTTCCGCGAGCAGTGCCATGGGATCATTATCCGATGGTCCGCACGCGGGTGGTACAGCGCACCATTGCGGTGCCCGGACGGTGTACCGCAATGGGTGTTTGCCCGCTACAGTACGTGCAAGGGTATGACATGCCATCCAGCAAAGGCGGATGCTGGTTGCTATAAAAATTGGTGTATTGAATGTTGCGTTGCAACACAGACCGTCTGCGGAGAACCGCATGCCCATCACCAAACTGCGCGGACAGCACATCCATTACGAAGACACCCGCGGCGCCAAGCCGGTCCTGGTGTTTGCCCACAGCTTTCTCATGGACGGCAGCATGTTCCATGGGCTGGCGCAACGCTTCTGTTCGCAGTGGCGCTGCATCAGCTGGGATGCGCGCGGCCATGGCCGCAGCGAAGGCCCGCCGCAGGACTTCAGCTACGACGATCTGGCCGACGACCTGGACGCGCTGCTGGTGCATCTGGACATCCGCAAGGCCGTGGTGGTTGGGGTGTCGCAAGGCGGGCAGGTGGCGCTGCGTTGTGCGCTGCGCCACTCTGCGCGGGTGCGCGCCCTGGTGCTGATGGGCACCCAGGCCAGCACCGAAGATCCGCAGAAGCTGCCTGGCCATACCTCGCTGGTGCAGGAGTGGGCGGCCGGGGGACTGTCCGACCCCATGGCCAAAGGCGTGGCCCACCGGCTGGTCGATGCCGGCTGGCATGGCATCACCGAATGGCAGGCCAAGTGGGCGCGCTGGCAACCTGCCCAGCTGCTGCGCTGCTTTGCCGCCTTTGCCGGGCGCGATGACCTGACCGGCCGGGTGGCTGCGCTGGAGCAACCTGCGCTGGTGATCCACGGCGGGCGCGATGTCTGTGTCAGCATCCCCCGCGCCCAGGCCATGGCGCAGGAGTTGCCGAATGCCCGCTGGCTGCAGATTCCCGGTGCAGGCCACGCGCCCCACCTGACCCACCCGGCCGAGGTGGAAGCGGCCATGGCCCGTTTTCTGGCCCATGTGGGTGAGTCGGACATGCACCTGGTGGCGACCTGATCCACGCCGCACTGCTGAGCCGCTGCATTCCCCGGTGCCGTCCATCGTGGGCAGTTCCAGCGGAGGGCTGGGGAGCGGTGCGGTGGGCATGGTGCAGTGCGCAACGCGGCCATGGCGCCGTGCCCCGGCTGGGGTTGCAGCGGTCTGCAACAATCCCGGGCTGGGCGCGCACCTTCGGCCGCGCCACCGCATTCAGGAGCCCTCCGTCCATGCAGCGACGCGATTTTCACCATGCCGCCACCGGCTTTGCCGGCACCCTGTTGCTGACCGCATGGTCCCAGGCCCAGGCGCTGGACCTGTCACAGCTGACCAATGCCGAAGCCAGCAGCGGCGTCAAGGCCGCGCTCACCCAGGGCGCGGAAGCCGCCGTGGCTGTGCTGGGAAAGCCCAATGGTTTTCTGTCCAATCCCCAGGTGCGCATTCCGCTGCCGGGCCAGCTGGCCGATGCCGCCAAGCTGCTCAAGCGCTTTGGCATGGGCCAGCGGGTGGAGGCGCTGGAGACCACGCTCAACCGCGCCGCCGAAGCAGCGGTGCCCGAAGGCAAGGCAGTGTTGCTGCAGGCCGTGCAGAGCATGACGGTGGCGGATGCCAAAAGCATTCTGGGCGGCGGTGACACCTCGGTCACCCAGTTCTTTGCCAGCAAGACGCGTGCGCCGCTGGCCGAGCGCTTCTTGCCCATCGTCACCCGCGAAACGGACAAGCTCGGCCTGGTGGCGCAGTACAACCAGCTGGCGGGCAAGGCCGCGGGCTTCGGCCTGCTGAAAGCCGAAGAGGCCAATCTGGCCCAGTATGTGACCGGCAAGACGCTGGACGGCCTGTTCACCACCATTGGCGAGCAGGAGCGTGCCCTGCGCCGCGATCCCGTGGGTGCCGGCAGCGCGCTGCTGCAAAAAGTGTTCGGAGCGCTGAAGTGAGCCCTGCAGGAATCGCCGCTTCCACCGCCTGCCCCTGCGGGCGCGCAGCCAAGGGGAAACCGGTGGCATACAGCGCCTGCTGCGGCCGCTTCATCGACCACTGGGAGTCCGCGCCGGCACCGGATGCCGAGCACCTGATGCGCTCGCGCTATACCGCCTTTGTGTGCGAGAACGCGTCCTATCTGCTGGCCACCTGGCATAGCAGCGAGCGTCCGCCGGAGCTGGCATTCGAGCCCGGGGCCAAATGGCTGGGTCTGCAGGTCAAGGACTTTGTGGCCACCGGCGCGGACACTGCCGAGGTGGAGTTTGTGGCCCGCTTTCGCGTGGCCGGCCGCGCCGTGCGCCTGCATGAGCGCAGCCGCTTTGTGCAGGAAGCGGGGCGCTGGTATTACGTCGACGGTGCGCAGTTCTGAGCTGGCCGCCCTGGGCGGCCATGACCGTTTCACCCCTGTGCTGCAGCCGCGGGAAATGTTTGATTTTTTGATGCAACGGAGTGACTGCGCGCCAGGCGCGTACACAGACAGCTATGCAATTTGAAGCCATCTTGTTCGACTGCGACGGCGTGCTCGTCGACAGCGAAACCATCACCAACCGCGTGCTGCACGGCATGCTCAATGCATCCGGCTGGGCGCTGGGCGAAGACGAGTGCATGCGCATCTTTGTCGGCCACACCGTGCGCAGCAAGGCGCCGCTGATCGAAGCCGAAACCGGCCAGCCGCTGACGGATGCCTGGATGGCCGAGTTCTACGAGCGCCGCAACCAGCGCCTGCGCGCCGAGCTGGAGCCGATCGACGGGGCAGTGCCTGCCGTGGCCCAGCTGTTCACCCGCCTCGCCGGCAAGATGGCCGTGGCCAGCGGTGCCGACAAACCCAAGGTGGTGATGCAACTGGAGAAAGTGGGACTGTCCCCCTTCTTTGGCGAACATGTCTTCAGCGGCCACGACCTGCCGCGCACCAAGCCCTGGCCCGATGTGTACCTGGCCGCCGCCGCCGCCGTGCAGGCCGATCCGGCCCGCTGCCTGGTGATCGAAGACTCGGTTCCCGGCCTGACCGCCGGCGTGCGTGCCGGTGCCACCGTCTGGGGCTTCTGCCCCAAGGTGGGCGCGCATTCCACACCCGCGCAGCTGCTGGAAGCTGGTGCCACCCAGGTGTTTGACGATATGGCGGACCTGCCGCGCCTGCTGGGCATCCTGTGATGCGGTGATGCGGCGGGTGCCACCGGAGGGTTGGCGCAGAACGTCCGAATCGCCTGCCGGGGCGAGCACCTGACCTCCGGAGAGCCGCTGCCTCTTTTCCGCCCTGTCCATGAAAAAACCCCCGCCGGTTTGCACCGGCAGGGGTTGGTACGCAATGCGCTCTGCGCTTAGAACGCCCAGCGCAGCTTCACGCTGGCAGAGTGGTCACGCTGGCCGCTGCCCATCTCGCCCTGGTAGCCCAGTACCAGAGCGGCAGTGCGCGACAGGGCCACATCGGACTCCAGGCCCAGCACGGCAGTGTTGCGCGCCAGCGGCGTGCCCGCCACGGTGAAGTTCTGACCGCCTTCAAACGCCATGGTCTTCTTGGCCGTCACATCACCAAAGGCATGGCGCCAGCCCACGGTGGCGCGCAGGCGGCCTTCCTTGCCGGCCAGCTGGAAGTCGCTGTGCACACGCACACCCAAGGTGGTGCTGGCCAGGTCGTCGGTGCTGCTGCGGCCCTGCAGCGCGGCAAAACCGCCGTGCTCCTGGAAGCTGCCGGTGCGCTGCTGGCCCAGGCTCACACCTGCGAAGGGCTCAAACCCCACCTTGTCGTACTGGCCGATGGCGTAACCCACTTCAGCAAACAGCTGCGCCGTGTGGGCGCTGTAGTCGGCCTTCAGGGTCTGGCCCAGGCTGCTCACCCGGCGCGTGGTCTCGATGTCGTGCCAGGTATAGGCCAGACCACCCAGCACATTGATGCGTGGGCCGGTACCGGTGCCAAAGCTCTTGCCGCCGTACACGGCCGCGCTGTAGCTGTTCACATCCGACTCGGAGGAACGGTCTGCCACCTTGCCGCTGGCATTGGTGTACCCCAGCGAACCGCCCAGGCGCCAGCCGCTGGTGCCCACTTCCTCGTCCATGCCCAGGAACAGGCCGGTGGTGCGCTGCTTTAGTTGCGCGGCATTGCCATCACCGTCATAACGCTGCCAGTGACCCACCACCTCGGCCCAGGCGGGCAGGGCCTTGGAAGACGGCCAGGCCGATGCCGGCAGCGGACCGTCGCTTTGCGCCACAGCAGCGCCAGGGCGCAAGCCCGCCGTCATGTTGTTGCGCAGATGCTGGCCGCTGACGCTGGGGGCATAAGCGCCCAGGCCCACCAGGCTGCTGCCCACGCTGGCCTGCACATCACCGGACAGGCTGGCCAGCACCGCCGCAGGGGTGCCTGCTGGCAGCTTCTCCACAAACTGGTAGAGCGCGCTGCTGCTGGACAGGCTGCTGATGGCGTTGGCCACGGAGGACTGGTTGCGCGTTTCGGCCAGCTCCGCGAATTCCATCTGCCCGCCGCCACTGGATTTGCGCTGCAGTTGCAGCGTCACTTCGTGGCTGGTGTAGCCCAGGGTAGCGTCCAGGTAGGCGTAGTTCGAGGTTGCGGAATCAAACGTGCCGACAATCTGGCTGGCTTCCAGGATGGTGTAGGTCTTGCCCACCTGGTAGTCGGTGGCGGCATCGGATTGGACGCCCACATGCACCGCACTGCCTGCCAGCGTGGCCTGGCCAGCCACCTTGATCAGGCTGCTGGCGTCGGAGTTGGGGTCGGTCTGGACCAGATAGGTGGAGCCGGACTGCATCACCAGGTCCCCCAGCACGCGCAGCGTGCCGTAAGGCGTGCTGGCTGCCGCCATCAGACCGGTGGTGATGGTGCCGCCGCTTGCGATGGTGGTCACGCTGCCTGTGCCGCCCAGGCTGCCGGTACCGGCCAGGGTGGCGCCGCTGGCCACGGTCAGATTGCCGCCCAGTTTGCCGGTGCTGCCCAGCAGCAAGGTGCCCGCTGCAACCAGGGTGCTGCCGCTGTAGCTGCTGCTGTTGCCGCTCAGGACCAGGATGCCGGCACCATCTTTCTGCAGGGTGCCGGTACCGGAGATTGCGCCGCTGTAGACGGCGGCGTCGCTGCGGTTGAAGACCAGGGCACCGTCGTTGACGACATTGCCTACCAGCGTGCCGCTGGTACCGCCAGTACCAACGGACACGGTGCCCGTGGCATTGTTTTTCAGGGTGCCTGCATTGCTGATCGTGCCTTCCGTGGTCAGCGTGCCGTTGTTGTGCAGCCAGCTGCCGCTGTCGATGTTCAACTGACCACTGGCGCTGTTGAGCAGGGTGCCGGTGTTGGCCAGCCCGCTATAGCCTTGCATAGCATTCGACAGGTGCAAGGTGCCGCCGTTGGTGAGCAGGCCGTGGTTGGTCAGTATGTCGTTGATGGTCAGCGTGCCGGTGTTGTCCAGCGCGGCGTAATTGACCAGCGAGCCGTTGTTGGTCAAGGTGCCCTCATTGCGCAGCACGCTGCTGGCATTGCCCGTGGTTCCGTTGTAGAGCACGCCGTTGTTGATCAGCGTGCCGGTATTGAACAGTCCGCTGCCTGGGGAGGCTTGCAGATCATTGGCGTTGCTCAGCGAACCGTTGTTGGTCAGGGTCCCGCTGTTGTGCAGCGTGTGGTAATTGCTCAGCATACCGCCCGTGTTCATCAGCGTGGCACCGGTGTGGTTGTTCAGTGTGCCGTAGTTGTTCAGTTGCTGGCCGGCGTTGTTGTTCAGCGTGCCGTTGTTGTCCAGTGTGCTGAACGCGTCATTGACCAGCTGACCATCGCTGTTGGTGAGCGTGCCGTCGTTGGTGAGCGTGCCCTTGTTGCGGAGCTCGTCGCCGCCCTCATTGGTCAGCTGGCCGCCGATGTGGTTGTTGAACGTTCCGTTGTTGGTCAGGGCGCTGGTGTTGCGCAGTACGCCATGGTTGTCCAACGTTCCTGAACTCTGCAGTGTGGCGTTGCTGTCCACCACGAATTCGCCAGTGGCAGCAATGAATCCCCCCAAGAAATCGGTTGAAAAGTAGTCGTTCAGAACGGTTTGCGTTGCTCCTGCAGGAACGTTAATGGTTTCGCTGCTGACCGCACTTGCGTGCATGCTTGCCAGTCCCATCGCCAGCGCGGCAGCCAGGGGTTTCCAGGCCGGCAGGTGGGCCGGTGGCGAAGACAGTGCCAGACGGGTACGGCGGCGGCTGGTACTGCCTGTGCGTGCGGTTTCGGGGGCTGCCACCCAAGTACCCAAGGTGGCGTTCCAGATGCTGTGGTAAATGCGGTTCATGAAGGGGAGTTCCAGTGTTTCCGGGGGGCTGGTCGGTTCGCAGCCCCCGCTGTCGCATGCGCTGCGCAGCGACGAACGGTAGCGCACTGTAAGGCAAAAATTACAAAATTTAACAATTAAGTAAGATTGCCGGGTGGCGTTTCTGGGAGGCCCCGCTTGGCCGAGGCAATGGCACGGTCGCCTTGTGGTGCCACGTTCTCCGATGGCGTGGCAAAGGCACCGCTGCGGGGGCATGGCAGTCCATGGGGGTGGCATGAGCGCCGTTGAAACCCCAAGGAGAGGTGCTGCCATGGGTCTTGCCGGGGCAGAGGAGGCCGCGCGCGATGGAAATCTGCCGGGTGCTGTCCAGGTGCCTTGCGACGGCGTGCCGCCGGTGTGCATGGCCGCAGCGCCGGCCTGCAAGCCGCTGCTAGTCCGCCACCCGGTGCAGCGCCCGGTATTCCGCCGGGCTGTGGCCGGTCCAGGCCTTGAAGGCGCGCAGAAAGCTTTTGTCGCTGGCAAAGCCGCAGGCCTGGGCGATGCGCTTGAGCGGGCGGTCGCTGCGCAGCAGCAAGGTGGTGGCACGGTCGAGGCGCACGCTGTCTTTCAGGGCCTGCAGGGTCTGGCCTTCGGTTTGCAGCTGGCGGTGCAGGCTGCGCGGTGACACCAGCAGGGCGCGGGCCAGGGTGTCGGCGGTGTGCAGCAGCTGGGTGTCGGCCACCAGCAGCTGGCGCACGCGGGCGCTCCACTGCTTTTCACGGCGGTAGGGCAGTACCTGGATGGGCAGGGCGCGTTGCAGCATCTGCTGTAGCGCGGTTTCGTCACGGGCCAGCGGCAGGTCCAGCAGGCGGGCTTCAAAGCGCAGGCTGGCCCAGGGGGCATCGAAAGTGACCGTGCCAGGGAACATCAGCGGGTAGGCATCGGCATGGGGTGGGGCCGCAAATGGGAAGCTGGCTTCCAGCAGCGGCAGGCGCGCGTCGATCAGCCAGCTGGCCACGCCGTGGGCGTTGCGCAGCAGCGAGACGGTGCAGAACTCCCGTACCGGGCCCAGATCGCGCCGCTCCTGCAGGCGCAGCTCGGCCAGTTCGCCGTGGCGCACCAGCTCCAGCGTGACATCGTCATTGAGCAGCCCGTGGTGGCGGCACCAGCGTGCCATGGCCAGGCCCAGCGTGGGGCTGCTGATGCTGGCGCGCGCCAGCATGCCGTAGCTGCCCCAGGGCAGTCGGCGGCCGAACCAGCCCAGGGCTTCGTCGTCCAGCTCGCGCATGGCGTGGGCACAGAGCAGCTCCATCTGCAGTGCGGTGATGCGGGCACGGGTCTTGGCCACCTGTTCTGGCGCAATTTGTGCCGCTTGCAGTGCGGCGATCGGGTCCAGGTCGCGTTTGGCATAGGCCCAGACCACGGCCTGCACAAAGGCCATGGGCGTGAGTGCAGGGGAGGCGTGCAGGGCGGAGGCGGTCTCGGGGACCAGGCTGGGCGTGTACATGGTGTGGCAATTATTGCAACCTTGCTGACGCCATCTGGGCGGGAGAGACCCGTATCCTGAACCCACCTATCGACATGGCAGCGCCACGCAGCGCCGCCGGCAGCAGGAGACACATTCCCATGGACGCCACCCTTTTGTCCACCAGCCATGCACGCGGTGCGACCGACCAGCCGCTGATCGAGCAGACCATTGGCGATTTCTTTGCGCAGATGGCTGCGCGCCAGCCCGGGCGCGAGGCCCTGGTCAGCCGCCACCAGGGCCTGCGCTATACCTATGCCGAGCTGCACCGCAGCGCCCGCCAGCTGGCCAGCGCGCTGCTGGGCCTGGGGCTGGCGCCGGGCGACCGCGTGGGAATCTGGAGCCACAACAACGCCGAATGGGTGCTGATGCAGCTGGCCACGGCGCAGGTAGGCATCATCCTGGTCAACATCAACCCGGCCTACCGCACGGCCGAGGTGGAATACGCGCTGAACAAGGTGGGCTGCAAGGCACTGGTGGCCATGCCGCAGTTCAAGACCAGCAATTACCTGGGCATGCTGCGCGAGCTGGCGCCCGAGCTGTCCGACCACACGCCCGGCCAGCTGGAGGCGGTGCGCCTGCCCACGCTGCGCACCGTGGTGTGGATCGATGTGGCGGACGAGGGCGATGACCAGCCCGGCATGGTGCGTTTTTCGGATCTGCTGGCCGAAGGCCATGCCGAGGATGCGCGCATCGACCAGATCGCGGCCACGCTGCAGAACACCGACCCCATCAACATCCAGTTCACCAGCGGCACCACGGGCTTCCCCAAGGGTGCGACGCTGACGCACCGCAACATCCTGAACAACGGTTTCTTCATAGGCGAATGCATGCGGCTCACGCCCGAAGATCGCCTCTGCATCCCCGTGCCGCTGTACCACTGCTTTGGCATGGTGCTGGGCAACCTGGCCTGCTTCACCCACGGCAGCTGCATCGTCTACCCGAACGACGGTTTTGATGCGCTGAGCGTGCTGGAGGCGGTGCAGGCCGAGCGCTGCACCGGCCTGCACGGCGTGCCCACGATGTTCATTGCCGAGCTGCAGCACCCGCAGTTTCAGACGTTCGACCTGTCCACGCTGCGCACCGGCATCATGGCCGGCTCGCCCTGTCCCATCGAGGTGATGAAGCGTGTGGTGCGCGACATGCATCTGTCCGAAATCACCATCGCCTACGGCATGACGGAAACCAGCCCGGTCAGCTGCCAGAGCGATGCCGGCACGCCGCTGGAAAAGCGCGTGGCCACGGTGGGCAAGGTGCAGCCGCACCTGGAAGTGAAGGTGATCGACCCCGACACCGGTGCCACGGTGGCGCCCGGCACATCGGGCGAGCTGTGCACCAAGGGGTATTCAGTGATGCACGGCTACTGGGGGGACGAGGCCAAGACGCGCGAAGCCATCGATGCCGAGGGCTGGATGCACACCGGCGACCTGGCCACCATGGACGCCGAGGGGTATGTGAACATCGTCGGCCGCATCAAGGACATGGTGATCCGCGGCGGCGAGAACATCTACCCGCGCGAGATCGAGGAATTCCTCTACCGCCATCCGAAAATTCAGGATGTGCAGGTGGTGGGCCTGCCCGACAGCCGCTACGGTGAGGAGCTGTGCGCCTGGATCATCGCCAAGCCCGGTGAAAGCCTGGACGAGGACGGGGTGCGCAGTTTCTGCCAGGGGCAGATTGCCCACTACAAGGTGCCGCGCTACATCCGCTTTGTGGACGCTTTCCCGATGACGGTGACCGGCAAGATCCAGAAGTTCCGCATCCGCGAAGAGATGGTGGAACAGCTGCAGCTGACCACGGATCGCACGGCATGAGCTGCACGGCCCGTCGCACTCTTACCGGCTGCGTGCCGTGGCGCTCAGTGCGCGCCGCCGGCGTGGGGCAGGGGCGGCAGGCCGGCGGCGCGGCGGGCCACCACCAGGCGTTTGCGCAGCGCCACTTCGGACATGTCCAGTTCGCTGACCATGGCACGCAGGGTTTCGTCGTTGATGCGGTGGGCCTGGCGTTCGGCGTACAGGGTGTCGCGCTCCACGTGAATGCAGTGCAGGCGCAGTTCCATCTCGCGCAGATAGCGCAGGCGGCGCTCATGGACCATTTCGGGGGTGTCGCGCTGGGCTTCGGTGGAGGTCGCCACGCCGCTGTCGTCCAGCAGGTGGATGCGGTTGCGGTATTCCTGGGTGATGCGCCCCACCACTTCCTGGTACTGGGCGATCCAGGCCTCGTCGTGCTTTTGCGCTTCTTCCTCGGTCATGGTCAGGCTGGCGATGGCCGCCTTGCAGGCGGCGGCGCGGGCACTGCGCTCCTCGTGCTGGGTCTCGGTGTCTTCGTGCGCGGGCATGCGGCGCAGCAGCAGCGGCAGGGCGATGCTGCCCAGGACCAGGGTGAACAGAATCACCCCGGTGGCCAGAAAGATCAGCAGATCGCGCGAGGGAAAGGGCAGGCCGCTGCGCATGTGGACCGGAATGGACAGGGCGGCTGCCAGCGTGACCGCACCACGGATGCCGGCCATGGTGGTGGCCAGATTCAGCAGGTGGGAGGGCTTTTCCAGCATCTTGCCCTCCTGGTGGGCGCGGCGCAGGGCGCCGTGCACGCCCAGCGTGATCCACACCCAGCGCATCAGCAGCAGGGCAAAGGAAATCACCACCACATAGGCCACCAGCTGCCACCAGTCGTCACCGGCGTCCAGCAAGGTCACGCCGATGATGGACGGCAGCTGCAGGCCCAGCAGCAGGAAGATGGCACCGTTGAAGGCCGACTCCACCATGCTCCAGGTGCCCTCGGTCTGCAGGCGCTCGGAGATGAAGTTGCCACGGTCCAGGTCGGCAAAATTGGTGGCAATACCGGCAGCCACGGCAGCCAGAATGCCCGAGACCCCGATCTTTTCGCCCGCGAGGTAGGCCGCAAAGGGCAGCAGCACCAGCAGCAACACCATCTGCGTGGCGGCCAGATCGCCCACGCGGCGGGTGATGGCATCGCGCGCGGTGCTGAAACCCCAGCCCATCAGCGCGCCAATGCCCAGGCCACCAACAGCCATCCAGGTGAAGTCCTTGGCCACGGCGCCCCAGGAGAAGGCGCCGGTCAGCGTGGCGGCCACGGCGAATTTGACGGCCACCAGGCCGGACGCGTCGTTCAGCAGCGATTCGCCTTCGAGCATGTGCATGGTCTTGTGCGGCATGCCCAGGTTGCGCGTGATGGCCGACACGGCCACGGCGTCCGTGGGCGAGACCACGGCCGCCAGGGCAAAGGCCACGGTCAGCGGGATGGACGGAATCATCCAGTGGATGAAGTAGCCCAGGCCCAGCACCGTGAAGCACACCAGACCGAAGGCCAGCAGCAGGATGGGACGGGCCAGGGCAAAGAATTCGCGCTTGGGAATGCGCCAGCCGTCGGCAAACAGCAGCGGCGGAATGAACAGCAGCAGAAACAGTTCAGGATTGAAGCTGATGTGCAGCCCCTTCTGGGGCCAGGCAATCACGGCGCCCAGGGCAATCTGGATCAGAGGCAGCGGAATGGCGCGCATATAGCGTGCGGCAATGCCGGTGACGGCACCGAGCATCAGCACGAGCAAGACGGTTTCAACGGTGTGCATGGGGGCATTTTCTGTGAGAGCACCCGGCGCGCGCGTATCGGACAGAAGCAAAAACCATGGGAAAAGCTAGGGTAAACCCGTAAAGGCAGACGATGAACATTCTGGGGACACAACTTAACCCGCGTTCCGCGGATTTCCTGGCCAATGCCGCTGCGATGCAGACGGTGGTGGATGACCTGCGTGCGCGCTGCGAACAGGTGGCGCTGGGGGGCGGCGAGGCTGCCCGTGCCAAGCATGTGGCGCGCGGCAAGCTGCTGCCGCGCGAACGCGTGCAGCGCCTGCTGGATCCGGGAACGCCGTTTCTGGAGCTGGCGCCGCTGGCCGCCTTGAACATGTATGGCAACGATGCGCCGGGTGCCGGGCTGATTGCCGGCATCGGCCGCGTCAGCGGCGTGGACTGCATGGTGGTGTGCAACGATGCCACGGTCAAAGGCGGCACCTACTACCCCATCACGGTCAAGAAGCACCTGCGCGCCCAGGAAATCGCCGCGCAGAACCATCTGCCGTGCATTTACCTGGTCGACTCCGGTGGTGCCAACCTGCCGAATCAGGACGATGTGTTTCCGGATCGCGAACACTTCGGCCGCATCTTCTTCAACCAGGCCAATATGAGCGCCCAGGGCATTTCCCAGATCGCGGTGGTCATGGGCAGCTGCACGGCCGGCGGCGCCTATGTGCCGGCCATGAGCGATGAGTCCATCATCGTCAAGAACCAGGGCACGATCTTTCTGGGCGGCCCGCCCCTGGTGAAGGCGGCCACCGGCGAGGTGGTCAGCGCCGAAGACCTGGGCGGCGGCGATGTGCATACGCGCCTGTCCGGCGTGGCCGACCATCTGGCGCAGAACGATATGCATGCGCTGGCGCTGGCCCGCCAGGCGGTGGCGAATCTGAACAAGAACAAGGCGCCAGCGCAGGGAGACAGCACGCCGGCGGCGCCGCTGTTTGATGCCCGGGAGCTGTATGGTGTGATTCCGGTGGATACGCGCAAGCCATTCGATGTGCGCGAAATCATTGCCCGCATCGTGGACGGCAGCCAGTTCGACGAGTTCAAGGCCCGCTTCGGCAGCACGCTGGTCTGCGGTTTTGCCCGCATCGAAGGCATGCAGGTGGGCATCATTGCCAACAACGGCATTCTGTTCAGCGAATCGGCCGTCAAGGGGGCGCACTTCATCGAGCTGTGCTGCCAGCGCAAGATTCCGCTGGTGTTTCTGCAGAACATCACCGGCTTCATGGTGGGCCGCAAGTACGAGAACGAAGGCATTGCCCGCCACGGTGCCAAGCTGGTCACGGCCGTGGCCACGGCCGCGGTGCCCAAGTTCACCATCATCATTGGCGGCAGCTTTGGCGCCGGCAACTACGGCATGTGCGGCCGCGCCTTCAGCCCGCGTTTCCTGTGGATGTGGCCCAACGCCCGCATCTCGGTGATGGGCGGCGAGCAGGCGGCCAGCGTGCTGGCCACCGTCAAGCGCGACGGCATCGAAGCCAAGGGCGGCAGCTGGAGCGCGCAGGAGGAAGAGGCCTTCAAGTCCCCAATCCGCCAGCAGTACGAAGACCAGGGCCACCCCTACTACGCCACGGCCCGCCTGTGGGACGATGGCGTGATCGATCCGGCGGATACCCGGCGCGTGTTGGCGCTGGGCCTGTCGGCCAGCCGCAATGCACCGATCGAGGACACGCAGTTCGGCGTGTTCCGCATGTGAAAGGGAGGATGCTATGACCCACCGTTATCTGACCCTGACCGTCAACGCCGGCGTGGCCACCGTCACGCTGACACAGCCGGAAATCCGCAACGCCTTCAGTGACGAGGTGATTCTGGAAATCACCGAAGCCTTCCGCGTGGCGGGCGAGCGCCCGGATGTGCGCGCCATCGTGCTGGCGGCGGAAGGCACGGCGTTCTGTGCCGGCGCCAACCTGAACTGGATGCGCCGCATGGCCGACTACGACCGTGCCGAGAACCTGCAGGATGCGGGCGCTCTGGCCGAGATGCTGCGCACCATCTACCACTGCCCCAAGCCCACCATTGCCCGCGTGCAGGGCGATGTCTATGCCGGCGGCATGGGCCTGGTGGCGGCCTGCGACATGGCGGTGGCGGCAGAGAACGCCGGCTTCTGCCTGAGCGAGGTGAAGATCGGCCTGGTGCCCGGCACCATCGCCCCCTATGTGCTGCGTGCCATGGGCGCGCGTGCCGGCCACCGCTACTTTCTGACCGGCGAGCGCTTTGATGCGGCCGAAGCCCTGCGCATCGGCTTTGTGCACCAGGTGGTGGCGGCCGAACAGCTGGACGACGCCGTGGACAGCCTGCTCAAGGCGTTGCTGGTGGCCGGGCCGGACGCGGTGCGTACCTGCAAGAAACTGGTGCTGGATGTGGCCGAGCGGGAAATCAACGCCCAACTGATCGCTTCCACCGTCGAGGTGATTGCCGATATCCGCGCCAGCGAGGAAGGCAAGGAAGGCGTGCAGGCCTTCCTCAGCAAGCGCAAGCCGTCCTGGCTATCGTGAGAGGTCTCTGACTTCCTGAAAGCGTACGGCCATGACCGAGTACTGGAACGCCTTCCTCCAATGGCTGCACCGCGTGGGCCTGCACCCCGACCGCGAGGCGGTGGAGCAGGCGGCACGGCAGGCCGGCGATGCCATGGCATCGGCCGGCGGCGCGGTGGCGGACACGGCGGGCAAGGCCTTGAGCGGCATGGACATGGCCAGCCTGCTGGCCCTGGCCGCCGCACTGGGCTGGGCCAGCGGTTTCAGGCTCTACATCGTGGTGTTCCTGGTGGGGCTGCTGGGCGCCACCGGCCTGGTGGTGCTGCCCGGCGGCCTGCATGTGCTGGAACACCCGGCCCTGCTGTTTGCCAGTGGCAGCATGCTGTGTGTGGAGTTTCTGGCCGACAAGATTCCCGGCGTGGATTCGCTGTGGGACTTGCTGCAAAGCGTGCTGCGCGTGCCCGCCGGGGCGGCCCTGGCTGCCGGCGTGTTCGGTGCCGACAACGCCACCATGGCCACGGTGGCCGCACTGATGGGCGGCACGCTGGCGGCCACCAGCCAGGCTGCGAAGACCAGCACCCGTGCGCTGATCAACACCAGCCCGGAGCCGTTTTCGAATGTGGGTGCCAGCCTGGTGGAGGACACCACGGCCGTCGGCGCCATCTGGCTGGCGCTGGCCCATCCGCTGGTGTTCGGCGTGGCGCTGGTGGTGGTGGTGATTGCCATGTGGGTGGTGACCTGGATGCTGTGGCGCTTTGTGCGCGGTGCGGTCCGCCGCCTGCGTGGCTGGTTCGGTGCCGAGGCGGACGCACTGCCAAAGACCTAGAGATCTAAAGACTGGACGGCTTGTGCACTTGCAACGGACACAAGCGCCTGAGAAGACCCAAAAATCCTGGAGACAATATGTTCACAAAGATCCTGATTGCCAACCGCGGTGAAATTGCCTGCCGCGTGGCGGCCACTGCCCGCCGCATGGGCGTGCGCACCGTGGCCGTGTACTCGGATGCGGACGCGAACGCCAAGCATGTGGCGGCCTGTGACGAGGCCGTGCACATCGGCGGCAGTGCGCCCAAGGACAGCTATCTGCGCTGGGAGCGCATTCTGGAGGCGGCCAGGCAGACAGGGGCTGAGGCCATCCACCCCGGCTACGGCTTTCTCTCGGAGAACGAAGACTTTGCCAATGCCTGCGCGGCCGCGGGCCTGGTCTTCATTGGCCCACCCGCCAGTGCCATCCGTGCCATGGGCCTGAAGGCCGAGTCCAAGCAGCTGATGGAAAAGGCCCAGGTGCCGCTGGTGCCTGGCTACCACGGCGCCGGGCAAGATCCCTCCATGCTGCACCAGGAAGCGGACCGTATCGGCTACCCGGTGCTGATCAAGGCCAGCGCCGGCGGCGGCGGCAAGGGCATGCGCCTGGTGGAAAAAAGCCAGGACTTTGCCGCTGCGCTGGAGTCGTGCAAGCGCGAGGCCATCAACAGCTTTGGCAACGATGCTGTGCTGATCGAGAAATACGTGCTGCGCCCCCGCCATATCGAGATCCAGGTGTTTGGCGACACGCACGGCAACTGCGTCTACCTGTTCGAGCGCGATTGCTCTGTGCAGCGCCGCCACCAGAAGGTGCTGGAAGAAGCACCCGCCCCCGGCATGACCGAGGCGCTGCGCAAGAAGATGGGCGAAGCCGCCGTGGCCGCCGCCAAGGCCGTGAACTATGTGGGTGCGGGCACAGTCGAGTTCATCGTCGAACAGCCCGGCGGCTATGACCAGCCCGACGCCATGCAGTTCTACTTCATGGAAATGAACACCCGCCTGCAGGTGGAGCATCCGGTGACGGAGGCCATCACGGGCGAAGACCTGGTGGCCTGGCAGTTGCTGGTGGCGGCAGGGCAGCCGCTGCCCAAGCCGCAAAGCGCGCTGAAGATCATCGGCCATGCCATCGAGGCGCGGATCTGTGCCGAAAACCCCGAGAACAACTTCCTGCCCGCCACCGGCAGCCTGAACGTCTACCGCAAGCCGGATTGCACCAGTTTTGCCATCGGCGATGTGCGCGTGGACGACGGCGTGCGAGAAGGCGATGCCATCAGCCCCTTCTACGACAGCATGATCGCAAAGCTGATCGTGCATGGCGACGACCGTGCCCAGGCGCTGGCACGGCTGGATGCGGCCTTGCAGCAAACGCATATCGTGGGCCTGGCCACCAATGTACAGTTCCTGCGGCAGGTGGTGAAGAGCAAGGCCTTTGCCACGGCCAAGCTGGATACGGCACTGATCGAGCGGGAGCGTGCCGTGCTGTTCGGCCAGGATGCCGTGGGCCGCCAGCTGGCGATTGCCGCTGCCGTGGCCGCCACGCTGGAGCAGGAGAAAGCCACCCAGACGGCCGACCCCTTCAGCCAGCGCGACGGCTGGAGCATGTATGGCCGCTCGCAGCGCTACTTCCAGTTTGCCTACCAGGGCGTGGAGCTGGCGGCCACACTGGCCTACGCCCAAGGCGGTGCCCCGGCGCAGCTGAGCGTGACCGAAGTGGGCGCGCAGGCCGCTGGCGAAGCCCAGACACTGCAATGGCGCGCTCTGGGTGCTGGTGGACTGGATCTGCAGCTGGGTGCGCAGCGCTGCAGCGTGCAGGTCTATGTGCAGGGCGAAGCGGTGACCGTGTTCACCCCGGCCGGCAGCGCCCAGCTGACCGAAGTCGATCTGCTGGCCCATGCCGGTGACAGCGGCACCGAAGGAGGCCGCCTGACGGCGCCCATGCCCGGCAAGGTGGTGTCGTTTGCGGTGCAGGCCGGCGACAGCGTGACCAAGGGCCAGCCGCTGGCGGTGATGGAGGCCATGAAGATGGAGCACACCATTGCGGCACCGGCCGATGGCGTGGTGCAGGAGCTGCTGTACGCACCGGGCGACCAGGTGGCGGAAGGGGCGGAGCTGATCCGCATCACCAGCGCCGTGGCGGCCTGAATGGCGGAGGGCGCGGCTTTGCGGGCGGTTCCCGGCGCCACCGGGGGCGGTGTGCAGGGGCGCGCCAGGGGCCACATGGCAAGCGGTGATGGCCGCCATCGAAAAGTGCGCGCCCTGTGCTTAGACATCGAAGGATGCGGCCAGGATCTGTTGGCGGCCCAGTCTTCATGGGCCCATGCAGCTCCTTTTTTTGCCAAGGGATTGCGCTGCCGATGACAGCGTCCCCCCACCAACCCGGTTACGCTTGCGCGCCATGAGAGTCACTTTTTGTTGTACGGGCACCAAGGCCGAACCTTGGCTGGAGGGCTTGCGCGCCGCGCTGCCGGATGCAGACATCAGCGTGTGGGCGCCGGGTGCCCCCCAGGCGGACTACGCCGTGGTGTGGGCGCCGCCCCAGCAGTTCATGGACGAGCAGCCGGGATTGAAGGCGCTGTTCAACATCGGCGCCGGTGTGGATGCGCTGATGAAGCTGAGGCTGCCGGCCAATGCCCAGGTAGTGCGACTGGACGATGCCGGCATGTCGGTGCAGATGGCCGAATATGTGACGCAGGCGGTGATCCGCCATTTCCGCGAGCTGGATGGCTATGAGGCCGATATGCGCGCCGGGAAATGGGCTTTCCGCAAGCCGCGCACGCGCGAGGACTTCACCGTGGGCGTCATGGGCCTGGGCGTGCTGGGTGAGCGCGTGGCCAAGGCGCTGACGGTGTTCGAGTTCCCTGTGCTGGGCTGGAGCCGTTCGCCCAAGGCGGTGGACGGTGTGCGCACGCTGCATGGCAGCGATGGCTTTGCGGAGTTTCTGTCGCAGACCAGGGTGCTGATCAATCTGCTGCCGCTGACGCCCGAGACCGAGAACATTCTGAACCGCGAGAATCTGGGCCGGTTGCAAGCCGGCGCCTATGTGGTCAACGTGGCGCGTGGCGGGCACCTGGTGGAGGACGATCTGCTGGCGCTGCTGGCCGAAGGCCAGATCGCCGGGGCCACGCTGGATGTGTTCCGCCAGGAGCCTCTGCCCGCCGGCCATCCGTTCTGGTCCGAGCCGCGCATCACCATGACGCCCCACACCTCTGCCCGTACGCTGCGCGATGAAAGCATTGCCCAGATCGTCGGCAAGGTGGTGGACCTGAGCCAGGGCAAGCCCGTCAAGGGCATGGTCGATCCGCAGCGCGGGTATTGACCCGATGACCCGATGAGGGGGATGGAGGGCGGGATCGCAGAGCGGGCCCAAGTGGGCAACAATGCGGCCCGTTGTGAAGCTGGAATCCTGGAATGAACATGCGTCCCCATGCCACTTTGGCTCCCCTGAATGCCCGCCACTCCGTCTCCCGAGGGGGCGGCTGGGTGACGGCGCTGGCCTGGCTGTGGCTGTTCCTGCCGCTGGTGTGGATGTGGCCCTCCTCGCGCACCCTGGGGGATGTGGCGCTGTCGGCCCTGCTGTGGTGCGGCTGCCTGCTGTGGCGTCCCTTGACCCGCGTGGCGGCATGGGTGCTGGTGCTGGTGGGGGCCTGCTATCTGGGCTATTTCTACGCCGTGCGTTCAGCGCCGGACGAGTTCTTCTGGTATTCGGTGCTGGGTGCCTCCACCACAGAGGCCTGGGAGTACGCCAGCTCCTACCGGCTGCAGGATCTGGCGAGTCTGCTGTGCTGGTTGCTTCCTGCCGTGGCCGCGGCCGTGCACCTGTGGCGCCGCGCGCCGCTGCTGACGGGGCGGTTGCTGCGGGGTGTGGGCTGGGCGAGCTGGCTGGTGTGGGGCGTGCTGGCAACCACCGGGGTGGCCAAGGGCTATGGCCTGGAGGGCACGCTGCGCCGTGTGGACCGGGTGTACCCCATGACCCTGGGCGAATCGTACGCGCGGTACGCCCACGCCGCGGAATCGATCTACCGCATTCCGCCCATGGCCCCTCCCGCCGCTGCGCCCATGGCCGATGTGGTGGTGATGGTGATTGGCGAAAGCGCTAGCGCCCAGCGCTGGTCCCTGCTGGGCTACCAGGGCAACGATACCAATGCAGCGCTGCGCCCCTGGCGTGACGGGCTGGTGACCTTGCCGGTGACGGCCAATGGCAACAACACCGGCAAGACGGTGCCGGTCTTGTTGACCGGGCAGCGCATGGCCGAGATGCCGGAGTCCGGGGTGGTGACCGTGCTGGACCAAGGTCGGTCTGCCGGCTTCCGCGTGGAGACGTTGAGCAACCAGAGTGCTTCGGGCATGTCGCTGAGTTTTGCGCACGCGGCATTCCGCCAGCGTTCCGACCGGTTTGTGAACCTGCAGGATGGCCTGCAGGACGGGGCGTTGACGGAGCTGCTGGCCAGCAGCCTGCAGCAACAGGCGGCGGGGCAACCTGCGCTGATCACGCTGCACATGTATGGCAGCCACCCGCGGGTCAACAAGCGCTACCCTCCGGAATTTGCGAAGTGGGAAGACCCCTACGACAACAGCATTGCCTATTCCAGCAGCCTGCTGGCCGACTGGATTTCCCGGCTGGACGCCCTTCCCGGGGTGCGCGCCGCGCTGGTGTATGTGTCGGACCATGGACAGAATTTCCCGCAATGCGGCGGTTCCTACACCCATGGCAGCACCCGCAGCGCGTATGAAGTCCCGTTGCTGGTCTGGGGGAATGCCGCCCTGCGTCAGCAGCAGCCGCAGTGGTGGGGACAATTGCAGAAGGTGGCCGCCCATGCCGTGGCCCCTGACGGCAGTCTGCGCCAGACCAATCTGCTCTACACGGGCGTGGTCCAGGATCTGCTGGGCTACCAGGTGCATGCGGTGGACAAGGGAACGGCCAGCCACGTCAGCCCGGCGGGTGACGGCCCCTACCCACCCACGGCAGCGCACAACGGCTGCGACGACTGGTTTGCCCAGGTGGCGCAGCAGCATCCCGCTGCCACGCCCTAGCCGCTGCAGCGGATACCGCCACGATGACGCCCCATCCGCTTGCGCATCGCCCGACGATGTGAATCTGAACAGGAGACAGCCATGACAAGTTATCCCCAACGCGTGAAATTGGTCGACGTCGGCCCCCGCGACGGTCTGCAGAACGAGAAGCAGCCTGTGCCGGCCGCCGTCAAGGTGGAGCTGGTGCACCGTTTGCAGAATGCGGGTCTGACCGAGATCGAGGTCACCAGCTTTGTATCGCCCAAATGGGTGCCGCAGATGGCGGACAACGCCGAGGTGATGGCCGCCATCGCGCGCAAGCCAGGGGTGCGCTATTCGGTGCTGACGCCCAACCTGAAAGGCTACGAGGCGGCCGTGTTGTCCAGGCCCGACGAGATCGTGGTGTTTGGTGCGGCCAGCGAGGCGTTCAGCCAGAAGAACATCAACTGCTCCATTGCCGAGAGCATCGAGCGCTTTGCGCCCGTGGTGGAAGCGGCCCGTGCCGCCGGCATCTACGTGCGCGGTGCGATGAGTTGCACCGTGGGCTGCCCCTATGAGGGCGAGGTGGCGCCGGAGCGCGTGGCCTATCTGGCCGGGCTGATGAAGGGCATCGGCGTGCAGCATATCGGTGTGGCGGACACGATCGGGGTGGGCACGCCGGTCAAGGTGCGCAAGGCCATCGAAGCCACGCTGCAGCATTTCGACATCAACGATGTGTCGGGCCATTTTCACGATACCTACGGCCAGGCGCTGTCCAACACGCTGGCCGCACTGGCCATGGGCGTGTGGCAGTACGACACCTCGGTGGCCGGTCTGGGCGGCTGCCCCTACGCCAAGGGGGCGACGGGCAATGTGGCGACCGAAGACGTGGTCTACATGCTGCACGGCATGGGCATCGACACGGGCATCGATCTGGACCAGCTGATCGATGCCGGAGCGTTCATCAGCGAACACCTGGGGCGCCCCACGCAGTCGCGGGTGGCCAAGGCCGTGCTGGCCAAGCGCGCGAGCAGCGCAGTCTGCGAGGCCGTGTGATGTGCGGATCGGAATTGCATAGCCTGCCGGAAGGCGTGCAGCGCGTCGCGCGCTATCTGCAGGAGGCCGGCCATGCGCACGGCCCGCAGATGCTGGATGGTGCGGCCCGGACCTCGCAGGAAGCAGCGGACCAGCTGGACATTGCCGTGGGACAGGTGGCGAAGAGCGTGGTCTTCAAGCGCAAGGAAGATGGCGTCCATGTGCTGGTGGTGGCGGCCGGTGACCGCCGCGTGGACGAGAAGAAGCTGGCGGCCCTGGTGGGCAAGGTGGGGCGCGCCGATGCCGACTATGTGAAGGCGCGCACCGGCTTTGCCATTGGCGGCGTGAGCCCGGTGGCGCATCTGCAGCCGCCGGTGACCGTGATTGACGCCAGCCTGGCGCGCTTTGAGGTGTTGTGGGCGGCGGCTGGGCATCCGCATGCGGTGTTTCCGCTGGACATGGTGGCGCTGCAGCAACTGACCGGTGCGCCGGTGGTGGATGTGGTGGAGTTGCCGGCCGGGGAGGGTGCATGAGCTGTCCTTTGCCACCCGATGCCTTGCTGGACAAGGCCCGCACCGTGCTGGGCCAGGGCCTGCTGGACGCCCATGCCCTGGAGGCGCCGCCTTCGCCCTGCATCTCGGTCTGCCGCATGGACGACGACCGCAGCCACTGCGTCGGCTGCCTGCGCACCTTGGATGAATTGCGCCAGTGGGGCAAGTCCGACGCCGCCACACAGCGCCAGATCTGGGGCGCCGTGCTGCAGCGTTGCGGTATGGCACAGCCCACGTTGTGAGCCGAATAACGCCCTAGCGGCACAGGGAGGCGCAGATGCGCGAGATCACGTTCTATCTGGATTTTGTGTCGCCCTATGCCTGGCTGGCGTTCGCCCAGTTGCCTGCGCAGCTGGAGGGCATCAGCTGCCATGTGCGCTACCGTCCGGTGCTGCTGGGCGCGTTGTTGAAGCAGCACGCCAACCCCGGGCCTGCCGGTATTCCTCCGAAGCGGGCATGGACCTACCGCCATGCCGAGTGGCTGGGCCATGCGCAAGGCACGTCGCTGCAGATGCCGCAGCGCCACCCTTTCAACCCGCTGCCCCTGCTGCGTCTGGCTCTGGAGTGCAGCGAGGACGGCTGCATCAACCGCTTCACGGCGGACGCGTTGTTCCGCCATGTGTGGGAAGGCGGGGGCGACGCGCTGGGGGCGGAGCGCATCGCCGCCTTGCGTGAGCGCCTGGCGGCGCAGCTGCGCACCGATGCGCAGGCCGCAGAGCGCGCCAAGGGCCTGCTGCGCACCAATACCGAAGAGGCCGCAGCCGCGGGCGTGTTCGGCGTTCCCACAGTGAGCGTGGACGGCCGCACCTTCTTCGGGGTGGATGGCCTGCCCATGCTGCGGGACTACCTGCAGGGCGGAGGCTGGTTCACCCAAGGCCGCTGGGAGGCGGCTGCAAGCGTGGAGCAAGGCTTGCAGGCTTGAATGCCTGCGCTATGCCCAATGCCTTCAATTTCGCCGTTTCCCCGTTCGATTGTCTGACGCCTGACGAGCAGGCCCTGGTCTGCAGCGGTGTCGACATCGCCTACTTTCCGGAAGGGGCCGTGGTGCTGGACCGGGGCATGGCGCCGACCCACCTGTTTGTCATCATCAAGGGCCATGTGGAGCAGACCGAGGGCGAGCAGTTGCTGGCCTCCTACGGGCCCGAAGACTGCTTCGATGGCCGGGCCCTCGTGGCGGGGCGTGCCAGCAGCCGTTTTGTGGTGGTCGAAGAGCTGGTGGCCTACCAGCTGGCGCACGAGACCGTCAACGAGCTGATTGCGCGCAACACGGCGTTCGGTGCGCTGCTGTTTGCCGATCTAGGCCACAAGCTGGGGACCCTGGCCCAGCGCGCCGACCAGCATGAGCGGCAGTCCCTGACCCTGATGCGGGTGGAGCAGGCCTTTGTGCGCCCCGCCCATGTGGTGGATGCGGCCACCGACATCGTCAGCGTGACCCGGCTGTTCCAGGAACAGCGCACCACCAGCGTGCTGGTGTCCGGGCTGCCGCAGGGCATCGGCATTTTTTCCAACACCACCTTGCAGCGCGCCATCCTCGACGGGCGCCACCTGGGGAAGCTGGCGGTGGGCGAGTTCGCCAGCAGTCCGGTGATCAGCGTACGGGCCAGCGACCAGCTGGGGGATGCCATGGCACTGCTGCTGCGCGCCCGCGTGCACCGGCTGGCGGTGCTGGACGGGGACGGCCAGGTGTGCGGGATGCTGGAGGCGCTGGACCTGTTCAGCTTTCTGGCCAACCATTCCCACCTGATCCTGGTGCAGATCGAGCAGGCGGGCGACCTGCAGGCGCTGGAGCACCCGGCTGCACAGATCACCCAACTGCTGTCGGCACTGCACCGCGGCGGCACACGCATCGCGCTGATGGCCCAACTGGTGCAGCAGCTCAATGCCCGGCTGTTCGAGCGCGCCTGGCAGATGCTGGCACCGGCCGATCTGGTGGCCAACAGCTGCCTGTTCGTGATGGGCAGTGAAGGGCGCGGCGAGCAGTTGCTCAAGACCGACCAGGACAACGGGCTATTGCTGCGCGATGGATACACGCCACCGGCCGATCTGGACGCCATCTGCCATGCCTTTTCGGCGGTGCTGCAGCGTTTCGGCTACCCGGAATGCCCCGGGCACATCATGCTGAATAACCCGGAATGGCGCGGCAGCGTCAGCGACTTTGGCCAGCGTGCCAGGGAATGGCTGCTGATGCCCAGTGCCGACAGCCTGATGCGGCTGGCCATTTTTCTGGACGCCCATGCCGTGGCCGGTGATGCCGCGCTGCTGGCCGGGGTGCGCCAGCAGCTGCAGAGTCTGGCCACGGACAACGATGCCCTGATTGCCCGCTTTGCGTCGGTGATCGACAGCTTTGGCGAATCCGGCGGCTGGTGGAACCGCTTGCTGGGCCGCAGCGATGCATTCAGCAGCGTGCATCTGAAGAAAGCAGGCATCTTTCCGCTGGTCCATGGCGTGCGCAGTCTGGCGCTGGCGCGGCATGTGGACACCACCAGCACGGTGGACCGCATCGACGCACTGGTCGCCGATGGCACCCTGGACGCCCCGTTGGGGCGGGAGATGCGGGAGGCCTTGCACCTGCTGATGGGCTTGCGGCTGCAGGCAGGTCTGTCCGAGATCGAGCGTCACCGGCCGGTGACGGGGGAGGTGGACCCTGCCACCCTCAGCAGCCTGGAGCGGGATCTGCTCAAGGATGCCCTGGCGGTGGTGCGGCGTTTCCGCACGCTGCTGCAACAGCGTTTGCGTCTGGATGCGCTGTGAGTACCCGTCCGTACCCGTGGCACCCGCTGCGCCACTGGCTGGAGGGCTGGCGCCGCCAGCGGCTGCTGCGCCAGCTGGCCGATCCAGCCCTGGCCTTTGTGCTGGACCCGGCGCCACCGGACGAGTGGGTGTCGCTGGACTGCGAGACCACCGGGCTGGATGTGCGCCGGGACCACATTGTTTCCATCGGTGCCGTGCGCATCCAGGGGCAGCGCATTCTGACCAGCCAGCGGCTGGAGCTGCTGGTGCGCCCGCCCCATGGTGTCAGTGCCGACAGCGTGCGCATCCACCAGCTGCGTGAGCGGGATCTGGCCAAGGGCCTGCCCGTTCAGGATGCGGTGTTGCAGCTGCTGCATTTCATCGGCAGCCGGCCCTTGGTGGGCTACTACCTGGAGTTCGATCTGGCGATGATCAACCGGGTGCTGCGACCCTTGCTGGGTATTGCGCTGCCGCAGCCACGGAACGAAGTTTCCGCACTCTACTACGACCACAAATTCCGGCAGCTGCCACCCCACCGGCAGCAGTCGCCGGAGATTGATCTGCGCTTTGACACGCTGATGCGAGACCTCGGCCTGCCGCAAAGCCGTGCGCACGATGCCGTGAACGATGCGGTGATGGCCGCACTGGCCTTCATCAAACTGCGCCAGCTGCAGGGCGCGCGGTGAGAGCGGTGCGGTGACAAGCGCCGCGGAACACAAGGGCACGCGGGGCCACAGGCCATGGGCATGAAAAAAGCCGGGTTCTCGAACCCGGCTTTTGCATGGTGCCAGCGCGGCAGCCGCCGCGCTGCGAGGGGCTTAGTGGCCCGATGCGCCCGATGCGCCGAACCCGGTTTCCGAACGCACTTGCTGGGCTTCGAAAGCCGCACGTTCCTTGTCCGCCTGGCCGCTCTTGTCGAGCACCGAGAACAGCCATACGCCCACGAAACCGATGGTCATCGAGAACAGGGCGGGCGACGTGTAGGGGAACCAGGCCGAGCCGGGAGGGTTGCCGAACGTGGCTTCCCAGACCGAGGGCGACACGATGGTCAGGCCCACGGAGGAGACCAGACCCAGGAAGCCGCCAATGACGGCGCCCTTGGTGGTACAGCCCTTCCACAGCACCGACAGCAGCAGCACGGGGAAGTTGGCCGATGCCGCAATCGCGAAGGCCAGGGCCACCATGAAGGCGACGTTCTGCTTCTCGAACACAATGCCCAGCAGCACCGCGATGACGCCCAGTGTCAGCGTCGTCAGGCGGGAAACGCGCAGTTCCGACGCGCTGTCGGCCTTGCCGTTCTTGAACACGGTGGCGTACAGGTCGTGCGACACGGCAGAGGCGCCCGACAGCGTCAGACCCGCCACCACGGCCAGGATGGTGGCAAAGGCCACGGCAGAGATGAAGCCGTAGAACACATCGCCGCCCACGCTCTTGGCCACCAGCACGGCCGCCATATTGGCCGTGCCAGCGCCGCCCTTGATGACGCCCTTGACGGTGTCGGCCATCTCGGGGTTGGTCAGCACCATGGTGATGGCGCCAAAGCCGATGATGAAGATCAGGATGTAGAAGTAGCCGATCCACACCGTGGCCCAGCCCACGGACTTGCGTGCTTCCTTGGCATCCGGCACCGTGAAGAAGCGCATCAGGATGTGGGGCAGGCCGAGCGTGCCGAACATCAGCGCCATGCCGAAGCTGATGGCCGAGATGGGGTCCTTGATGAAGCCGCCGGGGCCCATGATGGACAGGCCCAGCTTGGCCGCCACATCGGGCTCCTTGCCGCCGGCTTCTGCAATCGCGGTCTTCACCTTCACGCCTTCGGCGAACAGCGTTTCAAAGCTGAAGCCGTACTTGGACATGATCATGAAGCCCATGAAGGTCACGCCGGCCAGCAGCATGCAGGCCTTGATGATCTGCACCCAGGTGGTGGCGGTCATGCCGCCGAACAGCACATAGACCATCATCAGCACACCCACCAGCACCACGGCGATCCAGTAGTCCAGGCCGAACAGCAGCTTGATCAGCTGGCCCGCACCCACCATCTGGGCGATCAGGTAGAAAGCCACCACCACCAGGGTGCCGCTGGCGGCGAACATGCGGAAAGGACCTTGGGCAAAACGGTAGCCGGCCACGTCGGCAAAGGTGAACTTGCCCAGGTTGCGCAGGCGTTCGGCCAGCAGGAAGGTCAGAATGGGCCAGCCCACCAGGAAACCGATGGAGTAGATCAGGCCGTCGTAGCCGCTGATCATGACCTGGGCGGAAATGCCCAGGAACGATGCGGCAGACATGTAGTCCCCCGCAATCGCCAGGCCGTTCTGAAAGCCGGTGATGCCGCCGCCAGCGGTGTAGAAATCGGCGGCAGAGCGGGTCTTGGAGGCGGCCCACTTGGTGATCCACAGGGTGCCGGCCACAAAGGCCACAAAAAGAACGATGGCGGTCCAGTTGGTGGCTTGCTTGGCGGTGTCGCCAATGTCGCCACCGGCGGCCAGGGCAGAGCCCGTCGCCGAGAGCATGAGAGAGGTCGCCAGCGTGTTTGCCAGCGTGCGTTGCAGGGAGCTCTTCATTTTGACTGGGCGTCCTTCAGGATTTGCTGGGTCAGCTGGTCGAACTCATTGTTCGCGCGGCGGATATAGAACAGCGTGATGGCCACGGTGAACACGATCACAAACAGGGCAATGGGAATGCCCAGGGTGGTCACGCCGGAGCTGCTCAGTGGCTGGGCCAGAAATTCCTTGTCGAATGCAATCAGCGCCACATAGCCGTAATAGACGAGCAGCATCAGCACAGTCAGCACCAACCCCAGGCGATTGCGCTTGCTGCGCAACTCCAGATATTTCGGGTTGCGCTGGATTTTGGTGACCACGGTATCGGTCATGAGTTATGTCTCCTGCGGTTTGTTTCTGCGCCGCAATAGGCATAAATGCTCACTGCGACACCGCAGACGATTCTGGGTAGTACTACTGACCTTGCACTTACGGCAGTGCAACATAAGCCGCAGGGTTTGCCCTTGGATTTTCACATCAAGAAAACAAGCCCTAGGGTTGTCACCAAAGCTGTAAGAACCGGTTCAGTTCGGCGTCAATCTCTGTAAGAATCACGTCAGAGCGGTGTCAATCTGCTGATGGATAGTGAATTTACGTGCCTGTCGCCAAGGCTCGTTACATATTCATACATCAGGAGACAAACATGGCCATTAACGCAGCAAAGGGCGTCGGCGCGCAGGGGGCGGGCACAGCCCGGCCCATGACGCCCGAAGAGCGCAAAGTGATTTTCGCGTCGTCACTCGGAACCGTTTTCGAGTGGTACGACTTCTACCTGTACGGTTCGCTGGCAGCCATCATTGCCAAGCAGTTCTTCAGCGGGCTGGATGCCGGATCGGCCTTCATCTTTGCGCTGCTGGCCTTTGCTGCCGGCTTCATCGTGCGCCCCTTCGGCGCGCTGGTGTTCGGCCGCCTGGGCGACATGATCGGTCGCAAGTACACCTTCCTGGTGACCATCCTGATCATGGGTGTGTCCACCTTCATCGTGGGTATCCTGCCCAACTACGCAGCCATCGGCGTGGCGGCACCGGTCATCCTGATCGTGCTGCGCATGCTGCAAGGTCTGGCACTGGGCGGTGAGTACGGCGGTGCTGCCACCTATGTGGCCGAGCATGCACCGCACGGCAAGCGCGGCGCCTATACCGCCTGGATCCAGACCACGGCCACGATCGGTCTGTTCCTGTCGCTGATCGTGATCCTGGGGGTGCGTACCACCGTGGGTGAAGAAGCCTTCCAAGACTGGGGCTGGCGCATTCCGTTCCTGGTGTCGCTGGTGCTGCTGGGCATTTCGGTGTGGATCCGTATGCAGCTGTCCGAGTCGCCCGCCTTCCAGAAGATGAAGGCCGAAGGCAAGGTCTCCAAGGCCCCCCTGTCCGAAGCCTTTGGCCAGTGGAAGAACCTGAAGGTCGTGATCCTGGCCCTGGTGGGCCTGACCGCCGGCCAGGCCGTGGTGTGGTACACCGGCCAGTTCTATGCCCTGTTCTTCCTGACGCAGCAGCTGAAGGTCGATGCCGTGACGGCCAACCTGATGATCGCTGCCGCGCTGCTGCTGGGCACGCCTTTCTTCGTGGTCTTCGGCACGCTGTCGGACAAGATCGGCCGCAAGCCCATCATCATGATGGGTTGCGTGCTGGCCGTGGTGACCTACTTCCCCGCCTTCAAGATGCTCACCGAAGCCGCCAACCCGGCGCTGGCCGCCGCACAGGCCGCCAACAAGGTGGTGATCGTGGCAGACCCGGCCGAGTGCTCGTTCCAGTTCAACCCCACCGGCACGACCAAGTTCACCAGCTCCTGCGACGTGGCCAAGCAAGCCCTGTCCAACCGTTCGGTGAGCTATGAAAGCGAAGTCGCTCCGGCAGGTACGCCGGCCGTGATCAAGATCGGCAGCCACACCATCCCCAGCTACTCGCTCAAGGGCCTGAGCCCCGATGAACTGAAGGCCAAGGGCGCCGAGTTCAACAAGGCCGTGAGCGAAACACTGAAGAACGACGGCTACCCCGAGAAGGCTGACCCCGCCAAGATGAACAAGGTCATGATGATCGTGATCCTGTTCTATCTGGTGCTGCTGGTGACCATGGTCTATGGCCCCATCGCTGCCATCCTGGTGGAGATGTTCCCCACCCGCATCCGCTACACCTCGATGAGCCTGCCATACCACATCGGCAATGGCTGGTTCGGCGGCCTGCTGCCCACCATGTCCTTCGCCATCGTGGCGCAGACCGGCAATATGTACAACGGCCTGTGGTACCCCATCATCATCGCCGGTGCGACGGCCGTGATCGGTACCCTGTTCCTGCGTGAAACCAAGGACGTGGACATCTACGCCGAAGACTGAAGACGCACCATTTGGGCGCAAGCCTGAATGAATCTGCACCCCGATGGCGCAAGCCGTCGGGGTTTGATTTTTGTGGCTGGTGCATGCTGGTGCGCGGTGTTGTTGCAAAACATCAGATGCCGCTTTTGCGCCCAGCTGGCAAGGGTTTTGGGCGACATGCCACCTACAATTTGTCTACCTAGCAGCCGTCAGAAGCAAGGCATAGCGCCTCAAGCCTTCGGCCCCGCTGGCACCAACGAACTGAAACCATCCACAAGGAAATCCAATGAAGATCCAACGTCTGATGCTGGCCGTTCTGGCCGTGTGCGGTACCTCGGCTGCTCTGGCTCAAAGCAGTGTGTCCATCTATGGTCGTTTGAACACCTCGATCGAACGCCAGAAGATCGGTGATCAAAGCACCACCGGCATGTTCAACAACGCTTCGCGTATCGGTTTCAAGGGCGTGGAAGATCTGGGCGGCGGCCTGAAGGCTGGTTTCCAGCTGGAAGCCGGTTTTGGCTCGGATGATGGCTCCGGCCCCCTGAACTTCAAGCGCCAAAGCGAACTGAACCTGTCGGGCAACTTCGGTATGCTGCGCCTGGGTCGCTGGACTGCAGAGTCCTACTACGCGGTGGCTGACTACGGTGTGCTGGACGAGCCCAACCACGACACCGGCTTCTTCTCGGACCAGCTGTACAGCTACCTGATGCGTGATGACAACAAGATTGCATACCGCACACCAGTGCTGGGTGGCTTCACCCTGGAAGGTGCAATGTCCTTCCACGAAAAGGCTGATGGCATCAATGCCACCGGCCCCTACGCCAACAAGAACGCTTATGACGTTGCTGCCAATTGGGAAAGCGGTCCGCTGGCTTTGGGTGCTGGCTACACCAAGCTGGGCGATGCCAAGCAGTATGGTCTGCGTGCCCACTACACGATCGGCGACTTCCAAATCGGCGGCTACTACCAGCGCTCGGACAATGTCGGCTTTGATATCAGCCCCACTGGCACTGGCGGCTTTGGTGCACTCGGCGATTTCGGCAAGCGCAATCTGTTCCGCCTGACCGGTGGCTACACCTTCGGTGCTTCGCAAATTGCCGTGGGCTACGGCCACGCCGGCAACATCGGCGGTCGTGATGACACCGGTGCCAGCCAATTCATCCTGGGCTACAACTACAACCTGAGCAAGCGCACCAAGGTGTACGCTGCCTACACCAAGATCAACAACAAGGACAACGCCACCTACGGTGGTGTGGGCACGGCTGGGGCTGGCAAAAATGCCTCCAGCTTCGGCGTCGGCGTCCGCCACAACTTCTAATCACCGGGCAGCGTAAGCTGCTTGCAATCCAAGGCTGTTTCAATCGGCCTTGGTCTGCTTCAAGGTGCAGGCCCTGCGTTGGCAACAACGCAGGGCCTTTTTCTTGGTCCAGAGCCCGCCGGCCATTGCGCCATTGTTGGTACACAAGATGATTGGAGACAAAGCATGTGGAAGATTGTTGTGGGTTTTGTGGTGTTTGCCGCAGTGAGCCTGTTCGTGATCATGAAGGCCGGTGACAAGGTGGATATGAGCGGCGAAAAGCACGGTGCCGATGCCGTGCATGTGCCAGAGCCTGCCCCTGCAGCGCCTGCCGCACCGGCCGCAGAAGCGCCTGCCGCCGCACCGGCTGCCGAGGCACCGGCGGCGCCCGCAGCACCGGCCGAAGCCAAGTAAGGCCCACACAGCCGATGAGGGCGTCGCATGCGCCTGCTGCCAAGCCCCTGTCGCAACGCAGGGGCTTTTTTGTTGCTTGGGGCCGGAGGAGGGGATGCCTCATCGCGATTTGTGCAGCATGCAAGCGCAGAGGCTGCTCCTGTTTGAAGAGCGACGACCCGGAATGCGGGAGGGATGCGGTACAGGTGCCTAGAATGTTCGGCCTCCTTCCGAAAAGTACACCGCAATGACCCAGGGCCAGATCCGCATCCGTGGCGCACGCCAGCACAACCTGCAAAACGTTGACCTCGACATCCGCACCGGTGAATTGACGGTGGTGACCGGCCCCAGCGGCTCGGGCAAGTCCAGCCTGGTGTTCGACACGCTGTTTGCCGAAGGGCAGCGCCGCTACGTCGAGACCTTCAGTGCCTATGCGCGCCAGTTTCTGGACCGCATGGACAAGCCCGCCGTGGACCGGGTGGAAGGCGTGCCGCCCGCGATTGCCATCGATCAGACCAATCCGGTGCGCAACTCGCGCTCCACGGTGGGCACGATGACGGAGCTGAATGACCACCTGAAGCTGCTGTTCGCCCGCGCTGCGCATTTGTTCGACCGCGCCACCGGCCTGCCGGTGCAGCACGACACGGCAGAGACGATCTACGCCGCGTTGCAGCAGCGCTGCGAGGCCGCAGGCGACCCGCGCATTGCGCTGACTTTCCCGGTGGAACTGCCGGCCAATACCTCGGCCGAAGAAGTGGAGCAGTGGCTGTCTGCCAGCGGCTTCACCAAGGTGCAGGCCGAGCGCGAGGTGGAGCGCGCACACGCTGCAGCGGACGTGCCGGCCAAGGGCAAGAAGGCCAAGGCCGTGGCCCCCGAAAAAATCAAGGTGCTGGACGTGGTGGCCGACCGCTTTCGCACCAGCCGTGTGGAACGTGCCCGGGCCATGGAGGCCATCGAGGTGGCGCTCAAGCGCGGCAGCGGGCGCCTGACGGTGTATGTGATGCCGGAAGAGGGCGAGCATTACCTGTGGAAGTTCTCCGAAGGCCTGCATTGCCCGGAAAGCAATCTGAGCTACACGGCACCCATGCCTTCGCTGTTTTCGTTCAACTCGGCCGTGGGCGCGTGCGAAAGCTGCCGCGGCTTTGGACGGGTGATCGGCGTGGACTGGGGACTGGTGATTCCCAATGACAAGCTCACGTTGCGCACCGGTGCCATCAAGGCCATCCAGACGCCGGCCTGGAAAGAGATCCAGGACGATCTGATGCGCCATGCCGAGGCCGAAGGCATTCCGCGCGATATCGCCTGGAGCAAGCTCACGGCTGAGCAGAAGCACTGGGTGATCGACGGCTCGCCCCAGTGGAACGGCAAGTGGAACCAGACCTGGTACGGCATACGCCGTTTCTTCGAGTACCTGGAAACCAAGGCCTACAAGATGCACATCCGCGTGCTGCTGTCCAAGTACCGCAGCTACACGGAATGCCCGGCCTGCCAGGGCGCGCGGCTCAAGACCGAAAGCCTGCTGTGGCGCATCGGCGGCAAGCCGCAGGCCGATGCGGTGCTGCCGGCCGAACAGCGTTTCATGCCGGTGGGCGTGGACTGGTCGCCCGCACAGCTGCAGGCCCTGCCGGGATTGAACCTGCACGACCTGATGCGCCTGCCCATCACCCGGCTGAGCCAGTTCTTTGACAGCCTGAAACTCACTGACCAGATGGGCCTGGCCGAAGGCGAACTGCAGGCGCTGAAGCTGCTGAACGAGGAAATCGGCACCCGCCTGCGCTACCTGGTGGATGTGGGCATCGGCTATCTCACCTTGGACCGCCAGAGCCGCACGCTCAGCGGCGGCGAGGTGCAGCGCATCAACCTGACCACGGCCCTGGGCACTTCGCTGGTGAACACGCTGTTTGTGCTGGACGAGCCCAGCATCGGTCTGCATCCGCGCGACATGGAGCGCATCACCCAGGCCATGCACCGCCTGCGCGATGCCGGCAACACGCTGGTGGTGGTGGAGCACGACCCGGCGGTGATGTTCGCCGCCGACCGCATGATCGACATGGGCCCCGGCCCCGGTGCCAAGGGCGGCCACATCGTGTTCGACGGCACGCCCGAAGAACTGAAGCGGGCCGACACCCTGACCGGTGCCTACCTGGGCGGCCGCAAGCAGGTGGGTTTCGGCATCAAGCGCATGGTGACCGAATCCACGCCGCGCCTGATTCTGGAAGGCGCACGCGAACACAATCTGCAGAACCTGAACGTGGACTTCCCGCTGCAGCGCCTGGTGACGGTGACCGGTGTGTCCGGATCCGGCAAGTCCACGCTGATCCAGGACATTCTGGCGCCTGCGCTGATGCGCCACTTCGGCAAGCCCACCGACAGCCCGGGCGCGCACGACCGCCTGCTGGGGGCTGATCACCTGGCCGATGTGGTGTTCGTGGACCAGTCCCCCATCGGCAAGACGGCCCGCTCCAATCCGGTGAGCTATGTGGGCGCCTGGGACAGCATCCGCGAGCTGTTCGCGCTGACGCCGCTGTCGCAGCAACGCAGCTACAACGCGGCCAAGTTCAGCTTCAACAGTGGCGACGGGCGTTGCCCCACCTGCGGCGGATCGGGCTTCGAGCATGTGGAGATGCAGTTCCTGTCGGACGTGTACCTGCGCTGCCCGGACTGCAACGGCAGCCGCTACCGGTCCGAGATTCTGGAAATCACGCTGGAGCGCGGTGGCCGCTCTCTGAGCGTGGCCGATGTGCTGGAGCTGACCGTGGCCGAGGCGGCCTTGCTGTTCAGCCAGGATGCGGACGTGATCCGCGCGCTGCAGCCCATCGTCGATGTGGGCCTGGAATACGTGAAGCTGGGCCAGCCCGTACCCACGCTGTCCGGGGGCGAGGCGCAGCGCCTGAAACTGGCGGGCTTCCTGGCCGAAGCCGCGCGGACGGCATCCAAGTCCAAACAGAAGCTGGCACGCAAGGGCACACTGTTCCTGTTCGACGAGCCCACCACCGGGCTGCACTTCGAGGACATTGCCAAGCTGATGCGCGCGCTGCGCAAGCTGCTGGAAGCCGGCAACAGCCTGATCGTCATCGAACACAATCTGGACGTGATCCGGGCCAGCGACTGGCTGATCGACCTGGGGCCGGAAGGCGGCGATGGCGGTGGCCAGATCGTGGCCCAGGGCACGCCCGAAGAGGTGCGCCAGGTCAAGACGTCGCACACCGCCCAGGCGCTGCGCGAGTACGACCAGGCCATGGGGGTGGGCGGCCAGCGCGTGGAAGAAGTGGCGCCCATGCTCACCAAGACCGAGCGCTCCAAGCGGGCCGCAACGGCTTCGGCCTCCGTAGCCAAGAATGCCATCGAGATCGTCAATGCCAAGGAACACAACCTGAAGAACCTGAGCGTGGACATCCCGCGCGGCAAGTTCAATGTGGTGACCGGGGTGTCGGGTTCGGGCAAGTCCACGCTGGCGTTCGACATCCTGTTCAACGAAGGCCAGCGCCGCTACCTGGAGTCGCTGAACGCCTATGCACGCTCCATCGTGCAGCCGGCGGGCCGGCCCGAGGTGGATGCGGTCTGGGGCATTCCGCCCACCGTGGCCATCGAGCAGCGCCTGTCGCGCGGCGGGCGCAAGTCCACCGTGGGGACGACCACCGAGGTCTGGCATTTCCTGCGCCTGCTCTACGTGAAGCTGGGCACCCAGCACTGCGTGCACGATGGCGCCGCGGTGGAGCCGCAAACGCCCGAACGCATCGCTGCACAGCTGCTGGGCCATTTCAAGGGCCAGCACATCGGCCTGCTGGCGCCGCTGGTGATTGCGCGCAAGGGCGTGTACACCGAGCTGGCCGACTGGGCGCGCCCCAAGGGCTATACGCACCTGCGGGTGGATGGCGCGTTTCTGCCGACCACCGGCTTTCCGCGCCTGGACCGCTTCAAGGAGCACACCATCGAGCTGCCGGTGGCCAGCGTCAAGGTCACGGCCGCCAACGAGGCGGCGCTGCGCACGCAGCTGGCCAAAACGCTGGAGATCGGCAAGGGCGTGGTGCATGTGCTGTCGGGCATCGACAACCTGGAAACGGCGATTGCCGCCGCCGACCAGGGCAAGGGCGTTGGCACACTGCAGGTGTTCTCCACCCAGCGTGCCTGCCCGATCTGCGCCACCAGCTATGCCGAGCTGGATCCGCGTCTGTTCAGCTACAACAGCAAGCACGGCTGGTGCCCGGACTGCGTGGGCACGGGGGTCAAGCTGACCAAGGAACAGCGCAAGGTCTACGACGACAGCACCTTGGCCGAAGACAACCGCGGCCGTGAACTGACGTTTGATGGCCAGGAGGTGGAAGACCTGCAGGAAACCACCTGCCCTACCTGCAAGGGCACGCGCCTGAACCCCACGGCCCGGGCCGTGCTGTTCCACGGGCTGTCGGTAACGGCGCTGGGCCAGATGTCGGTGACCAGTCTGCGCGAGTGGTTCCAGGCGCTGCAGCCCACGGGCCGCGAGGCCGATATCGCCCGCGATCTGCTGCCCGAAATCCTGGGCCGCCTCGAATTCCTGGAAGAGGTGGGGCTGGGCTATCTGACGCTGGACCGCGGCGCCCCCACGCTGAGCGGTGGCGAGGCGCAGCGCATCCGCCTGGCCGCCCAGCTGGGTAGCAATCTGCAAGGCGTGTGCTATGTGCTGGACGAACCCACCATCGGCCTGCATGCCCGCGACAACCACATCCTGCTGAACGCCCTGCACAAGCTGGGCGACAAGGGCAACACCCTGGTGGTGGTGGAGCACGATGAAGACACCATCCGCCGCGCCGACCATGTGATCGATATCGGCCCCAGCGCCGGCAAGCGCGGTGGCGAACTGGTGGCCCAGGGCACACCGGCCGACATCATGGCGGCCGCCAATTCGCAGACGGGCCGCTATCTGCTGCACGCCATGCGCCACCCCTACCAGCCCCGCCGGCCGGTGTTGGGCATGGTGGATGCCGCCACGCTCGACACCGGGGCCGCTGCTGCGCCCGCTGACGGCGCGAAGCCCAAGAAGCGGACCAAGAAGCAGATCGCAGCCGATGCGGCCGCGGCGCTGCAGGCCGCCAGTGCCGAGGCCAATGCCCAGCTGGGGCAGCCGGTGTCCACGACCGGCCCGCTGCACTGGCTGACGGTGGCGGGTGCCCAGCTGCACAATCTGCAAGAGGTGGAGGCCAGCGTGCCGCTGAAGCGCCTGGTGGCAGTGACAGGGGTGTCCGGATCCGGCAAGTCCACGCTGGCGCGCGATGTGCTGCTGGCCAATGTGGCCACGCTGGTGGCACAGAATTCCACCCGGGCCGGCCGCGAAGAGATGGAGGCGGGCAAACGCATCAAGCTGGTGGGCGCCAAGACCGTGACCGGTACCGAGGTCATCGACCGCGTACTGGAAGTGGACCAGACGCCCATCGGCAAGACGCCACGTTCCTGCCCGGCCACCTACATCGGCTTCTGGGACACCATCCGCAAGCTGTTTGCCGACACGTTGGAAGCCAAGGCGCGCGGCTATGGGGCCGGGCGCTTCAGCTTCAACACCGGCGAAGGCCGCTGCCCGGCGTGCGAGGGCCAGGGCATGCGCACCATCGAGATGAGCTTTCTGCCGGATGTGAAAGTGCCGTGCGAAACCTGCCACGGCGCGCGTTTCAACGTCGAGACACTGGCCGTGACCTGGCGTGGCAAGAGCATTGGCGACGTGCTGCAGATGGAAGTGGACGAGGCCGTGGCCTTCTTTGCCTCCATGCCCAACATCGCCCATCCGCTGCAACTGCTCAAGGATGTGGGCCTGGGCTATCTGACGCTGGGCCAGCCTTCCCCCACGCTCTCTGGGGGCGAAGCCCAGCGCATCAAGCTGGTGACCGAGCTGACCAAGGTGCGCGACGACGTCACCAAGCGTGGCAACAAGGCGCCGCACACGCTGTATGTGCTGGACGAACCTACGGTGGGCCTGCACATGGCCGACGTGGACAAGCTGATCCGGGTGCTGCACCGCCTGGTGGATGCCGGCCACAGCGTGGTGGTGATCGAGCACGACCTGGATGTGATTGCCGAAGCCGACTGGATCATCGACCTGGGCCCCGAAGGCGGCACCGGCGGCGGCCAGATCGTGGCCGCGGGCACGCCGGAAGACCTGGTCAAGGCCGGAACCCACACCGGCAAGGCCTTGGCGCCGGTGCTGGCGCGGACCTGAGAAAAGCCCAATGGCCTGCCGACCCTACAGGACGCGGCAGGCCAAGGGGGCTCCTTCCGGCAAGGGTTACGCGATGGTGTGCCGGTGGGCACCCTGGCGTGTGGCGGTGTGGGGCGCCAGACCAGGCCTTATGCCAGGGGGCTTCCCACTGTGGCCGGTCATGCCCAGGAACGGTGCACGACCGGCGATTCCCTGGGGGCGATGTCAGTGGCCCACCACGGCCACGGGCATGGCGCCGGCCGTGGATGGCAGACGCTGGCTCCAGCCCACCAGGAGCAGTCCCACCACGGTGAGCGCGGCCGCAGACCAGCCCAGGGACAGCAGGCCGATGCCCGACAGCACCAGGCCGCCCACCCAGGCGCCCAGGGCATTGCCCAGGTTGAAGGCGGCAATGTTCAGGCTGGACGCCAGGTTGGCACCTTGCGCGCCGGCCTGCTGCAGCACGCGCATCTGCATGGGGGCCACGGTGGCAAAGGCCACCGTACCCAGCAGCACCACATAAACCATGGCCACGGCGCTGTGGCCAAAGGCCCAGCGGCCGGCGGCCAGCACCACGGCCAGCGTGGCAATGCTCAGCACCAGGGCGCGCATCACGCCGCGGTCGGCCAGCTTGCCGCCCAGCAGGTTGCCGGCGGCCAGACCGGCTCCAAACAGCAGCAGCGTCAGTGCCACCAGGCTGCCGTCCATGTGGGTGATCTGCGTGAGCAGCGGCTCGATATAGGTGTAGAGCGCAAACACACCGGCAAAGCCGAACACGGTGATGCCCAGACCCAGCCAGACCTGGGGATTGCGCAGCACGGCCAGTTCCTGTTGCAGCGGTGGCACGACAGGGCGGCCTTGGTCACGCGGCACGAACGCCACCAGAATGGCGAAAGCCACCACGCCAATTGCGGCCACGGCGGCGAAGGCCATGCGCCAGCCAAAGTGCTGGCCGATCCAGGCGCCGGCAGGGACCCCCAGCAGGGTAGCCAATGTCAGGCCCGAGAACATCAGCGCAATGGCCGAGGCCTTTTTCTCCGCTGGCACCAGGCCGGTGGCCACCACGGCGCCCACGCCAAAGAAGGTGCCATGGGTCAGCGAGGTCAGCACGCGCGCGGCCATCAGCGACAGGTAGTTGGGGGCGATGACGGCGGCCAGGTTGCCGGCGATGAAGATCAGCATCAGCCCCAGCAGCAGGCGTTTGCGCGGCCAGTGACGGGTGAGCAGGGTGAGCACCGGGGCGCCCACCGCCACGCCCACGGCGTAGCCCGAGATCAGGGTGCCGGCCGTGGGGATGCTGATGCCCAGGTCGCTGCTGACCTGGGTGAGCAGACCCATGATGATGAATTCCGTGGTGCCAATGCCAAAGGCACCGGCGGCCAGGGCCAGAAGAGAGAGCGGCATGGAAATTGTCCTGTGAAACATGGAAAACGGTAGGGGGGTGACTGTGCGCGTTGTCGCTTCCTTTGTGTAGGTGGAATAATGGAAATGCATTTGTGCCTGTGTGGAATAAATAACCCCGCGATTGCCTGCCATGCCTGATACCGCCCGTTTGTCGCCGCTGGTTGCTCCTGGCAGCGAGGTCAACCGTTCCGGCGAGCTGGAAGTGCTGGTGCTGGTGGCCGAGCAGGGCAGCCTGTCGGCCGCGGCGCGCTTGCTGGGGGTGTCGCCTTCGGCGGTCAGCAAGACCATGTCGCGGCTGGAGACCCGGCTGGGGGTGCAGCTGCTGCAGCGCAGTACCCGGCGTGTCCAGCTGACGGCGGAGGGGGCGCAACTGGTGGAGCGCGGCAAGCGCCTGCTGGCCGATCTGAACGAGCTGGAAGCCGCCGTGGCCGCCCGCAGTGCCCCCCAGGGGGTGGTGCGCATCAGCGCCAGCTCCGCAACCGGCCAGCGCCTGCTGGTGCCGCTGGTGGCGCCGTTGCTGGAGGCGCACCCCGGCATTCGCCTGGAACTGCTCTTCACCGACCAGGTGGTGGACCTGGTGGAAGACAGCATCGACATTGCGATCCGCTGGGGCCAGCTGCCTCCTTCCGACATGGTGGCGCGGCGTCTGGGCGCCACGCTGCAGGTAATTGTCGGGGCGCCGGACTATCTGGCACGCCATGGCGTGCCGCTCCACCCGGATGAACTGTCTGCCCACCGGCGACTGGGCTGGACCTACCAGCGTGCCGTTCCGCACTGGCCGTTCCTGGTGGACGGCCGGCGGGTGGCGGTGGAGATTGGCGATGTGCTGCGTGTGAACGACGGCGATGTGCTGCGCAGCCTGGCGGTGCAAGGCGCCGGGCTGGCACGGCTGTCCCTGTTCCATGCCTGGGAGGATCTGCAGGCCGGCCACCTGCAGGTGGTGCTGGAAGACTTCAACACCGGCGATCTGGAACCCATCCATGCGGTCTACCCTGGCAAGCCGGACCGCCTGCCGCCGCGCACGCGAGCGGTGCTGGATTTTCTGCAGGCCCGGGTGGACCTGCGCCACGCGGCGCAGCTGCCGCCGCCCTGGCGGGCGTAAACCGTTTTGCAGCACCTGCGGCGCATGCACGCGGGCTGTCCAGGCGACAATCCCGCCCACCATGACCGCCCCTGAACAGCGCACCATCTACCTGCAGCCTACCGCACCGCCCAAGCCGGCCATGGGTGCAGCGTGCAATGGCTGTGGATTGTGCTGTCTGGCCGAGCCCTGTCCGCTGGGCATCTGGGTGTCACGCCGCCGCACCGGGGCCTGCAAGGCCCTGCAGTGGGACGAAGCGGGGCAGCACTACCGCTGCGGCATGGTGAGCGATCCGGGCGCGGTGCTGGGCTGGCAGCAGCCCTGGGCCGTGCGCCTGGTGGCCCGGCTGGCGCGGCGCTGGATTGCGGCGGGCGCGGGCTGTGACGCCGATTGGGAAGCGCAGAAGGCACAGGAGACGCAAGAGGCGCCGCCGCGCCGGTAACGTGCTCAGCTGCGCTTGCGCGGCTTGCCCACCAGGGGCGTGCGAGCCAGTCGCCGGGCGTTGCTGCTGGCTTTGCGTTCAATGGGCGTCAGCGCGGCATTCACCACCTTGGCAACCGGTGCGCTGCTGCGCTCGGTCAGCTTCCACATCGCCCAGGGCGAGCCACCCAGCATGCCCCCGGACAGCGCTGTCTGCCAGGTGGACCAGGCCATGCTCCACGGGCCTTGCAGCATGGCGTTCCAGGCGGCCCACCATGACTGGGCAAACGCCATCTGCTTCTCCAGCACCATGCCGGCAAACTCTTTCTGGTCCCGCGCACTGGGCACCGGCCCGGCCAGGGCCATGCGCGCCAGGCGGTGCGCCACCACCTGGGGAGCAGCAATGCCCAGATCGAGGACTTTTTGTTGCGCCTGGACGGTGGCGCGGCGAGAAGCGGATGCCATGGGAATCACCTCCTGAAACTAGCCTAGCACGCAGCGGCGGAGCTGCCGTGCATGGCCGTGGGGAATGTCGGGAATGGGGGCTGCACGGGAATGCGCAGGCACAGAGAGAACAGCGAGCACCCTGCCCACCATAAAGCGGGCGCCGCCGCCGCGGGTTGACGCCTAGGCGACGCCTTCTAGGGGATTGCCCGCAATGGCGGCACACTGGCGCAGTTCTACATTTGAAATGTCATTTCTTAATAAGAAAAATGACATTGCCGCCATCCGCAGGGACAGCGGCCGGCCACCCGATACGAGAGACAGAGACATGGCATTCACTTTCCGCACGCTCACCCTGAGCGCAATCGCTGCCGCAGCCGCCTGCAGCACCGGCCTGGCACTGGCGCAAGACCCGGCCCAGTGGCCCACCAAGCCCATCAAGCTGACCGTGCCCTACACACCGGGTGGATCGACCGACATCGTCAGCCGCACGGTGTTCGATGCCGTCAGCAAGAAGCTGGGCCAGCCCGTGATCGTGGAAAACCGCCCAGGTGCCAACAGCACCATCGGGGTGACGCAGCTGGCCCGCGCCCCCGCAGACGGCTACAGTTTTGTGAGCGTGCTGGCCGCTTACACGGTGAACATGTCGCTGTACAAAAAGCTGCCTTACAAGCCCACGGACTTCGTCGCCGTGAGCCACATGGCCGATCTGCCGATGTTCCTGTTTGCCGCCAACAAGCTGCCGGTGAAGAGCGCCAAGGAGCTGGCCGAGTATGGCAAGACCCACCCGCTGAACTACGCCTCCAGCGGCACCGGCGCCAGCGCCCACATGATCGGCGCGCGCTTCACCCAGGAAAACGGCCTGAACGCCCAGCATGTGCCCTACAACGGCAGCGCCCCGATTCTGTCCGACCTGATGAGCGGTCAGGTGGATGTGCTGTTTGACCCTGCGCTGGTGCCCATGCCGCATGCCAAGAGCGGCAAGATCAAGGTGCTGGCCGTGGCGTCCAAGCAGCGCTGGCCCGGTGAGCCGAATGTGCCCACGATGGAGGAGTCGGGCTTTCCCGGCTTTGTGATGAATTCCTGGGTGGGCCTGCTGGCCCCCAAGGGCACGCCCCAGCCCATCGTCGACAAGCTGTCCAGGGCCATCGCCGATGCCGTGCAGTCGCCCGAGGTGAAGAACAAGCTGGAGCAACTGGGCTTTGGCGCCGTCGGCAGCACGCCCGCGCAGTTCCAGGCCCTGATCGACAAGGATACGGCCATGTACAAGAAGGTGATCGAGACCGCCAAGGTCAGCATCGATTGATGCTGGCCGGGGCCCGCTCCGGACGGTGCAAGGCCGGAGCGCCGCAATGAAAAAGCCCGCAGACCTGGTGCTGCGGGCTTTTTGTTGAAGGAAACGGTGACGGCGCTGCAGGGCTGTGCCGGCCGGTCCCCCGCACCAGCGCTGTCTATGCCGCCAGGATGTGGTCGGCCAGCTGCACAAAACCGTCGCCGCGCTCGGCAGTGGTCACATAGCGCGGCAGGTGGTGCAGCTGCGGCACGAAGCGCGCGATATTGGCCACGCCCACGGACAGCGGAACGTTCTGGAACATCAGCTGGTCGTTGGTGGAGTCGCCGATGTAGATCCACTGGCCCAGCGTGGCGTCCAGATCGATGTCGAACAGCTCACGCACGATCCAGCGCGCACCTTCCAGCTTGTTGTGTGCGCCGAACCAGCCATTGATGTGGATGGAGCTGACGGTGGCGTTCATGCCGGCCGCCTTCATGATCTGCACGCACTGGTCGATCTGCGCCTGCGGCATATGGGTGAACTCGCTGTGGTCCACGGCGATATCGCATTCACGGCCCATGGAATCGGTGGCACGGCTGGCACCGGGCACCGTGGACTCGATCTGGCTCAGCACTTCCTGCATGCGCGCAAAGTTGTGGGCCCGGCTGTCTTCGTCCTGCTGGTAGAGCTTGTCCAGCCCGCCCTGGCCGTTGCGGCGCAGCGCCACGGCACCGTTCTCGGCCACGATGGCATCCACCGGCCAGGCCGATGCAAATGGCACGCTCCAGCCCACGGGGCGGCCGGTGATGGGCACCACCTTCAGGCCGGCAGCCTTGAGGCGGGCGATGGCCGCCACCACATGGGCAGGCACCACGCCCTCGGTGGTCAGGGTGTCGTCGATATCGGTCAGCACGCCCAGCACGTTCGCGGGAACCAGCAGTGCAGACAAGGGTTGCAGAAATTCTTGGCTCACAGTTCTATCCAAATAAGCCAGCCCGCATCTGCCTGGCAGATGCGGGCTGTGTAGCGCATACCAGCGGCGGTCAGTGCGCGGAACCCAGGGCCAGGCCCGCATGCTCGCGCAAGGGGTGGAAGTGGATCTTGGGGAAGCGCTCCTGCGCCAGGCGCACGTCATACGGGCTGGTGCACAGATAGGCCAGCGTGTCCGCGGCATCGTGCGCCAGGCGCAGGGGGTAGGCGTTTTCAAACTCGCGCAGCTCGGCAGGGGAGTCGGCCGTGATCCAGCGGGCGCCGGTGTACTGGCAGCCTTCCAGGCGCACGTCGCAGTCGTATTCGGTCTTCAGACGGTGCTGCACCACTTCAAACTGCAGCTGACCCACCGCGCCCAGCAGCATGTTGCCGCCCACATCGGGCTTGAACACCTGGATGGCGCCTTCTTCGCCCAGCTGCATCAGACCTTGCTGCAGCTGCTTGGTGCGCAGCGGGTTCTTCAGCACCACGGTCATGAACATTTCCGGTGCGAAGAACGGCAGGCCGGTGAACTGCAGGCTGGGGCCGTCGGTGATCGAGTCGCCCAGCTGCACGCCGCCGTGGATGGTGAAGCCGATGATGTCGCCGGCATAGGCCTCATCCACCGCCTCGCGGCGTTGGGACATGAAGGTGACCACGGAGGTGGGGCGCAGTTCCTTGCCGGTGCGTTGCACCTTCATCTTCATGCCGGGGGTGTACTTGCCGGAGGCCACGCGCACGAACGCAATGCGGTCGCGGTGGTTGCTGTCCATATTGGCCTGCACCTTGAACACCACGCCCGAGAAGCCGCTGTCTTCGGGCTTGACCACGCGCTCTTCGCGGGTGCGGTTCACTTCGGTGAAGGCAATGCGCTGGCCCGGGGGGGGCGACATGTCGACCACGGCGTCCAGCACTTCCATCACACCGAAGTTGTTCACGCCGGAACCGAAGAACACGGGGGTCAGCTTGCCTGCCAGGAAGGCTTCATGGTCCCATTCGGCCGAGGCGCCCACGGCCAGTTCCATGGATTCCAGGGCATCGTCGAAAGCCTTGCCGAAGCGCGCGCGCAGCTTGTCGCCATCGCTCAGCGGAATGACTTCAAAGTCCTTGGGCCCCCGGTCGCTGCCGGGCGTGAACACCGTCATGCTCTGCGTGCGCAGATTGATAATGCCGCCAAAGGACTTGCCCTGGCCCACGGGCCAGGTGATGGGGCAGCAGGGCATGCCCAGTTCGCGCTCGACTTCGTCCATGATGTCCAGCGGATCGCGCACTTCCCGGTCAAACTTGTTGACGAAGGTGATGATGGGCGTGTGGCGCTGGCGGCAGACTTCGATCAGGCGGCGGGTCTGCGACTCCACGCCGTTGGCCGCATCGATCACCATCAGTGCCGAGTCCACGGCGGTCAGCACCCGGTAGGTGTCTTCCGAGAAGTCCTTGTGGCCGGGGGTGTCGAGCAGGTTGATCACATGGTCGCGGTAGCTCATCTGCATCACCGACGATGCCACCGAGATGCCGCGCTGCTTTTCGATCTCCATCCAGTCGGAGGTGGCGTGGCGCGAGGCCTTGCGCCCCTTGACGGCACCGGCAATCTGGATCGCACCCGAGAACAGCAGCAGCTTTTCGGTCAGCGTGGTCTTGCCCGCGTCCGGGTGGGAGATGATGGCGAACGTACGACGGCGCCGGGTTTCTGAGGCGTATGACACGGTATTGAGTGCGCGTGAAGGCAGGGCGGGCCGGCCAGGATAGAAGGGCGGCCATGGGTCTGCCAGCACGGCAGAGGGCCTGAAGCCCGCCATTTTAACTTTGGCCGCAAAGCGCTGCAGGCATGGGGGCAGGCCCTGCCGTGCAGAGAAGATGCGCCTGGGCGGCACTTATCCTCCATACTGCAGGCCCGATTGCCCTTGCTGGAGATTTCCATGGCCCTGGCCGCGACTGTCGTGACTGCCTTGATTGCGCTGCTGCACCTGTACATCCTGGTGCTGGAGATGTTTCTGTGGGACAAGCCTGTGGGCCGGCGCGCATTCGGCATGTCGCTCGAGCAGGCCCAGGCGACCAAGACGCTGGCCGCCAACCAGGGGCTGTACAACGGCTTTCTGGCCGCAGGGCTGCTGTGGGGTCTGTGGTGGGGCGGCGCCGAAGGCCTGGCGGTGCAGCGTTTCTTTCTGGGCTGTGTGCTGGTGGCAGGCCTGTATGGTGCTGCCACTGCCAACCGCAAGATCCTGTGGATACAGGCAGTCCCCGCCGCGCTGGCCTTGCTGCTGGGCGGGTGGCGCTGACCCGGCTGCGAAGACGGCCGCTGCCTGACGGTCTTGATGCCATCTTGATACCGCAGATGGCAATCTCTACCCGTTCTTGACGGGGACATTTCTACATTTTCTCCATCGCAACCAGGCTGATTGAACAGCTTGCGGGAGGAAATGAAATGACCATGCACTGGATTGAAGCCCTGGCCGCCGCGGTGGCGTTGGGGCTGTTTGCCTATTTGGGCTATGCGCTGCTGCGCCCCGAGAAATTCTGAGGGGCTGCCATGCACGTGCTGCAAGACCTGATTTTTGTGAGCCTGACGGTGGTCTGCTTTGTCGGACTGCTGGGGGCAGTGCGCGCTTTGGCGCGCCTCTGAAAGGGGGACACCATGTGGTTACCCTGGATGGAATTTGCTGCCGTGCTGACGGTGGCGACCTTGCTGACCATACCCATGGGCAAGTGGCTGGCACGCTGCTTTACCAGTGAACACCATGGGTGGCTGGAGCGGCTGAGCTACCGCGCCATGGGCGTGAATCCGCAGGAGCGCATGGGCTGGCAACGCTATGGCGCAGCCCTGGTGCTGAGCAATGCCGTGATGATGCTGCTGGGCTATCTGCTGCTGCGGCTGCAGGCGGGCCTGCCGCTGAACCCGCTGGCGATCGCCGCGCAGTCCCCGGATCTGGCCTTCAACACCGCCGCCTCCTTTATCACCAACACCAACTGGCAGGCGTACGCGGGCGAGAACAGCCTGAGCAATGCCACGCAGATGGTGGTCATCACCTTTCTGATGTTCGCCGGAGCGACCACGGGGGTGGCGGCCGGCGCGGGCTTTGTGCGCGGTCTGGCACGTTCGAGTGCCCAGGACATCGGCAACTTCTGGGTGGACTTCGTGCGCGTGTTCTGGCGCGTGCTGCTGCCGCTGTCCTTCCTGCTGGCGCTGGTCTATGTGTGGCAGGGCATTCCGCAGACGCTGCACACCGAAGCCGTGGCGACCACGTTGGAAGGCGCCAGACAGCAGCTGCTGGTGGGGCCGGTGGCCAGCCTGGAAAGCATCAAGCACCTGGGCACGAATGGCGGCGGCTTCTTCAGCATGAATGCCGCCCACCCGTTCGAGAACCCGACGCCGCTGACCAATCTGCTGCACATTCTGGCGATGCTGCTGATCCCGGCAGGCATGACCTATGCCTTTGGCGCCATGCTGCTGCGCCGCAAGCAGGGCTGGGTGCTGTTTGCGGCCTGCATGGTGATGTTCATCGGCTTTCTGAGCCTGGTGTTCGTGGCCGAGCAACAGGGCAGCCAGCTGCTGGCACGTGCAGGTGCCGATCAGCAGTGGAGCCCGACCCAGTCCGGCGGCAACATGGAGGGCAAGGAGCTGCGTTTCGGCATTGCCGACACGGCCCTGTTTGTCACCGTCACCACGGCCGCCACCACGGGGTCGGTCAACTCCATGCACGACTCGCTGACCCCGCTGGGCAGCATCACGCCGCTGGCGCAGATGATGCTCAACTGTGTGTTCGGCGGAGACGGTGTGGGCCTGATCAATCTGATCCAGTACGCCATTCTCACGGTGTTTCTGGCCGGCATGATGATTGGGCGGACCCCCGAATTCCTGGGCAAGAAGATCGAGGTGCGCGAGATCAAGCTGGTCATGCTCGCGGTGCTGGTGCCCCCGGCCTGCATTCTGGGCTTCACGGCGCTGGCCGTGCTCTGGCCCGATGCGGCTGCCAGCCTCAACAACCGCGGCCCGCATGGCTTCTCGGAGATTCTCTACGCCTATGCCTCGGGCACGGCCAACAACGGCTCGGCCTTTGCCGGACTGAATGCCAACACGCCGTTCTTCAACACCACCATCGGCCTGGCCATGCTGGCGGGGCGCTTTCTGACGCTGCTGCCCATGCTGGCCGTCGCCGGCAGCCTGGCCGCCAAGGCCACCGTACCCGCCGGCCCCGGCACGTTCCCGACGGCCACGCCGCTGTTCATGGGGCTGCTGGTGTTTGTCGTGCTGGTGGTGGGGGGGCTCACCTTTCTGCCGGCGCTGGCGCTGGGCCCGGTGATCGAGCATCTGCAGATGCTGGTCGGCCAGTTGTACGCATAACGCAAATCTTGCCAACGGTCTGCCGCCCTGTGTGGCGGCAGACCCCGGAGCAAACCATGAAAACATTGAATCAAACGCTTTCCGCTGCCCTGGTCCCCCACCACGGAGCAGCACAGCCGCAGGCGCCATCCGCCTCCTGGCCCCGGTTACTGGGTAGCAGCGTCCGCGCTGCCGTGCTGGTGATGGTGGTCTCAGGCATTGCCTACCCCTTGCTGACCACGGGGGTGGCGCAGGCGCTGTTCCCCCAGGCGGCCAATGGCAGCCTGGTGGAGCGCCAGGGGCAGATCGTGGGCTCCGCCCTGATCGGCCAGCAGTTCACCGGGGCGCAGTACTTCCATGGCCGCCCCAGCGTCACCATGGCCCCGGATCCGCAGCAGGACGGGGCCAGCATTCCCGCCCCCTACAACGCCGGCCTCTCGGGTGCCAGCAACCAGGGGGTGACACACCAGGATCTGTCAGCGGCCGTGGCGCAGCGCGTGGCGCAGTACCGCGCCGACAACGGCCTGGCGGCCGATGCTGCGGTTCCGGTGGATGCGGTCACTGCCTCGGCCTCGGGGCTGGATCCGCACATCTCGCTGGCCAATGCCTTGCTGCAGCTGCCGCGCGTGGCGCAGGCACGCCAGTTGCCTCCGGAACGGGTGCAGGTCCTGATGGAACAGGCCACCGCGCCGCGCAGCCTGGCTGTGCTGGGCGAGCCGCGGGTGCATGTGCTGCAACTCAATCTGGCACTGGATGCCCTGCAGTCCAGCCACCAACCGGGGAAGGAGTAAGCCATGCGTGCTCAGAAAATGGGGGCAGGCCACAGCCTGCTGGATGCCCAGCTGGTGAAGTCGGCGCTGTGGGATGCGGTGCGCAAGCTCTCGCCCCGGACGCAGTGGGCCAACCCGGTGATGTTTGTGGTGTACCTGGGGGCGGTGCTGACCAGTCTGCTGTGGGGACAGAGCCTGCTGGCACCGGATGGCCAGAGCGATGGATTTGTGCCGGCGATTGCGCTGTGGCTGTGGTTCACCGTGCTGTTTGCCAACTTCGCCGAGGCCTTGGCCGAGGGCCGCAGCCGCGCCCAGGCGGCCAGCCTGCGTGGCATGAAGCGGGACACCGTGGCCAAGGTGCTGCAGCAACCGCAGGTGGGCAGTGCATGGATTCCGATACGGGCCAGCGAGCTGCGCAAGGGGGTGGTGATCTATGTGGAGGCGGGTGACACCATCGCCCTCGATGGCACGGTGATCGATGGCGTGGCGTCGGTGGACGAAAGCGCCATCACCGGCGAGTCGGCCCCCGTGATCCGCGAGGCCGGCGGCGACTTCTCGTCCGTGACCGGCGGCACGCGGGTGCTGTCGGACTGGCTGGTGGTGGAGGTCACGGTCAATCCTGGCGAGTCGTTTCTGGACCGCATGATCTCCATGGTCGAGTCGGCCAAGCGCCAGAAGACGCCGAATGAAATGGCGCTGACGATCCTGCTCGTGGGGCTGACGCTGGTGTTTCTGCTGGTCATTGTCACGTTGTGGCCGTTATCGGCTTTCGCGGTGGCGCAGGCCGGCACCGGGTCGGTGGTCGGCATGGCGGTGCTGATTGCGCTGCTGGTCTGCCTGATTCCGACCACGATCGGCGGCCTGCTGTCGGCCATTGGCGTGGCGGGCATGAGCCGCATGATGCAGGCCAATGTCATCGCCACCTCGGGCAGGGCGGTGGAGGCGGCTGGCGACGTGGATGTGCTGCTGCTAGACAAGACCGGCACCATCACGTTGGGCAACCGCCAGGCCAGCGAATTCCTGCCTGCCCCGGGCGTGAGCGCCGCGCAGCTGGCCGAAGCGGCCCAGCTGGCCTCGCTGGCCGATGAAACCCCGGAAGGCCGCAGCGTGGTGGCCCTGGCCAGGGAGCGCCATGCCCTGCCGGAGCGCCGCAGTGCGGATTTTCCGGGCGTGTTCGTACCCTTCACGGCCCAGACGCGCATGAGCGGGGTGGACCTGCAGGGCCCGCAAGGGGAGCGCAGCCTGCGCAAAGGGGCCGCGGATGCCGTGCGCCGGCATGTCGAGGCGCTGGGCGGCAGCTTTCCCGCTCCGGTGCAGCTGTCGGTGGACAACGTCTCGCGCAAGGGCAGCACGCCGCTGGTGGTGGCCGATGGCGCCAGGGTGCTGGGCGTGATCGAGCTCAAGGATGTGGTCAAGCCCGGCATGCGCGAGCGCTTTGCCGAGCTGCGCCGCATGGGCATACAGACGGTGATGGTGACCGGTGACAACCCGCTGACGGCTGCCGCGATTGCCGCCGAAGCCGGGGTGGACGACTACCTGGCCGAAGCCCGACCCGAAGACAAGCTGCAGCTGATCCGCTCGCACCAGGCGGCAGGCCGGCTGGTGGCCATGACCGGGGACGGCACCAATGACGCACCGGCCCTGGCCCAGGCCGATGTGGCCGTGGCCATGAACAGCGGCACCCAGGCGGCGAAAGAGGCCGGGAACATGGTGGACCTGGACAGCAACCCGACCAAGCTGATCGAGGTGGTGGAAACCGGCAAACAGATGCTGATGACGCGGGGGGCGCTGACCACCTTCAGCATTGCCAACGATGTGGCCAAGTACTTCGCCATCATTCCGGCGGCCTTTGTGGGCACCTACCCGCAACTGGCCTCGCTCAATGTGATGCAGCTGCACAGCGCGGATTCCGCCATCCTGAGCGCGGTGATCTTCAACGCGCTGATCATCATCGCCCTGGTGCCGCTGGCCTTGCGGGGGGTGCAGTACCGCGCCGTGGGCGCCGCCATCCTGCTGCGCCGCAACCTGCTGATCTACGGTCTGGGCGGGCTGGTTGTGCCATTTGTCGGTATCAAGCTCATCGATCTGTTGCTGACCGCGCTGGGGCTGGTATGACACGGAAATCTTCGACAATGACTGTACGATGCCATTGACACCCAGCACCAGCTCCGCGCCTGCGCGCCCGGATCCCGATGTCCTCGTGGCCCAGCTGCAGGCCCAGCAGGCCCAGGCCGGGCGGGGCAAGCTGCGCATCTACTTCGGCTCCAACGCCGGAGTGGGCAAGACCTACGCCATGCTGGCGGCCGCGCAGCGTGAGAGGCTGGCGGGGCGCCGCGTGCTGGTGGGGCTGGTGGAAACACATGGCCGCGCCGAGACCGAGCAGCAGCTGCATGACCTGGAGCTGCTGCCGCGGCGCCCGCTGAACTACCTGGGCAAGCAACTGACCGAGTTCGATCTGGATGCCGCATTGGCACGCCACCCGGATGTGCTGCTGCTGGACGAGTTGGCGCACAGCAATGTTGCCGGCTCGCGCCACCCCAAGCGCTGGCAGGATGTGCAGGAGCTGCTGGAGGCGGGTGTCGAGGTGTGGACCACGCTCAACGTCCAGCACCTGGAGAGTCTGAACGATGTGGTGAGCGGCATCGTCGGCATCCAGGTCCATGAGACCGTGCCTGACCATCTGTTTGACGATGCCGACGAGGTCATCGTGGTCGACATTCCCCCGGAAGAGCTGCTCAAGCGCCTAAAGGCGGGCAAGGTCTACCCGCTGGAGCAGGCCGAGCGGGCCTCGCGCAACTTCTTCCGGCAGGGCAATCTGCTGGCGCTGCGGGAGCTGGCGTTGCGCCGCACGGCCGACCGGGTCGATGAAGACATGCGCGACTACCGGCGCGAACGCGCCATCGGCGATGTCTGGCCTACGCGGGAGCGCCTGCTGGTGGGCGTGGGCGGCCGCGCCGGTGACGATGCCCTGGTGCGCCAGGTGGCACGCCTGGCACGGCGGCTGGAAGCCGACTGGGTGGTGGTCTATGTGGATGCACCGCAGCGCCAGCATCGCCCCCGGGCGGCGCAGGAGGCCGTGCTCAAGACCCTGGCGCTGGCCGCGCGCCTGGGGGCGGAAACGGCCACCATTCCGGGAGCCCAGGTGGCGCAGGCCTTGGTGGACTTCGCACGCGAACGCAACGCCAGCCATCTGGTGCTGGCCAGGGTGGACCAGCCTTGGAGCCGCTGGCTGCCTTGGCGTCCGGCCAGCCTGTCGGAGCAGATCGCCTTGCTGGACCCCGGTCTGGATGTGCTGCTGCTGTCCGTCAAAAAGGTCAAGCCTGACAGCAGCGTGCGCTTTCCCGTGGTGCGCGAGCAGGCGATTCCCTGGAAGGGCTATGGGGGCGTGACACTGGCCTGCCTGGCCGCGACCGCGCTGGCCGAGCTGCTGCTGCAGGTGTTCGACCCGGCCAATGTGGTCATGCTGTTCCTGCTGGTGGTGGTGCTGTCGGCCGTGCGCTGGGGGCGCGGCCCCGGGGCCTGGGCGGCCCTGCTGTCGGTACTGCTGTTCGACTTCTACTTTGTGCCGCCGCGCAATTCTTTCAGCGTCAACGACACACAGTACCTGTTCACCTTCTGCCTGATGCTGGGGGTGGCCCTGGTCTGCGGCCAGCTGACGGCGCGATTGCGCCATGAGGCGCGGGTGGCCGCCGAGCGCGAGCGGCGTGCCGGCGCACTGGCCAGGCTGGCGCGGGATCTGTCGGGTGCACTGACGCAGCAGCAGGTCACGCAGATTGCGCTGACCACGATTTCCGGCGTCTTTGGGGCACAGACTGGCTTGCTGCTGCCCGATGCCGATGAGCAGTTGCAGCTGGCGCAGGGCAGCGCAGGCGCGATCGACGCCAGCGTGGGGCGCTGGAGCATGGAGCATGGCCAGATGGCGGGTCAGGGAACGGACACCCTGGCCGCCGCGCCCGCGCTGTATGTGCCGCTGATGGCCCCGGTGCGCTCCCGCGGCGTGCTGGTGCTGCAGCTGAGCGCACCGCAGAAGCTGCGGGTGCCCGAAGAGCGCCGTCTGCTCGATGCCTGTGCCAGTCAGATTGCACTGGCGCTGGAGCGGGTGCATTTTGTGGACGTGGCGCAGCAGACCCAGATCGCCATGGAAGGCGAGCGCATGCGCAATACCTTGCTCTCCGCCGTGTCGCACGACCTGCGCACACCGCTGACCGGCATTCTGGGGGCGGCCCAAGCCGCACTGCCCCATGCGCCGCAGGGCCCGGTGCACAGCATGCTGGTGCAGATCCGCAACCAGGCACAGGCCCTGCAGCAGCTGGTGGACAACCTGCTGGCCATGGCGCGCCTGCAGCAAGGTGGCGTGCACCTGAAGCGCGAGTGGCTACCAGTGGATGAACTGGTGGGCAGCGCCCTGGCGCAGATGCGCGAGCGCCTGGCTGGGCATGTGCTGCACACGGCGCTGCCGACCGGTCTGCCCTTGCTGGAGCTCGACGCCGTGCTGATGGAGCGCGTGCTGGTCAATCTGCTGGACAACGCCATCAAGTACACCCCCGCAGGTACGGCGATCACCGTGGCGGCGGGTGTGGAGGGCGGAGACTGTGTGCTCAGCGTGCAGGACGCAGGCCCGGGCCTGCCCGCCCACCTGTCGGCGCAGCAACTGTTCGAGCCCTTTACCCGCGGGCAGTCGGAGAGCGCTGTGTTTGGCATGGGGCTGGGGCTGGCTTTGGCGTTGCGCATTGTGCAAGCCCATGGCGGCCGTCTGGAGGTGGAAGCGGCGGAGCCCGGGCCGGGAGCGGTCTTCCGCGTGCGCCTGCCTGTGCCCGAGCAGCCATCCATGGACGATTGAGCCGACAATCCCGTGCACCACCCGCAAACCCGAACATGACGACCGTCGCTCCCCGCATTCTGCTGATCGAAGACGATGCCAGCATCCGCCGCTTTGTGCGTCTGGCGCTGGAGGACGAAGGCTGGCAGGTCTTCGAAGCCGAGACCGCCAAGCGCGGCCTGATCGAGGCCGCCAGCCGCCAGCCCGATGCCGTGGTGCTGGACCTGGGGCTGCCCGATGCCGATGGCAAGACCGTGATTGCCGAGCTGCGCGGCTGGAGTCTGTTGCCGATTCTGGTGCTGTCCGCCCGCGAGCGGGAAGAGGAGAAGGTGGCGGCACTGGATGCCGGTGCGGATGACTACCTGACCAAGCCTTTTGGCGTGCCCGAGCTGCTGGCGCGCCTGCGTGCGATGCTGCGGCGCCGCCAGCAGGCGTCGGCCACCGACAAGCCCGGCACCAGTGCACGCTTTGGCAGCGTGACCGTGGACCTGGCAGCGCACGATGTGGTGCGCGACGGGGTGCCGGTCCACCTGACCCCCATCGAGTTCCGCCTGCTGGCGGCCCTGGTTGCCGGCCATGGCAAGGTGCTGACGCACCGGCAGTTGCTGCTGCAGGTCTGGGGAGCGGAATACCTGGACCGGCCCCACTATCTGCGCGTGCACATGGCCAATCTGCGGCAGAAGCTGGAGCAGGACCCTGCGCAGCCCGCTCACCTGGTGACCGAGCTGCAAGTCGGGTATCGGCTGGTCGGTCTGGCGGCTTGACCGGTCAGTGCCCGTATAATCCCAGCTCATCCGAGGAGCGTTGCAGCGTTCCCCAGTCCCGCCACCCGCGGGGCGTCAGCGGGGCGTGAGGCTCGGATTTCATCCCGCAACGACGCTCACCCACGCTTTCTGTGCGGTGAGACGGTATTTTTCCCCTCTGCTTCAGAACGTGGTTTTTCATTCAATTTTTGGAGAAAACCATGAACGCTGCTGTTCGCTTCAACCCTGCCGATTCGGCCATCACCGACATTTCCCTGGCTGCCTGGGGCCGCAAGGAAATCAAGATTGCCGAAACCGAGATGCCCGGCCTGATGGCCGTGCGCGAGGAATTCGCTGCAGCCCAGCCGCTGAAGGGTGCGCGCATCACCGGTTCGCTGCACATGACGATCCAGACGGCCGTGCTGATCGAGACCTTGACCGCTCTGGGCGCACAGGTGCGCTGGGCGTCGTGCAACATCTTCTCGACCCAGGACCATGCAGCGGCGGCCATCGCTGAAACCGGCGTGCCGGTGTTCGCCATCAAGGGCGAATCGCTGAAGGACTACTGGGATTACACCCACAGCATCTTCGAGTTCGGCGCTGCCGGCACCGACAACGAAGGCCCCAACATGATCCTGGACGATGGCGGCGATGCCACCATGCTGATGCACCTGGGCAAGAAGGCCGAGAAGGACCTGTCCGTGCTGGCCAACCCCGGTTCGGAAGAAGAGAAGATCGTCTTCGCCGCCATCAAGGCCAAACTGGCCGTGGATCCCACCTGGTACAGCCGCAAGTCGGCCCAGATCCTGGGTGTGACCGAAGAAACCACCACCGGCGTGCACCGCCTGAACGAAATGTCGGCCAACGGCAGCCTGCTGTTCCGTGCCATCAACGTGAACGACTCGGTCACCAAGTCCAAGTTCGACAACCTGTACGGCTGCCGCGAGTCGCTGGTGGACGGTATCAAGCGCGCCACCGACGTGATGATCGCCGGCAAGGTGGCCGTGGTGGCCGGCTACGGCGACGTGGGCAAGGGCTGCGCCCAGGCCCTGTCCGCGCTGCGCGCCCAGGTGTGGGTGACCGAGATCGACCCGATCAACGCCCTGCAGGCCTCGATGGAAGGCTACAAGGTCGTGACCATGGAATATGCCGCCGACAAGTGCGACATCTTCGTGACCACCACCGGCAACAAGGACATCATCCGCCACGAGCACATGCTGGCGATGAAGGATGAGGCCATCGTCTGCAACATCGGTCACTTCGACAACGAAATCGACGTCGCGTCGATCGAGAAGTACGAGTGGGAAGAAATCAAGCCCCAGGTCGACCACATCACCTTCCCGGACGGCAAGAAGATCATCCTGCTGGCCAAGGGCCGTCTGGTGAACCTGGGCTGCGCCACCGGCCACCCCAGCTTCGTGATGTCCAACTCCTTCGCCAACCAGACCCTGGCCCAGATCGAGCTGTTCACCCGCCCCGACGCCTACGAAGTCGGCAAGGTCTATGTGCTGCCCAAGGTGCTGGACGAGAAGGTGGCACGCCTGCACCTGAAGAAGGTCGGTGCCCAGCTGACCGAGCTGACCGAAGCCCAGGCCGCCTACATCGGCGTGAAGAAGGAAGGCCCTTACAAGCCTGAAACCTACCGTTATTGATGGGCGGAGGCCGTGGCAGCCGTTGGCTGCCACGGTGCATGACCTGCGGGCTTGACTTCAGCTTGCCATGCGAATGCCGAAATCATGGGTGCAAGGCCCCGTACACAGGAGGCCGATTCATTTTCGGATCGCATACAACAAGGAGAAGCCAGGTCATGAGAGGTTTGTTTCAGCCCGCTGTGGCATTGATGTCGCGTTTGCGACTGGGTCCCAAATTCCTGTTGGCGGGCATTCCGCTGTTGCTGATGCTGGGGCTGGTGGGTGCCATGGCGGTGCAGCGCTACCAGGCGCGGGTGCAGGCACTGGAGGCCAAGCGTGCCGCGGTGGCGCTGATGGCCGATCTGGTGGAGTGGAACCAGGTGCTGATCGAAAGCCGCCGGGTGGCCATCACCGGCCAGGCCGGCGATGCGGCGCTGATGCAGTCCTTCCAGCGCCAGGCGGCGGTGGTGGACAAGACCCTGGCCAAGATCGAAGCCCGCGTCGCGGCGCAACAGCGCTATTACGACATGCGCAAGGAAACCGAAGGCCTGCAGCAAGGCTGGAAGGAGCTGCAAGGCAAGATTGCCGCGCTGCCGGCCGATGCCGACTTCGCGCAAAAAGCCTTTGCCGCCCATGCGCCCGAGTACGCACGCCTTTACGCCTTCATGCGCGATCTGGGCAACCGTTCCGGTCTGGCGCAGGATCCGGATGCCGATATCTTCTACCTGGGCTACCCGCTGGCCAACCACACGCCGTCCACGGCCGGCATTGCTGTGCGCATTGCTGCCTACGCGCTGCTCAATGTGAGCCGTGGCGTGGTGGATACCAAGGACAAGGTGTTCTACGAAGTGACCGAGGCGCGCCTGAACGACACGTTCTCGGGCGTGGAAACCCAGTTGTCGCAGTCCATGCAGGCCAATGCCGCGGTGCAGCAGGCGCTGGGCGCGCGCTTTGACGCGCTCAAGGCCACGTCCAAGGAGCTGCTGGGCTATGTGCGCAAGCACTTCACGCTGGTGGACCAGGTGGCGGTGTCGCAGCAGGAGGTGCAGACTGCTGCCCAGCCGACCATCGATGCGGCCTGGGCACTGGTGTCGCAAAATGGCGCAGTGCTGGACCAGCTGCTGGCCGAGCGCGGCGCCGAGGCGGCCACCCAGCGCAACCTGCTGGTGCTGCTGCTGGCGCTGGGCATTGGCGCTTCGGTCTATCTGTATGTGGGCGTGTACCTGAGCATGGCGGCCAGTCTGACCCAGGCTTCGCAGGCGGCCAAGGCGATTGCGGCCGGCGATCTGGGCACGGTGCAGGCACCGGTGTCCAAGGATGAATTTGCACGCCTGCTGGAAGACCTGCGCAGCGCCGACCGGGCGCTGGCCCAGGTGATTGCCGGGGTCAAGGAATCGTCGGAATCGATTGCCACGGCGACCAGCGAGATTGCCTCCGGCACACAGTCGCTGAGCAGCCGCACCGAGCTGACCGCCAGCAGCCTGCAGCAGACGGCAGGCTCCATGGCCCAGCTGACGGATGCGCTGTCGCACAGCCGGGGTTCGGCCGATTCGGCGCGCCAGCTGTCGGTGTCGGCCGGGGATGTGGCGCGGCGCGGGGGCACGGTGGTGCAGCAGGTGGTGCAGACCATGGATGCCATCAACCAGAGCAGCCGCAAGATTGCCGACATCATCGGGGTGATCGACGGCATCGCCTTCCAGACCAATATCCTGGCGTTGAACGCGGCGGTGGAAGCCGCCCGCGCCGGTGAGCAGGGCCGGGGCTTTGCCGTGGTGGCCAGCGAGGTGCGTGCCCTGGCCGGGCGCAGTGCCGAGGCGGCCAAGCAGATCAAGGACCTGATCGGCAGCAGTGTGGGCAAGGTGGACGAAGGCGCCCGCCTGGTCAGCGAAGCCGGGGCCACGATGCACGAGATCGTGGATTCGGTGGTGCGGGTGGACGCAGTGATCGGGGAGATCTCGGTTGCTGCGGGTGAGCAGAGCCAGGGCATTGCGGAAATCAATACCGCCGTGGGCCAGCTGGACGACATGACACAGCAAAATGCGGCCCTGGTCGAACAAAGTGCGGCTGCTGCCGAAAGCCTGCGTGAGCAGGCCCGGCTGCTGGCCGAAGTGGTGGGCAACTTCCGCATCCATGGCGGTGGGGAGCGCCGCCTGACATAAGGAGAAGGTGTGGTGCATGCGCCCGCCTTCATAGCACAAGCTGATAGTGGCTAGTGTCCATTCATAGAGAGTTGGGCTGTGCTGGGGCACCGGGATCGGTGGTTGCAAGCACAACCCGCTTGGAAAACAGGCGCAGGCCGCACACAGCGGCCTGCCCGGTGAAGCTGAAGGAGAGCGCGATGCGCGCAGACGTTTTTTTGGTGGAGGCAGGCCATGCCGCCACCCGGTCGCAGGCCCAGCGCCTGATTGCAGCCGGTGTGCAGTGGCGCACCATGCCCCTGGCCCCGTGGACCCAGGTGGCCAAGAACGGTGACGACATTCCCGCAGGTGCGCAAGTGCAGCTGCTGGACGCGTCCGAGGCCAAGTACATCTCGCGCGGCGGCCTCAAGCTCGAAGGCGCGCTGGCTGCGGCGGGCCTGCAGGTGAGCGGCCTGCGCTGCCTGGACGTGGGGCAGAGCACTGGCGGCTTCACCGACTGCCTGCTGCAGGCCGGGGCTGCCCAGGTGATCGGTGTGGACGTGGGCCACGACCAGTTGCATGAACGCCTGAAGAGCGATCCGCGCGTGGTGGGCGTGGAAGGGCTGAACGCCCGCGCCATGACTGCCGAATCGCTGGTGCAGGGCTGCGAGGATGCGCTGTCCGAAGTCATCGAAGAGCAAGAAGACAACGACACCCAGCCCCAGGCCCCCTATGCCTGGATGCGCAATGGCGGCATGGTCGATGAAGACTATGACGACAGCGAAGACGCCAAGGAGCAGGACATCGAGTCCTTCAAGGCCGAGCGCGCCGCCAAGGACAAGGCCCGCGCAGACGGTACGGCGCCGGTGGAGCGCCGCCGCAAGCCGGGGACCGAGGACATCGACATCACGCCGGTGTTCGACTTTGTCACCGGGGATGTGTCCTTCATCTCGCTGACCCTGATCCTGCCCCAGCTGGTGCCGCTGATGGGCCCGGGCGCGCCGCTGCTGATGCTGGTCAAGCCCCAGTTCGAGCTGCAGCCCGGCCAGATCGGCAAGGGCGGTATCGTGCGCGACCCGGCGCTGTATGCCGAGGTGGAGCAGCGTATCCGTGCCTGCTGCAAGGAAGTGGGCCTGAAGGTGGTGGGCTGGTACGACAGCGCCATCGAAGGCGGCGACGGCAACCGTGAATTTTTTGTGCACGCCACCAAAGCGTGAGGAAGACCCCGATGGCGCAGAACGATTCGACCGCATTCCCGGTCAGCTTTGAATTCTTTCCCACCAAGACCGCCGAAGGCGCAGCCAAGCACGTGAACGTGCGCCAGGAGCTGTACGCCCGCAAGCCGGAATTCTGCTCGGTGACCTATGGCGCCGGCGGCTCCACCCAGGAAGGCACGTTCCGCATGGTGCAAGCCATCCAGGACGAAGGCGTGGCCGCAGCGTCGCACTTTTCCTGTGTGGGCGCCACCCATGCCAAGGTGCGCGAGGAACTGGCACAGCTCCAGACCATGGGCGTCAAGCGCATCGTGGCGCTGCGCGGCGACCTGCCCAGCGGCTACGGTCTGGGCGGTGAATTCCAGTACGCCAGCGACCTGGTGGCGTTCATCCGCAAGGAGTTCGGGGACTGGTTCCACATCGAGGTGGCGGCCTACCCCGAGACCCATCCGCAGGCCAAAAGTCCGGATGCCGACCTGCAGGCGTTTGCGACAAAAGTGAAGGCGGGAGCCGATTCGGCTATCACACAATACTTCTTCAACGCCGACGCCTACTACCGCTTTGTGGAGGGAATTCAAGCACTTGGCATCCAGATCCCGGTCGTCCCGGGTATCATGCCGATCACTAACTCTTCCCAACTCATGCGCTTTTCCGATGCGACTGGCGCTGAGATTCCCCGCTGGATCCGCCTGCGACTGCAGGCTTTCGGGGACGACGTGGCTTCCATCCGTGCCTTCGGGCTGGACGTGGTCACGCACCTGTGCGAGCAGCTGCGCAGCCAAGGCGCGCCGGGCCTGCACTTCTACACCATGAACCAGAGCACAGCGACCTTGGAGCTGTGCCGTCGCCTCGGGCTCTAAGGGCTGCGGTTTGTTCCGCTGATTCCGCCTGCGGTGGTGGCACCACCGTCTGTGCGTGACAGAGGACATTGCATGCCATCCATCTGCCAAACTGCGGGAATCGTCTCCCGGGCGGCACGCCATCGCTGGGCAGCGGCCTGGACGGTGACGTTATTCATCAGCGGCTGCGCCCCGCTGCCCACCACGCCGGAAGGCGCCGCCACAGCCACGCCCACCCAGGCGGGAGCGCCCATTCCCGAAGGCCCCAACGCCCGCCCCAGCCGCTGGGGCTGGTGGAGCCACGACCGCAAGGGGGCCGAGGCCCTGGCCAAGGCCGCTCCCAAGCCGCCCAAGCTCAGCGACAAGCCCGATCCGGCGGCGCAAACCGCGCCGGATGCCCGGGACAGCGACCAAAAGGGGTTGGCCTCCTGGTACGGCCCCGGTTTTCACGGCAAGCTGACCGCCAATGGCGAGCGTTTCAACAGCGGCGAGCTGACCGCTGCCCACCGCTCGCTGGCCTTTGGCACGCGGGTGTGCGTGCGCAGCTCGGTCACCGGCAAGACGGTGGTGGTGCGCATCAACGACCGGGGGCCGTTTGCCAAGAACCGGGTGATCGACCTGAGCCAGGGTGCGGCCGAGCAGCTGGGCATGGTGGGCCTGGGGATCAAGCCGGTGGAGCTGTGGGCCCTGGCTGACGACGAATCCCAATGCCCGGGTGAGGACGATGATCTGGACGGCCAGCTCGAAGCGCGCCTGTCCGACCTGAGCCCCGACGCCCGCCGCGCGGTGGAGGCACACCGCCAGGCCCATGGCGAATCCACCAGCACGGTGGCCAAGCAGGTCAGCAAAAAGAAGAAGTGAGCGCCCGGGGTGCATGTGAAAATGGGTTCAAGGCGACACTTCCTTGAACCCTCTGTGCATTTTGGGGGAGGCCCCTCCGCTCCGCTTGGCGCAGCGGCGGGCCGCAGCCCTTTCTGGCTTTATTGGCCGGATTCCAGCGTGAACGCGGCGTGCTTGTCCTGGCCGAGCAGCTTGACCATCTGCGGCAGGGCGGTCTTGAGCTTGTCCTTGACGGTGTAGGGCGGGTTGATCAGGAACATGCCGCTGGCCGGCAGGCCGGGGCGCTTGCTGGGTTCGTCCTCGGTGGCGGACAGGGCGGCCGACTGCATCTTGCTGGATTTGACGGTCAGCGTGGCGTGCAGCCAGCCCTTGCCGGCCTTGGTGGCCAGGGTCTTGAGGCGGCGCGGCAGATCGTGCGCGTCCTGGCGGGCGATGATGGGGTACCACACGGCATAGGTGCCGGTGGCAAAGCGCGCCAGCGCGTCCTGCACCATGTCGGCCACGCGCAGGTAGTCGGTCTTGATCTCATAGCTGGGGTCGCACAGCACCAGACCGCGGCGCGACGGTGGGGGCAGCAGTTTCTTGACGCCGGTGAAACCGTCTTCCTGCGCAATCAGGATGCGCTTGCCCGGGTCGAGCTGGGCGATGTTGCCGGCCAGCGTGCGCGAATCGGTGGGGTGCAGCTCGAACAGGTGCATCTTGTCCTGGGGGCGCAGCAGGCTGTGGCTGATGAACGGCGAGCCGGGGTAGACGCGCAGCTTGTTGCCCTGGTTGAAGCTGGCCAGCACCTGCAGATAGTCCTGCAGCGCGGGCGCCAGCTGGTCAAACGGGGTGTCCAGCAGGCGCTGCACGCCTTCGGTCGCCTCGCCGCTGGTGTTGGCGTAGTCACCGTCCAGGCGGTACAGGCCGGCGCCGGCATGGGTGTCGATCACGCTCAGCGCCGTGTCCTTCTGCGTCAGGTGTTGCAAGGTGGCGATCAGCACGGTGTGCTTGAGCACATCGGCGTGGTTGCCGGCATGGAAGGCGTGGCGGTAGCTGAACATGGCAGTCGAAGGCGGTGGCCGCGGGGCGGCAGATGGTGTGAGGGTAGGGCGAGCAGGCCTTTCCCGGTGTGGTGTGGTCGCCACCGTGGCACAAAAACGGGTGCACTGGTAGGGGCGTTCCCCCCTATTGGACGCTATTTCGTATAATGGCGGGCTTCGCAGCGATTTTATGGGTCCCGCGGCGAAGGTTGAAACTCCGGTTTGAACATCCCCGCCTAAGAGGCTTCCTTTAAAAGACTTGTCTTTTTCAAGAAGAAGCACCGACCGCGGAAAAGGGCCCGCCAAACCCTCTTGAAAGAGAAAACTCATGTCTACATTCAGCGCAAAGCCCGCTGAGGTGCAACACGAGTGGTTTGTGATTGACGCCACCGATAAGGTGCTCGGACGTGTCGCCAGCGAAGTGGCACTCCGTCTGCGCGGCAAGCACAAGGCCATTTACACACCTCACGTTGACACCGGCGACTTCATCGTCATCATCAACGCCTCCAAGCTCAAGGTCACTGGCACCAAGAACCTGGACAAGGTGTACTACCGTCACTCCGGTTTCCCCGGCGGCATCACTGCCACCAACTTCCGCGATCTGCAAGCCAAGTTCCCTGGCCGTGCTCTGGAAAAGGCCGTCAAGGGCATGCTGCCCAAGGGTCCCCTGGGCTACGCCATGATCAAGAAGCTGAAGGTCTACGGCGGTGCTGAGCATCCTCATACCGCACAGCAGCCTAAGGCTCTGGAAATCTAAGGAGACTTGAATGATTGGTGATTGGAACAATGGTACCGGCCGTCGCAAGTCCAGCGTCGCCCGTGTATTCCTGAAGAAGGGCTCCGGCAAGATCACTGTGAATGGCAAAGACATTCAGCAGTACTTCGGCCGCGAAACCTCCATCATGATCGCAAAGCAGCCCCTGGTGCTGACTGGCAATGTCGAAGCTTTCGACATCCAGATCAACGTCCACGGCGGCGGTGAATCCGGCCAGGCTGGCGCTGCCCGCCACGGTATCACCCGCGCTCTGATCGATTACGACGCTTCCCTGAAGTCCGCACTGAGCCAAGCCGGCTACGTGACCCGTGACGCTCGTGAAGTCGAACGTAAGAAGGTCGGTCTGCGTTCTGCACGCCGCGCCAAGCAGTTCTCGAAGCGTTAATCCGCTTCTGCTGCAGGATGGTCTTCCTCCGGGAAGGCCATCCGCCAAAAAAAGCCGCCAAGCCTTCGGGTTCGGCGGCTTTTTTGTGGTCGCTCCCGCGCCGGCATGGTCCGGTACGGCTGCCCCTCCCTGGTCCGGGCGAAGTCCCCAGCGTCCTCCGGGGGCAAAGCCCCCACTTGCACTGTCGTCAAAGCTGGACGCGGCAGCAATTCCCGAGCCCTTTGCTGTACCATTCGGGCCAATTCAGAACCATCGGAGTATCCCCATGAGCGCCGTTGCCGAAAACACCATCACCGAAATGCCGGCCCCCATCCTCTTCACCGACAGCGCAGCTGCCAAGGTGGCGGATCTGATTGCCGAAGAAGGCAATCCCGACCTGAAGCTGCGCGTCTTTGTGCAAGGCGGCGGCTGCTCGGGTTTCCAGTACGGTTTCACCTTCGATGAGATCACCAACGACGACGACACTACGATGACCAAGAATGGTGTGTCGCTGCTGATCGACGCCATGAGCTACCAGTACCTGGTCGGCGCAGAGATCGATTACAAGGAAGACCTCCAAGGTGCCCAGTTCGTGATCAAGAACCCCAATGCCAGCACCACCTGCGGCTGCGGTTCCAGCTTCTCGGTGTAAGCGCTTTCTGCCTGTCACGCGGGATGCCGCCGACACTGTGCCATCCCCTCCGATCCAGCCGCTGCACGCCAGCGGCTTTTTTGCGTCTGTTGCACGCATTGCCGTGCGAGTTTTGCTTCCCTGTTTCCCATGAGTGAATCCCTTGCCCCCCACCGTGAACGCCTGCTGTGGCTGGTGGCCATCGCCTTCTTTTTGCAGTCGCTGGATGCCACCATTCTGAACACGGCACTGCCGGCGATGGCGCAGTCGCTGGGCCAGAGCCCGCTGAAGATGCAGTCGGTGATCGTGGCCTATTCGTTGACCACGGCCATGCTGATCCCGGCCTCGGGCTGGGTGGCGGACCGTTTTGGCACCCAGCGGGTCTATGCCACGGCGATCGCGCTGTTTGTGCTGGGCTCGGTGCTGTGCGCGCTCTCGCCCAACCTGGGCTTTCTGGTGGCCGCGCGCGTGGTACAAGGGGTCGGGGGCGCCCTGATGATGCCGGTGGGCCGGCTGGCGGTGCTGCGCAGCCACCCCAAGGGTGAATTCATCCGTGCCATGAGTTTCATTGCCATCCCGGGCCAGGTGGGCGCGCTGCTGGGCCCCACGCTGGGCGGTGCACTGGTGGAAGTGGCCAGCTGGCACTGGATCTTCTGGATCAATGTGCCGGTGGGGCTGTTCGGAATGTGGGCCACACGCCGCTGGATGCCCGTGGGCGCGGAGCAGCCGCGCCGCAGTTTCGACGGCTGGGGCTATGCGCTGCTGTCGTTCGGCATGGTGGCGGTGTCCGTGGCGCTGGACGGCCTGTCCGGCATGGGTCTTGGTACGGCCCTGGTGGCGGTGCTGATGGTGTTTGGTCTGGCCAGTCTGGCGGCCTACTGGATGCACGCGCTGCGGGTGCCCGAGCCGCTGTTTCCGCCCGCGCTGTTCAGCGTGCGTTCGCTGCGGGTGGGCCTGCTGGGCAATCTGTTTGCCCGCTTCGGTAGCGGCGCTGCACCGTTCCTGATTCCGCTGCTGCTTCAGGTGGGCCTGGGCATGTCGCCCTTCCACGCCGGGCTGATGATGCTGGCCACCGTGGTGGGCAGCATGCTGGTCAAGCGCATCGCCGTGCGCACGGTGCAGCGCTATGGCTACCGCCGGGTGCTGCAGGTCAATTCGGTGCTGCTGGGTCTGGTGCTGGCCAGCTTCGGCCTGGTGTCGCCGCAGCAGCCGCTGGGCTTGCTGCTGGCCCAGCTGTTTGTGTTTGGCGGCATCAACTCGATGCAGTTCTCGGCCATGAATTCGGTCACGCTCAAAGACGTGGAAGGCGAGTTCGCCAGCAGTGGCAACAGCCTGCTGTCCATGGTACAGATGCTGTCCATGGGCATGGGGGTGGCGCTGGCCGGCGCACTGCTGGGCGGGTTCTCCGATGTCTGGAGCGCACTGGGCGACCAGTCGCTGCGTGCCATCCATGCCACCTTTGCCACCGTGGGGCTGATGACCTTGGCGTCCACCCTTGTGTTCAGCCAGCTCGATGGCGACGAGCGCGTGCGCCCGGCCCCGGACAGCGGCGACTGAAAAAAACCTGCCAGCCTGCGGGCGGGAGTCTGGCGATGCCCGCCAGATAGCGACAGTCCGGCAGGTGCCTGCCGCGCAGGCCGCGGTGCTGTTGAAAAGCTTTTTTCAGGCCGGGTAGATGGCGCCCAGCACGCGTGGGCCGCGCGCACCGGTCACCGCCGGCAGATTGCCCGGCAGGCCGCGCAGGCACTGGCGCGCGAGCCAGGCGAAGGCGGCGGCTTCCACCTCCAGCGGCGGCAGGCCGCGCGCGGCGGTGCTGCCCACCTGCACGCCTGGCAGCAGGGAGGCGATACGCTGCATCAGGTGGGCATTCAAGGCGCCGCCTCCGCAGACCAGCAGGGCACTGCCGCCCCGGCCCCAGCGGCGCACGGCATCGGCACAGCTTGCGGCGGTCAGCTCGGTTAGTGTGGCCTGGACATCCGCTGCAGCGGCTGCGGCTGCCTCTGGTATGGCGGCCAGGTGTGCAGTCAGCCAGTCGGTGTGGAACAGGTCGCGGCCCGTGCTTTTGGGGGGCTGCTGCGCAAAGAACGGCTCGGCCAGCAGGCGCTGCAGCAGAGGCTGCAGCACACGCCCGCTGGCAGCCCAGCGCCCGCCGTCGTCATAGGGCTGGCCGGTGTGGTGCAGGCACCAGCCGTCCATCAGCGCATTGCCGGGGCCGCAATCAAAACCTTGCACGGCACCGTCCGCACCCAGCACGCTCAGGTTGGCAATGCCGCCGATGTTCAGTACCAGCGTGGTCCGGCCGGCCTGGCCGAAGACGCCCTGGTGGAAGGCCGGCACCAGGGGAGCCCCCTGGCCCCCGGCGGCCACATCGCGGCTGCGCAGATCGGCGACCACGGTGATGCCGCTGCGTTCGGCCAGCAAGGCCGGGGCGTTGAGCTGCAGCGTGTAGCCCGTGCCGTCGAACAGCTGCGGGCGGTGGCGCACGGTCTGGCCGTGGGCGCCGATGGCGGCCACCTGGTCGGTCGCCACGCCGCTGCGTTGCAGCAACTGCTGCACCACCTGGGCGTAGTGGGCCACCAGGGCATTGGCCGCCAGGGCGGCGCGGTGCAGCTCGTCCTGGCCGCCGGGGGTGTTCAAGGCCAGCAGTTCGGCGCGCAGGCCGGGCGTGAAGCCGCAGCTGGCATGCTGCAGCACGCGGGTGCCGTGGCGGAAGTCCACCAGCACCCCGTCCACCCCGTCCAATGAGGTGCCGGACATCAGGCCGATGAAGAGGTCGGAAGCGGGAGTGGCAACGGTCATGGCGGACGGAAACGGTCGGGGCAACAGCAAAGGCGCAGTATGCCCCGGAAACGACAAAGGCCCCGGAGGGGCCTTTGCAGGAGAGGGTGGCGGCGCTTACTGGGCGCTGGCCTGCTGCACGGTCTGGGCCGAATCCAGCTGCATGCGCATCTGGGCAGAGTACTGCTTGAAGGCGGCTTCGTTCCGGCGGTCGATCGGTGCATCGGCCGCGTTCTTGGCCATCACCACCAGCGGATCTTCGTGCTTGCCGTTGACGCGGAACTCGAAGTGCAGGTGCGGGCCGGTGGCCCAGCCGGTGGAGCCCACGGCGCCAATGGTCTGGCCCTGTTCCACGCTCTGGCCCTTGCGCACATCGATGCGGCTCAGGTGGGCGTAGACGGTGACATGGTCGGCATTGGCATGCTTGACGAACACCACGTTGCCGAAGCCGTTCTGCACACCTGCGAATTCCACCACGCCGTCGCCGATGGTGCGGACCTTGGTGCCGGTGGGGGCCGCAAAGTCAGTTCCCAGGTGGGCCTTCCAGGTCTTCTGGATGGGGTGCAGGCGCATGGCAAAGCCGCTGGACACGCGCGAGAATTCCACGGGTGACGTCAGGTAGGCTTGGCGCAGGCTGCGGCCGTCCAGGTCGTAGTAGCTGCCGCGGCTGGCGCCTTCGGGCTGGTACCACATGGCCTGGTGGGTCTTGCCGTTGTTGTGGAATTCGACGCTCAGCAGGCGGCCGGCGCGCAGGGGCTCGCCGTCGGCTTCCAGGCTTTCGTAGACCACGGAGAAACGGTCACCCTTGCGCAGCGAACGGCGGAAGTCGATGCTGCCGGACAGCACATCGGCCATCTGCACGGCCACGCTGTCGGGAATGAACGCGGCATCGGTGGCTGCAAACAGCGAACTGCGGATGGTGCCGCCCGCCAGGCGCGAGCCCACGGTCAGCTCGGCCGTCTCGATGGAGGCCGTGAACTTGCCGTTGGCGTCGCGTTCCACGACCAGGCGCTGGAATTCATCGCTGTCGTCACTGGTGGTCCAGCGGGCGGTGAGCTTTTGCAGCTGGTGGTCGTTGGTGGCTTCGGCAGACACCAGACGGCCAGCGCGGCCCAGCAGGTTCTGGCGCACATTGCTGTCTGCACGCAGGAAGGCGGAAGCCGAGGGATCGGCAATGCCCAGGCGTTGCAGCAGCGCTTCTGCCGTGTCCGTGCCGCGCGTGTAGTCGCTGCGGTACAGGGTGAAGCTGTTCAGATCGGCCAGGTCGGCGAGCGATGTGTCTTCCACGAGGGAAGGCACAGTCTGTGTGATGGTGCGCACCGGCATGTCGGCCACGTCGGGGCCCAGCGATGCCACTGCAAACGCAGCACCGCCTCCGGAGAGCAGCAGGGCTGCCACTCCGCTGGTGACGCGCTTGGGGTGCTTTTGCACCAGAAGGGCCAGCCGTGCTAGCAAAGCACTGCCGGCAGATATCAAGCTGTCTTTCAAAACGATGTCCCTAGGGTCTGGCACACCACTGTCCCCCTGCGCGAGATAGCGTAGGAATGGTGTGTGCAAGGTGTCGGATAGCAGCCATACGGCGGAGTAGATACGGGATGCCTACTAGAATCCGCCACTGCGACCGAGCCCGGAGTATAACGGGCGACCTCTCCATCGCATCCAAGAAAACCCTTATGAATCAAGATAGTGTTAAGACGTTCCCGTTGACGGAAGGTGTAGGACAAGCGCTGGAAGTGACGTTGCGCGGAGTGGATGAACTGCTGCCCAAGGACGAGTGGATCCAGAAACTGGCAAAGTCCGAAGCCACGGGCGTGCCCCTGCGCATCAAGCTGGGCCTGGACCCCACGGCCCCCGATATCCACTTGGGCCACACCGTGGTCCTGAACAAGATGCGCCAGCTGCAGGACCTGGGCCATCAGGTGATTTTCCTGATCGGCGACTTCACCACGCTGATCGGTGACCCGTCGGGCCGCAACAGCACGCGCCCGCCGCTGACGGCCGAGCAGATCAAGGCCAACGCCGAAACCTATTACACCCAGGCTGCCAAGGTGCTGGATCCGGCCAAGACCGAGGTGCGCTACAACAGCGAATGGTGCGACCAACTGGGCGCGCGCGGCATGATCCAGCTGTCGGCCAAGTACACCGTGGCCCGCATGATGGAGCGCAACGACTTCCACACGCGTTTCACCGAAGGCAGCTCCATCAGCCTGCACGAGTTTCTCTATCCTTTGTTGCAGGGTTATGACTCGGTGGCGCTCAAGGCCGACCTGGAGCTGGGCGGCACGGACCAGAAGTTCAACCTGATGATGGGGCGCCATCTGCAGGCAGAGTATGGTCAGGAGCAGCAGTGTGTGCTTACTATGCCGCTGCTGGTGGGCCTGGACGGCGTGCACAAGATGTCCAAGTCCAAGAACAACTACATCGGCATCACCGAAGACGCCAACACCATGTTTGCCAAGGTGCTGTCGATTTCGGACGACCTGATGTGGGACTGGTACACGCTGCTGTCCTTCCAGAGCCTGGAACACATCGCCCAACTGAAGGCGGACATTGCCGCCGGCGGCAACCCCAAGCATGCCAAGGTGGCGCTGGCCAAGGAAATCACTACGCGCTTCCACAGTGCGGCGGCGGCCGATGCGGCCGAGCAGGATTTCACCAACCGCTCCAAGGGCGGCATTCCCGACGATATCCCGGAAGTCAGCCTGTCCGGCGCCCCGCTGGGCATCGGCGCCTTGCTCAAGCAGGCCAATCTGGCCCCGTCGACCAGCGAGGCCAACCGCCTGATCGACGGCGGCGGCGTGCGCATCGACGGCACGGTCATCAGCGACCGCGGCCTGAAACTGGATGCTGGCAGCTTTGTGCTGCAGGTGGGCAAGCGCAAGTTCGCCCGCGTGACGCTGGCCTGAGCGGACGTGCTCGGCCGCCCCGTTCGGGGCTACCGGGCCAGCGAGCCTGAAAACCCAAGCAGCCTGTGCACAGGCGCCCAGCATGTCGGATGGTGTCCCGTCCGATAGGCCGGGTGCTGGTGCACAGGCTGTTCTGTTTCTGGTGGGGCGAGCGGGTCAAGGCCCATGCCACGCCGGGGGGCTGAACGCGGCTACACCTGCAGTTCCGCCACAGGAACGGGGCGTTCCACGGTGCTGTCCTGCACCTGGTTGCGGCCGGCGGCCTTGCCGCGGTACAGCGCTTCGTCGGCCCGGTGCACGGCGGCTTGTAGCGGCTCTCCCGGACCCAGGTGGGTCAGGCCGACGGTGACGGTGATGAACAGCAGTTCGCCGGACAGAAGGCGCACCGAGGTCCGCTCCACGCTGGCGCGCAGGCGGTAGGCGACCATGCGGGCCACGGCCATGTCGGTCTGGGGCAGCAGCACCAGAAATTCCTCGCCGCCCCAGCGGCACACATGGTCGCCGCCGCGCGTGCATTCCAGCAACTGGCGGTAGAAGGCCTGCAGCACCTGATCGCCGACTGAATGGCCGTACTGGTCGTTGACCAGCTTGAAATGGTCCAGGTCGCACAGCAGCAGCGCGCTGTGGGTGTCGGCGGCGGGGGGCAGCGTGGCCACCTGGGCCAAGCGGCGGCGGTTCAGCGCACCGGTCAGCGGGTCGGTGAAGGCCTCATGCCGCAGCATCTCGTGTGCCTCCACGATGATGTCGTGGTAGCGCAGGGCGATGGTGATGAAGGCCAGGAACAGGGTGACCAGGCAGCCGTATTCCAGCGCCTGCAGCAGTCCGTCGGACAGCCGGTAGAAGGGAGGGTGCCGGCTGCTCCAGAAACGCAGCCCGATATAGGCCAGCGAAATGCACAGCACGATGCCCATGCGCGCCGCCCGCGGTCGGGTGGCGGACAGCATGCACACCGGCACCATGGGGATCATCAGGTAGTGAAAGCCGCTGCTCCAGCCGATGGCCAGTGTGGCAGCAACGGCGTGCAGCCCGATTTCCAGGGCAATCACATCGGCTGCCAAGCGCACATTGCCCTGGGGCCGGCTTTGCCAGTAGGCGTAGCCATAGGCCAGGACACTCAGCACATTGCCGGCGGCCAGCGCATGCACCCCCGTACCGGCAAAGATGGGAATGAAGGCCAGGTGCACCAGACAGACCACCACTGCGCAAAAGCGGATCAGCAGGCGGTAGCTTTCGTGCAGCGGCTGGGCGGTGGTGGACATAGGCAGATGGGGCTGCTGCCATTATGGAAAGCGCCTCCCGCACGCAGGGCCCCGCCGCAACCGGCTGCGCCCGCTGTGGCGCCGAATGGTGGGTGTCGCTGGGCGGCGTGGCTAAGCCGGATCGTCCACCGGCGCCATGGCCTGGCGGGTGTCATGGGCCTGCTGCTGCAGCCACTGTGCAAACGCCTGCACTTCGGGCCGCTGGCCGCTGCGCGGACCGGTCAGCAGCCAGTAGGCCAGCGGGGAATCCAGCCGCTGGCGCGGGAACACTTCCACCAGCCGGCCGTCGGCCAGGGCCTCGGCCACCAGCGGCAGGCGGGTCAGGGCCAGGCCCTGGCCGGCCAGAGCGGCCTGCACGATCTGGTGGGCATAGCGCAGATAGACCCAGCGGCGTGGCTGCAGGTCGGCGCAGTCCTGGTCACGCAGCCAGCGGTGCCAGCTGAGCCACTGCAGGTGCGGGTGCTGGTCGGCGTCGGTGGCTTCGATCAGGCTCCAGCCCACCAGATCCTGCGGCCGGCGCGGGGCGGTGGCCGATTGCAGCAGCCAGGGGCTGGCGACCACGGCCAGCTGCTCGCCAAACAGCTCGGTCACGCCGCGCAGTGCGGCCGTGGGCCGGCTGTAGCGGATGGCCAGGTCCACGTCGGTGGTCTCCAGATCGACTAGGCTGTCGGTGGTGTCGATGCGGATGTCGATGTCCGGGTGCTGGCGCTGGAAGTCCTCCAGCCGCGGGATCAGCCACATGGCAGCAAAGCTGGCCCAGGTGGTGATGGACACGCTTTTGCGCCCGGCGCTCTGGCGCACGCTGCGCACGGCGGTGTCGATGCGCTCCACCGCCGGCGTCCAGGCGCGCAGCAGCTGGGCACCGGCGCTGGTCAGCTCCACGGCACGGGTGTGGCGCAGAAACAGGGGCAGACCCACCTCGTCTTCCAGCCCCTGGATCTGGCGGCTGACCGCAGATTGCGTCAGCGCCAGTTCTTCGGCAGCGGCACGGAAGTTCAGGTGCCGCGCCACGGCCAGAAAGGCACGCACATGGCCGATGGCGATGGGGCGGGTGCGCAGGGTCAGACCGGATGCGCTGGAACTGGAGGCGGTGGACATGGTGGCGGCTGCAGGGCCGGAAAAAAGGGAGGGATGGCGCTGCACGGTGCGTTCTGCCAAAGCGCCATATTACGCAGGCCCGCGCCGTCCACCAAGCGGCCGGCGGTGTGCCGAACATGCTGCGGGGGACAGCCAGCGCTCACAGCCTGCGCGCAGGGGCGGATAATCGCCCGGTCTTGCAGTCCCGGTGTGCCTGCCATGCAGCGCCCGGTTCTGCCTTCTGTCCACCACACACCATCCTCTATGACCGCAGCATTGGACCTCATCATCATGGCCGCCGGCAAAGGCACGCGCATGAAAAGCCGCCACCCCAAAGTCTTGCAGAAGCTGGCGGGACGGGCACTGCTGCAGCATGTGCTGCACACGGCGGGCCAGTTGCAGGCACGTTCGGCGGTGGTGGTGACCGGCCATGGTGCCGTGGACGTCGAAGCGGCCCTGGCCAGTGGCCCGGGCGCCGATGCCGGTTTTGAACTGAAGTTTGTGCGCCAGGAGCCGCAGCTGGGAACCGGCCATGCCGTGCAGCAGGCCGTGCCCGCGCTGGCGGGCGATGGTATGGCCATCGTGCTGTCGGGCGATGTGCCGCTGACGCAGGCCGATACCCTGCAAGGGCTGCTGGATGCGGCGGGCGGCGACAAGATGGCGCTGCTGACGGTGGCCATGCCCGATCCGACGGGCTACGGCCGCATCGTGCGCAACAGTGCGGGCACCGTGCAGCGCATCGTGGAGCAGAAGGACGCCAGCGAGGCCGAGCGCGCCATCACCGAGATCTACAGCGGCATCATGGCCGTGCCGGTCCGGCACCTGACGCAGTGGCTGGCCAAGCTGAACAACAACAACGCCCAGGGCGAGTACTACCTGACCGACATCGTGGCCATGGCCGTGGCCGACGGCGTGCCCGTGGTGGGCCACCGCATCAGCGATGTGCTGCAGGTGGCCGGTGTGAACAGCCCGCTGCAGCTGGCCGAACTGGAGCGGGCCCACCAGTTGCGCGCCGCCAAGGCGCTGATGGAGCAAGGCGTGCGCCTGGCCGATCCGGCACGCTTTGACCTGCGTGACGACGCCCGTGGCACATTGGCCCAGCTGCAGTGCGGCCAGGACGTGGATATCGATGTGGGCTGCATATTTACCGGCCAGGTGCGCATTGGCGACGGCGCGCAGATCGGTGCCTACTGCCACATCAGCAATGCCACGATTGCGGCGGGCGCGGTGATCCACCCCTTCACCCATATCGACGGCGAAAAGGCCGGTGCCAGCGTGGGCGAAGGCGCGCTGATCGGCCCGTTTGCCCGTCTGCGCCCCGGTGCGCAGCTGGGCCGCGAAGTGCACATCGGCAACTTTGTGGAAGTGAAGAATTCCACGCTGGCCGATGGGGCCAAGGCCAACCACCTGGCCTATCTGGGGGACGCCACCGTGGGCGAGCGCGTGAACTACGGCGCCGGCTCCATCACCGCCAACTACGACGGGGCCAACAAGCACCGCACGGTGATCGAGGCCGATGTGCACATCGGCAGCAACTGCGTGCTGGTGGCGCCCGTGACCATTGGCGCGGGCGGCACCGTGGGCGGCGGCTCCACCATCACCAAGAGCACCGAGCCGGGTGCCCTGAGCGTGGCCCGTGGCAAGCAGATCAGCAAGGCCAACTGGGCGCGCCCGGTCAAGCCCCCCAAGGCCTGAGCCATGGAGCGCGACTGCCTGCCCGATGGCGCTGCCGTCCCGTCGCCCCAGGAAACAGTGCGGGCCGAGCTGGCGGCCTGCCAGCAGCAACTGGCGCAGTTGCAGGACGCGCACGAAGGGCTGCTGCGTGCCGTCTCGCACGATCTGCGTGCGCCGCTGCGGCATCTGACCTCGTTTGCGCCGCTGCTGCGCGAGTCCGTGGAGCAACTGGCCGCGGCTGCACCCGGGGAGGCCGCAGATGAGGCCCAGGAATTTCTGGGCACCATGGAGCAGTCTGCCCACAAGATGGGCCGCATGCTGGATGCGCTGATGCAGCTGTCCCGCGCGGTGCGCCAGCCCTTGGATCCGCAGCCCGTGGATGTGTGTGGCGTGCTGCAGTCCTGCGCCGCCCGCAGCCTGCCACGGGGGGACACCGTGGCCTGGGAGCTGCCGGCCCAGCCTGCGCTGCTGCAGGCCGATCCCACCGCGCTGCACACGGTGCTGGGCGAGCTGCTGGGCAATGCTGCCAAGTTCACCGCCCGGCAGATGCTGCCCCAGGTGCAGGTCAGCCTGTCCATGCCCGTTCCCCGCTTGTGGCGCATTGCCATCCGTGACCAGGGCGTGGGCTTTGAATCGTCCCGCATGGCGGTCAGCTGGCCGCCGTTCCAGCGCATGCACCGCGAGAACGACTTTGCCGGCATGGGCTGTGGCCTGGCCCTGGTGCACGCCCTGGCCCAGCGCCATGGCGCCAGCTTGCAGCTGCACTCCCGTCCCGGCGAAGGCTGCACGGCGGTGCTGGAGTGGCCGGCCGCGGGCTGATTGATGTGACCGCGGTGGTGCCGCGTTCCTGCCGGGCAGTGCTGCATGGCATGGGATGCCTGGACCTTGCTAGCGCCCCGCGCACCCGCGGTGCGGGTGTTCAGCGGGGCAGGGTGTGCTGGTCGCCGCGGTCCGGCTCCGCTGCCAGCAGCGGCAGGTGCGGGCTGAACTTGGCGCGCTTGGTGGCGAAGAACGCCTTCACATTGCGCACATTGGCATGCTGGGCAAACAGGCGCTGTGACAGCGCCAGATAGGCCGGCATGTCCCAGCAATGCAGCACCAGCATGAAGTCTGGTCCGGGCGAGACCCTCCAGCACTGCTGCACCGCATCTTCGGCTACGGCCAGGGCCTCGAAGGCGCCCAGCGCCTCGGCACTCTGGCGGTCCAGCGTGATTTCCACCAGCGCCTGCAGACCGTGGCCCAGCAGGCTGGCCGCCCGCTCGGGTTGCAGCACCGTCACCGAGCGTTCGATCAGACCCAGTGCATGCAGCCGGCGAACGCGGCGCAGGCAGGTGGGGGCCGACAGACCCAGCCGTTCAGCCAGTGTCTGGTTGCTCAGGCTGGCATCGCGCTGCAAGGTATCGAGCAACTGCAGGTCTGTGTAATCGAGTGTTTCGTTTTCTTTATTTTCTTTCATTTGAAATTGATTATAGAAATTTAATTTCAGAATCGATGTGGGGTGAAAGAAGTTTTCAAAAATTGCATTTTAGTTTTTTAAAAATTACTTTTTAAAGCTTCTAGCATTCGCCATCCTTTTGAACCGGAGCTTGTTTTATGTGTGGCATCGTCGGCGCCGTCTCTACCCGCAACATCGTTCCCCTGCTGGTGCAGGGCCTGCAACGCCTGGAATACCGGGGCTATGACTCCTGCGGCGTGGCGGTGCACCGCCTGGTGCAGGGTAGCCCCATCAGCCAGGGCCTGCAGCGCGCCCGCAGCACTTCCCGTGTGGCCGAACTGCTGGAGCAGGTGCGGACCGAAGACCTGCAGGGCCTGACGGGCATTGCCCACACCCGCTGGGCCACCCATGGTGCGCCGGCCGTGCACAACGCCCACCCGCATTTCAGCTATGGCCCGGGCCTGACGGCCGAATCGGGTAAACCGGCCCGCGTGGCTCTGGTGCACAACGGCATCATCGAAAATTACGAACAGCTGCGCGCCAAGCTGCAGGACAAGGGCTATATCTTTGCCAGCCAGACGGACACCGAAGTCATTGCCCACCTGCTGGACAGTCACTACAACGGCGACCTGTTCGACGCCCTGAAAGCCACACGCGCCGAGCTGCACGGCGCCTATGCGCTGGCCGTGATGCACAAGGACGAGCCCCACCGCGTGGTGGGCGCGCGCGCCGGCTCGCCCCTGATCCTGGGGGTGGGCGTGGACAACAGCGAATTCTTCCTGGCCAGCGACGCCATGGCCCTGGCCGGTGTGACGGACCAGATCGTCTATCTGGAAGAAGGCGACCTGGTGGACCTGCAGCCCGGGCGCTACTGGATTGCCGCCAAGGACGGCCATGTGGTGCTGCCCGAGCAGCGCCCCGTCAAGACCGTGCACGCCCACAGCGGCGCAGCCGAGCTGGGTCCGTACCGCCACTACATGCAAAAGGAAATCTTCGAGCAGCCGCGCGCGATCGGTGACACGCTGGAAGGCATCGTCAACATCGCCCCCGAGCTGTTTGACGGTGCCGACGGCACCGCGGCGTGGCGCGTGTTCAAGGAGATCGACCAGGTGCTGATCCTGGCCTGCGGCACCAGCTACTACAGCGGCTGCACCGCCAAGTACTGGCTGGAAGCCATTGCCGGCATTCCCTGCGCGGTGGAAGTGGCCAGCGAATACCGCTACCGCACCAGCGTGCCCAACCCGCGGACCCTGGTGGTCACCATTACCCAGTCCGGTGAAACCGCCGACACCCTGGCCGCACTGCGCCACGCCCAGAGCCTGGGCATGACGCAGACGCTGACCATCTGCAACGTGGGCTCCAGCGCCATGGTGCGCGAATGCAAGCTGGCCTACATCACCCGCGCGGGCGTGGAGATCGGCGTGGCGTCCACCAAGGCGTTCACCACCCAGCTGGCGGGGCTGTTCCTGCTGACATTGGCGCTGGCCCAGTCCAAGGGCCGGCTGAGCGAAGAAAAGGAACAGCAGTATCTGACCGCCATGCGCCACCTGCCCGTGGCCCTGCAGGCCGTGCTGGCGCTGGAGCCCCAGGTCATCAGCTGGGCTGAGGACTTCGCCAAGATGCAGAACGCCCTGTTCCTGGGCCGTGGTGCGCACTATCCGATTGCCCTGGAAGGGGCGCTCAAGCTCAAGGAGATCAGCTACATCCACGCCGAAGCCTACCCGGCCGGCGAGCTCAAGCATGGCCCGTTGGCGCTGGTGGACAGTGCCATGCCGGTGGTCACCGTAGCGCCCAATGATGAGCTGCTGGAAAAGCTCAAGAGCAATATGCAGGAAGTGCGCGCGCGCGGCGGTGTGCTGTATGTGCTGGCCGACGCCAAGACCAACATCGAAAGCGAAGAAGGCATGCATGTGATCCGCATGCCCGAGAACTATGGCGCGCTCAGCCCCATCCTGCACGTGGTGCCGCTGCAGCTGCTGGCCTACCACACGGCCGTGGCACGCGGTACCGATGTCGACAAGCCGCGCAATCTGGCCAAGAGCGTGACGGTGGAGTAAGAGCCGCGACACCTCTTCCTGCTGGGACGGGCATCAGGCATCGGTGCAGACCTTCCGCTGGCACAGCGCTGAGGCGGCAGCGATGCCCCTGTGGGATGGGCGGGGTTCGCCACGTTCTGGCGGGTCGATTTCGTCAGCGCTTTTCCACTCCTTGCCGCAGCATGTCGACAGCTCTCTCAATGTAGGTTCTTTGCTGCTCGGGTGAGCCCACATCGAGTCCCAGCACTGCATGGGCTTGGGACGGGGCCGCAATCATGGACGTGAAGACTCTCACCGTGGTGAAGTCTATGGGCTGCTCCAGCTCGCCAAATTCCATGCGCAGGATATCTCAAGAAAAGCATGGAAGAAGTCATTCAGCGCGGGTGCAGGGGCCCTTCTACCGCCTGGAGCATTCGCGCAATGCGGACTTGAGCGGCGTGGGGTTCGGCATGTCCATTGCGCAGACCGTGGCGCATGCGCAGGGTGGCCAGTTGCTGCTGCGCAATGTGCCAGAGGGGGCTTCGAGGTGACGCTGAAGCTACCGCAACGGTGATGGCTTGGGGTGGCTGCGGTTTCAGTCTGTTAGCAGCTGGCTATTCTTTCGCCACCGCTTGGCAGCTGCTGAGCACGTCACGCCGAGAATACCCGGGGTCGCGATCTGCGTTTCTTGCCCAGCAGTGACTGCATCCTCGATCTGGAGGAAGTCTCGGGGGATTTACAGGCCCCCGAATCCTGTGTGCCGCTTCAGGCGTGCACCTCATCCGCGCGGTCTGCCAAGCGCTTGGAAAGCACCGCGCAGACAAACAGCTGAATCTGGTGAAACAGCATCAGCGGCAGCAGCAGCGTGCCCATGGCTCCGCCTACGAACAGCACCTGGGCCATGGGGACGCCCGTGGCCAGGCTTTTCTTGGAGCCGCAGAACAGGATGGTGATGCGGTCGGCCAGGTCAAAGCCCAGGCGGCGGCCCAACCACCAGGTCGTGCCCAGCACCAGAGCCAGCAGCACGCAGCAGGCCAGGGCCAGCACCAGAATCTGCTGCAGCGGCAGCTGTGACCACAGGCCCTCGACCACGGCGCTGCTGAAGGCCGTGTAGACCACCAGATAGATCGAGGTCTGGTCCACATGCTTGAGCACGGCCTTGTGGCGGTCCACCCAGGCGCCGATCCAGTGGCGCGCCAGCTGACCCAGCACAAACGGCAGCAGCAGCTGCAGCATGATCTTGAGGACGGCATCGCCAAACGGCAGGCTGTGCGCGCTCTGCCCCAGCATCAGCAGCACCAGCAGGGGGGTGATGAAGATGCCCATCAGGCTGGAGGTTGCGGCCGAGCAGATGGCCGCCGGGATGTTGCCGCGGGCGATCGAGGTGAAGGCGATGGACGACTGCACGGTGGAGGGCAGGGCGCTGAGGTAAAGCATGCCGCGGAACAGGTCCGGCCCCAGCAGCGGCAGCAGCACCGGCTTGAGCGCCAGCGTCAGCAGCGGAAAAAGCAGGAAGGTGCAGGCGAACACCAGCGAATGCAGGCGCCAGTGCCCCATGCCCTTGACAATGGCATTCAGTGACAACTTGGCACCGTGCAGGAAGAACAGCAGGGCGATGGCCAGGTTGGTCACGGTGCTCGCGTAGTCGGCATAGACGCCGCGCACGGGCAGCACGCTGGCCAGCGCCAGCATGGCCAGCAGGATGAGCATGAAATTGTCGGGAAGAAAACGGGGGCGTCGCATGGCAGAAGCGGAAAGACAAAGCCGCAAGCGGATTGCGGCCAAAAACGGCACGGGGCCGCGATGAACCACACTCTAGTACGCTAAGAAATTTCCTGCTAACGACATCGGGCGCATGAATATCGCTGAAACGACAAAACGCAGGGACCTGGCCTCGCGCCCTGTGCCGGTGCTGGCCCGGCTCCCGCGGACCGTCTATGCCCGCGCCGAGCAGATGCAGCGCAAGGCCGCCACCGTGGCGCATGCCCACGACTGGGTGCAGTTCTCCTATGCCAGCCAGGGCGTGCTGCAGGTACAGACGCACCAGGGCCTGTTCATTGCGCCGCCGCAGTGGGCCATCCTGATTCCGCAGCAGCTGGTGCACAGCGTGGTCAATGCGCCGCGCACCGAAATTCGCAGCCTGTACATCGCGACCCATGCCCTGCACGACCTGGGCGGGGAGTGTCGGGTGCTGGAGGTGTCGCCGCTGCTGCGCGAGATGATCCGACACTTTGCCACCCTGCCCGTGGAATATGCCGAGGAGGGGGCCGACGGGCGCCTGGTGCAGGTGCTGCTGGACCAGATCCACGCCGCGCCCCACGCTGCGCTGCGCTTGCCCTGGCCGGAGGACGAACGCCTGCGTGCCTGGTGCCGCCACCTGCTGGACGTACCCGATGCCCCGCTGCAGCTGGCGCAGTGGAGCCAGGAGCTGGGCGTGTCCGAGCGCACGCTGGGCCGCTGGTTCCAGAGGCAGACCCAGATGAGCTTTCGCCAATGGCGCCAGCGCGCACGCCTGCTGGCGGCCCTGCCGCAGTTGCAGGAGCTGCAGAGCGTGACCGAGGTGGCGCTGGTCTGCGGCTATGACTCGACCTCGGCCTTCATTGCGGCCTTTCGCCAGCTTTTCGGGCGTACGCCGGGACAGTTGTTGCGCGGTGCGGAGGCTTGACGTCTACGCCCCTGGCCGTGCGCAGCCGGCAAACGCAGGGCGTGCCGCCACCACGCTGATGTGGAGAAGCCTGCCTGAGCGCCGCAGTCTGCCGGCCTGTGGCTCCGGGGGGAACGCAACAGTTCTGGCAGTACGGGGATACCGGCAAGGGGGCTGCAAAAAAGGAACAAGTTGTAGAATGAGAAGCAATCGCATTATTCGGGTTGTGTCTGCTTGCGATGATGGAAAGTAATCATGGCATCCGGTATGTCCACTCTGCAATGCGAAGCCCAGGCGCTTTACCGTGACCATCATGGATGGCTCAGGGACTGGTTGCGCGCCAAACTGGGCTGCTCCCACAACGCGGCGGACCTGGCGCACGACACTTTCCTGCGGCTGCTGAGCCGACGCGAGCGGGTGGAGCTGGTCGACCCCCGCGCCTACCTGACGACCATTGCGCACGGGCTGGTGGTGGACTTTCACCGCCGCAGGGCGCTGGAGCGGGCCTATCTGGCTTCGCTGGCCGCTTTGCCTGAACCCCAGACGCCGTCTCCCGAGGAGCGCGCCATCGTGCTGGAGGCCCTGGTCGCGATCGATGCCATGCTCGATGGCATGAAGCCGGGTGTGCGGCAGGCGTTCATCCTGTCCCAGCTGGAAGGTCTGACCTATGCGCAGATCGCTGCGCAGCTGGGGGTGACGGTGCGCACGGTCAACAACTACATGCTCAAGGCATTGGAGCATTGCTATCTCATTGTGGCGGACGGTGCGTGAACCCGGCATCTTCCACCGGTGACCGCCCGGGCCACACCGCGGCAGGCGCCGAAGCCCGGATTCGCAAGGAGGCCATCGCCTGGTACGCACGCCTGTGCTCCGGGGAGGCCACCGATGCCGACCGCGCGGACTGGCAGCGCTGGCATGAGGCACACCCCGATCACCAGCGTGCATGGCGGCATTTCGATGCGCTGGCGGGCATGTTGCAGCGGGTGCCAGGCCATCTGGCCGCTTCCACCCTGCAGGCCAGTCGACGCAGCCGGCGCCGCGTCCTGCGCAGCTTTGCTGCATTGGTCGGGGTGGGGACCGCGGCCGGACTGTCCTGGCAGATCGGCAGCCAGCATGGCGGCATGCAGGCCTGGCTTGCGGACTATCGCACCGGCACAGGGGAACGGCTGACCGTGATGCTGGACGATGGGTCCGAACTGACCTTGAACACCCGCACTGCGGTCGATGTGTCCATGGACGGCGCAAGCCGGCGCATTGTGCTGCGCGAGGGGGAGATCCTGGTGCAGACCGCTGCCCGCAATGGCGGCGCCAAAGATGGCCGTCCCTTCACGGTGCACACGCCCCATGGCCGTGTTCTGGCGCTGGGCACCCGCTTCACGGTCCGCTGCGAAGCGGGCGACACCATGGTCAGCGTGCTGCAGGATGCCGTGGAAATTCAGGCATCGCAGGGGGACGGCCGCTCCGTGCGTCTGCAGGCGGGCCAGCGGGCCACGTTCAGCCGCGCAGCGCTGCAGAGCCCGCAGCAGGTCGATCCGGCTCTGGTGAGCTGGGTGGGCGGCAGTCTGGTCGTGGAGAGCTGGCGCCTGGAGGATGTGGTGCACGAGCTCAGGCGCTACCGGCCCGGCCGGCTGGTCTGTGACCCCGCGGTGGCCGACCTCCGCGTGTCTGGCGTTTTCCCGCTGGCAGACACTGAGAAGGCGCTGGCCGTCATCACCCGCGCCTTTCCGGTACGCCAGCTCGGCATGTCGCGCTACTGGGTCACCCTGGCTCCAGCGTAGGCGTGGTCCATGCCGTGTGCACTTTTTTTGCGGCAAATTTTCATCTTTTGCGATCTCGTTCGGCTCCCTTCATGAAAGCCCTTCTCTGCTTGCTGTTCATGACCAAGAGATCCGAATGCCAACGCCCCTCCCTTCCACCTCCGTCCGCGCACCGTTGCTGACAGGCCTGCTGGCTGCAGCGGTGACGTGGGCGGCTGCCAGCCATGCAGCGGAGCGGGCGCCGCAAGCCGTCCAGGCTGCCCGGAACTACCAGATCGACGCCGGTCCGATGGGGACCGTGCTCGGCCAGTTTGCCGCCGCCGCCGGCATTGCCCTGTCTTACGACCCTGCCAGCACGCGCCATCTGCGCTCCAGCGGGATCCGCGGCAGCTATACCGTGGGCGGAGGGTTTGCGGCCATCCTGGCGGGCTCCGGCATGGAGGCGGTGGAGGGCGAGCCGGGTGAATTCATCGTGCGCAAGACCGCCGGGTTGCCGGCTGCCGCCGAGGCGGCCGACCTGCCTGCCGTGCGTGTGGTGGCGCGGGCCGCTCCTGCGCCGGCCGAGGCCGACGAGCGCTACCAGCCCACACCCGATGCCTCCACCTTGCGCACCACCGCTTCCATGCTGGAAATTGCGCAGGTGGTCAATGTGGTGCCGGCCCAGGTGGTGCGCGACCAGCGGCCGCGCACCCTTGACGAGGCGCTGGTCAACGTGAGCGGCATCACCCAGGGCAACACCCTGGGCAGCACGCAGGACACCATCATGAAGCGCGGTTTCGGCGCCAACCGCGATGGCTCGGTCATGCACAACGGCATGCCTTTGGTGCAGGGCCGTGGCATGAACGCTGCTGCCGAGAGTGTGGAAGTGCTCAAGGGGCCGTCTTCGTTGCTCTACGGGCTCATGGACCCCGGCGGCGTCATCAACGTGGTGAGCAAGAAACCGCAGCTGCGCCAGCGCACCGCACTGTCGCTGTATGGATCGGGTTATGCGGCCAACCGCCATGGCGCGGGCGCCACGCTGGACATGACCGGGCCCATCGGCGAGCACGGGCTGGCCTACCGCCTGATCGCCGACCATGTCGATGAAGACTACTGGCGCAATTTTGGTCGGCACCGTGAAACGCTGGTGGCGCCGTCGATGGCCTGGTACGGCGACAGCACGCAGGCCGTGTTCTGGTACGAGTACCGCACCTACCTGACGCCTTTCGATCGGGGCACGGCCCTGAATCCGGTCACCCGGCGCCCGCTGGACCTGCCGGCCAGGCGCCGCCTGGATGAGCCGTTCAACAAGATGACCGGCGAGAGCCACCTGGGCCAGCTGTCGGTGGACCACCAGCTGGGCGACGGCTGGGCTGCACACGTCAACCTCAGCTACAACCGTGAGACCTACGACGCCAACCAGTTGCGTGTGAACGGCGTGGACACCACGCGCGGCACGCTGGCGCGCAGCAATGACGCCACCCATGGCGCGCTCAGCACCGACAGCTACGGCACTTTCTATGTGGATGGCGACCTGGAGTTGGCCGGCATGCGCCATGGCCTGCAGATGGGGGGCGATGCCGAGTACCGGCGGATCTACCGGGCCGATCTGCTGCGCCAGGCCGTCACCTCCACCTTCAGCTATCTGGACCCGGTCTACGGCAGGGAGCAACCCTCTTCCACGGTGTCCGCAAGCGACAGCGACCAGATGGACAGCTTGCACAACCGGTCGTGGTTCTTGCTGGACACCATCCATCTGAACGAACAGTGGATCGTGACCGGAGGGCTGCGTTACCAGACGTGGCGGCAGACGGCCGGCCGAGGGCGGCCGTTCAAGGCAAATACCCAGGCCGACGGTTCGGCCTGGTTGCCGCGTGCAGGCGTGGTCTACCGTGTCGATCCGGCCTTGTCGCTTTATGTGAACTACGCACAGTCGCTGAGGCCGACCTCCACCATCGCCCCGCTGACCAGTGGAACAGTGATTGATTCCAGCATCGCCCCGGAGGAGGCCAGGTCCTGGGAGATCGGGGCCAAGCTGGACCTGCCCGGACAGCTCACGGGGACGCTGGCCGTGTTTGACATCCGCAAGCGCAACGTGCTGGTCTCGCAGTTCAACGACACCACCAAGCTGACCGACTGGCGCACCTCGGGGGCGGCCCGCTCACGTGGGCTGGAGCTGGATGTGGCCGGGGAACTGGGCCGCAACTGGAGTGTGATTGCGGCGTATGCCTATGTGGACGCACAGACCACCAAAGACCCGCTGTACCAGGGCAATCGGCTGTGGAATGTGGCGCGGCAGACGGCATCCCTGTCGGTGGTGCACGACTTCGGCACGGTGATGGGCACGCAAGGGCGGCTGCGCGTGGGCGGTGGCGTGCAGTACGTGGGAAAGCGCCCGGGCGATTCCGCCAACTCCTTCTGGCTTCCGGCCTACACCGTCGCCAACGCATTCGCGACCTATGACACCCGGGTGGGTGGCTACCCAACGCGGTTCCAGCTCAATGTGAAGAACCTCTTTGACCGCAGCTACTACCCATCGAGTGCCAACACCTACCTGATCTCGATGGGCGACGCGCGCCAGGTATTGCTGCGCGCCACGGTCGAGTTCTGAACCGGCGCCCGCCGCCAACCCCCTTTTTCGCCGCCAGGGCAACCGGTGTCCGCAGACCACCGTGTGCTGCCCGGCACGCACCACGTGTCACGCACCACGCATCCATGAACTTTCAGGAAAGTACTTCCATGCATCCACAGCAACTCTCTTCACTCTCACGCCGTCTGGCCTTGCTTGCGAGCATCGGGCTGCTGGCGGGCAGCCTGTCGGCGAATGCCCTCGCGGCCCCGCCGCCCAAAAAGGTGCTGCTGGTGGTGCGCATGGAAGGCAAAAGCCTGCCCATCGACCAGAAGATCCAGCAACACCTGGTGGCGCGTGGCTACGCCGTCACCTTGCACAGCCAGTACGCGCCTGTGGAGGCCGCGCTGGACGCGGACCTGGTCATCCTTTCCTCCACCATCCGCTCGCACGACCTGCTGGGTGCATACCGCCATGTGCCCGTACCGCTGCTGACCTGGGAGAACGACCTGCTGGACGATCTGGCCATGACCGGCAAGCGGGCGGGCAGCGATTTCGGCAGTGTGGACAAGAACCGGTACGTCTGGCTGGTCAACGCCCCGCACCCCATGGCGGCGGGGCTGCCGGCAGGGGTGGTCGATGTCTACGAAAAGCAGGCCACCATGAGCTGGGGCAAGCCGGGACTGGGCGCCACCGTCATCGCCACCCTGCATGGCCAGCCTGAGAAGGCGGCCATCTTCGGCTACGAGAAGGGCGCCACCATGGACTACGAATCGCTGGCGCCGGCGCGCCGCGTCATGTTCTTCCTGGACAACGAAACCTTCCCCAATCTGTCGGCGGCCGGACTCCAGCTGTTCGATGCCGCCGTGGCGTGGGCCCTTCAAGCGCGATGAACACGCGCGCTCCCCGTTTCTTTCTGCCGCAAGCCAACCGTTTTTCCATGCCATCCTTTCTCCATCTTCTTTCGCCTGTGGTTCCCGGCCTGCCCCGAACCTGTCTGTGTCTGACACTGGCTGCCATTCCCGCTCTCGCGTTTTCCCAGACTTCGGGCACGGCGGGAACGCCTGCCCAGCAGGCCGCCGGGGCGGTGCCCGCTGCCGAGCTGGAGACCATCCAGATCCGGGCGGAAAAACAGTCTGACAATGAAAACCGCTTTGTGGCACAGACCGCCACGGGGGTGCTGCGTTCCGATGCACCGCTGTTCGAGACCGCACAGTCCATCAGCGTGGTGACCCAGCAGCAGATCGAAGAGAAGCAGCTCAAGACCGTGGCCGAGGCCCTGGAGGGGGTTGCCGGCGTCTCGTCGGGGTCCTACGGCCGGCGCGGGTGGGACGATTTCATCATCCGGGGGCAGATCTCCAGCGCCCAGACCTATGTGGATGGTTTGCGGACGCAGACATCCACCAATGTGCTGCGCTCCGAGGACATCTTCGGGGTCGGCTCCATCGAGGTGGTGAAGGGTCCCACGTCGGTCGGATTTGGTCTGGCGCTTCCCGGCGGGCTGGTGAATCTGACCACCAAGCGGCCACAGGCCGAGAGCTTTGCCCGGTCCAGCGTCAGCTACGGTAGCTATGGGCTGAAGGAAGCGAACTTCGACCTGAACTACTCTCCCAACGGAAGCCGCAAAGGCGCCGTGCGCATTGTGGGGCGGGCTTCGGACCAGCAGGACCCCACGGACTACGTCTATTTCAAGAACCAGTACCTTGCTACGTCCTACAACTTCGATCTGGATGGCCGCAACGACCTCTCCGTCATCGCCAGCTACCAGCACCGCGACTACATCCGCAACCAGGGCATTCCGCAGAATTACCAGAACTATGGGCGCAAGGTATTCATCGGCGAGCCTGACCGGAGCTACAAGGTGGACGCCTATCGCCTGGGCGCCAACTACGCGCACTATTTCGACAATGAATGGGTGTTCAAGCAGAACTTTGCGGTCAGCAAGGGAAGCAGCTTCAGTGATTCCGTGTTTGCCGCGGCAAATGCCAAGTTTCCGCTGGTGACACGTCAGATCAACTACCAGGACAAACAGGACACCAACATCGCCTTGGACAGCTATCTGCAACGCCAGTTCAAGCTGGGGCGGGTGGGCTACGAGCTGACCGCCGGCGTCGACATGATGCAGGAGCGCAGCGACTACTACCAGCGCGTGGACAACATCAACGCCTTCAATGCCAACAATCCGGTCTACGGCGTCACCTCCATCAAGGAGGGCAAGCCTTCCCACAACCTGACCTACAACCAATACGTCGGCCTGTACCTGCGCAACACACTCAAGATCGACGAGAAATGGATCGTGGGGTTGTCGGGGCGCCATGACTGGACGCGGGTGGAGGTCCAGAACATGCTGACGGGAGGGAACCTCCGGAACAACAACACGGCTTTCACGGGCAGTGCTTCGCTGATGTACCAGGTCAACGATTTCATCGCGCCGTATGTCAGCTATTCGACCTCGTTCATGCCTGTCACGGATACGGGCATCAATGGCTCGCTGCTCAGCCCCGAAGAGGGCAAGCAAACAGAGCTGGGGGTGAAGTTCCAGGCACTGGATCGACGGGTGCAGGGCTATGTGGCGTTGTACGACCTCCAACGCAAAAACGTCACGGAGTCCGATGCGACACTGGGCTACTCGGTGCAGACGGGCGAGCAGACCACCAAGGGCTTCGAGGCGGAAATCACGGCCGCAGTGACCCGGCAGTGGAATGTATCGGCCGCCTACAGCTATATCCCCACAGCCCGTATTTCCGAAAGCCTGACGGCCAGCGAGATCGGCAAGCGCATCAACCATGTGCCAAGGAATGCCGGTACCGTCTTCACGCAGTACTACTTTCAGCCCGACCGACTGGGCTGGAACATGGGCGCGGGTCTGCGCCTGCAGGGCGAGCGTACGGCGCAGCGCGGCACCTATTTCGTCCGCCTGCCCAAGTACACGCTGTTCGATCTGAACCTGGGGTATGAAGCGCAGTCATGGGGGATGAACCTGGCGATCAAGAACCTGCTCGACAAAGGCTACATCCAGGGCACCACGCCGAATGCGCAGCTGATCAGCTTTGGCAGCCCCCGGACGCTGGTCCTGACGGCGAAGTTCAAATACTGACGCCATGCGGGGGTAGCAGACCTTGGTCCAGGACGGTGACTGCCTGCGGTCACCGTCCTGGCTGCCAGAGCCATCCGGGCTGTGCAACAGCCAAGCCTCGGAAGGGCCTGCCTAGTGGGCCCGCTGCACGGACGGCGCAGAGGCCAGCAAGGTCTGTGTATAGGGGTGCTGCGGTGCCTGCCAGATTTGCTGGTGGTCACCGCGCTCCACGATCTTTCCGTGCTGCATGACGAGAATGCGGTCGGCGATGTAGCGCACCACGGCGAGGTCGTGCGAGATGAACAGGTAGGAGAGCCCGAACTCTTCCTTCAACTCGGAGAGCAGGTTGAGGATTTGCGCCTGGATGGACACATCCAGTGCCGACACCGGCTCATCCAGTACCAGCAACGACGGCCGCAAGATCAACGCACGGGCGATGCCAATGCGCTGGCGCTGGCCACCGGAAAATTCATGGGGATAGCGGTGCAGCGCCGACGGTGGCAGGCCCACACGGTCCAGCAGCAGGGCGATGCGGCGGGAGCGCTCCGCGCTGTCTTTGACGCCATGCAGTGCCAGTACGGCATCCAGCGTATCGGCGACCGTGCGCCGCGGGTTCAGCGAGGCAAACGGGTCCTGAAACACCATCTGCATGCGGCGGCGCCAGGGGGAAAGCTGTTTTTCAGTCAGCACCGCCAGATCGGTGCCATCGAAATCGATGCGGCCGCTGGCGGGTGCAATCAGACGCAGCAAGGTGCGGGACAGGGACGACTTGCCGCAGCCGGATTCGCCCACCAGCCCGACCGTCTCTCCGGGCTGGATCGTGAAGGAAACGTCGTCCACCGCGTGGAACAGACTGCCATCGCGCTTCCGGTAGGCTGTGTGCAGCGATTCCACCGACAGCAGCGGCCGCGGTGCGGGCTTGGCGTGGTGCGTCTCCCGTGTGCTGGAAGCGGCCGGGAGCGGCGGCGTGACCAGCTGTATCGTGCGGTGCAGACCGGAGTGGCCTGCGGTGCGGCGTATTTCCGCCAAACGTGCGCGGCGGTAATGCCGGTCTTCGCCGCCATGCAGCGAGGCCCCGAGCAGGCCGGCGGTATAGGGGTGCGCAGGCGCCTTGAACAAGGTCTCGACCTTGCCTTCCTCGACGTTCTCGCCATCCAGCATCACCAGCACGCGGTCGGCCCAGTGCGAGACCACCCCGAGGTCGTGGGTGATCAGAATCAGGCCCATCGACAACTCCCGTCGCAGCGTGTGCAATAGCTCCAGGATGTGGGCCTGCACCGTCACATCCAGCGCCGTGGTGGGCTCGTCGGCGATGAGTAGCTTGGGCGTGCACGCCACGGCCATGGCGATCATGACGCGCTGGCGCTGTCCCCCCGAAAGATGGTGCGGGAAATCGTCGACGCGCCGCTGCGGTTCGGGAATCCTCACCAGTTCCAGCAGCTCGATGGCGCGTGTGCGTGCAGCGGCCGGTGTCAGCCCCTGGTGCAGGCGCAACACCTCGCTGATCTGCGCACCGATGGTGTGCACGGGGTTCAGCGATGTCATTGGCTCCTGGAAAATCATCGAGACGTCGCTGCCGCGCAGGCGGCGCACTTCTGCCGCGGCAAGCGCCTGGATGTCACGGCCTTCCAGCAGGATCTCACCGCTGACCTTGGCTTGCGGACCCAGCAGCTGGAGCAGCGACAAGGCGGTGGTCGACTTGCCGCAACCCGACTCGCCGACCAGGGCCAGTGTTTCGCCGCGACCGACGGTGAATGACAGGTCCTTCACCGCCGCATGGTCTGCGCCGTGGAAGTGGATGTTCAGGTGGCGGACATCCAGCAGGGCGGGAGGGGGTGCTTGTGTATTCATGGCCGGCCCACCAGGCGTGGGTTGTAGGTGTCGTTGATGGCATCGCCCACCAGGTTCAGCGCCAGGATGGTGAGCACAATGGCCACGCCCGGGACGGCGGACAGGTACCAGGCCGTGCGCAGCATCTCGCGGCCTTCGCCGATCATGCTGCCCCAGGACATGGCGTTGGGGTCTCCCAGGCCGAGAAAGGACAGGCCGGACTCGATCAGGATGGCGTTGGCCACCAGCACCGAGGTGCTGACGATGACCGGCGGCAGGGCGTTGGGCAGAATCTCGCGAAAGATGATCCAGGCGTTGCCGAAGCCCTGGCTGCGCGCGGCGATGACGTATTCCGATTCGCGCAGGGTGCGGAATTCGGCGCGGACCAGGCGTGCCGTCACCGGCCAGCAGGCCGCGCCAATGGCGAAGATGATCATCGGTGCCGAAGGGCGGGCGATGGTCACGACCACAATGATGAAGAGGAAGGTCGGCACGGTCTGCACCAGCTCGGTCAGGCGCACCAGCACGTCATCGATCCAGCCGCCGAAGTAACCGGAGAGGGCGCCAATCAGCAGGCCGATCGTCAGGCTGAGGGCCGCGGCCACGGCGCCGGTGGTGAGCGAAACGCGCGCACCGTACATCACCCCTGCGGCAACGTCGCGCCCCAGCGAGTCGGTGCCGAGCAGGAAACTCGCATCCTCGCCCGGCCAGAGCAGGGCCGGCCCGACGATGTCCTGCGGATCGCCGGGGTAGACCAGCGAAGCGGACACCGCCACGGCGACCACCAGCAGCAGAATCGCCAGCCCCAGCACGGTGGCAGGATTTTTCGAGAAGGCCTTGAGCAGGCCGCGCCGTGGCGGTCCACCCGGTGGAACGAAGCCCGGCGCGAGGGCGGCAGCGTCGGCGGCCGAGGCCAGGGCGACGGTGGAAGACGTGTGGTCAGTCATGCTATGAACCTCTTGGCGGCGGGTCAGCGCACGTGGATGCGTGGGTCGAGCGCGGCATGCAGCAGGTCGACCAGCACGTTGACGGCGATCACCAGCAGCGAGGAGCAGAACAGCACGCCCAGCAGCACCGGATAGTCGCGTGCCAGGATGGAATCCAGCACCAGGCTGCCCATGCCCGGCCAGTTGAAGACGGTCTCGATCACGGTGGCGCCGCCCAGCAGCGCGCCGAAGTACACGCCGATCAGCGTGGTGACGGGGATCAGCGCATTGCGCAGCACGTGGTGCACCGTCACACGCAACGGAGCAAGGCCTTTGGCATGGGCGGTGCGCACAAAGTCCTGCTTGCTCACTTCCAGCATGGCGGCCCGCGTGAGGCGGGAAAAAATGGCGATGTAGAACCCGGCCGTGGTCAGCATGGGAAGCAGCAGGTGCGAAAATCTATCCTGCACCGCGGCCCAGCCTGTCAGCGACGCACCGATGGTGTGGCTGCCGCTGGTGGGCAGCCAGCCCAGCTTGACCGAGAACAGCACGATGGCCATCAGGCCGATCCAGAAGGTCGGGACCGAATACAGCAGCAAGGCCACGATGGACACAAGTCGGTCTTGCCAGCGCCCGACGTGGACCGCCATCAAGGTGCCCAGCACGGTGCCGATCACGGCGGCGAGCAGCAAGGCCGAACCCATTAGCAGCAGCGAGTTGCCCAGGCGTTCTCCGATCAGCGTGAGCACCGGCAGGTTGTGGCGCTGCGACATGCCCAGATCGAGCTGCAGAAGGTGCAGCAGGTAGCTGGACAGCCGTTCTGCCATCGACAGGTCGAGGCCGAAATGGCGCTGCAGCTGGGCCATGCTTTCTGCCGTGGCGCCGCCGGACTCCGCTGCGATGACGTCGGCCGCGTTGCCGGGAACCCATTCCAGCAGCAGGAAATTCAGCACGACGATGCCGAAGACGGTGGGAATGGCCTGCAGCAAATTCCTGCGCAGCACTGGAAGCAATCTGGACAATTTTCTACCCTGCCGGCCGGGTCCTGCCGGCCATTCGCTTCGGAATGCAGGCAGGCCGTTCGGCCCTCGTTTCAATGAAAAGAGCCAGAAGTTTGGGTTGGCTGGCGCAGCAGGGTCAACGAAGTTTTTTGAGCATGCAAATACGTTATCGATCTTTGCTGCGCACAGATGCTGCACCTAGCATCGCTTTCCTTTTTCACGCACTCATCGTCGACGCGTTGCGGTGCGCGACGCAAGCAAAGGCTAGGTATGAAAATGAACCAACTCGTGGGACGGCTGGCACTGACGCTGGCCGGTCTCGCTCCCTTCAGCGGCGCTGTCGCCGCCAACCCGGCGCCACAGCCCGGCGGCACGCTCACCTACCTGATAGGCACGGAGCCGACGGCCCTGGTATCGCTGTTCAACCCCAAGGTCGAAAACCGCAACATCAGCGCCAAGGTCACCGAAGGCTTGCTGCGCTACGACCGCTCGTTCAAGCCGCAGCCGCTGCTGGCCACCGAGTGGAAGGTCAGCGAAGACGGCCTGCGCTACACCTTTCAGCTGCGCAAAGGCGTGAAGTTCCACGATGGATCGGACTTCACAGCGGCCGACGTCAAATACTCCATCCAGACGCAGCGTGAGACCGGCGCCCGCGGACGCATCACCTTTGCCAACCTGAAGGATGTGCAGACACCGGATGCACATACCGTCACCCTGGTGCTGGCAAAACCTGCGCCGTACCTGCTGCGTGCCTTGTCGTCGGCAGAGACGCCGATCGTGCCGCACCAGCGTTATGCCCAGGGCGATCCCCTGGCTGCAGAGAACAACAGCCGTCCCATCGGCACCGGGCCATTCAAGTTCAAGGAGTGGGTGAAAGGCAGCCATGTGGTGCTGGAGAAGAACGCCAGCTACTGGCGTGCCGGCCACCCGCATCTGGACCGCGTCATCTATCGCTTCATCAAGAACCCGGCATCGATCTCGGCCGCCATCGAAGCGGGCGAAGCGAATGTGGCGCAGAACGTGGCGATCTCGGATCTGAATCGCCTGTCTCAGAACCCCAAGCTGGCGGTGGACGATTCCTACGATGAATTCCTCTCCAACGTGCTGTTCCTGGAATTCAATCTGGAGAACCAGATTCTGGCCAATGTGAAAGTGCGCCAGGCACTGGCGCTGGCGGTCGACCGCAACTTCATTGCCAACACGGTCTACTACAAGCGCGCACAGGTGGTGCATTCACCGATCCCGTCGGTGCTGAAGAACTACTACGACGACAGTGCCTTCAACTACCCGTTCGATGCCGCGCGCGCCAATGCCCTGCTGGATGAAGCCGGTTATCCGCGCAAGGGCAGTGACGGTCGCTTTGCGCTGCGCCTGGTGTTCATGCCGTCGGCGGATTTCAAGCGCACGGCGGAGTACGTTCGTGCCGCGCTGAACAAGGTCGGGGTGAAAGTCGAGATCATCGACGGCGACCTGCCCACCTTCATCAACCGCGTCTACAAGGAACGGGGCTTCGATCTCAGCGTGAACGGCCTGGGCCGCCTGTTCGATCCGACCGTGGGCGTGCAGCGCCTGTACTGGTCTGACGGCATCAAGAACCCGCTGCCGTTCCTCAATGGGCCGCACTACCACAACCCGCAGGTCGACGAGCTGTTCCGCGCAGCCGCCATCGAAACGGATGAGACCAAGCGCGCCAAGCTGTTCAAGGACATCCAGGCCATTGTGGGCAAGGAACTGCCGACCCTGCCGCTGGTCACCGTGCCATCGGCCCTGCTGGTGCACCAGAAGCGCGTACACCAGCTGCACAACAGCATCGACCTGACAGCAGGCGACTTTTCGGATACCTGGCTGGAGCAGTAAGGAGCGAAGCATGAGCCAAACCACAGCGAAGAACTTACTGGAGGCGCTGGTGTTTGCACCGGCCCATGAGCAGGCGCGTGCACTGGCCGACGGCGAAGTGCGGTCCATCGATTTGCTGGAGCACATCCTGGCGCGCATCGCGCAGCACAACCCGGCACTCAATGCCATCGTGGCCCGTGACGACGAGGGCGCGCGCCAGGCCGCGCGCCAGGCCGATGCGGCACTGGCAAGGGGCGAACGCAAGCCCCTGCTGGGAGTGCCTGTGACGGTGAAGGAGAACTTCCATGTGGCGGGGCTGGTGACCAGCGTCGGCAACCTGGACTACGCGGGCAATGTCTCTTCCCAGGACGCGCCGGCCGTGGCCGCCCTGCGGGAAGCGGGTGCAGTCGTCGTTGGTAAAACCAATGTCCCGCTGGCACTGGCCGACCTGCAGACCTACAACGCCGTGTATGGCGTGACGTCCAATCCCTGGGATCTGGCGCGCACGCCGGGCGGCTCTTCCGGGGGCTCTGCCGTGGCCATTGCGGCGGGGCTGAGCGCGCTGGAGGTGGGAACGGACATCGGTGGTTCCATCCGCGTTCCGGCGCATTTCACCGGCATCTACGGCCACAAGCCGACCTATGGCCTGGTGCACAACGGCGGCACCGGGGTGCCGGCCGGCAAGCAGGCCTTGCGCGATTTGACGGTGGCCGGTCCCTTGGCCCGCAGTGCCGAAGATCTGGAACTGGCGCTGCAGATACTGCTCAACCGGGATCCGCTGGCGAACAAGGCCTGGCGCGTGGAGCTGCCGCCTGCCCGCCATGACAGCCTGGCACCGTTCCGCGTGCTGCTGCTGACCCGCTGGCCCGGGCGCCCCCAGTCCACTGCCGAGAAGCTGGTGGAGGCACGCCTGCAGCAGGGGCTGGAGGCGGCGGGTGCGCGCGTGGTGCTGCCGGAAGACCTGGGGGCCTATGTGCCCGACCTGGAGGCCGCCCACCACAACTACCGCACCTTGCTGGGTGCATCGCTGGCGGCGCCGACCCATGGCCGTGCCGCACAGGTGCAGACAGCGGAGGGTACGCAAGCCGATGGCCAGGATGTCCGCAAAGTGGCGGAGCACATTTCGCACGGGGACTGGCTGGTGCAGAACGAACGCCGCCTGCAGTTCCGCGCGCAATGGGAACAGCTGTTCACGCAGGTGGACGTGGTCCTGAGCCCGGTGCTGGTGGAGACGGCTTTTCTGCACGACCACAGCGAGCCGAAGGACGCCCGCCGCTTCCCGGTGGACTTTGGTGCCGAGACGGCGCAACTGAAGTTCGCCGATCTGTTCGAGTGGGCCGGCTTGCCGGTGCTGCCCGGTCTGCCGGCCACGAGTTTCCCGATCGGGCTGGATGACGCCGGCTTGCCGGTCGGTGCGCAGGCCGTAGGGCCGTTCCTGGAAGACCTGACGCCGATCCGGTTTGCCCAGCTGTATACCGCTTTGCAGGGCGGGTTCACTGCACCGCCGAACTTCGGCGGGGCATGAGCCTGTCGATCGTCCTTTCCACCGTGCGGTAAAGCGCGGCGTCGATCCGCTCTTCCTGGTCCGCATGGGTCTACAACCAGAGGGTTTGAGCGTTCACGCCATGGGGTGAACATGCGAGGCCGCGTGTGATGTCCCAGGCCTCGCGTCGCTGCTGGATTGCGGTTGACGGCCTCAGGTAGGCGAAACATCCGCTGCAGCCCTTGCCTGTGTCGTGCAGGCAAGGGCTTTTTCATGCTCGCACGGCAGAGCGCTGTACGGCGGCGCACATTGACGCGTGCGTCACCGCCGGTGTCACCTGGAGGACGATGCAAAAGGGTTTGCCCCACAAACACCCGTACCGTGTACACGCACTAATGCACCGGTGGACAGCAATTCGCACGCCGGTGGCGGCCCACCCGCCGCTGGCGCCTGATCGCAAGCTGCTTGTGCAAGGAGGTACACATGGTGAAGTTGTGGAACCAGACCGGTTGGATGGCATGGACGGTGGCTGTGGCGGCGGGATGGAGTGCAGGGGCCATGGCCGCGGAGACCTTTCCGTCCAAGCCCATCCGCATCGTGGTGGGCAATGCCGTGGGCGGCGTCGATGACATCTGGGCGCGCCGCTATGCACAGCAGATGAGCGAGCGGCTGCAGCAGACGGTGGTGGTGGACAACCGCCCCGGTGCCTCAGGCACGCTGGCGGCGATGGAGGTGCTCAAGGCCCCCAAGGACGGTTACACGCTGCTGTACGGCGGCATGGCTTCGCTGATCCAGTATCCGTCGGCCGGTGGGACGGTGCGCTACAAGCCCAAGGAAGACTTCGAACCCGTGGCCATGGCCACGCTGGGCTATCCGGTGCTGACGGCGGGCAGCAACTCCTGGGCCAAGAGCATCCAGGACCTGGTGCAAAAAGCCAAGGCCGCGCCAGCCAACGCGGATGCCTACAGCTGCGGCACCAGCGGCCAGGCGGCCACCAGCCACTTTGCCTGCATGATGGTGGCCAAGGCCGTGGGCGCAGAGTTCAAGCCCGTGCCCTACAAGGGCGGCTCGTTGGCGGCCACGGATGCCGCTTCCGGGCATGTGGATTTTGCGGTGGGCTTCTACGGCGAAATCAGTCCGCTGACCTCGGGCAAGCGCCTGACGCCCCTGGTGGTGTTCAGCCCGAAGCGCTTTCCGCTGTACCCCGATACGCCGACCGTGAAGGAGGTGGGCCTGGAAGGGCTGGAAATGGTCAGCTTCAGCGCCTTCTTTGCGCCCAAGGGGACGCCGGCCGATGTGGTGCAGCGGCTCAATACGACCGTGATCCAGTCGTTCCACACGCCGCAGATGGAGCGCTGGTTGAGCGATGCCGGGGCCTTCTACCAGGACATGTCTCCGGCCGAGCTCAAGGCGTTCTACTTCAAGGAGATCGACCTGTGGAAACAGCGCTCGGTGGAGCACGGCATCCGGGTGGAGCAGTGAGCGCGCGTGCAACGCAGGGGAGCTTGGGTTACGGAGGCTGTGAATCCTCTCCGTGAAGCTGGCTTCCTCCGTGGATCTTGGATCCCACGCTTCATCCCTTTCCTGGTGGGTGTCGGCATGAAAAAAGCGCTCCACCGGAGCGCTTGGTCTGTGTCAGTCCTGTGATGAGGACTGCGTTGGCAGCCAGGGCGCCAGGCCCTTCAGGAGGCGCGGATGGCTTCAGGCCGCCTTCTGGGCGTAGGCATCGGAAATCCAAGCCCTGCCTGGAATCGCCTCCAGCAGCGCCCGTGTGTAGGGGTGCTGGGGGTGGCTGAAGACGCGGGCGGTGTGGCCGGACTCCACAATCTCGCCGGACTTCATGACGATGAGCTGGTCGCATATCTGCGCTGCCACGCGCAGATCGTGGGTGATGAAGACCATCGACAGCCCCATCTGCTCGCGCAGGCGGGTGAGCAGGTCCAGCACCTGTGCCTGCACCGAGACGTCCAGGGCGGACACCGGCTCGTCGGCGATGAGTATCTGCGGCCGCATGGCCAGCGCCCGGGCGATGCCGATGCGCTGGCGCTGGCCGCCCGAGAATTCGTGCGGGTAGCGGTCCAGCGCCTCGGGTGACAGGCCGGTGAGGGCGAACAGCTCGCGTGCATGTGCCAGGGCCTGGGCGCGGGACTCCCCATGGGCGATGGGCCCCTGGGTGACGATGTCGCCCACGCGCTGTCGCGGGTTGAGGGAGCTGTACGGGTCCTGGAACACCATCTGCACGCGGGTGGCGTGCAGCCGGCGCTGGGCAATGTTGCGAAACTGCACGGTGTCGTTGCCGATCCGGAACTCGCCTTCATCCGGCACCAGCAGGCCCATCAGGTTGCGCGCGAGGGTCGACTTGCCCGATCCGCTCTCGCCCACCACCCCCAGCGTCGTTCCCGCCGGCAGGCTGAACGATACGTCCTTGACCGCGTGCGTGGTGCGGCTGGTGCGACCCAGCCAGTTGCGCTGGTGGTAGGTCTTGGACAGGCGCGCGACTGACAGCGCGGTGGGCGCCTGGCTGGCCGCACCGCGCACGGGGGCCTGCAGCGGAGGCACCGCCGCAATCAGGGCCCGGGTGTAGCCATGCTGCGGGTGCTCCAGCACGGCCTGGGCTTCCCCGCTCTCGACCAGCACGCCGTGCTGCATGACGGCCACGCGGTCGGCAATCTCGGCCACCACGCCAAAGTCGTGCGTGATGAAGAGCACGGCCATGCCTTTGCGCCGCTGCAGGTCGTGGATGAGGTGCAGGATCTCGGCCTGCGTGGTGACGTCCAGCGCCGTGGTCGGTTCGTCGGCGATCAGCAGGGCCGGCTCCAGCGCCAGGGCCATGGCGATCATGGCGCGCTGGCGCTGGCCGCCCGAGAGCTCGTGGGGGTAGGCTTTCAGGGCCTTGTCCGGATCGGGGATCTTCACGGATTCCAGCAAGCCCAGGGTGCGCGCACGGATGGTCTTGCGGGACAGCCGGGTGTGCGTGCGGAACACCTCGCCGATCTGGTCGCCGATGGTGCGCAGCGGATTCAGCGCGGTCATCGGCTCCTGGAAGATCATGCCGATCTCGCTGCCGCGCAGCCTGCGCAAGCCCTCGGCACCGAGCTGCAGCAGATCCTGCCCGCGCCACAGAATCTGGCCGCTGCGGACCTGGACGCCTTCGGGCAGCAGGCCCAGTACCGCACTGGTGGTGAGCGACTTGCCGGAGCCGCTTTCGCCCACGACACACACGATCTCACCCGGGTGCAGGTCCAGGTTCACCTGCTGCAGCGCGTGCGGACGGTCCCCCCCGGCGGGCAGGTCGATGGTCAGGTTCTGGATGGACAGCAAGGCATTCATAGAAGGTCTTCGGAATTCAAACGGCGGAACATGCAATGCGACACAAGCGGCACCTGCGGTCGGCGCTCAGATGCGCTGGCCGCCGCTGGCGTCGATGCGCTGCGCGGTCACCCAGCGGGCGGCATCGCTGGCGAGGAAAGCCACGATCCCCGCGATGTCGCCTGGCTGGCCCACGCGGCCCAAGGCCACGCTCTGGGCAATGACGGCCGCCTGCGCGGGGTCTTTGGCCCGGGTGTTCAGGTCGGTGGCGGTCGCGCCGGGCAGCACCGCATTCACGGTGATGCCGCGCGCGCCCAGCTCGCTGGCCAGCAGCAGCGTCAGTGCTTCCAGGCCGGCCTTGGCGGGGGCGTAGACGCTCATCTCCGGATAGGCTGCACGCGTGCCCATCGACGAGATGTTGATGATGCGACCCCCATCCTTCAGCACGGGTAGCAGGCGCTGGATCAGGAAGAACGGTGTTTTCAGGTTCACCTGCAGCACGTGGTCGAAATCGGCGGGCTGCACATCGGCAATGCGTGCCTTCAGGCCCACCCCGGCGTTGTTCACCAGAATGTCCAGACCGCCAAGGCCTGCGGCCTGCAATTGCCCGATGAGGGCATCGGCGAGCTGCTCCGCGCCTTGCGGGAGGCTCAGGTCGGCGGCCAGCACCGATGCCTGGCCACCGCTCTGCGCGATCTCGGCCTGCAGCGACCGGGCGGCCTCGGCCGCCTGGTGGTAGTGGATGAACACCTGTGCACCCTGCTGCGCCAGCGCCAGGGCAATGCTGCGCCCGATGCCGCGGCTGGCGCCGGTGACCAGGGCCGTCTTGCCGGTAAGGTCAAAGCTGCTCATGCCAGCACCTCCGTGCCGTGCTGGTGCCAGGCCTGGCGCTTTTCCAGATCGCGGGCCAGGTGCACCAGGGCATGCCGGTCCACCTTGTTGGTGCCGGCCCAGGGCAGCTCCTGCACAAAGCAGACGCGGCGTGGGTGCTGGTAGGCCGGGCCGTTGGCCAGGGCATGCTGCTTCAGGGTTTCCGCATCCACCGAAGCGCCTTCGCGCCGGACCACAAAGGCCACGGGCACCTGCGCGCGTTCCTCGTCGGGCAGCGGCACCACGCTGCACTGGGCCACGTCGGGGTGCTTTTCCAGCAGCTTCTCCACTTCCACGGGGTAGATGTTCTCGCCCGCGCAGACAAACATGTCATCGGCACGGCCGATGAAGTAGTAAAAGCCGTCGGCATCGCGCCGCATCACATCACCGCTGTAGTACCAGCCGTTTTGCAGCACCTGGGCGCTTTTCTCCGGCAGGTTGTGGTAGCCGGACAGCAGGGCCGGATTGCGCATCAGCAGTACCCCTTCGTCGTCGCTGGGGCCGTCCACCAGCCGCACCTGGGCCGGGTCGATGGGGTGGCCCAAGGCCAGTCCGGGCGTGGGAATGCCGGCAGGGTGCGGTCCGAACACGGCGGGGCCGGCCTCGGTCGTGCCATAGCCATGCGTCACGCGGGCGTCGGGGAAGGCGTGCTGGATGCGCTGGAGCAGGTCCAGCGTCATCGGGGCCGAGCCCAGCATGACCCGCTTGAGCGCGGAGAAGTCCCGTCCTTGCAGCTTGAGGGGATCCTTGATGATGCGTGCGAACATGGTCGGCACCGCCGTCAGCACCGTGATGCGGTAGCGCTCCAGCGCGTCGATGTAGGCATCCACATCGAACCCGGGCTGGATCACCAGCAGCCCATGCACGGCAAATGCGCGCTTGGACATGAAGAGTCCGTTCATGTGGAACAGCGGCTGCGCCAGCAGGTAGCGCGCCTGTGCGGCACCGGGGGCCTCCGTGGTGGCCTGCAGCGCCCAGAGCTGCCCCGCATGCGTGAGCGGGACGCCTTTGGGCTTGCCGGTGGAGCCGGAGGTGTAGAGCATCTGCGCCACATCGTCGTGCGCAGGGCGTGTGCTTTGGAACTCGGCTGGCGCAATGCGTGCGGCAAAGCCGTCGGGGCCGGCATCATCGAAATCGATCACCGGCACATGGCTGGCCAGCGCGGCGCGGCGCGCGCCATCGGTGAAGGCCAGCACCACATCGGCATCCTGCAGCACATATTCCAGAATCTCCGGCGACTGCTTGATGTTGAGGGGCACGGCCACATGGCCGGCACGCATGATGCCGAAATACGTGATGAGGTATTCGGCGCGGTTCAGCGAGGCGATGGCAATCCGCGAGCCTGCGGGGAATGCCTGTTCCGCCAGCCAGCGGGCCACCCCGCCGGCCAGTGCCCGCACCTGCGCATGGGTGTACTGGCGCGGCTGGGCGGGTTCGCGCAGGTCGATGATGGCGGTGCTTTCCAGCGAAAGCGCGGGATCGTTGAGATCCCCCAGGTTGTAGCGGTGAGAGGTCATGGTTCGAGGGGGGATGGAGCTGCTGCGCCTTAGCGCTTGCGCAGCTTGGGGTTGAGGGCGTCGTTGAGCCCGTCGCCGACCAGATTCAGAGAGAGAACCGCCAGCATGATGGCCACGCCGGGCACGGCGCACAGGTACCAGGAGGTGCGGATCAGGCTGCGCCCTTCGCCCACCAGCCGTCCCCAGCTGGCGACATTGGGGTCGCCGAGGCCGAGGAACGACACCACGGATTCGTAGAGGATGGCGCCCGCCACCACCAGCGACGACATGACGATCACCGGGGGCAGCGCATTGGGCAGGATTTCCTTGAAGATGATGTGTGCCGGGTGCAGACCGACCGAACGGCAGGCCTGGACGAACTCCCGCTCCTTGAAGGACAGGAATTCCGCACGCGTGAGCCGTGCGATCGGGGGCCAGGAGACCAGGCCGATGGCCAGGGTGATGGCTTCGATGTGGGGACCGAGAATCGACACCACCGTGAGCACGAAGACGACATTCGGGATGATCTGGAACAGCTCCGTCACCCGCATCAGCACCTCATCTACCCAGCCGCCGGCCCAGGCGGATGCCGCGCCTATGCCCACGCCCAGCAGGGTGGCGGTGGTGGCCGCCACCAGGCCGATGAGCAAGGTGGCGCGGGCACCGTGGGCGATCATGGCGGCAATGTCCCGGCCCAGCGAATCGGTGCCCAGTGGATGGCTCCACTGGGTCAAAGGCCAGATCTCGGGCGTCGCCACGATGCGCAAGGGATCGGTGGGGAACAGCAGGTCGGCCGCCAGGGCCACGACCGCGATGGTGCACAGGATTACCGCGCCAATCACGGCGCCGCGGTTGCGCGCAAAGCGGCGCAGGAACGGGCCGATGGCGCCCGCCGCCTTGCGGATGGCAGGGGAGGAACTGGGCCCCGCAGGAATGGGGGTAGGAATGGAACGCATGTCAGAGCGCCTTGATGCGCGGGTCAAGCCGTGCGTACAGAATGTCCACGGCAATATTGGCCAGAATCACCACGGCCGAGCTCAGAACCAGAATGCCCAGCACGACCGGGTAGTTGCGGCTCATCACGCTGTCGAACAGCACACTGCCGATACCGGGCCAGCTGAAGACGGCTTCCACCACGATGCTGCCGCCCAGCACGGCACCCAGCTGGAGCCCCAGCAGCGTGACGATGGGAAGCACCGCATTGCGGGCCATGTGCCGCAGCACGATGGCCACGTTCTTCAGGCCCTTGGCCTTGGCCGTGCGCACATAGTCCATGCGGCTGACCTCCAGCATGGAAGCGCGCATGACACGGGCGTAGCTGGCGCTGTAGAACAGCCCCAGGGTGATGGCCGGCAGTGCCAGGTGGTGGAGCACATCCAGGGTCTGTTGCCAGAGCCCGCCATCCAGCCCGATGGTGACCATGCCGCCCACCGGGAACCAGCCCAGCTTCACCGCGAACAGGACGATGAGCATGATGCCCAGCCAGAAACTGGGCGCCGCAAAGCACAGCGTGGCAAACAGGGAGACCGCCGTGTCCCACCAGGTGTTGACCTTGATGGACGAGACGATGCCCGCAGCCACTCCCACCAGCACCGCAATCGCCAATGCGGACAGCATCAGGATCAGCGTGGCCGGCAGGTGGGCGCCGATCACGTCGATGACCTGGGTGTTGTGCCGGTAGGAATAGCCCAGGTCCAGCTGCGCCACCGAAGCGATGTACTTGAGCAGCTGCACGCTGGCAGGCTGGTCCATGCCATAGGTCACGCGCAAGCGCTCGATGAGTGCTGGATCGGTGACCTGGCGCTCTGCCGTCATGACATCCAGAAAGGTGCCGGGCACCATCTGAATGAGCAGGAAGTTGAGCACTACCACCCCCAGCAGGAGCGGCACCGCCTGTCCCAGCCGCCGCAAGATGAGGTTTAACAGCATGCTGCCACCTCAGGCACCGATCCAGACATCGTCCAGCGAGCCGCCCTGGACATCGGCCACGGAGGTGAAGTTGTGCAGCTTCTTGCTGGCCAGCGTGAAGGCTTGGATTTCCACCAGGGGCACCAGCGGGACCTCGGTGGATGCCAGCTTGGCAAAGGCATGCACCAGCTTCTTGCGTTCCTGGGGCTTGGTTTCCACCGTGATGCGGCCGACCAGCGCATCCATCTCGGGGTGGGAGAAGCCGGTCGCGTTGCGGAACGCACCGCCACGGACAATGCCGTCGGTGGTGAAGAACTGCGTGACGGTGGGAACCGGCTCCAGCGGCGCCGTGAAGTTGGAAATGGCGATGTCGTAGTCGTAGTCGCTGTAGATGCGCTTCAAGGCGGTCGCCCGGTCCACCGAGTCCAGCTTCACCGCAATCCCCACATCCTCCAGCGCCTGCTTGAGGTACTGCCCCAGCTTGGCGTTCTCTTCAAACCATGCAGCGGCCAGCAGATTCACGCTGAAGCGCTTGCCATCCTTGAGCGGCAGACCTGCTGCATCCAGCAGTGCGCCGGCTTTCTTGGGGTCGAAGGCATAGCGCGGCACGTCGTCTGTGAAGAACACAGGGTTGCTGCTGAAAATCGGCGCAATGGCAGGCTTGCCGCGGCCGTAGTAGATGGTGTCCACAATGAACTGGCGGTTGATGGCGTGCAGGATGGCCTGCCGCACCTCACGGCGCTTGACATGCTCGCGGCGCTGGTTGAATTCGGCGGTGACCGTCCAGGCTGCGTTCTCGTAGCCACGGGTCTCCAGCGTCACCTTGCCGGTCTTGACCAGCCGGTCGATGTCACGGGCCGGCACGGGGCTGGAATAGGCCAGGCCCAGCTCGCCGGTTTCCAGTGCGGCGCCGCGGGAGGCAGCATCCGCCCACCAGCGCACGATGAGCTTGTCGATATAGGGCTGCCCCTGGCGCCAGTACTGTTCATTGCGCTGGTACTGCACGTGGCTGCCTCGCACCCATTGCCCGTACTTCCAGGGCCCGGTGCCGACCGGGGTGTTGTTGGCCGGGTTGGTGATGATGTCCTTGCCTTCGTACAGGTGGCGCGGCAGCACCAGCTGGTACGCGCCGGCCAGGGTGGACTTCAGGAAGAACTCCGGCACCGGGGTGCTGAAGGTCAGCAGCACGGTGTGGCTGTCCACCGCCTTGGCGTCCGCCAGGGATTTCAGCGCAATGCCGGCAGAAACCGGTTTCCAGTGCTGCAGCGCGTTGTAGACCACATCCTGCGCGGTGAAGTCCTTGCCGTCATGCCACTTCACCCCCTGGCGCAGCTTGATGGTGTACTGCTTGAAGTCGGCGGAAGGCGTCACCGACTCGGCCAGCACGGGCTGGAACTGCAGCTTGTCGTCGATGCGCAGCAGGCGCTCCAGGATCTTGGTGGATGTCTGGTAGGGCGCCGAGCCGCCACCGCCGGGCACATAGAGCGCCTGGGGCTCCAGCCCCCCCCAGGAGATGACCAGGGTGCCCCCGCGCTTGGGGGCCGTGGTCTGGGCCTGGGCGGGTGTCAACCAGCTGTAACTGGCGGCGGCGGAGATGCCGGCAGCGCTGCGGATCAGAACGTCACGGCGCGACAAAGCGGTGGGTTGGGTCATGGTAGTTTTCACTTGTTTGCGTGGTCAGCCCAGCGTGGCATAGCTGGCGCGACCGATGGCGACCAGGACGCCCTGGTCATTGAACAGATCGACATCGGCCACGCCCACCGTCTTGCCCACGCGGCGGGCCTTGGCGACCGCCTTGAGGTGGGTGCCGATGGCAGGGCGCAGGTAGTCCACCCGGAAGTTGATGGTGGGCAGGCCGCGTCCCACCAGCATGCCGACGGCGAAGTCGCCCACGGTGTCGATCACGGCGGCCAGCGGACCGCCATGCCATTGACCGGTGTTGGCGCTGCGGCCCAGCGCCTCCTGGAACGGTGCATGCACCGTCAGCTCGCCTGCTTCGTGGTCCACCTCCAGCGCTTGCAGCTGCAGCCAGGCAATGAAGGGGGAGCGGTCAAAGTGCGCTTGGATCTGCTGCAGATCCAGGCGCTCCGGGGAGGCAGAAGCCTGCGTCTGCGCAGGCAGGGTGGCGGCTTCGCTCATGCGGCCACCAGCACCTTGCCGAAGACCTTGCGGTCTTCCAGGGAGGCCAGCGCCTTGGCACCGTCATCCAGCGGCCACTGGCGGTCGATCAGGACCTTGAGCTGCCTGGACTGCACCAGCTCCAGCAGCTCGTGCAGGTCCTCGCGCTCCCAGCCGTTGGAGCCACGGATCTGCAGCTCGAACGTCCAGATGAAGCGCAGATCTTCCTTGGGGTCATAGCCTGCCGTGGCACCGCAGGTCAGGGCCCGTCCGCCCAGGCGCAGGCAGCGCAGCGACTTCACCCAGGTGTCGCCACCGGTGAAGTTCACCACCACATCCACGCCACCACCGGCCTGGCCGCGCCGGCGCGCGGGCTTGCCGTAGCGCGTCTGCACCGCCTTGAGGAAGTCTTCTTCCGTGTAGAGGATCACATCATCGGCGCCCAGCTGGCGCAGCTGTTCGGCTTTCTCCGGGGTGCCTGCACAGGCAATCACCGTGGCGCCGGCCAGCTTGGCCAGCTGCACCGCGCAGACGCCCACACCGCCGCTGGCGCCCAGGATCAGCACCTTCTCGCCGGCCTTGACCTGGCCGATGCGGTTCATCATGCGCAGCGCCGTGCCGTAGGCCACCGGCAGCGCGGCGGCTTCACCGAAGCTGACCTGGTCAGGCAAGCGGATGAGCTGGTGCGCGGGCACCCGGCACAGCTCGGCCAGGCCGCCGTGGATGGTTTCGCCGACCAGCCCGCCATCGACACGGTCGATGGGGTCCACCAGCACCCGGTCGCCGGGCTTCCAGTCGGTGACATTGGCGCCCACCTGTTCGACCTCGCCGGCCACGTCGAGGCCGATGATGACGGGAAAGGACAGGCGGATGCCGGGCATGCCGCGGCGGGTGAAGACGTCGTGGTAGTTCAGCGACGAGGCCTTGACGCGGATCACCACGTCATCGGCGCCCGGTGTCGGGTTGGGGAATTGGGGTTCCAGCGTCAACTTTTCGTTGTCGCCGTGTTCACGCAGTACGAGAGCTTTCATGGGGATGTATGTCGCTTGGGTTCAATCAGTTCCACTGGGCCAGGCCATGCAGCGCCTGGTCGGTGATTTCCACGCCGTGCCGCAGAACGGACTGGCGCCAGACGCCGGAATAGGGAACGTAGGTGTCGATCAGGTCGTGGCGCAGCTGTGCATCACGGGCCGCATTGGCCTGCTGAGGGGCGCGAAAGCGCAGCCACTGGTCTAGGCGCAGGGATTCGCTGGTGTTGGTGCCGCGTGTGCCGAACTCGATCACGGCGCCGGCGACCTTGCGGCCCGGTAGGAAGGCCTCCACACCGCGAAAGACCAGTCCCTGGTAGTCGGGGCGCGCCAGCCCATGCGGGCGCTGGCCCAGCACGCGCTCATGGCTCCACCACTGGGCGGCTTGCTGCTGTTCTTCGCTGCCATCGGCGTTGAAGCACAGGAAGAAGGGCTCGCCGTACTCCCCGATGCCGGTGTGCCAGTCGATCAGGGCCACCCGCTCGGTGTGTGCCAGGTGCTCGCCGAGAATGCGCTCCAGCGTGAGGTTGGACCATTCGCGCTGCTGGCCGCCAAACGCCAGGCCCTGGGCGTGGCGGTACTGGCCGCTGGCCATGGCATTGAACGTGGCATCGGCCCCATGCGCGTCGCGGAAGGCCTGGATGGCGTTCTGCACGCCTTGGCGCTCGGTGGCCGTCCAGTTGTCCGGGACCAGCTGTGCATGCAGCGCGTCGTAGGCGGTGTTGGAGGGTCGGGGGGCAGCGTGGTCGATGAAGTTGCGGTTCAGGTCGACATTGCTTTCGTTGGTGCGGGTGTCGTGCGACCAGCCGAAGGGGTTGAGCGCATGCACCAGCAGCACATTGGTGTCGGGCGGCAAGTCGCGCGCGGCCTGGCTGGCCAGCCAGGCGTTCTGTACGGCAGAGCCGGCCGCGCCTTCCAGGCCGTGCGTGCCGCTGATGAGCAGCAGCGTGCGGGTGGCGTCCGCAGGGCCCAGGCGGGCCACATCCAGGGTCAGGGGCTGCCCATCGGGGGTGGTCAACGTCGGGTGGGCGTAGTGCGACAGCTCTGCACCGGCGCGCTGCGCCTGGGCGATGAAGCGCTGGCGGCCATCGTTGTAGTCGTTCGCAAAGGCTTCCCAGATTTCCAGACCGGTGCTCATGTGTGGGACTCCTGCACAAACACTTGCAGGGCACCTGCCGCATCGGCGGGGTTCACGACCAGCTCGCCATAGGCTTTGTCCTGGGCCTGCACGCCGTTGACGGCGAGGACGTGGCGGGTCTGCGCCAGATCGCGCACACCGATGATGGAACCGGCAAACCATGCGCCTTCTTCCGCAGAGGCCGGTGGTGTGATGTCCGGGAACCGGGCCTGGAAGGCCAGGGGCGTGAGAAACAGCAGCCGCAGCGAGCCACGGCGCAGCGTCCAGCCATCCGGGCCGGTGTTGCCGATGGAAATGCGGCCAAAGGCCTGTTCGTAGGCACTGCGCAGGCTCAGCGGATCGGGGTGGACCACGACGAGCGCTTCGATGCGGCGCGCCGTGTTGGGATGGTCCTGCCACTCGGGACGGTAGACCAGGTGGCGTGTGAGATGCCCGCAGGTGAAGAAGTCCGGCGCGCCCAAGGCCCCGGTGGGAAAACGCGTGTTCAGCCAGGCCGCATCCTCGGCACCATCCGGCAGATGCACCGGGCGGCCGCCGCCTTCGGGCGCTTCGGCGTGGATGCCGACCTGGGCCAGCTCACGGTGCACCGCCGCACTGTCGGTGGTCTGCAGCGCCACCGCCACGGGCCCTTGGTACGCATCGGGGTAATGCGCGAAGCGCGAGGTGGCTTGCAGTGCGGGCGGGAAGTACAGCAGCTCCAGGTAGTTGGCATCCAGAATCAGCGTCTGGTTGCGGGTGCCCTGGTGGTGCACGCCCTGTGGCGCCAGCGCGAATCCCAGCTTGCGGTACTGCGCGGTGGCAGCGTTCAGGTCGTTGACCCGGATGATGTAGTGGTCCAACCCTGTGACCGATGGCAAAGACATATGTTTTCCTCGCTTGGCAGCTAAGGCAGCGAGGTTCCCACCGGGCCGGTTTTTCGAAAAAGAATGCTTGTGCGTATCGATATGCGGAACCGTTCATTGACACGCCGGGATGTGGTTTGTAAGCAGCGCGTAGGGTTGCCCGACATTTCAATGCGGATGGCAGCCTGCCCAGAGGGCAGGGCGCCACTGGGAGTTCCGGTGGCCGGCCCAGCACCGGCGTGCGGATGACCGGTCCATGGCGGGTGAGGGGCAGGCCCAAGCCGGCGCTTCTGGCCGCCGTGTGGGCGGCATGTCCCGGAGGCTGAAAGGGTGTTTGCGGCGCAGGAGGCCGCGCTGGGCAGTTCCAGGGGGGAGGAACTGCGAAGGTCCTGGGGGTGGCCCGGCGGTATTGGGCAGGTGCGCACCAGGCCGGGCAGGACTGCCCGTTCCCAGCACTGCGGCGGGCCCTGCAAGGGATGCGTGACCCGGGCCGCAGAACCAGAGCGGCGCCCTCGGCAGGCGCGTCACGAGCCGCGGGGAACGCGGGCCGTGGCGCAGGCCGCCGGTATCACGCCGTGCCGGATACCATGGGAAGGGCCATGCGGATGATGCGGATCACCGCAGGCCCCAGGACGACCATCACAATCGCCGGGAAGATGCAGGTCACCAGGGGCAGCAGCATCTTGGTGGGGATCTTGGAGGCCAGTTCTTCGGCGCGCATCTGGCGTTTGTGGCGCAGGTCTTCCGAGAACACGCGCAGCGACTCGCCAATGCTGGTGCCAAACCGGTCGGCCTGCGTCAGCATGGCGGCAAAGGTGTGGATCTCGTCCACGCCGGTGCGTGCGGCCAGGTTGCGTAGGGCTTTTTCACGGGCACTGCCGGCCCGCATCTCCAGGTTGGTCCAGTGCAGTTCCTCGGCCAGGGCGTCGCTCTGCAGGCGGATTTCCTCGGCCACCTTGGTCAGGGCCGCGTCCAGACCCAGCCCGGCCTCGACGCACACCAGCATCAGATCGGCCGCGTCCGGAAAATTCTCGAAGATTTCGCGTTTGCGACGCGAGGCCATCCAGCGCAGGACCAGGTTGGGCAGGTAGCAGGCCACCAGGGCCGCCACCAGCGGGTAGAACATGCGTTCGTTGCTGCTGGCCTTGCTGACGGTCAGCATGAAGGAGTAGACGGCCAGGGCGGCGCCCACGGGCAGCAGCGTTTTGATGCCGAAGTACAGCATGGGGGCGCTGTGGTGGCGGATGCCGGCATTCAGAAAGCGCAGGCGCAAAGGCGTGGCATCGATGCCCGCAGTAGGCGATGACAGGTGGGCGAAGGGGCCGATCAACCTGACGGCCGTCTCGGTCCAGTTGCTGTGGCCGGCCGTTGGTGCCAGTGCTTGCAGGCGTTGCGCCGCGGCGGTGGGGGTGAGCCAGAAGAACAGAGCCCCCGCAGTGAGCATGACCGCAGCAAAGGTGAGCAGGGCGAAGATCAGCATGGTGACTCCTTGCATTCAAGACAGGCTCATACCCGGATACGGATGATGCGGCGCAGCATCAGCATGCCGATCACCATCATGACGGCCAGCCATTTCAGGATGGTGATCCCAATGGGGTCCTTCCACATGGCCGACATGAATTCCGGATTCATCAGGTTGAGCAGGGCGGCCAGGGCAAAGGGCATCAGCCCCAGGATCCAGGCGGACATGCGGCCTTCGGAGGAGAGCACCCGCACCTTGGCGTAGAGCTTGTGTCGCTCCCGGATCAGGTGGCTCAGGTTGGACAGGATTTCGGTGAGATTGCCCCCGGATTCGCGCTGGATCAGCACCGCCACAATGAAGTAGCGCAGGTCCGTGATCGGCACCCGTTCCCCCAGGTTGTTCAGGGCCTGCTGCAAGGAGGTGCCGTAGTTGATCTCGTCGTGCACCAGACGGAACTCACCGGCAATGGGGTCGGGCAGCTCGTCGCCGGCCATCTGCAGGCCCGCCGAGAAGGCATGGCCGGCACGCAGCGCCCGCCCGATCAGGTCCAGGGCCTCGGGGAGCTGGCGCTCCATCAGCACCAGGCGCTGGTGCCGCCTGCGCTGCAAATAGAGCCAGGGCAGTGCGGCCAGCGCGGCGCCGCCGGCCACCGCCAACTCCAGCGGCTGGCGGAGCATGCTCAGGGTCAGCGCTCCTGCGGCCCACAGCACGGCGCTGGTGAGCAGCAGCCCCGACACCGTCCACTCCAGGCCCGACTGCACGATCAGCCGGTCCAGCTGGTGTGCATGGGGCATGCGCTGCAGCGTGCGTTGCAGCCCCGGCATGTCGCTGAGCACGCGTTCCTTGACCAGCTTGGACGGGGTGCTGCGGTCATCGGCTGCCGAGAGGGCGCGCAAACGGCGTTCCAGCTGCTTGGCTTCCGGGCTCTTGTACTGTCGCCACAGCACCTGGCAGGCTTCCAGCAGCAGCAGCATGGCCACAAACACCAGGGCGACGATCACCAGTGCCGAATGGGTGGAAAAAAAGGATGACATGGCGGCTCCTTTTCGGGGTGATCACTGGTAGTGGCGTGTCGGGTCGAAGACGGTGTCCGGCAGCGCAATGCCGAAGCCTTTGAGCCGCTCGGCAAACTTGGGGCGTACACCCGTGGCATGGAAGTACCCCTGCACGTCGCCGCCGGAACCGATGCCGGTCTGGGTGAAAGCGAAGATTTCCTGCATGGTGACCACATCGCCTTCCATGCCGGTGATCTCCTGGATGCTGGTGATCTTGCGCTTGCCGTCGGTGAGGCGCAGTGCCTGCACGATCACGGTGATGGCCGAGGCGATCTGCTGGCGGGCCGCCTGGTGCGGCAGATTCAGCCCTGCCATGCCGATCATGTTCTCCAGCCGGGACAGCGAGTCGCGCGGGGTGTTGGCGTGGATGGTCGTCAGCGATCCTTCGTGGCCCGTGTTCATGGCCTGGAGCATGTCCACGGCCTCGGCGCCGCGCACTTCGCCAATGATGATGCGGTCCGGCCGCATGCGCAGCGCATTGCGCACCAGGGAGCGCTGCGTGATCTCGCCCCGGCCTTCGATGTTGGGCGGGCGGGTTTCCATGCGCACCACATGGGGCTGCTGCAGCTGCAGTTCGGCGGCATCTTCGATGGTGACTATCCGTTCCGCCTCGGGGATGAAGCCCGAGAGGATGTTGAGCAGGGTGGTCTTGCCAGCGCCGGTGCCGCCCGAGATGATCATGTTCACCTTGGCCTTGGCCAGCGCTTCCAGTACCAGGGCCATGTTCGGTGTCAGGCTCTTGAGGTCATGGATCAGGTTCTCCATGCGCAGCGGGGTGTGGGCAAAGCGCCGGATGGACATCATCGGCCCATCCAGTGCGACGGGGGAGATGACCGCATTCACACGCGAACCGTCGGGCAGCCGGGCGTCCACCATGGGGCTGGATTCATCGATGCGCCGCCCGATGCGCGAGACGATCTTGTCGATGATGCGCAGCAGGTGCTTTTCATCGGTGAAGACCACCGGTGTCAGTTCCAGGCGCCCCAGGCGTTCCACATAGATCTGGTCGTGTCGGTTGACCAGGATGTCCGATACCGCCGGGTCCGCCATCAGCAGCTCCAGGGGGCCAAAGCCCAGCATCTCGTGCTGGATGTCGCGGATCAGCAGCTTGCGTTCCAGATCGTTGACCGCCGCCGAGTCTTCTGCCAGCAACCGTTCGGTCATGGCGGCGATTTCCTGGAGCAGTGTGGGCTTGGGAAGGGTTTCCAGCGCCGCCAGGTCGAAGCGCTCCACCATCTTGGCGTGGATCCGGCCACGCAGCGCCAGGTAGGCCGGAGACTGACCGTAGAGCGGTGGTGCAGGAGGCTGGGCGACCTCTGCCACCGGTGCATCCGGCGTGTCGGGATTGTCGGCCACGAGCTGAAGCGACGGCTTGGGGTTCCGGGCGGCAGAGGTGGCAAGAAAGTCTCGTAGCGACATGGCGGTCTCCTGGTAGGCGGTGGGGTGTTCAGGCACGGCGGAAGAGGCGGTTGAGCAGGCCGCTGTGGCCTTCATGCAGCGTGGGGGACAGCGTCTCGGCCCAGGCGCCCAACTCGCGCACCACCGTGCAGTTGCGGCTGGATTCGGCCAGTGCGACGCCGGCGTTGATGGCGGCCTGGACTTCCTGGGGGGCATCGGAGATGGTCTGCCACTGCAGCGTCTGGCCCAGGGTCCGCCGGACTTCGTTCAGGCCGATGTCGCTGCGCTTGTCCACCCGGTTCAGCACCGGGTGCAGCCGGTCTTCTGCATAGCCCAGGTCCTGGAGCATGTGCAGCAGCTTCTGCGCATTGCGTACCGCGGGCACATTGGGCAGCAGCACGGGTGCAATGGTCTGCGCCCGGTCGAGCACGCGCAGGGCCAGGGGGTCCAGCACACGGCCCATGTCCAGTAGCACGAAGTCATAGTGGGCGGTGGCCAGCGCCACGATGGCATCCACATGTTCGGGCGTGACGCCCATGGCCTGGATGGCGTTGTCCGGTGCCGCCAGCACATGCAGATTGGGGCTCACCTTGACGGCGCAGGCGGTGAGGAAAGAGGCATCGAGACGGTGGATGTCCGTTGCGATGTCGCCCAGTGTCAGGTTGGGTCTGCCTTCGTGCAGATAGGACAGTGCATCGCCGTACTGCAGATTCAGGTCGATCAGCAGCACAGAGTGTTTGCGTGCCAGCGCCCACCCCAGGTTGGTGGTCAGGAACGTGGCCCCGGCACCGCCCTTGCAAGGCAGGAGCGCCACGGTCTGGCCTTGGGCCGCGTGGGGCGTGGCATCCTGCAGCTTGGCTGCAATGCGTTGCACGGCGTCCAGCAAGGTCTGGGGCGCGGCGGTGGAGGGCAGGACTTCCCGCACCCCGGCACGCATGGATTGCAGCAGGAACTCGGGCGACTGCTGGGCGCACAGCAGCAGCACGGCGGTGCGTGGGTAGCGCGTGGTCACCTGCTCCACCGGTGCCAGGTCGGCCGGGTCGCAGCACATGCCGTCCACCATCATCAGGTCGGGGCGCTCGTGTTCGGCAATCGCTGGCATGCGGGTCTTGCCGCCCTCGAAGACATGCACCTGGTGAGCGTGGGTCTGCAGCACCTGCACCATCTCTTGCAGATGGGCAGGGCGGGGGGAGATGATGACGATCTTCATGGTGTGGGGACTCGCGGTTTAGTTGGTGCAAGCGGTGTTGCTGTTGGGGTCCTGCCGCATGATTTCCCGTGGGAGCGTGGTGGAAAAGCTGGGAGTCGGAATCGCGGCCCGCATGCCGGAGCCCACGATGGGGGAAATCCACTGAAACTGCAGGCCGGTGACCGCCACGGTGACGCTCTGGCAGGTGGCTGCCGTGCAGCCGGTCGGAGTCCAGCTGGTGCTGATGCTCTGGATCTGGGGCAGCAGCGCCTGCATGCGGGCCAGCACCTGGGCCTGTTTGGTGGTGTCGTCGCAGACCGCGGCATAGCGTGCACCGGCACGCGCCGTCTCGTTGGCGGCCACCCAGGTGAAGAGCATGCGGCTGAAGTCCAGGATGCCCAGCAGGAACATCAGGAAGACCAGCAGGGCCAGGGCGAATTCGATGATGGTGGCGCCGCGCTCTGTACGGCGGTGGTGTGAGGCTCTCATGTCTGGGTCCTCATGGTGGCGGCGATGTTGCTGAGGGTCAGTCCGTCGTTGGCATCGCCGAGCCTCAGCCCGAAGACACTGGCCGTCATGAACTGGAAGCGGTAGTTGTTGACGGTGACGGTGACGGTATTGATCAGCGGATAGGTGCCTGCGGTCTGCCAGGAACAGGTCACTGAACCGGTGGTCAGGCCGCGGGCCAGTGGCGTGGTGCCGGCGGTGGTCTTGCCGTACACCACCAGGTTCTGGGCCTGGGCGCAGTTGGTGTTGGGCAGCTGGACCGACAGGTAGCGCACCGCGTCACGGACCGATTTGGCGACGGTGTTGTATTCGTAGAGTGCGCGGCCGAATTCCACGACCAGCATGCTCAACAGAATCAGGAAGGGCAGGATCAGCGCGAGCTCTACCAGCTCCACGCCTTGTTGACGGTGGTGGGCGCGCATGACATCACCTCACGAGGACAGGGACCAGGGGGCCGGCCGATCCGCCAGCGAGTCCGCTGGTGGTGCAAGGGCTGCCAACCGCCCCCGCATTGCCCAGGAATTCCAGCTGCACGTCATTGACGGGAATGGTCATGGGCTGGAGCATCAGCATGCAGGCAAAGTCGATCAGTCTGCGGCTGGAGTTGACGATGGGCACGGTCACGATGCGGCGGTCTGCCCCGTAGGCCTGGTGCTGGGCGGAGGTGGCAATTTTGGAGAAACCGCCGCCCTGCATGCCGCACTGCGAAGCGTTGTTGCCGCAGCGCGTGAACGCCAGGCGCTGGGCGAGGAAGTTGGGCGTGCTGCCGGAAGTGCCGCTGTAGGCGTTGCGCCCTGCCGACCAGCTGGACGAGGTGTAGATGAAGCCGGTGTAGTCGGGCCGGTTGACGGCGGGATCGCTGTTGTTCTTGTAGATGCCGAAGCGGTAGTTCCAGATTTCCACCACGGAGGCCTGCACGCCGGGCGTACCCAGGGTGTCGCCAATCTTGCTGCCGCAGTGGCCGTTGAGCTCATTCGCCGTCTCCGATGCACTGTTGGAGCCGTCCAGATTGGCCCAGCCAAACGTGCTGCCGCCACTCGATTTAGACAGCAGGGTCAGCCAGTCGCCCACGGTATAGCCATAGTTCGGGCTGGTGGCGCCGGGCGTTTTTGGCTGCAGTGCGACGGGTATGGGGCAGGCGCTCTGTGCGCTGGCGCGGGTGGCCACGGCCGTGGTGCGTACGCTGCGGGACGATGGATAGTCGGCCGTGTTGCCGGAGAAGGCGCCCATGGCCTGCAGCAGCCACAGGCGGATGTTGGGCTGGGTGTGGGTGCACTGGGCGTAGACCGCCGCAGCCGGGGCGGTGGTGTCGATGTAGCTGCTGTTGCGGAAGGTGATGTCGCCCGCTGTCACCTTGCCCTCGCCACTCCAGGTGGCGGACTGTAGGTTCACTCTGTTCACGTTGGCGGCGGCGCTGCCGGCGCTTACGGCGCGGGTGATGGCATCGGACTTGCCGTTGAGTTCACGTGCGGCCGCCAGTGCGCAGCTGTCCAGGGCGGTCTGCAGTTCGGTCTTGACGATGAACAGGCGGCCGAAATCCAGCGCGATGCCCATGAAGCCCAGCAGCAGCAGCAGGGCCAGTGCGGCGGTGATGATGATGGCTCCGCGCTGGCGCCGGTGTCCGCGGCAGCCAGTGAGTCCGGCAGGCCGCGCCAATGTGGGGGCAAGTGTGCGGGTGCTCATGATGGAACCTCATCGCATGCTTAAAGGGTGGTGTGTGTGTGGACGCCGGGGGTGTCGGCACGGCAGCAGGCTGCCGTGCCGACCCCGTCGACATGGCCCCTAGGTGCATGTGCCCGTCAGGCAGTCCGAGACTCGGGTGATGAAGTCCGCGAACTGGCCGCCGGCCAAGCCCTGCAGTGCCAGCACCAGTGCAATGGAAACCACTGCAATGATCAGCGCGTATTCCACGACCTGTGCGCCTTCTTCATCCTGGAGGAAGTGGTGCACAGCGCCGCTCCATTGAGGTGATAAGTACATGGTTTCCTCCTGTGAGGGGTGTCTGGGCGAACGCTTGCTGCGTCAAATCATTCGCAGGTCGACGTGGTCAGGCAGTTGGAGACCCGGGTGATGAATTCGCTGAAGCCGCCACCGTCTTCAGTGAGCGCCTTGAGTGCAATCACCAGCGCAATGGAGACCACGGCGATGATCAGTGCGTACTCGACGACCTGTGCGCCTTCGTCGTCGCGGACAAAGGACAGCAGGGAATTGCCAAATTGATGAGCGATATGGGACATGGTGAACCTCAGTGTGTTGAAAGGTGGGAGACACATACGAAACATTGGCTCTAGGCCGGTAGCTGGCGTGCAAGGCCGGTGTGCGGTCTGGACTCCTTTCGAACTCAAGTGGTTGTGATAGACAGTGATGGGTCAGGTGCTACTGGGAATCGGGGCGTCAGGGGGTGCCGCCGCCGCCCCCTCCCGCACCGGAGTTGCTGGAGCTCAATGAGCCGCCAATATTGATGACGTTGACGGCCTGGGGCGGGTTCTTGTAGCTTTGCTCGTACCGCTCCAGGGTGTGCCGGGTGGCACGGCCATCCATGCCGCTGGCGGCATCGGCGCCGATGCCCGGCGTCTTGCCCGCATCAGGGTTGATGGTCATCTGCATGCGGGCAGAGCGGACGGCGTCTCCGAAGCGGGCGTCGTAGTGGGGGGTGGTGCTGCCGCAGCCCGCCAGCAGTGCGGCGGTGGCCAGGGGAAGCAAGGTGGTGCGAATGGACATGGCGGCCTCCGGTTCAGGTGGGCGGGTTTTGGGGGGCCGGGCGGCTGGCCGGGGGCTCAGCCGAAGGCAGCGTCTGCACTTCCGGTGTGGCGGTTGCAGGAACCGGTGTCGCCATGGTGGCCGGTGCATCCGCCGGGGCTTGCTTGGGCGATGGCGGCGGCGTGGAGCTTTCCAGCGCACCGTTCAGGTACACCTCGGCACGCGAAGGCGGCACATGGTTGTCGGTGGGTACGGAGGGCGCTTGGGCCAGTGCCTGTACCAGGCGCGGGGTGATGATGAACATCAGCTCGGTCTGGTCCGTCTGGAACTCGGTGCTGCGGGCCAGTGCCCCCAGCACGGGAATCTCGCCCAGTCCCGGAAAGCGCTTGATGGCTTCGGTGATGTTGTTCTTGATCAGCCCTGCAATGACCAGGCTCTGGCCGTCATTGAGCTGCACCGTGGTATCGGCCCGGCGCACCGACAGCGAGGGGATGACGGAGGTGACCCCGTTGATGGAGGTGAACGGTGAGCCGGTCTGGGACAGGTCGGACACTTCGGACACCAGCTTCAGGTTGACGCGTGCATTGCCCAGCACCGTGGGGGTGAACTTGACGCCGATGCCGAACTCTTTTTCTTCCAGCGTCATCACCGGCACACCGTTGGTGTTGGTCTGCGCCACGGGAATGAAGATCTTCCCGCCGGACAGGAAGCTGGCCTGCTGGCCACTGATGGCCATGATGTTGGGTTCGGCCAGGATGCGGACCAGGCCATCGTCCTTCTGCCCATCGATGTTCAGCGCGCCTTTGCCGACGCGCAGGGCGCTCAGCAGGCCGCCGCCGCCGCTCAGGAAATTCGACACGACGGAGTAGGTGTTCATGCCACCGCTGGTGATGCGCTGGCCGCTGAAGCTGGAGCCCAGCTTGTCGAGCAGGGTCTTGCTCACTTCGGCGATCTTGACTTCCAGCATCACCTGGTGGGGCGAGGTGGTGCGCAGCAGGTTGACGATCTTCTTGCTGTCGCTGTAGGCCCCGGCCAGGGTGACGATGTCGTCCAGGCGCAGCGGATTGCTGATCTCGCCGCTGAGCACCAGGGCGTTGTCGGCGCCCTGGATACGGATGCCGCGTTCCTCGGGCATCAGTTCAGCGAGCTTGGCCTGCAGTGGGCCCGGATCGATGGTGACGACCACATCCTTGATGAAGCAGGTGCCCTGGGCGTTCTGCAGGATGACGTTCATGGCACCCGACTTGCGGCCCCGGAAGAACAGGTCGCGGGGGCTGAGCAGCTGCACCTCGATGTCCGCGATGCCGTTCTGTGCCTGTGCCTGGCCGGCCATGGCGGTGGCGGGGGCTGCCTGGCCGGCTGCGGGTGTCTGGCCGCTCACCAGGATGCGCGCCATGGGCGAGCTCAGGGGAATGACGACGGATTTGCCCAGCGTGACGGTGGCGGGCTCCTCCATGCGGATGGCGGTACATTGCCGGGTGGGCGAGGCGGCACGCGGTGCCGCAGACGCTGCGGCAGGTGCCGCCATGGCCATGGCAGGGGATGCGCCAGCGGGCTGGGCATCGGCGGCCAGCGCGGATGATGCGCTGACCAGCAGCAGGTTCACTGCTGCACAGAGATGGTGGTATTTCACGGCCGGCCTCTCTCTCTTGGATATGTGGGTAGCGTGGATGTCAGAAGCAGTTGAGGGTGCTGGTGCCGCCCTGGATGACTTCGACACAGGTGGCTGCCGATGGCAGTGGTGCGGGCCGGGCGCGGGGCGCGGCGGGCTTGGCCACAGCCACCTTGACGGGGGCGCTGGGCGGTGTGGGTTCGGCCGTGCCGAACAGCTGGTGCTTGGTGATGCCCGCAGTGCTGACGGGATCCTTGTCAATCTGGTTGCGCAGCACCAGGGACAGGTTGCCTACGCTGCGTGCCAGATCCAGTTTCTCGGCCTCTTCCGGGCTGAGTTCGAGCGTGACGGCGCTGACCACCTTGGGCTTGGTTTCGTCGCGATCGGCTTCCTGGGCCACGGCCAGTACCAGCACGTTCTCCAGCACGGTCTTGCTGATCTGGCGCGCATCGTCCGATTTGCCACCTTGCTCGGTTTGGGCGTTGACCACCACATCCACGTGGTTGCCTGGCAGGGCGAAGCCCGCCACGCCCACCACATCGTTCACCCGCACGGTCATGGCCCGCTTGCCCGGGGCAATGACGGCGGCCAGGCCGCCCCGGGTTCCCACGGGGGCCAGCTTGCCTTCCAGCACCGCCTCCCCGCGCAGCACGCCGACCTTGACGACACGGTCCTGCAACTGCTGGATGTCATGGAAGGCGCCGTTCGGGATTGACCCCCGGGGCCAGTCCACCGTGCTGAGCATGGTGGGAAGAATCTTGCTGCCCAGAGGGATGTCGCTGACAGCGACCACCACCTTGTCGGCATCGATGCTGCCGCGCTGGGCAACCCAGTTGGCGGCGTAGACCGCAGCGGCCAGGCTGGCAAGTGCAGCGAGGACGAACAGACCCAGGGCCTTGAGGTTTTTCATGGGGACCTCCCGCTATACCGTAGTGATGGTTAAACCCAGGTGAATTGCCGGGCGATGAGAAACGATGCGGTGCCCAGCGCAATGCTCACCCCGTAGGGCAGCGTGCCCACGGATGGCGCTGAACTGGCGCGTGCATCGGGACGGATCCCCGCGGCGACGGAGATGAACAGCAGCTGTGTGGTCTGCCGTGTGTTGTGCAGCAGCTTCCTGGCGGCCCTGTGCCACAGTGCGTAGGCCAGGGCAGCAATACCGCCAGCGATGAAGACGAAGATCACGGCATGCCAAGTGCCGTCAGGACCCAGGAATGCGCCCGCCATGGCCATCAGCTTGACGTCCCCCGCGCCCATGGCGCGCAGCAGGTACAGCGGCAGCATGAGCACCAGCCCCAGGCCCAGACCGCCCAGTGCCCAGAGAAATCCGCCGCCGTGGTGGGAGGAGGTGGTCAGGCTGTAGAGCAGGGCGGTGGCTGCACCACCGAAGGTGAGGGCATTGGGAATGCGGCGGGTGCGCAGATCGCAGATGGCGGCGGCCAGCAAAAGCAGCAGCAGCAGCAGCGAGCGTGGCTCGGTGAGCAGTGCGCCCACCAGGTCGGCTCCGGCGCGAAGTTCTGAAAAGTCCATGACCAGCCTCCACTCTCTGTGCTTGCTGAACCGTGTCCGTCACCGTGGCCGGTGTTGATCGGATGCGATCCAAAAGTGACATTGCAAGATAGATAATCTCTATCGGAATATTTATCTTGTTTTGAGAAATATTAGGCCTGGTGGATATTTTTCACAATCGAATAGTGCGTAAGAAATCTCCGATACCCATCGACGCAGTTACATAACCGTCGCTGTAGGCTAAATCGCATCTGACCCCATATGTAATTGCGACGTATTTGTATTTTGTTTACGGTTGGTCGATTCAATAAAGTGGAAAAGACCTTGTATGTCCGGGTGTGCCTGCGCTGGTCGCCAGGTGGGTCGGAGGGGCGGCTACCTGGCCCTACCTGGTTTGCGCCGGATGCCCAGGGTTTGCGCGCCGTGTAGGGCAAATTCCTGTGGGCTTTGGCGCTCCACTTTTGCAAGCAAATCCAGTCTGCCGGCGGCCGATCATCTAGGGATTTAATGGGTATTTATTATTTAAAAAAGATAAATATAAGTGGCAATCTATATGCAGAAATGAGAATTTTTTGAGATGTGAATAGTAGTTTCTTGTGTAACTGGAAAAATATATATTCACAATTCGTTCAGGTGATATTTGGTTTTTACCAACCAGATAAATATTCAGAATCCGTTCAGGTCAATCACATGGTCCATGGTATTTCCACCTATTTGGAAGTGGCTGCTGGAAAATGCGAGCCAGAAAAAAATCTGCTGTCGCGGAACGCGAACCATCCTTGCGTATCTCCACGCTGCTTTCGGAAAGGTCCGGTGGAAGGGGCCAGGGGGCAGGCCGCAGTGCTTCACCGCAGATTGCGGCGTGCTTTGCCGGTGCATTCCTGCTGGGAGTGCAGGGCACAGCGGTGGCGCGGCATGCTGCAGAAGCGGCATGGGGAAAGCCGCTGTGGAGGCTGGAGCCGGCACCGCACCGTTGCACCGCCAAGAAAAAAAAGAGCGCTTCACAGGAAGCGCTCTGGGTGCGGGGCGTAGACGGGGTCTACATGTTGTTGGGCAGTGCAGTCACGATCTGCGGGAAGAACCACAGGATCACCAGGGCCAGCACCATCAGGAAGAAGTAGGGTGCGCAGACGCGGGCGATATAGGTGATCTGCTTGCCCGTCATGCCTTGCAGCACAAACAGGTTGAAGCCCACGGGCGGCGTGATCTGCGCGGTCTCCACGGTGATCACCAGGAAGATGCCGAACCACAGGGGGTCGATGCCAGCGGCCTGGATGATGGGCAGCACCACGCTCATGGTCAGCACGATGGTGGAGATGCCGTCCAGGAAGCAGCCGATCACGATGTAGAAGATGCCCAGCACGATGATCAGCATGGCGGGCGACAGGTGGAGGCTGCCCACGAATTCCGCCAGCTGGCGCGGCAGGCCGATGTAGCCCATGGACAAGGTCATGAAGGCAGCCCCGGCCAGGATCAGCGCGATCATGCAGTACAGGCGCGTGGCACCGAACAGGGCGTCCTTGAAGTTCTTCCAGGTCAGCGCGCCTTGCACGGCCGACAGCACCAGCGAGCCGACCACTCCAATGGCGGCGGCCTCGGTTGCCGTGGCAATGCCCGAATAGATGCTGGCGATCACTGCCGCAATCAGCAGCACGACCGGAATCAGGTGGCGCGATTCGTAGATCTTCTCCTTGAAACTCATGGTCCCGTCGGCCTTGGGCACCTTGCCGGGGTTGAGCAGCGCCCAGATCATGATCCAGCCGCTGAACATGACCGCCAGCATGATGCCCGGCAGTACGCCGGCCATGAACAGCTTGGAGATCGACATCTCGGCCGACACGCCGTAGACGATCAGGATGATCGATGGCGGAATCAACAGGCCCAGGGTGGCCGGGCCGCCCAGCGAGCCGATCACCTGGTCCTGCGGGTAGCCGCGCTTGAGCAGCTCGGGCACATTCATCTTGCCCACGGTGGCGCAGGTCGCGGCGGAGGAGCCCGACACGGCCGCAAAGATGGTGCAGCCAATCACATTGGTGTGCAGCAGGCGGCCGGGCAGGGCGTTGACCCAGGGGGCCAGGCCGCGGAACATGCTCTCGGACAGGTTGGTGCGGTAGAGGATTTCGCCCATCCACACAAACAGCGGCAGGGCGGTCAGCGTCCAGCTGCTGGCCGACCCCCAGATGGTCATGGCCATGGCATCACCGGCGGCGCGCGCGGTGAAGAACTCCATGCCGAACCAGGCCACGCCGGCCAGGGTCAGGCCGACCCAGACGCCGCCCGTGAGCAGGGCTAGCAGCACCACGATCAGTGCAATGCTTGCGGTAATTTCATTCATGGTGCGCGTCCTCGTTCGCAACGGCCTGGCGCTTGCCCATCAGCTCCAGCACCAGTTCGTCGCAAAAAGCGATGAAGAAAACAATGGTGCCCAGGGCCATGAAGATCTGGGGAATCCACATCGGCGTGGCATCGATGCCCACCGAGATATCGTCAATCTCCCACGACTGGAACACTAGGCGTGTGGAATAGAACGCCAGAAAGCCGGCCAGCGTGGTGGCGATCACCAGGGCAGTCACTTCCATGGTCTTGAGCGCCTTGCCTTTGAGGGCGCCCAGCAGCAGGGTGACGCGGATGTGTTCGCCCTTCTTGAGCGTGCTGGCCAGGGCCATGAAGCCGCAGCCGGCCATGGCATAGCCTGCATAGGCATCGGTGCCCGGGGCGTTGAAACCGATGACACGGCTCAACACCGTGAGCAGCACCATCACCAGAATTCCGATCATTCCCAGGCCTGCCAGCCAGGCGGCAGCGTCGTACAGACCATCTAAAAATTTGCGCATGCTTGTGTTCCGCAGCAGGGGTTGAACCGGTCCCATCGGACAAGGCCCTTGCGCTGCCTGGTGCAATGCAAGGGCCTTGTTTCAGGGCTGCAACCTATTACTTGGCCTTCTTGTAAGCGTCCAGAATGGCCTGGCCGTCCGCACCGGCCTTTTCGGTCCACTCCTTGACCACGGTCTCGCCGACCTTGGCCAGATCGGCCTTCAGCTGGGCGGAGCCGGTTTCGATGCTCATGCCACCGGCCTTGAGCGCGGCGATGGACTTGGCATCCACTTCCTTGGATTCCTTCCAGCCGCGGGCTTCCGCGTCGGCTGCGGCCTTCAGCACGGCGTCCTGCGTGGCTTTGTCCAGCGCGGCAAAAGCCTTCTTGCTCACGGTCACGGCATTCTTGGGGATCCAGGCCTGCACGTTGTAGTAGTACTTCAGGTTTTCAAACAGCTTGTTGTCGGCACCGGTGGCGCTGGAGGTGATCAGGCCGTCCACCACACCAGTGGCCAGGGCTTGCGACAGCTCGGCTTCCTGCACGGTCACAGGCTGTGCGCCGATCAGCTCGCCGATGCGGGCGGTGGTGGGCGAGTACACGCGCCACTTCATGCCCTTGAGGTCGGCCACCGAGTTGACGGGCTTCTTGGTGTAGATGCCCTGGGGCGGCCAGGCCACCGAATACAGCAGCACCTGGCCTTGCTTGTCCAGCAGCTTCTGCAGCGCAGGCTTTTGCGCCTGGTAGAGCTTGAAGGCTTCGTCGTAGCTGCTCACCAGGAAGGGCAGGCCGTCTGCGCCGAAGATCTGCGATTCGTTCTGGAAGCTCACCAGAAAGAACTCGCCCATCTGCGCATTGCCGGTTTGCACGGCGCGCTTGATCTCGGGCATCTTGAACAACGATGCGCCGAAGTGCGGCGTGATCTTGAGCTTGCCGCCGGTGGCAGCGTCCACCTCTTTCACAAACAGCTCGTTGTTCTTGGAGTGGAAGTTGCCGGGGCCGTAAGCGGTGGCGAAATCCCACTTGGTTTGGGCAGCGGCCGCACCGGCAAAACCGATGCTGGCGACCAAGGTGGCGGTAGCGCAAAAGATGCGACGCTTCATGTTGACTCCTTGAGGAAGGGCTGAAAGATGCAGGTGGTCACGTAAGGCAAGTTACGTGCCAAAAGTAGCATTGGTTTCAACAATCATCCATAGGGGATTTCAACGATGATGCAGTTGCGTAGGTGTTGTAGCTTCTTATTGTTGAGAGTCTGAATTCAGATTGTTCAACTAAATTGGTGCATATCCCTGTGGCGGTGCACCTTCCTGGGGATTGGAATCACGGCAGCTGGCGGGCATAGACGGCCAGCACCATGCGTTCGGATTGCACCAGATAGGTCTCCAATTCCTGGGCAGCCTCCTTGGTCTGCCCATCCATCAACATCTGCAGCAGGCGCGCGTTATGGTCGACATAGGGGGCATGAAGGTATTCGGGATCGTCCAGCATGCCGAAGGCCAGCCGCAGTTCGGCGGCCAGGTGGGCAAACATGGAGGACAGGCGTGCACTGTCGCTGAGCGCCACGATGCCCGCATGGAAAGCCATATTGGCCGAGCCCACGGTGCGCCAGTCCTTCACCTGGCGGGCGGCCAGGGCGTCGTCCACGGCCTGGCGCATGCGTTTGTGCGCAGGGTGCAGCGGCCATGCCTTCTCCAGCGACTGGCATTCGATCAGCCGGCGCACCCGGTAGATGTCAATGATGTCGGCAATGGAGGGGGTGGCCACGGAGACCCCGCGGTTGGGTTCATGCCGCAGCAGGCCTTCCTTGATCAGCGTGCGGAAGACCTCCCGCAAGGTGTTGCGCGAGATGTCCAGTTGCTGGCTCAGTGCGGCTTCCGACAGGCGCTGCCCGGCGCGCAACTCGCCGTGGATCAGCTGTTGGCGGATGCGCTCGGCCACGGCATCGCTCAGGCTCGTGGATTCGTTGCTGGAGGGGTCGCGTGGGCTTGGCATGGCAGATTGGTAAGGAATTTGCTAGATATTGTTGAACAAAGCGCTGGCATGTGGCGCAAGGAGCATACAAGATGGATTTGAACAGCGATCTGGGCGAAAGCTTTGGTGCCTGGAGCATGGGCGACGATACCGCCATGCTCGATATCGTCAGCAGCGCTAATGTGGCATGCGGCTTCCATGCCGGTGATGCCGCGGGCATTCTCGCCACCCTGAAGGCGGCCAAGGCGCGCAATGTGGTCGTGGGCGCCCATGTGGCCTACCGCGATCTGGCCGGTTTCGGCCGCCGCAACATGGATGTGGCCAGCAGCGATCTGGTGGCCGACGTGATCTACCAGATCGGCGCGCTGCAGGGCCTGGCCCAGGCGGCGGGCACCACGGTGCGGTATGTGAAGCCGCATGGCGCGCTCTACAACACCATTGCCCAGGACCGGCGCCAGGCCACCGACGTGATCAACGCCATCAAAGCGATCGATCCCTCGCTGGTGCTGATGGCGCTGGCGGGAGCACCGCTGATCGGCTTGGCGCGCGACGCCGGCCTGACCGTGGTGGCCGAAGCCTTTGCCGACCGTGCCTACACCCCCCAGGGGGCCCTGGTTTCGCGCCGCGAAGCCGGTGCCGTGCTGCACGATGAAACCCTGATCGCCCAGCGCATGCTGACCCTGGTGCGCGAAGGCGTGATCGAGGCCGTGGATGGCTCCATGGTGCGCGTGGAGGCCGATTCGATTTGCGTGCATGGCGACAGCCCCGGGGCGGTGTCCATTGCCCGTGCGCTGCGCCAGCGCTTTGAAGCAGAAGGCGTGCAGATCGCCTCGTTCGTGGCATGAGCGGCATGCGTTTTCTGCCGGTCCACCGCCAAGCCCTCATGGTGGAGCTGGACGATCTGCAGCAGACCCTGGTGCTGCTCCAGTCCCTGCAGGCCGAGCCGATTGACGGCGTGCAGGAGCTGGTGCCTGCTGCGCGCACCATCCTGGTGTACTTTGCTCCGCACCGGGTAACGGCGGCGCAGCTGGTGCAGGCAATTGCGGGCCGCAATCTGCAGGGCAGCGTGCAGCGCTCGGATGTGCTGGTGGAAATTCCCGTGCGCTATGACGGCGAAGACTTGGCCGATGTGGCGCAGATGCTGGGCATCAGCGTGCACGAGGTGGTGCAGCGCCACACCGGCAGCGAATGGTCGGTGGCGTTCACCGGCTTTGCACCGGGCTTTGCCTATCTGTCAGGGGGCGACCCCATTTTCAACGTGGTGCGCCGTACCACCCCGCGCACCAAGGTGCCGGCGGGCGCGGTGGCGCTGGCCGGTACGTTCAGCGCGGTCTACCCCCAGGCCAGCCCGGGCGGCTGGCAGATCATCGGCGTGACGGATGCCGCCATGTGGGATCTGGCGCGTGACCTGCCCGCGCTGCTGCAGCCGGGCTACCGCGTGCGGTTTGTCGATGCCTCCACCGTCAGCGCCGGGGCAGACCCGTGCGCGGCGGATGCGGCACCCGTCCAGGCAGCGGCGGCGGTGCCCACCGCAGCCATGGCGGAGACCGGCCAGGCACTGCGGGTGCGTGCCACCGGGTTGCTGACCGTGTTCCAGGACCGTGGCCGCCATGGACAGGCGGGCCAGGGGGTTTCGGCTTCCGGCGCCATGGACCAGGCGGCTTTCAAGAGCGCCAACCGCCTGGTTGGCAATGCCAGCCACCTGCCGGTGCTGGAGACCGTGGGCGGCGGCTTGGTGCTGCAGAGCGTGGGCGAGAACGTGGTGGCCGTGACCGGCGCCGACGCGCCCCTCACTATCACCACCGCAGCCGGCCGCCGCTGGAATGCGCCGCGGTACGCGGCCATTGCGCTGGCCGATGGCGACAGCCTGGGCCTGGGGCAGCCCACGACCGGTGCCCGCTGTTATGTGGCGGTGCGCGGCGGCTACCGGGTGACCCCGGTGCTGGGCAGCGCATCCACCGATACCTTGGCCCAGGTGGGCCCGCCCGCCCTGCACAGCGGTCAGCTGCTGCCTGTGGAAGCGGCCTTGCATGCCGTGGTGGGCGATGCGGCCCTGGCACCAGACCTGCTGCCGGCCCCCGGCCAGGAGGTGGTGCTGGATGTGGAGCTGGGCCCGCGCACCGACTGGTTCACGCCCGAGGCCGTGGCCCTGCTGGCCAGTCAGCGCTGGCAGGTCACGCCCCAGTCCAACCGGGTGGGCCTGCGCCTGGCCGGTGACGAGGCCTTGGCGCGTGCCATCACCAGCGAGCTGCCCAGCGAAGGCACTGCCCTGGGCGCCATCCAGGTGCCTGCCAGCGGCCAGCCGGTGCTGTTCCTGGCGGACCACCCTCTGACCGGGGGCTACCCGGTGATCGGCTGTGTGGCCCCCCACCACCTGGATCTGGCGGGGCAGATCCCGGTGGGTGCATGGATTCGTTTTAACCCCGTTCGTGCATTCGCAGTGTTGAACCCTGCGGTGGCGGACTGAGGAAGCGGTATGAAAAAAGTCCTGATAGCGAACCGCGGCGAGATTGCCGTGCGCATTGCCCGTGCCTGCGCCGACTACGGCGTGAAGTCCGTGGCGGTGTATGCCAATGCCGACATCGATGCCTTGCATGCCCGCACGGCCGACGAAGCCTATGGCCTGGATGGCGACCAGCCTGCCGACAGCTATCTGCACATCGGCAAGCTGCTGGCGATTGCCCAGAAATCCGGCGCCGATGCGGTGCATCCCGGCTATGGCTTTCTGTCGGAAAGCGAAGCCTTTGCGCGCGCGGTGCTGGATGCCGGCCTGATCTGGATCGGACCCCGGCCCGAGACCATTGCCCAGTTGGGCGACAAGGTGGAAGCCCGCAAGATTGCGCTGAAGGTGGGCGCGCCGCTGGTGGCGGGCACGCCCGGCCCGGTGCAGAACGCCGATGAGGTGCTGGTCTTTGCACAGCAGCATGGCCTGCCCATCATCATCAAGGCGGCGTTCGGAGGCGGTGGCCGCGGCATGAAGATCGCGTGGCGCATGGACGAGGTGGCCGAGCTCTATGCATCGGCCGTGCGCGAGGCCGTGACCGCCTTTGGCCGCGGCGAGTGCTTTGTGGAACAGTTCCTGGACAAGCCCCGCCATATCGAGGCGCAGGTGATGGCGGACACCCACGGCCACGTGGTGGTGATGGGCACGCGGGACTGTTCGCTGCAGCGCCGCAACCAGAAGCTGGTGGAAGAGGCGCCTGCGCCCTTCATCACCGAGGAGCAGCGGGCACGCATCCACAACGCCGCCAAGGCGATCTGTGCCGAGGCGGGCTATGTCGGCGCCGGTACCGTGGAGTTTCTGCTCAGCGACAACGGCCAGGCCGGGGGCGCCATCTCTTTCCTGGAGGTCAACACCCGCCTGCAGGTGGAACACACGGTGACCGAGGAAACCACGGGCGTGGACCTGGTGATCGAGCAGCTGCGCGTGGCCGACGGCCTGCCGCTGTCCGTCACCGAGACCCCGGTGCCACGCGCGCACTCCATCGAGTTCCGCATCAATGCCGAGGATGTGGGGCGCGGCTTTCTGCCCACGCCCGGCCCGGTGCTGAAGTTTGTTCCGCCATCCGGCCCCGGTGTGCGCCTGGACTCCGGGGTGGAATCGGGTTCGGTCATTCCCGGCAGCTTTGACTCCATGATGGCCAAGCTCATCGTGACGGGCGCCACGCGGGAACAGGCCCTGGCCCGTGCCCGCCGTGCGCTGCGCGAGTTCCAGATCGAAGGCGTGGCATCGGTGCTGCCCTTCCACCAGGCGGTGATCGGGCACCCGGATTTTGTGGGACAGGACGGCTTCAAGGTGCACACGCGCTGGATCGAATCGGGCTTTGCCGAGCCGCTGGCCGCTGCCGTGCGTGCGGAGCCGCTTCCCGACGCCAGCCTGGTGCGCACCGCCATCGAGATGGACGGCCGCCGCGTACAGCTGGGCTTGCCCGCGGTGCTGCTGCAAGGGCTGGCCGCAGGCACTGGTGGTGCAGTGTCGGTGTCTTCTGCCCCGGAGGCGGTGGATGCAGCGGCCGTGCAGTCCCCGATTGCAGGCAATCTGCACGCCTGGAAGGTGGCGGATGGCGATGCGGTCCAGGAAGGCGATGTGATCGCCGTGATGGAAGCCATGAAGATGGAAATGCAGGTCACGGCGCACTGCAGCGGGCGCATCACGCTGGCGGCGGCCGCCGGCACGGCCCAGACGCTGGGGGCGGTGATCGCGCACATCCGCTGAATGGAAGGGGCGGCAGATCAGGCTGGGCACCGTGCTTGACATTGACATGATGTCAATCTCTACAGTCATACTCCACAACCTTGGAGAGTGTGATGAACGCTGCAAACAGACTGCCTGCCCATTTCGATTTCACCGTAGAGGGAATGACCTGCGCGTCCTGCGTGGGCCGGGTGGAGCGTGCGCTCAAGAAGGTGCCCGGTGTGCAGGAGGCGGTGGTCAATCTGGCTACGGAAAAAGCCAGCCTGCAGCTGGATGATCCGGCGCAGGCTGCCACCATCCTGCCGTTGGCGGTGGCGGCCATCGAGAAGGCCGGCTATGCCGTGCCCCAGCAGACCGTGGATCTGCAGGTCGGCGGCATGACCTGCGCGTCCTGCGTGGGCCGGGTCGAGCGGGCGCTGAAGAAAGTGCCCGGCGTGCAGGGCGCCAGTGTCAATCTGGCCACGGAGCGCGCGGCCGTGCAGGTCAACGACGGCACCGATGTGGGGGCGCTGATTGCCGCCGTGGCCAAGGCTGGCTACGAGGCCAGCGTGGTGCCGCAGGCCGGCTCCGGCAAGGCGGTGGACGACGCGGCGGCCGAGCGCCAGGCGCAGGAGCGGGCCTCACTGCAGCGCGCGCTGATTTTTGCCGCGGTGTTTGCATTGCCCGTGTTCCTGCTGGAAATGGGCGGCCACATGGTGCCGGCTTTCCACCATTGGGTGTCCCATACCATCGGCACGCAGAACAGCTGGTACCTGCAGTTTGCACTGACGGCCGTGGTGCTGTGCGGCCCGGGCCGCCGCTTCTTTGAAAAAGGCATTCCCGCCTTGCTGCGCGGGGCGCCGGACATGAATTCGCTGGTCGCCGTGGGTACCTCGGCCGCCTTTGCCTATTCGGTGGTGGCCACCTTTGTGCCGCAATGGCTGCCGGCCGGCACCGTGAATGTGTACTACGAGGCGGCCGCCGTCATCGTGGCGCTGATCCTGCTGGGGCGCTTCATGGAAGCGCGCGCCAAGGGCAATACCTCCGAAGCCATCCGCCGCCTGGTGCAGCTGCAGGCCAAGACCGCCCGCGTGCGCCGCGATGGTACGGTGCTGGAGCTGGACATTGCCCAGGTGCATGCCGGTGATGTGATCGAAGTGCGGCCGGGCGAGCGCATTCCGGTGGACGGGGAGGTGGTCGAGGGCCAGAGCTTTGTCGATGAATCCATGATCAGCGGCGAACCCGTGCCGGTGGAAAAGACCGTGGGCGCCGAAGTCGTGGGCGGCACGGTGAACCAGAACGGTGCCCTGGTGTTCCGGGCCACCAAGGTGGGGGCCGACACGCTGCTGGCGCAGATCATCCGCATGGTGGAGCAGGCCCAGGGCAGCAAGCTGCCGATCCAGGCGCTGGTGGACAAGATCACCATGTGGTTTGTGCCTGCGGTGATGGCGGCGGCGCTGCTGACCTTTGCCGTCTGGCTGGTCTGGGGCCCAGCGCCTGCGCTGAGCTTTGCGCTGGTGAATGCCGTGGCCGTGCTCATCATTGCCTGCCCCTGCGCCATGGGGCTGGCCACGCCGACGTCCATCATGGTCGGCACCGGCCGCGCCGCGCAGATGGGGGTGCTGCTGCGCAAGGGCGAGGCGCTGCAGCAGCTCAAGGATGCCAAGGTGGTGGCGGTGGACAAGACCGGCACGCTGACCAAGGGCCGCCCGGAGCTGACCGATCTGGTGCTATCTGATGGGCTGCAGCGCAGCCAGGTGCTGGCGCAGGTGGCGGCCGTGGAGGACCGCAGCGAGCACCCGATTGCCCGCGCCATCGTGGATGCGGCGCGTGCCGAAGGTCTGCAGATCCCGGCGATCAGCGGGTTTGAATCCGTCACCGGCTTTGGCGTGCGCGCGGTGGTCGACGGCCACCGGGTGGAGATCGGCGCGGACCGCTTCATGCGCGAACTGGGCCTGGGTGTGGACGGTTTTGCGGCCGAGGCGCTGCGCCTGGGCGGCGAAGGCAAGACGCCGCTGTATGCGGCCATCGATGGCAGGCTGGCTGCCATGATTGCCGTGGCCGACCCCATCAAGCCCACGACCCGGCCCGCGATTGAGGCGCTGCATGCGCTGGGTCTGAAGGTGGCGATGATCACCGGCGACAACCGCCACACCGCCGAAGCGATTGCCCGGCAACTGGGCATTGACGAAGTGGTGGCCGAGGTCCTGCCCGGCGGCAAGGTGGAGACCGTGCAGCGCCTGAAGGCCGAGCACGGCACGCTGGCCTATGTGGGGGACGGCATCAACGACGCCCCCGCGCTGGCCGAGGCCGATGTGGGCATTGCCATTGGCACGGGCACCGACATTGCGATCGAGGCGGCCGATGTGGTGCTGATGTCGGGCGACCTGTCGGGCGTGCCGAATGCGATTGCGCTGTCCAAGGCCACGATGAAGAACATCGGTGAAAACCTGTTCTGGGCCTTTGCCTACAACGTGGCGCTGATCCCCGTGGCGGCGGGTCTGCTGTACCCGTTCAACGGCACGCTGCTGTCGCCCGTGTTTGCGGCCGGGGCCATGGCGTTGTCCAGCGTGTTTGTGCTCTCCAATGCGCTGCGGCTCAAGCGGTTCAAGGCACCGTTGTAAGACCGCAGGCTGCCGGGGCGCGGCTGCGGCATGAAAAAAGCGCTTCCGGGGAAGCGCTGGAGAGAAGGGCAGTCCGGGGTCAGGACGGCAGCTTGGGCACGTCGATGAAGTCGTCCAGGCTCAGCCCCTTTTCTTTCAGCAGCGCTTCCAGCACGGGCTTCAAGCGGCCCAGGCTGGCTTCCACGGTTTCGCGCACCGTGTCCACCACCACCTGGGTGCTGCGTTCGATCTCGATGTTGACCAGATCGCCCACCTGCTTGCTGCCGAACACGGTCATGCGCAGCGTTTCGGGAATCAGCCAGACCTCGAACCAGCCTTCCTTGCGGTTCACCTCGGCCACTGTCAGGCTGGCGCCGTTGACGGCGATATAGCCCTTGGCAAACACATAGGGGCGAAAGGCTTCGGGAATGCCGAAGCGGATCTTGTGGTTGGTGTCGGTGCGCACGATGTCCAGCAGCGGCGCGGTGAAGTCCACATGGCCGGACAGCGGGTGGCCGCCGATTTCGGCGCCGTCCTTGGCGGCACGCTCCACATTCACATGGGCGCCGGCCTTGTAGCTGCCCAGCGTGGTGATGGCCAGGCTTTGCTGCATCACGTCGAAGGTGGCGCTGGTGGGCGAGAGGTTTTCTGTCACGGTCAGGCAGACGCCGTCGTGCGAGACACTGGCGCCCACCGCCAGGTCCTGGCAGAAGCCTTCGGGGAATTCCATGGTGAAGGTGCGCAGACCGTCCTGGTCGCGCAGCGCGGCAATGGTTGCCACGGCCTGAATGATGCCGGTGAACACGGGTGGGTTTCCTTGGGACGCGGCCGCAGCGCTTGCGCGCGGTAGCCATGGTGCAAAACGCTTATTGTGCCCGCGGCCCTGGCGCACGGCGGTCTTGGCCCTGTTGCCAATGCGGCAGCCGCTCAGGCGGCCAGTGCGGCGCCATCCCAGTGGCCGCTGACCAGCCCCAGCGGTTTTTTCAGCGCCCGCACCCAGGCGCAGTCCGGCCAGGCCTCCATCTGTACATTCATGCCGGCAAATACGCCGTAGCCGGGACCGGCGGCGATCTCCCCGTCGGCCTGCAGGGTCTCGCCCGTGCGGATGCTGCAGGCGGCGCGGATGTCGCCCAGCGCCTTGATGCCCCAACCCGCCTGGATGTGGTTGCCGCAGTCCAGGCTGTCCTGGGTGGCAATGCCATGGCCTGCGTCCAGCAGGCCCTGCACGGCAATGCGGCCGCCCGCGCGCAGGCCCTTGCCGCAGTGCAGGGCCCCCTGCACGTCCACTTCCTGGCCGATGTGGGCCTGTCCTTGCAGCGTCACATCGCCGCCGCAGCGCAGTTCCCAGCCGGTGCGCAGGTCTGCGGCGCGCAGGGCGCCTTGCACTTCCACGCTCCAGGCGGCCTTGATGGCATTGCCGGCCTGCAGCAGTTCGCCGCAGAAGATGGCGCCGCCGCTGTGGATGTTTTCCCCCGCTTCCAGCGTGCCGGCGCGTATGCCGCCGCCCACCTGCAGGCTGCGCCCCACCAGCAGTTGGCCGCTGACGCGCACGTCGCCATGCACGATCAGCGTGCCGGCGTAGACCAGGTTATCGGCCTCCAGATGCTCCAGCTCCAGCACGGTGTTGGTGGGGCCGAAGTTCTCCAGCAGCCAGCGTGCGTCGTCCACGCGGCCGGCGGCCACCTGGGTGTCCATGGCCGCCTGGTAGTCGCCACCGCCCAGGTTGTTGCGCACAAACCAGCGGTACCCCATGGCGCAGGGGTTCTTGCCGCGCAAGAAAGTTTGGGTCAGTTCCATGTCCATTGTTCAACCTCGTCCATTCCGTGGGGGAAATGGGCGCGTGGCGCGGCCTGCGGGCGTGGTGGGGCCGTGGCTGCGCGCATGCGCCTTTGCATGTGCAAGTCGTGGAGGCCGTGCGGAGGAAAGGGACTGTGTGTGCCTTATGCCTTCCGCACGGCGGCGGAAAGCATGGCCGTAACGCCACTGAGGCTGACAAAGGCGGTCGGCACGCCATGGCGGCGGGTGTGCAGGGCACGCAGCACACAGGCACGCACCTGCGGCACTGCAGCAAGGGCAGCGCGGCGCAGGCGGGCAGAAAGGGGAAGGTGGGTGCAGACCATGGGGGGGAAACTGCTGCAAATTATGCCCTGCCTGCTTTTTCGGCACGGGGCGCTGCGGTATCACTGTTACAAATCGGTCCGCCGATGACCGTCTGGGCGATACCTGCACCCGGACAGGTATTGCCTGCTTTGGGTAACATCACGGCCCTTGCGGGCGCGCGCACCGCTGGGGTGGCCGTTGTTTGTAACAACCGCACCGCCCGGCGTGTGTGCGCGGCATGCCACCGCGTTCCCTGTTTTTGCGGGTTGCAGTCTCCTTCCGGCCTTGGGTGCCGGTGGTTGTCCGCTGCAGCCGGCCCCTATTGCGCGCGACTGCGCACCCTGCCATGCCATCCAACCAGCCCCCTTCTTTCTTCAGCCGCATCGCGATTGCAATCGGCAGCTTCTTTGCCATTCTGGGCGACGGCCGCCTGGCGGCCGATGTGCGCCGCGTGCGCGCCGGCGAAGCCCTGGCCGCCGACGTCCAGCCCACGGAAGTGCGCGTTGAAGTGCCGGTCGAAAAGGTGGTGGAAGTCCGTGTGGAAGTGCCCGTGGAGAAGATCGTTGAAAAGACGGTCGAAAAGCGGGTGGAAGTGCCTGTCGAAAAGCTGGTGGAAAAACTGGTTGAGAAGACCATTGAGGTGCCCAACCACGCGGCCGCCCTGCAACTGCTGGGCCTGATGCAGCGGGAAGCCCGTTTTGTCGACTTCATCCAGGAAGATGTGGCGCCCTACACCGATGCGGAAATCGGCGCAGCCGCCCGGGTGGTGCACGAAGGCTGCCGCAAGGTGCTGCGCGAGCATTTCGCGATTGCCCCGGTGCGCAGCGAAGCCGAAGGCGCCCGCATCACATTGGAGGCGGGCTTTGACGCGACCGCCGTGCGCCTGACCGGCAATGTGGTCGGCCAGGCTCCGTTCACCGGTACCCTGGGCCACCGTGGCTGGCAGGTCACCGAGGTGAAGCTGCCCCAGCTGACCGACAGCCAGGCCGCCAAGGTGCTGGCGCAGGCCGAAGTGGAGCTGTAAACCATGAGCGTGTTTGCCTCCATCGCCGCATCCGGTGCGGCCCAGCCTGCGGGCTCTATGTCCGCTGCTGCTCCCGCGCCCGCTACGGCCACCACGACCCCCGCACCCGTTCCGTCCGCTGCGCCCGCCCGCTACAGCATCGGCATCGACCTGGGCACCACGCACTGCGCGCTGTCCTATGTGAACAGGGCGGCCAGCGACGGTGAAACCGTGGTGCAGGGCGTGCTGGAGATTCCCCAGCTGACGGGGCCCGCCAGCGTGGAAGCCAAGCCGCTGCTGCCGTCCTTTCTGTACCTGCCGCACGAGAGCGAGCTGACCGAGGCCGAGCGCCGCCTGCCCGGCGCGGTCGCGCAGGACTTCATCACCGGCGAGTTCGCCCGCAGCCGCGGTGCGGCCACGCCCATCCGGCTGGTCAGCAGCGCCAAGAGCTGGCTGTGCCACCCTGGCGTGGACCGCCGCGCAGGCATTCTGCCGCCCGATGCGCCCGAGGAAGTCAGCCGCATCTCGCCGCTGACCGCGTCCATCCGCTACCTGGAGCACCTGCGCTGGGCCTGGGAGCAGGCCCATCCCGAGGCCCCGTTTGCCGAGCAGGACATCACCGTCACCATTCCCGCATCGTTCGATCCTGCAGCGCGCGAGCTGACGGCCGAGGCCTGCAAGGCCGCCGGCTTTGACCGGCTGACCCTGTTGGAGGAGCCCCAGGCAGCGCTGTACAGCTGGATCCAGGCCAGCGGCGGCCAGTGGCGCAAGCAGGTCCGGCATGGCGACATCATCCTGGTGGTGGACGTGGGTGGCGGCACCACTGACCTGTCGCTGATCGCCGTGCTGGAGCGCGAGGGCAATCTGGAGCTGCAACGGATTGCCGTGGGCGAGCACATTCTGCTGGGCGGCGACAACATGGACCTGGCCCTGGCCTACGGTGTGGCGCGCAAGCTGGCGCAGGAAGGCAAACAGTTGGATGCCTGGCAGACCCGCGCGCTGGCCCATGGCTGCCGCAGTGCCAAGGAGCAACTGCTGGCCGATGCGGCGCTGCAGTCCGTGCCGGTGGTGGTGCCCAGCCGGGGCAGCAAGCTCATTGGTGGCAGCATCCGCACCGAAGTCACGCGCGACGAAGTGCTGGCCATGCTGGTCGAAGGCTTCTTCCCCAAGGTGGCCGTCAGCGACAAACCCAAGACCCGCGCCCGGGGCGCGCTCACCCAGCTGGGCCTGCCCTATGCCCAGGATGCGGCGGTCACGCGCCATCTGGCCGCGTTCCTGACCCGCCAGGTCAATGCCCTGGCCGACATCGACGGCCTGGACGGCGACCAGGTGGACGGTTCCACCTTCCTGCACCCCACGGCCATTCTGTTCAATGGTGGCGTGCTCAAGGCCGGGCAGATCGAGCAGCGCATTGTCGAGGTCATCAACGGCTGGCTGGACGATGAAGCCTGCGCGCCCGCCCGCCTGCTGGACGGTGCCAATCTGGACCTGGCCGTGGCACGTGGCGCGGCCTACTACGGCCATATCGCCACCAGCGGCCGCGGCGTGCGCATCCGCGGCGGCACGGCCCAGTCGTATTACGTCGGTGTGGAGTCGAACATGCCCGCCATCCCCGGCATGGAGCCGCCGCTGTCCGCGCTGTGCCTGGTGCCGTTTGGCATGGAAGAGGGCTCGGAAGTGGCGCTGCCTGACGAGGAGTTCGGTCTGGTCGTGGGCGAGCCCGTGCGCCTGCGCTTCTTTGGCTCCAGCGTGCGCCGTGCCGATACCGTGGGCACCATGCTGGACTTCTGGGGGCCGGAGGAACTGGTGGAGCTGCAGGAGATCGAGCTGAACCTGCCGGCAGCAGGCCGTGTGGCCGGCGAGGTCGTGCCGGTGACCCTGCAGGCGCGCGTGACGGATATCGGCACCTTGGAGCTGAATGCCGTGCCGGTGGGCGGAACCGAACGCTGGAAGGTGGAGTTCGACGTGCGTGCGGAGACCGCCGCCGACGCTGCCGCCTGAAGCGGCTGTCCCTGGTGAAAAAGCCCGCTGGCCTATGGGTCTGCGGGCTTTTTTGGTGGGAGCTGGCGGCCGTGCGGAGATCGCCAATGCCCTGCCTGCCAGCAGGGGCCTGGCCTTGCATGCCAAGGCATATGAAATGGCGCTCTGTATGATATTGATAAATCTTTATCAATAAAACGTGAAAACCTTTTCCGCTTCTGCGCCGCTGGCGCTGCCCGGTGCTGGCCGGCTGCAATCGATTGACGCCCTGCGGGGACTGGTCATGCTGTTCATGCTGCTGGACCATGTGCGCGAGACCTTCTATCTGCATCTGCAGGTGCCGGATCCGATGGTGGTGGCCGATACGCCGCCGGGCCTGTTCTTTCCGCGCATGCTGGCCCATCTGTGCGCCCCGGTGTTTGTGTTTCTGACCGGGCTGGGCGCCTATCTGTACGCCAGCCGCCACGCCGATGCCGGGCAGGCGCGGGCGGCGGCTTCGGGCTTTCTGTGGCGGCGGGGCCTGTTCCTGGTGCTGCTGGAGGTGACGGTGGTCAACTTTGCCTGGACCTTCCAGTTTCCACCGGCCAAGGTGTTCCTGCAGGTGATCTGGGCCATCGGCCTGTCCATGCTGGCGCTGTCGGTGCTGGTGTTTCTGCCGCGCCAGGCCTTGCTGCTGCTGGGAGCGGTGCTGGTGGCCGGGCACAACCTGCTCGACGGCCTGCATTTCCCCGCCGGCCATCTGCTGCACGCACCCTGGGCCATCCTGCATGACCGGGGCTGGCTGGAACTGGCCGGGGTGCAGCTGCGCACCTCCTACCCGGTGCTGCCCTGGATCGGCGTGATCGCCCTGGGCTATGGCATCGGCCCCTGGTTTGGCAGGGCCTGCGCGGCGGCACAACGGCAGCACCGTCTGCTGGTGGCGGGCGCGGCCTGTCTGCTGGGCTTTGGGGTGCTGCGCACGCTGAACGTGTATGGCGATGCGCCCTGGCAGGCCGGTGCCGGCACGCTGTACACGGTCATGTCCTGGTTCAATGTGACCAAGTACCCGCCGTCGCTGCTGTTCCTGTTGCTGACGCAGGGGGTCGGGCTGCTGCTGTTGCACGCATTCGAGGCGCGTGCCGGCCGCCCCTGGCTGCAGCCGCTGGCCACGCTGGGCGCGGCGCCCATGTTCTTCTACGTGCTGCACCTGTATGTGCTGAAGTTCATGTACCTGGCGGCCGTGGCCGTCTGGGGGACCAACCAGGGGCAGCTGTTCGGCCTGGACCACCTGCTGTGGCTGTGGGTGCTGGCCGCCGTGCTGGCCGTGGCGCTGTACCCTGCGGTGCGCTGGTTTGCCGGGCTCAAGCAGCGCCGGCGCGACCTGGCATGGCTCAAGTACCTGTAGGCCGGCGTCGGCGGTGCCGGCGGCGGCACAATACCGCTTCCTTGAAGCAGCCCCCGCCATGACGTCTTCCATGCAACGATCCACCAAGCAGCGCACCGCCATCCAGCAGGCCATGACGCAGGCCGACCGGCCGCTGGCACCGCCGGATGTGCTGGAACTGGCCCAGGCCACGCTGCCGGGCCTGGGCATTGCCACGGTGTACCGCGCCCTCAAGGCCATGGCGGAAGAGGGCGTTCTGCGCGAGGTGCACCTGCCCGGGCGCAGCCCCATGTACGAGGTGGCCCACCACGGCCACCACCACCACTTTCAGTGCAAGCAGTGCCAGCGGGTGTTCGATGTGCACGCCTGCCCTGGCAATCTGGCGGGGCTGGCCCCGGCAGGGTTTGTGGTGGAGGGCCACGAAATCACGCTCTATGGCCGCTGCAGCGACTGCGCGGCCCAGCCGTCCTGAAGGCGCGCGGCGTGACCCGGCCTTCCGCGTCTGCGGCCTTTGTCGTTGGTATCGACCTGGGCACCAGCCACACAGTGGTGGCCAGCGTGCCCGTGCGCGGCACGGCTGCCGAGATTGCACTGCTGCACATTCCCCAGCGCAGCACGGCGGGCGAGGTGGCGCTGCTGCCCCTGCTGCCCTCGGTGCGCTACCAGGCTGCGCCGGGTGAGCTGGGCGAGGCCTGGCAGCAGCCCTGGCCGCCGCAGGGGGCATCGGCCGATGCGCCGGCCGTCATCGGCCGCTGGGCGCGGGATCTGGGCGCGGCGGTCCCCGGTCGCCTGGTGGCCAGTGCCAAAAGCTGGCTGTCCCACCCCGGCGTGGACCGTACGGCACCCATCCTGCCCTGGGGAGCCGCAGAAGATGTAACCCAGGTCTCGCCGCTGGCGGCCTCTGCGTCCTACCTGGCCCATGTGAAAGCGGCCTGGGACCAGGCCCATCCCGCCGCGCCGCTGCAGGACCAGATCGTGGTGCTGACGGTGCCGGCATCGTTTGACGAAGGCGCGCGGGCGCTGACGCTGGAGGCGGCAGCGCAGGCCGGTCTGCCTGGCGTGCAGCTGCTGGAAGAGCCCAAGGCCGCGTTCCACGACTGGCTGGTGCTGCAAGGCGCGCAATGGGCGCAGCAGCTGGCGGACAGCCGCCTGGTGCTGGTGGTGGACGTGGGCGGCGGCACCACCGATCTGACCTTGATCCGCGTCGAGGCTGCCGCCACCGGCGCACCGGATGGCAGCCTGCCCACCTTGACCCGCACCGCAGTGGGCGAGCATTTGATGTTGGGCGGTGACAACATGGATCTGGTGCTGGCCCACCAGCTGGAGCCGCAGTTTGCGGACGGAGGCCAGCGCCTGCCTGCGCAGCGTTTTGCCCAGCTGGTGCAGCGCTGCCGCGTGGCCAAGGAACAATTGCTGGCCGCCGATGCGCCGGAACATGCCCGCATCACCCTGCTGGGGGGCGGCAGCCGCCTGCTGGCGGCCACGCAATCCGCCACCTTGACCCGTGTGCAGGTGCAGCAGTGGGTGGTGGAAGGCTTTTTGCCGCCTGCACAGGTCACCGACCAGCCCGGCAAGCGCCAGGGTGCGCTGCGCGGTTTTGGCCTGCCGTATCCGGCGGATGCGGCCATCACACGGCATCTGGCGCAGTTCCTGGCCCAGCATGCCGGCGGCACCTGGCCCGACACTGTGCTGCTGAACGGCGGCGTGTTCCATGCGCATGCGATGGTGGAGCGGCTCACGCAGCAGCTGACCGCCTGGCGCGGCAGCCCCGTGCGGGTGCTGCACAACCCCCACCCGGACTGGGCCGTGGCGCGTGGCGCGGCAGCCCATGGCTTGGTGCGTACGCAGCAGGAGCATGCTGCACACGATGCACTTTCCGAACAGACTCCCGAACGCACGGAAGGCGTCACAGAAACGATCGCCACCCGCAAGCCGGCGGCCGCGGCCCTGCCGGTGATCGGCGGCGGTGCGGCGCGCAGCTACTGGCTGGTGCTGCCGGGCAAAAAGGGCGCGGCCCCGCAAGGCCTGTGCCTGCTGCCGCGCGGCACGGAAGAAGGCGTGCGCATGGTGCTCTCCGGTCGGCGCTTTGCGCTCAAGCTGGGGCAGGCCGTGCGCTTCAGCCTGGTGGCGCACAGCGGCAACCTGCCGGCGCAGGCTGGACAGCTGGCGGCGCTGCACGGCGAGGGCTGGGTGGAGTTGCCTCCCATTGCCACCGTGCTGCCGGCGCCGGAGGGCCACAGCACTGCGCAGATCGAGGTGCAGTTGCAGGCCTGCATGAGCGAGGTCGGCACGCTGGAAGTGCGCTGCGTGGCGGTGGCGGATACCGCCCAGTCCTGGCTGCTGCCCTTCCATGTGCGTGCTGGCGGCCATGCCGTGGATGTCGGCGCTGCGCCCGTGCCGGCAGAAGGCCCGGAGAGCCCGCAGGGCGGGGACAGAACGGCGCAGCACCTGCCCCAGGCCGTGGCCCGGATCGAACGCATCTTTGGCAACCAGGCCCAGGAAGTGGGCGCCAAGGAGGTGCGCCAGCTGCGCCAGTCGTTGGAAAAGCTGCTCGGCCCACGCGAGGGCTGGGAGGTGGCGGCGCTGCGCACGCTGTTCGACGCGCTGCAGGCGCGGGCCAAGCGCCGGCGCCGCACGCCCGAGCATGAACGCGTGTGGCTGAATCTGTCCGGCTGGTGCCTACGCCCCGGCGTGGGGGCGCAGCTGGACAGCTGGCGCATGGAGCAGGTCTGGGCCTTGTATGCCCAGGGGCTGGCCCATGCCAAGGAGGCCGCCAACTGGACCGAATGGTGGGTGTTCTGGCGGCGCGTGGCTGCGGGCCTGGATGCGGCGCAGCAACTGGCGCTGCTGGAAGATGTGGCCGGCCACATGCAGAAGGCCGTGCAGCAGACGGCACGCAGCGGTGGAAAAAGCAGCCATGGCAGCTATGACGACATGCTGCGCCTGTTTGCCGCCATGGAGGCCGTGCCCTGGCAGTACCGCCAGGAAATGGGCCAGTGGATGCTGCAGCGGCTCCAACGCGAGGGTGAATCGGTGCAGACCTGGTGGGCCATCGGCCGTCTGGCCGCGCGCCAGCCGCTGGCCGCCAATGCGCACCTGGTGATGCCACCCGAGGCCGCACAGGAGTTTCTGAGCGCCACCCTGGCCCAGGACTGGCGCAAGAACGACACCGCGATGTTTGCCGCGGTGCAAATGGCCCGGATGACGGGCGACCGTGCACGCGATCTGCCGGATGCGCTGCGCGCCCAGGTGCTGGAGAAAATGCGGGCCAGCGGTGCGCCCCAGCGCTGGGTGGCCATGGTGGAGCAGGTGGTGCAGATGGACGCCGAAGACCAGAAGCGCAGCCTGGGGGACAGCCTGCCGCCCGGGGTGGTGTTGCTGTGAGGGCGGAGGGTGCCGACGGCGGCGGCCATTCCCGCCAGTCTGGATGGCGGGAGGCTGGGCAACTGCAGACCCAAGCGGCCGCCCGCGCCCTGGCGCACACGAAAATGAACAAAAAGGGGGGGATGTGATGTCTGTGGTGGGCCCTTTTTCGATGCCCAGGCGCAGCCGCCTTGCCCTGGTGCTGCTGGCGCTGCTGGTCATTGCCCTGGGCCTGGCCTCCCGGCGTGGCCTGGTGCCGTTTCCGGCGGCGCTGGGCAACTACCCCGGCGATGCACTCTGGGCCTGGGTGGTGTTGCTGTGTGTGGCCTGGGTACAGCCGGCCATGCCGCGCACCCGGCTGGTGGCATGGTCGCTGGCCATCGCGTTTGGCATTGAATTTCTGCAGCTCTACCAGGCCCCCTGGATGCAGGCGCTGCGCGCCAACAAGCTGGCGTATCTGGTGCTGGGCAATGGCTTTGATCCGCTGGATCTGGTGGCTTATGGGGTGGGCATTGCACTGGGGGCGGCGGTGGATGGGGTCTGGGTATGCGTGGCGGCCCGCCGCGTGCCGGGGAGTGGCCATGCGGCGCGGTGTTGACTGGCGCCGTGCCGCAGTGCTGGCACTGTGCACCAGCCTCTGGGGTGCATGGGGTTTGCTCCCGGCGCAGGCCGGGACGGCGGACGCAGCCTCGGCGTCCCAGTTGCGCTGCGGCTGGTGGGAAAACCCCACACCGTCCAATGCCTGGTTGAACGACCGCGACGGCAGCTGGACCGTGGGTTCCCAAGGCGGCCAGCAGGCCGAAGGGGACTGGCCCAGCTTCACCGACGCGCAATGGGTGCGCACCAATGGCTATTACGGCTACGGCTACGGCTACGGCTACGGCTGCGCCTGTCTGCGCGTGGTGGCCGACGCCCGCAGCCAGAAGGTGGAGCGCATTCTGTCGGCCCGGGCCAGACCGCTGGCCGCTTGCCGCCAGGACCGTCATCTGCGCGAGCCGCTGCGGCCGGAGTGAGCGGCGCACTGCGCTGCACCGGTGCCGGGCGCTTGGCCGCATCTGCGTCGCCGCCCGCATGCAAGCCGCTACGATGGCTGCCGCGGTGTGCCGGCAAGCCCGTTCCGGGTGCGCTGTGTGCCCACCTACCGTTGTCCCTGCAGGAGTGATTGCATGACCATGCCGACCCAGACCGTGATTCCCCAACTGCGCATGACCGACGCGGTGCGCAGCCTGCAGTTCTATGTGGACGGGCTGGGTTTCACGGTGGACTGGGAGCACCGCTTTGAACCCGGCTACCCCTTGTTTGCCCAGCTTTCCCGCGACAGCGGTGCGGGCCGGCAGCTGATTTTTCTGACCCAGCACCGTGGCGACTGCGAGGTGGGCGGTGCCGTCTACTTTGTGGTGCCCGATGCGCGCGCCACGCTGGCAGCGTTCGAGGCGCGGGGCATCTGGCCCACCAATCCGCTGGAGGCCACGCCCTGGGGAAGCTGGGAATTTCTGTTGACCGATCCGGACGGCAACCGGCTGCGCTTTGCGTCGGACCAGGTCTCGGACGCCGTGGAGCACAGGGGCCAGGGCGGGGTTCAGTAGCTGGCGTCCGCGATGGCCTGTCCCACCTGGCGCAGCGCTGGCTCCAGCACGTCCAGCGGCACCGATCCCAGCGCCAGGCGCAGGGCATGCGGCACCTGGGCGGTGGTGGCGAACGGCTCGGCCGTGGAGACTGCTATCCGTTGCAGCAGCAGGGCCGCCGCAATCTGGTCGGCACGCACTTCGGGCGGCAGCGGCAGCCACAGAAAGTAGGACTGCGGGTGGTGGACCCGGGGCAGACCGGGCAGCAGCGTGCCCAGCACGCGGGCCGCCAGTTGCTGGCGCAGCGCGGCGTCTTCGCGTTTGTGCGTTTCCAGCCGGGTGACGGTACCGTCTTCCAGCCAGCCGCAGGCGATGGCGGCCATCACGCCCGGGGTGTTCCAGGTGGTGGCGCGGATGGCGCGCTCCAGCGCGGGCACCCAGTCCAACGGCGCGGTGGCAAAGCCCACCCGCAGACCGGCCGCCACATTCTTGGAAAAACCGGACACATACACCGTGCGCTCCGGCGCCAGTGCTGCCAGCGGCGGTGGGGCCGGGTCGGCCAAGTAGGCATAGGCGCCGTCTTCGATCAGCACCAGATCGTGCGCACGCGCCAGCTCCACCAGCTGCAGGCGCTGCGCAAGGGGCAGCACCCAGCCCAGCGGGTTGTGCAGCGTGGGCATGGTGTAGAGCGCACGCACGCTGCGCTGGCGGCACAGCTGCTGCAGCGCGGCCAGGTCGGGCCCTTGCGGTGTGGCGGGAATGGGCAGCAGCTCCAGGTGCAGCTGCTGCGCCAGCAGCTTGAAGCCGGGGTAGGTGAGTGCGTCCACGGCCACCACATCGCCGGGCGCAAGCCGCGCCATCAGCGCCACGGTCAGGCCGTGCTGGGCGCCGTCCACCAGCACCACCTGCTCACCGCTGACCTGCAGGCCGCGTGCACGCAGGTGCTGGGCCACGGCGGCGCGGTCGCGGGGGCGGCCGCCATGGGGCTGGTAGCGCAGCAGGGCTTCCAGGTCGCCGGTCAGGGCCAGCTGGCGCAGCGCAGTACGCAGCAGTTCGGCTTGGTTGGGCAAGGTCGGTACATTGAAGCTCAGGTCCACACTGCCCAGCGCAGCGGGCGGAATGTCGATGCCGTGGCCCGGCGGCAGTGCGGTTTCCTTGACGAAGGTGCCACGCCCGGTTTCGCCACTGACCAGGCCCATGGCGCTGAGCTCGGCATAGACGCGGCTGGCAGTGACCAGGGCCAGGCCTTCGCGGGCCGCGAGCTGGCGGTGCGTGGGCAGGCGCGTGCCGGCCGGCAGCTGGCCGCTGCGGATGGCGGCGGCCAGGCGGTCCACCACGGTCTGGTAGCGGGAGGTGCGGGACAGGGAAGTGGTGGCCATGGGGCAGATCAGCGCAGCCATCGCAGCCATCGCAACCATCGCAACCATCGCAACCATCGCAGCGGCTTTGTATGCATGACAATTTTTTGATTGTATTGGGTTGTGTGCCTAGCATGGCGGCCTTGTTCCTGTTGCACCGCGTTCCACTGCCATGACCTCTTCCGCCCAAGCTGCTTCGGCGTCCACCCCTGTCCACAGTTCCCAAGGCTGGCTCAACGGCCTGATCGGGGTGGTGATCTTCAGCGGCTCACTGCCGGCCACACGGCTGGCGGTGCTGGATCTGCCGCCGGTGTGGCTGACGGTGGCGCGTGCCAGCATTGCCGGGTTGCTGGCACTGGTGGTGGTGCTGTGGTGCCGGCAACCGCGCCCGGCGCGCTCCCAGATGGCGTCGTTGGCTGTGGTGGCGGGGGGCGTGGTGCTGGGCTTTCCGCTGCTGACGGCGCTGGCGCTGCAGCATGTGCCGGCGGCGCATTCGATTGTGCTGGTGGCGCTGCTGCCGCTGTGCACGGCGGTGTGCGGTGTGTGGCGCGGCGGTGAGCGCCTGCGGCCGGCGTTCTGGGCGCTGTCGCTGCTGGGCGCGGCCCTGGTGCTGGGGTTTGCGCTGTGGGCCGCCTGGCAGCAAGGGGGGGAGACGTCGTTTGTGGGCGACGGGCTGATGCTGCTGGCCGTGGCGGTCTGTGGCCTGGGGTATGCGGAAGGGGCCAAGCTCTCGCGCAGCCTGGGCGGCTGGCAGGTGATCAGCTGGGCGCTGGTGCTCTCGCTGCCGGTGATGCTGCCGCTCACCCTGTGGCTGTGGCCTGCTGACCTGAGCGCCGTGCGCGCCCCGGCCTGGTGGGGGCTGGCCTATGTGGCACTGTTCAGCATGTGGCTGGGCTTTGTCTTCTGGTACCGGGGCCTGGCGCAGGGCGGCATTGCGGCCGTGGGGCAGTTGCAGCTGCTGCAGCCCTTGCTGGGGCTGGCGCTAGCGGCCTGGCTGCTGGGTGAGGCGGTGAGCCCGGCCATGCTGGCGGTGACCGTGGCCGTGATCGCCTGCGTGGCCGGGGCCAAGCGGGTGGCGTGATCTGCCGTGCAGCGCGCCTCAGCGCGCGGTGATGGAATGCGCCACCGGCGCACCGCCGTCTTCGCGGCGCCAGGTGGTTTCCATGCGAAAGCGCGCAGGGATGTACCAGTTGACCGAGGCGGCCAGCAACTGGTCCTGGGTGTCGTAATAGGCCCGCACCACATGCAGGGCCGGGCTGCCGGCGGGCAGGCGCAGCAGGTGCAGCGCGGGATCGGGCATCAGGTCGGCTTCGATGCGCTGGCGGATGCTGTCCGCCTCTACGCCGCACAGCGTCTTCAGCAGCGTGTAGATGCTGGGGTGGTCGCCATGCAGGTGGGCAATGATTTCAGCGAATGCCGGGCGCAGGTAGATCTGCGAGTACGACATGGGACTGACCTGTCCCGTGGGGTGGCGCATGGCGGTCAGTTCCATCCACACCGATCGCTGGGGGCAGTGCAGGATGGCGGCCAGGGCGGCATCGGCCTCCTTGCGCTGGCTGGCCAGCACTTCCAGACGCGTGCTATCGCCATAGGTCATCGCATCCTGGAAGGTGCTCTCCGAGGTCAGCACATACGGCACCACCGGCTGGGTGGCCCGCACCACGCTGCCCGCGCCGGGCTGCTTGCTGATCAGGCCTTCCTCCACCATGCGGCGCGTGGCTTCACGCACCGTGTGGCGGCTGACGCCGTACTGGGCGCAGAGCTGGACTTCCGTGGGAAAGCTGCTGTGCACGGGGTACTGCCCGTTCTGGATGGCGGCGCACAGCTGCTGGTAGAGCTGCTGGTAGAGCGGGCCATCGGCAGCCACAGGGCGTTTGGCCGTGCGGGAGGCAGTGTGCGAGGAGGGCGTGGCGGTTCGGGGCATGCGGGGTGCAGTGTCGCAGAGAACGCAATGCTGCGGACAGGTTAAGCCATGTCAAAGCGGGTTTGTCCGTACATTGTTTTAAATGTACGTACATTACATTTTCATGCATCGGATTTGAAAGTGCCCGGCCATGTCTCTCCCCCCTCTCCAGTCCTCACCGCCACCCGCCCAGCCTTTCCAGGGGCTGGTGGTGGTGGAACTGGGTCACAGCGTGGCAGCACCGTTCACCGGACTGATCCTGGCCGAAATGGGCGCCGAGGTCATCAAGGTGGAAAAAGCCGAAGGTGACGATGCACGCCGCTGGGGTCCGCCTTTTTGGGAAGGCGAGGGCGCCTATTTCCAGGCGCTGAACCGCAACAAGCAGTCGGTGGTCTGCAACCTGCGCGGTGCGCAGGAGGTGGCGGCGTTGCGCCGTCTGATCGCCGAGCGCGCGGATGTGGTCATCCAGAACCTGCGCCCCGGCCATGTGCAGCAGCTGGGCCTGGATGCGGCCACGCTGCGGGCAGACAAGCCGTCGCTGATCTACTGCAACCTGGGGGCCTTCGGTGCGGTGGGGCCGCTCAAGGACCGCCCGGGCTACGACCCGCTGATGCAGGCCTTCGGCGGCATCATGAGCACCACCGGCGAGCCGGGCCGGGCTTCGGTGCGTGTGGCACCGTCCATCGTTGACATGGGCACGGGCATGTGGGGGGCCATCGGCATCCTGGCCGCGCTGCACCGCCGTCACCAGACGGGGGATGGCCAGACGGTGGACGTCTCGCTGTTCGAGACCGCTGCCACCTGGGTATCGCTGCTGGCCGGCCAGGTCATGGCCAGCGGCCAGCAGGTGCAAAAGCAGGGCTCGGGAGCGCCCGGCATTGCGCCCTACAAGGCCTATGCCACACGGGACGGGGAGGTGGTGATCTCTGCCGGCAGCGATGCGCTGTTCCAGCGCCTGTGCGGCGTGCTGGGCCACCCGGAATGGGCCACGCAGGCCCGCTTCATCGACAACCCGCAGCGCGTGGCGCACCAGGAGGCGCTGTACCGCCTGATCGACCCGCTGGTGGCAGCCCGACCCACCGCCCACTGGGTGGAGGCGCTGGAAGCCGCCGGCGTCCCCTGTGCCCCGGTCAATACGGTGGGCCAGATGCTGGAGCACGCCCAGACCCAGGCGCTGGACCTGGTGCATCCCGTGCCCGGTACCGGCATGCGCTTTGTGGCGCTGCCGCTGAGCCTGGACGGTCAGCGCCCGCGTGTGCGCAGCGCCCCGCCTGCGCTGGGCGCCCATACCCAGCAGTTGCTTTTTCCGGAGCTGGCATGACACAGGAGCCATGGATGGATGTTGTGAACACCGCCTACGAGACGCTGGATGTGGCGCTCGTGGGCCCGCACGTGCTGCAGGTGACACTGAACCGCCCCGATGCGGGCAATGCCCTCAACACCCAGATGGGGCGCGAACTGCTGCAGCTGTGGAGCGCGCTGACCGAGGACGCCGGCCCGGTGCGCTGCGTGGTGCTGACCGGTGCGGGGGGGCGGATTTTCTGTGCCGGAGGCGATCTGAAGGAGCGCAACGGCATGACGCAGCGCCAGTGGCAGCTGCAGCACGAATTGTTCGAGCGGATGTACTGGACGCTGACCGACCTGCCGCTGCCGGTAGTGGCCGCCGTCAACGGCCACGCCTATGGCGGCGGCATGGAAATGGCGCTGTGCTGCGACTTTGTCTATGCCAGCGAGGTGGCGCGCTTTGCCCTGCCCGAGGTGACGCTGGGCATCATGCCGGGCGCCGGTGGCACGCAGAACCTGCCCCGCGCCGTGGGCGAGCGCCGGGCCAAGGAGCTGCTGCTGACCGGCAGGCCGCTGTCCGCCACCCAGGCGTTGGAGTGGGGTGTGGCCAACAGCGTCTACCCCATGGGCGAAGTGCTGGAACGGGCGCACGAGACGGCGGCGGTGATTGCCGGCAACGCGCCGCTGTCAGTGCGGCAGATCAAGAAATCGGTGCGCTATGGCGGCCAGATGGAGCTGCGCACGGCCTACCGTTTCGAGGTGGAAGCCTACAACCACTTGGTGGGCACCCAGGACCGCATGGAAGGCGTGCGTGCCTTCAACGAGAAGCGTCCCCCCGTTTTCACGGGGCAGTGACACCCCCGGGAGCCCGTGTTTGAACAGCCAATTGACAGTGCGAGGACAGCCATGACCGAATCTGCCGTGGTCCACATCGAAGCCGGTACCGACTATGCCGACATCCGCGACAGCGTACGCCGCGTCTGCGCCGACTTTCCGGGTGCCTACTGGCGCACGCTGGAGGAGACCGGCGCTTACCCGTCGGAATTTGTCCAGGCGCTGACCGACGCCGGTTTTCTGGGGGCGCTGATTCCCGAGGAGTACGGCGGCAGCGGCATGCCGCTGCGCGCGGCGGCCGTGATCCTGGAGGAAATCCATGCCAGCGGTTGCAATGCCGGCGCCTGCCACGCCCAGATGTACACCATGGGCACGGTGCTGCGCCACGGCTCGCAGGCGCAAAAAGACCTGTACCTGCCGCAGATTGCCGCCGGCACGCTGCGCCTGCAGGCGTTTGGCGTCACCGAGCCCACCACCGGATCGGACACCACCAAGCTCAAGACCCGTGCCGTGCGCGAGGGTGACAGCTATGTGGTCAATGGCCAGAAGGTCTGGACCTCGCGGGCGCTGTACTCCGACCTGATGCTGCTGCTGGCGCGCACCACACCGCTGGAGGACTGCGCCCGCAAGAGCGACGGTCTGTCGGTCTTTCTGGTGGACATGCGCCAGCTGAAGGGCAAGGGGCTGGAGATCCGCAAGCTGCCGGCCATGGTGAACCACAACACCACCGAAATCTTTTTCGACAATATGCGCATTCCGGCCAGCAGCCTGATCGGCGAGGAAGGCAAGGGGCTGAAATACATTCTGGACGGCATGAATGCCGAGCGCATTCTGGTGGGCGCCGAATGCATTGGCGATGCGCGCTGGTTCACCGACACGGCGGTGCAGTACGTCAGCGAACGCCGGGTGTTCGATCGGCCCATCGGCCAGAACCAGGGGGTGCAGTTTCCCATCGCCAAGGCCTACGCCGAAATGCAGGCCGCCGATCTGGTGCTGCGCCGTGCCTGTGCCCGGTTTGCGGCCGGCCTGCCCTGCGGCGAAGATGCCAACATGGGTAAGCTGCTGGCCTCCGAAGCCTCCTGGCACGCGGCCGAAGCCTGTCTGCAAAGCCATGGTGGCTTTGGCTTTGCCACCGAATACAACGTGGAGCGCAAATGGCGCGAAACCCGGCTCTACCAGGTGGCGCCGATCTCCTCCAACCTGATCCTGTCCTATGTGGGTGAGCACATCCTGGGCATGCCCCGGTCGTACTGAGGAATGGAGATGACGTTTCCTCTGGGCTGCTGCACAGTGTCCGTCGATCACATTGCCCCGGCAGGGGCGGTCCCGGTTTCGGGGCGGGCTGAGGGCGCGCAGCGCCATGGAGCAACACGATGCCGATAGCTGAAATGACACCGGTGGCGGCGCCGCCTGCCCGCTTGAAGACCTCCTTGCCGCTGACGCAGGCGCTGGCGCGCTATGTGCGGGCGCCGCACTTTGGCGGCCAGGAGGCTGCAGCCTGTGCCCTGGCGCTGACCGGCACGCTGGACACGCTGGCCACGCTGCTGGCGGGCCAGAACGAGCCGGTGGTGCGCATCGTGCGGGCTCATCTGGCGGCCAGCGGCACCGGCCCTGCCGAGGCGCCGGCTCCGTCGCTGCAGCAGTTGCTGGGCACCGCCCAGGCGGCCCTGGTGAATGCCGTGGCCGGCCATGCGCTGGACTATGACGATGTGGCCATGTCGGCCCACCCCAGCACGGTGCTGGTGCCCACGCTGTGGGCCGAGGCCCACCGCCTGGGCGCCAGCGGCGCCGAACTGCTGCGTGCCTATGTGGTCGGTTACGAGGTCTGGGCCGAGCTGTTCAGCCGCGAAAGCGGGCAGTACCACCTCAAGGGCTGGCACCCCACCGGCGTGTTCGGCGTGGTGGGTGCGGCGGCCGGCGTGGCCTACCTGAACCGGGAGACACTGACCGAAGGCCAGGTGGCCCAGGCGCTGTCGCTGGCTGCCAGTTCGGCGGCAGGGCTGGTGGCCAATTTCGGCACCATGGCCAAACCCTGGCACGCGGGCCGTGCGGCGGCGGCGGCGATCGATGCCGTGCGGCTGGCACAACTGGGCATGACGGCGGCCACCGATGTGTTCGAGCACCATGCCGGCTTCCTTGCCGCGCTGTCGCCAAGCGGTGAATGCGATCTGCAGCGCCCGGCCACCATCGGCGGTGTTCCCCGGCTGCTGAGCTGGGGGCTGTCGATCAAGTGCTATCCGGTGTGCTACTCGGGCCACCGCGTGATCGACGGCGTGCTGCAACTCAAGGCAGCCCATGGGCTGCAGCCCCAGGATGTGCAGCGCGTGGATGTGACCATTGGCAATGCCCAGGCCAGCATGCTGCGCAACCACCGCCCGGTGAGCGGGCTGGAGGCCAAGTTCAGCATCGAGTTCGATGTGGCCTGCGCCCTGGTGGCCGGCGACGTGGGCCTGGCGCAGCTGACCGACGTTTTCACCCAGCGCACTGACATGCAGGCGCTGATGGCCAAGGTGCAGGTGCACACCACCGAGCGCAGCGACCCGGTCGATCCGGCGTTTTCTGTGGCCGACAGCGTGCGCATCACCACGCGCGACGGCCGGCGGCTGGAGACCGGAGAGATCCGCTTTCCCAAAGGCCATGCCATGTACCCGCTCAGTGCCGAGGCGCTGCGCAGCAAGTTCCTGGACTGCGTGGCCTACAGCGGCCTGCCGTGCGATGGCGCCGCGCTGTACGACGCCGTGCGCAGCCTGGCCCAGATGCCCGACGTCCGCGCGCTGGCGCAGCATCTCTGAAGGAGGCTATCGAGTCCCTGATACCTCCTGCAAGGCGCGTGCCGTGCACCGGCCCCACAAGGACCGCATGCCCCGCGCTGCAGCAGCCGCCCACCGGCGGTGGAAGACCGAAAGTGAGGCCGTCCGTGCTGGCTGCTGCCGCCGGACGCATGCGAACCCGGTGCGCCGTATGCCAACGATGAACGCGGCGCGCTGTTTTGACGGAGTCCACCATGTCCGATCTGTTAGTTGCTTCTTCCTCCGTCACCTCCGCCGGCTGGCGCCGCCGCGACTGGCTGGCTGCCGGTGCCGGCCTGCTGGGGGCCGGCCTGCTGCCCGGGGCCGCGCGTGCCCAGGGCTGGCCCGACAAGCCCATCCGCATCATTGCGGCCCAGGCGCCAGGTTCGTCCAATGACGCCACTTCGCGGGCGCTGGCTGACTATCTGTCCACCAAGCTGGGCGTGCCCGTGGTGGTGGAAAACAAGCCCGGTGGCGTGGGCATGATTGCCGCCGAAACCATCGTGCGCGCGCCGGCCGACGGCTACACGCTGCTGATGACCTTGCACAGCCAGCCGGCCCAGGCACCGGCCCTGCTCAAGCGCCTGCCGGTGGATCCGGACAAGGACATCGTGCCCATTGCCGCTATCGGCGTCGGGCCGGTGCCGGGCGTAGTGCACAAGGATTTCCCGGCCAGGACCATCCAGGAGGTGATTGCCTATTCCAAGAAGAAGCCGGTCAACGTGGGCAACTATGCCGTGGGGTCGGGCTGGCAGCTGATGCTGGACCAACTGGTCAAGGACACGGGGGCACAGTTCAACGTGGTCAACTACAAGGGCACGGGCGCCATGCTGATGGACCTGTACGGCGGCCAGATCGACATGGGGGCCGGTTCCCTGGCCGGCATTGGTGGCGGGCTCAAGCAGGGCAGCGTGCGGCCGGTGGTGATTGCCATGGGCAATCCCTCGTCCAAGCTGCCGGGTGTGCCGACCTGGAAGCAGGCAGGCTTCAGTGGGAGCGCCTACGAGAACCTGCCCGAATGCAATATGTTGTTTGCCAAGGCCGGCACCCCCCAGGCGCTGGTCGACCGTCTGGCCCAGCTGGTGCACAGCAGCTACACCGAATCGGAGCGTATCAAGAGCGTGCGCGAGACCCTCTCCGATGAAGACCCGGCGCTGACCGGCGCTGCGCTGCGCGCCTTCATCGACCGCACCTGGCCGACCTACCGCCAGCTGACGCGGGCGGCGGGGATTGCGGCGAGCTGAGCTTGCCCTTCAGAGGGCTGGACATGGCGCACGGCAGTGCTTGGTTCTTCCGGCGGCACGGCACGCGGGTGCCCGTGCCGCCATGTGTTGGCAGAGGGCGACAGATGCGGGTTGCATTTTGTACACGGTCTGGGAGACAAAGGCTGGCGCCCCAGAGGGGCGCGCCAGATTTTTGCGGAATGGGAATGGGAGCATCTCTTTTTCTCATGCCCCGGGATGGCCCGCATTGCTGAGAATGCGCACTGTATGGACGGCTCTCTCCCAGTGCTCCCCCTTTCCGTTTTGCAGGCCGCGTTGCGTGCGGCGTTCGAGCGCTGGATGGTCCTGTGCGAGCTCACGGCCCGCAGCGACGGCATTGCACCCGAGGAACTGCAGCGCGAACTGGACTGGCTGCGCAGCCGCAGTGCGCTGCTGGTCCAGCGCAGCACGCCGCAGCAAATGCGCCAGCTCATTGCGGACCTCCAGAACGCCGAATCCTGGGTGCACGCCAGCCTGCGCCTGCGCATGCAGGCCCTGCCTGGGGGGGAGGGTGGTGGCACGCAGGCGACTGCCGCAGGCTGTGGAGGCCGCGCAGCTTTGCTATGTTCCGGCAAATACCAGCACTGCGCAGTTTTCTGCCCTTCCACCGCCATGCCTCCTGTCAACCATTTCAAACGTGCCCTGCAAGCCGGCCAGGCCCAGATCGGTCTGTGGTCCACCCTGCCGTCGCCCTATGTCAGCGAGCTGATCGCCGGCGCGGGCTTTGACTGGGTGCTGCTGGACACCGAGCACACCCCCACCGATGTGCCCCAGATGCTGCAGCAACTGCAGGCGGTGGTGGCAGCCCGCCCGCGTAAAGGCCTGGGCTGCAGCCATGCCGTGGTGCGCCCGGCGTGGAACGATAAGGTGCTGATCAAGCGCTATCTGGACATCGGCGCGCAGACGCTGCTGCTGCCTTTTGTGCAGAACGCCGACGAAGCCCGCGCGGCGGTGGAGGCCGTGCGCTACGCCCCCCAGGGCCTGCGGGGCATGGGGGGATCGATGCGCGCCTCCAACTTCGGCCGTGACGCCGACTATGTGGCCAAGGCCGCCGACGAGATCTGCCTGCTGGTGCAGGTGGAAACCGGCGAGGCGCTGGACAACCTGGAGGCCATTGCCAGCGTGGACGGTATCGATGGCGTGTTCATCGGCCCGGCCGATCTATCCGCCAGCCTGGGCTACCCCGGCAATGCGGGCCATCCGGACATGGAGGCGACGATCGACCGGGCGCTGGTCACCATCCGCGCCTGCGGCAAGGCGCCGGGCATTCTGGCGGTGAACCCCGACCGTGCCCAGGCATGCCTGGACAAGGGCGCGCTGTTCGTCGCCGTGGGCATGGACATGCTGCTGCTGCGCCAGAGCGCCGATGCGCTGGCCCTGCGCTTCAAGCGCCCGGGAGATGCAGCGGTCAGTGCATCCATGTATTGAGTGTGGTGTCCCCCGCTTTCTAGAATGGATGCCGACGGGCGCCCAGGGCGCACCGCCACCTTCTATCAAAAACGCAGCTGCTTCTGCACTTGCAGCAAGGTTTTCACAGGCGTTGGATACTGAAAACCTTTAAGCCAGTGCACCAAAGCGCCTGTTTTCCTAATGCCCCTGGAGCGACCGCTCCGGGACTCTCCCTCTCAGCCATGGATGGATTTCGCATGTCGCATGCCTACCCCGATACCCAACTCCTGATCGACGGCCAATGGGTCGATGCCGCCAGCGGCAAGAAGATCGCTGTGCACAACCCGGCCACGGGAGCGGTGATCGGCCATGTGGCCCATGCCGGTATTGCCGATCTGGACCGTGCACTGGCCGCCGCTCAAAAAGGCTTTCAGGTCTGGAAGAACACCAGCGCCCACGAGCGCCAGGCCACCATGCGCCGCGCTGCGCTGCTGTTGCAGGAACGCGCCGACGCCATTGCCGCCGTGCTGACGCAGGAACAGGGCAAGCCCCTGGCCGAAGCCAAGGGCGAGGTGCTGGCCGGTGTGGGCATCATCGACTGGTTTGCCGACGAGGCGCTGCGCCTGTATGGCCGCATCGTGCCGGCGCGCCGCAGCGATGTGCTGCAGCAGGTCGTCAAGGAGCCCGTGGGCCCGGTGGCGGCGTTCACGCCCTGGAATTTCCCGGTCAACCAGATCGTGCGCAAGATCAGCGCTGCCCTGGCCACCGGCTGTTCCTTCCTGTGCAAGGCGCCGGAAGAAACGCCTGCCGCCCCCGCCGCGCTGCTGAAATGCTTTGTCGACGCCGGCGTGCCCGCGGGCGTGGTCGGTCTGGTCTATGGCGATCCGCATGAAATCTCCAGCTACCTGATTCCCCATCCGGTGATCCGCAAGGTCACCTTCACCGGCTCGACGGCCGTGGGCAAGCAGCTGGCCGCCATGGCCGGCGCCCACATGAAGCGCTGCACCATGGAGCTGGGTGGCCACGCCCCGGTCATCATTGCGGAAGATGCCGATGTGGAGCTGGCCGTCAAAGCCGCTGGCGCTGCCAAGCTGCGCAACGCCGGCCAAGTCTGCATTTCGCCCACGCGTTTCCTGGTACACAGCAGCCTGCAAAAGCAATTCACGGAAAGCGTGGTGAAGTACTTTGAGTCCGTCAAGGTGGGCAACGGCTTGGAAGCCGATTCCAAGATGGGCCCGCTGGCCAATCCCCGCCGCGTGACGGCCATGAAGGCGCTGGTGGAAAACGCCCACGCCAAGGGTGCGGACGTGCTGCTGGGCGGCAAGGCCCTGGGCGATGCCGGCAACTTCTATGCACCCACCATCCTGGGCAATGTGCCGCTGGATGCCGATGTGTTCAACAACGAACCCTTCGGCCCCGTGGTCGCCATGCGCAGCTTCGAGAAGCTGGAGGAGGCCATTGCCGAAGCCAATCGCCTGCCCTATGGCCTGGCGGCCTATGCCTTCACCCGCTCGCTGAAGTCGGCCCACCAGCTCAGCCAGCAGGTGGAAACCGGCATGCTGTGGATCAACCAGCCCGCCGTGGCGTCGGCGGAAATGCCTTTCGGCGGCATCAAGGATTCGGGCTATGGCTCCGAAGGCGGCACGGAAGCGCTGGAAGCCTATCTGATTCCCAAGGCCGTCTCGATTGCCATGGTGTGAGCACCGGCCCCGCTGACGGGGCTGCTGCTGCAAAACGGCCACCTGCGGGTGGCCGTTTTGCTTTCTGCCGTGCAGCCGGCTGGCCCGGCCGGTTGCAACATCTGGCTTGTCCTACAGCCAGCGGCCGAGAGGGCATTGCAGGATGCGGTGCAGAAGCACCTGTGTGCCGCGAAAGGAGCCTCCATGCCCTCCAAAGCCCCTACCCTGCAAGCGCTGTTCGTGCAGCTCGGTCTGGCGGCAGATGAGCTGGCCATCTTGCGCTTCATCCGCCAGCACCGCCCGATGCCCCCCGACGTGGACATGCTGCATGCCCGGTTCTGGACCCCTTCGCAGGCCGCGGTGCTGTGGCGGCTGCGCCGCCGGGGGCCGCACTGGGTGGAAGTACTGGACCAGTTGGAGGCCGCATTGCGCGGCCACCGTGGTCAGCAGCAGGAAAGCGCCTGACCCCGGTGTTCTCTGGCGAGCGCAGGCCGGCAGGGACGGCCCGTGCGATGGGGCGTTGCCGCAGCGATGGCTGTCAGAGCCACAGCGGCAGCCACAGATTCAGCAGCCAGCCTGCCCCCAGCAGCCAGCCAAACAACACCAGGGCCAGCAGCAGCGGCCGGGTGCCGGCGGCGCGCACGGCCGCGATGTGGGTGGTCAGTCCCAGGGCGGCCATGGCCAGGGTCAGCAGCAGCGTATCCAGCTGCACACCGGCCTGCACCAGCGCAGCGGGCAGCACGCCCAGGGAATGGATGCCAGCCACCAGCACAAAGCCCAGTGCAAACCAGGGGATGGTGATGCGGCTGTGCGGGGCGGCGGCCTTGACGGAGCCGCTGTCCATTGGCTGATGGTCGGCGCGGCGCTCGCTGCGCGCCAGCCACCACGACAGCACCAGCAGAAATGGGGCCAGCATCATCACCCGCACCATCTTGGCAATCACCGCCATGTCGGCCGCATCGCGGCCCACGGCTTCGCCGGCAGCCACCACCTGGGCCACTTCGTGCACGGTGGAGCCCACATACAGGCCGTACTGCTGGGCGCTCACCTCGAACCAGCCATGCGCAGCATTCCAGTGAAACAGCGCCGGATAGAGAAAGGTGGCCACGGTGCCGAACACCACCACGGTGGCCACGGCCACCGCCACATCGGACGCCCGGCCCTTAGCCACCGGTTCGGTGGCCAGCACGGCGGCCGCACCGCAGATCGCACTGCCGGCCCCCACCAGCAGGCTGGTGCGCGGATCCAGGCCGAACACGCGCCGGCCCAGCCATTGGGCCAGCACAAAGGTGCTGGAAAGCACCAGCGCGTCGGTGGCGATGCCGGCCCAGCCCAGCTGGCCCATGTCCTGGAAGGTCAAGCGCAGGCCATACAAGACGATGCCGGCGCGCAGCAGCCGCGCCTTGGACAGGCCCACGCCGCTGGCGCAGGAGGCGGCCAGGCGGGGGTAGACGGTGTTGCCCAGCACCATGCCCAGCACGATGGCCAAGGTCAGCGCGCTCAGGCCGCGCTCGGCCAGGGCCGGCAGCGTGGCGGCCCACAGGGAGGCGGCGGCGATGGCACCACACAGCAGCAGACCGGGCAGCCACTGCTGCAGGTGCTGGCCGGCGCGGGCCCAGACGGACAAGGGAAATGCGGAAGTGGACATGGCAGACACGGCCGTCCACGGGAGTGAAAAGCGTGCCAGGACCGGCCTGGAGCGTGGGCGACGGTCTGCACTTTAGATAATTTGGTTATATTTGTATAACCGATAGTTTGTGTAAAGACTATCGATGAAACAGGTAGATTCATGCGCCAGATCACGCGAAAAGGAGAGTGCCCATGCTGCATCTGACGCTGCGCCAGGTGGAAATATTCTGCGCGGTGGCCCAGTCCGGCAGCACCGTGGCGGCGGCCCAGGCGGTGTCGCTGTCCCAGTCCGCCACCAGCGCCGCGTTGCAGCAGCTGGAGCGTGCGCTGGGCAGCCAGCTGTTCGAGCGGGTCGGGCGCCAACTGGTGCTCAACGATGCCGGCCGCGCCCTGCTGCCGCAGGCGCTGGGTCTGCTGGAGCAGGCGCGCGCAATCGAGCAGGCGTTTGTCGTGCAGGGCTGTGGCCTGCCGGTGCGGCTGCGGCTGGCGGCCAGCACCACCATCGGCAGCTATGTGCTGCCGCCGGTGCTGGCGGCGTTGGCGCGCAGCCACCCGCAGGTGGCGGTGGACCTGCAGATTGCCAACACCGCCGAAGTGGCCGAAGCGGTGCTGGCGCTGGAGGTGGATCTGGCCTTGATCGAAGGGGCCAGCCACTGGCCGGGGCTGGAGGTGCAGCCCTGGCTGCGCGACGAGCTGGTCATCGTCAGTGCGCCCCACGACCCGCTGGCAAGGCAGGCTGCCGGCCAGCCACTGGCATCCGACGCGCTGCGCAGTGCCCGCTGGCTGCTGCGCGAGGCGGGCTCGGGCACCCGCGAAATGGTGGAGCACGCGCTGCTGCCGCACCTGCACCAGTTGCATGCGGCCGCCACCCTGGGCAGCTCCGAAGCCATTGCCCGCTGCGTGGCCCAGGGGTTGGGCATCAGCTGCCTGCCACGTGTGCTGGTGCAGCCCTTGGTGGATGCGGGTGAGCTGGTGGTGCTGCCCACCGTGCTGCCGCAGATGCAGCGCTATTTCTCGCTGGTGCAACGGGCGGGCAAACGGCGTTCGCCGGCACTGCAGGCGTTTGTGGACGCCTGCCGGGCGATTGCGCCGCCATCCACGGATTGAGTGACCGGGCGGCTGCTGGGGCTGCAGCGGTTTCGCCAACGTGCCACTTCGCTTGCGGCCGCCGCTTTTGGCCCTATATTGGAATCACAAGCCCGGCGTGGGCTGCGCAGCGCCGGATGCCATCACCAGGGAGGCCACCATGAAAACCATCGACGAAATGCTGCACCTGGACCTGCTGACCCACGAACAGCACCTGCAGATCAGCACCTGGATTGACGCTGCAGACACCCCCGAAGCCATTCTGCAGATGCCCGCCTCCCTGTGGCAGGCCGTGGAACGCGCCAGCCAGGCCATGGGCGTGAACGAGGATTTGCTGCGGCCGCCGGCACTGGACGCGGGCAACGCCGTCTTTGGCTGACGCGCAGCAGGCGGAGGGCGGAAATCCCCCTGCCATCGTGGGCATGCCGCTGAATTCGCCTGCTCCATCCCCGTTTCGTGTCCGCCCGGCCGCTGCCACCGATATCGACGCCATCTTCCATGTCCGGACCTCGGTTCGGGAAAATGCACTCACGGTGACCGAACTGGCGGCGCTGGGCATCACGCCCGCTTCCATCCATGCGGCGATCACAGCGGCACCGTGTGCCTGGGTGGTCGAACGCGATGGCAAGGTGGTGGGCTTTGCCATGGCCGATTTGCCCGAGGCATGCCTGTTTGCCGTGTTCGTGCTGCCGGAGCATGAGGGGCAAGGGGTGGGGCGCCAGCTGATACAGGCCGGCGAAACCGCGCTGTTCCGGCACCACCCGGTCATCTGGCTGGAAACGGATGCGACCAGCAGGGCCGCTGCCGTGTACCGGCATCTGGGGTGGACACCGGCCGGCGATGCGGGCGACGGGGATGTGCGCCTGCAAAAGCTGCGCCCCTGACGCGATAGCGGGAGCCGTGCAGGGGACGCTCCCCGACGGATGCGACCCGTTGCTGTGGCAATTGCTTCGGGCACCCCGAGGCCGGGCAGGTGCCGACGGCAGCAGCTCCGGTGCGCTGCCGCCGTGGTGTTTACTTCTTCAGCGGAATCGGCGTGCCCGCGGGCACGGCCACGGCGGTGACGCTGTTCTGGGGTGAGCCTTCGATCACCCGGTCGGAATAGGTCATGTAGACCAGGGTGTTGCGTTTGGCATCCACCATGCGCACCACGCGCAGGCGCTTGAACAGCAGCGAGGTCCGTTCGGTGAACACTTCTTCCTGCTGGCGCAGCGGCTGGGGAATCTGGATGGGGCCGGTGGCCTGGCAGACGATGGAGGCTTCGGAGCGGTCTTCGGCCAGGCCCAGCCCGCCCTTGATGCCGCCGGTCTTGGCGCGCGAGACATAGCAGGTCACGCCGGCCACCTTGGGGTCGTCATAGGCGTCAACCACGATCTTGTGGTCCGGGCCAATCAGCTTGAACACCGTGTCCACGGCGCCGATCTCTTCGGATGCGGCGGCGCGGGTGGCCGGTGCCAGGGTGGTGAGGGCCGCCAGCAGCAGGGCGGACAAAGCAGGGCGCAGGGCAATGTGGTGCATGGCTGCCAAGCATACGCGCTGCGCGGGTGGGCGCCGGGCCGGCGATGGCACTGTGCCAGGCCCTGGTTTGCAAGGGACCACGGGCAGGCGTGTACCGGCCGCGGGACAATCCCCGTCCTCCACCACGGCAACTGGGGCGCACAGCGCGCCCAGACCGGTGGCCGGTGGAGCAGGCATGCCATGGCGGTTGCCGGACCCCGGGTCTTTCGGGTGTCTGCGACGGCCGCGCTGCATGCCTGCAGGCCCGGTGCACCGGGTGCCCAGCGCATGGCGCTGGCAGAACGCCCGCCCCGCGATGCCGGCCCTGACTGCCGCTGCGTTGCGGCATGGCCCACAGCCCCCGTGCAGTCTCCATGCGCGCGCGGCTTCTGAATTCAGAGTTTCCACCCGGTGGCACAGGCTGCGGGGGTGGGCTTTTCTTTTCCCGGAGGAAATGGTTTGGTAGGAATGCGAGAGAAGAACGTTGCGGCGTTGCCCGTGCTGGGCCGGTCTGCGCTGCTGTGGATGGCGCTGGCCTGTGGACTGTGCGCGGGCGGCAATTATTTCAACCAGCCGCTGCTGCACTCGATTGCCCGGCACTTTGGTGTGGACCAGGGAGTGGCGGCACTGTCGGTCACCTTGGCGCAGTCGGCCTATGCGCTGGGCCTGCTGCTTCTGGTGCCGCTGGGCGACATGCTGGAGCGGCGCAGTCTGGCGGTGGCCTTGATGCTGCTGGCGGCGGCCGGCCAGGCCATGGCGGGCTGTGCACCGTCGGTGGGCGGCTTCATGCTGGGCACGGTGGTGGCGGGCCTGTTTTCCGTCGCAGCCCAGGTGCTGGTGCCCATGGCGGCGGCGCTGGCCGCGCCCGGCCACAGCGGCCGCAATGTGGGCACGGTGATGACCGGGCTGCTGCTGGGCATTTTGCTGGCGCGCAGCGTGGCGGGCCTGGTGTCGGCATGGGCCGGTTGGCAGGCGGTGTACCAGGGGGCAGCGCTGTTGATGGTGCTGGTGGCCTGGTGGCTGTGGCGGGTGCTGCCCACCTCGCGCACGGCGCAGCCGGTGGCCTATGCCCAGGTGCTGTCCAGCATGCTGGAGCTGCTGCACACCCACCGCGCGCTGCGCCAGCGCACGCTGGCCAGCGGGCTGGCGTTTGCCTCGTGCAGCGTGCTGTTTGCCACCATGGCCCTGCAGCTGTCGGCCGCACCACTGGCGCTGGATGACGCACAGATCGGCCTGGTGGGGCTGGCAGGTGTGGCCGGGGCACTGGTGGCATCGCGCGCCGGACGCTGGGTGGACCGGGGCCTGGGGCGTACCACCTGCACGGTGGGGGCCATTGCATTGGTGGCGGCCTGGCCCATGCTGTGGTGGGGCGGGGAACACCTGGGCTGGTTTGCCCTGGGCCTGGTGGTGATCGACCTGGGCCTGCAATGCCTGAACATCACCAACCAGGCCACCGTGGCCCAGTTGCTGCCGGCGGCACGCTCGCGCATGAATGCGGTCTATATGACGGGGTATTTTGCGGGGGCGGCGGCGGGCTCGGCCCTGGGCACACTGGCCTGGCACTGGGGGCAGTGGCAGGGTGCCTGCCTGCTGGGGGCGGTGCTGGCGCTGGGGGCCGCACTGGCCGCAGTGCGGCTGCGTGCGCCGGCGGGGCAGATGGCTGCCGCCTGAAGTCTCGCGCTTTCTCTGTGGTGGCCGTGGCAGAGGCCACAATCGCCGGCGTGGTCTGCGCATGCCGAACCTGGCATGCGACAGGCCGTTTTCTGCAGGACACCGCTGTGCACCACTTTGCCTCCCTATTGCTGATCGCCGGTATTTACCTGGCCGTGCTGGCCAGCCCCGGACCCAATTTCTTCATCCTCAGCCAGATGGCGCTGGATGGCCGCGCCCGCGCCGCGCGCTGTGTGGTGCTGGGGTTGACGACGGGGTCGGTCGCCTGGGTGCTGCTGTCGATTGCGGGTGTGGCCACCGTGCTGGCCCGGCACCCGCAACTGGGCACGGCATTGCGCGTGCTGGGGGCGGCCTACCTGGTCTGGTACGGACTCAAGCTGTTGCGCTCTGCCTGGAAAGTGCCTGCGGTCAACGCAGCACCGTCCACGGCGCTGGGGGGGCAGTCGGCCTGGGCGGCGTACCGCACCGGCTTGCTGACCGGCCTCACCAACCCCAAGGGCGCGGCTTTCTGGACCAGTGCGTTTGCTGCCATCTTTCCGGATGCGGCGCCGCTGTGGTTCTATGGCGCCACGGTGCTGCTGGTGGCGCTGATGTCGCTGGGCTGGCATCTGGGCATCACGCTGGTGTTCGGCATTCCGGCCCTGCGCAGCGGCTATCTGCGCATCGAGCGGGCCATCAACGGCCTGTCCGGCGCCGCCCTGGTGCTGTTGGGACTGCAGCGCATGGTGGCGCGCTGAAGGGTACGTCCAGTCGGCCTCGGCGCCCTATGCCTGCAGCGGGCCCCCGGGCAGCGGCACCTGCAGGCCCACTTTCAGGCAGTTCAGCGCCACCGAGGTGCGAAAGCGCCGCACATTCTCGTCCCCGCCGAACAGCCGGGTGGTGATGGCTTCGAAATCCGCCATGGTGGCGGCGGTGATGACCAGCAGATAGTCTGCTTCCCCGGTGATGGCATAGCACTGCTGCACGGCGGCTTCGTCCTGGATGCGCTGGCGCAGGCCAGCGGTGCGCAGCGGGTGTTCGTCGTGCACATGCACTTCCACCAGCAGGGTCAGCGGGCGGCCCAGGCGGGAGGCGTCCAGCACGGCGGTTTCCGCGCGGATCACGCCGCTGTCCCGCAGCCGGCGGATGCGGCGCTGCACGGCAGCGGCCGACAGGTGCACGGTCTGCGCAATGTCACGCTGCGCCACGGTGTTGTCGCGCTGCAGCAGGGTCAGGATGGCCAGGTCGAAATCGTCCAGGGACAGCGTGGAAGGCGTGGGCATAGAATGAGTGAAAGTTGCGTGAAGCCAGTCTATTCAGAGGCAAAAAACCAGGAGTGGCGCAATATATTCTCGCCATGTCGAATGTACGCAATGCACGCTGGCTGCCGTGGCTGGCCATCTTCGGTTCCGTGGTGTTTCTGGGGCTGGGTACGTCCTGGGCCAAGCACACGCTGTTTCCTGCCGTCGGGGCCCAGGGGACGACGGCGGTGCGGGTGGGCTTTTCTGCGCTGATCCTGTGGCTGCTGTGCCGGCCCTGGCGGTTGCCGCTGTCGCCGGCGGACCGGCGGGCCGTGCTGCTCTACGGGGCGGCACTGGGGGTCATGAACCTGTCTTTCTACATGGCGCTGCGCACGCTGCCGTTCGGCGTGGCGGTGGCGATCGAATTTTCCGGGCCGCTGGCGGTGGCGGTGTGGGCGTCGCGCCGGGCGCTGGACATGGTCTGGGTGCTGCTGGCCATGGCAGGCCTGGCCCTGCTGCTGCCGCTGGGCCATGCGGTCAGCAGCCTAGACCCGGTGGGCGTGCTGTGGTCGGTGCTGGCGGCGGTGTGCTGGGCCAGCTATATCCTGTTCGGCAAGCGCATAGGGCATCTGCCGGTGGGGCATTCGGTGTCGCTGGGGCTGGCCATGGCGGCGCTGGTGGTGATTCCGGTGGGCGTGGCCCATGCGGGCAGTGCGCTGCTGGCGCCTTCGGTGCTGCTGGTGGGGCTGGGCGTGGCGGCGGTGTCGAGTGCGGTGCCGCTGTCGCTGGAGATGGTGGCCCTGCAGCGCCTGCCGCCCCAGGCCTTCGGCATCATGATCAGCATGGAGCCGGCGGTAGCCGCCATGCTGGCCTTGCTGCTGCTGGACGAACAGCTGAGTGCCGTGCAGTGGCTGGCGATCGGCCTGATCGTGCTGGCATCCATGGGCAGCGCGTTGGCGGTGCGGCGGTCGGAGCCGGCCCCCAGGGCGGCACAGTTGCCGGCCGAGGCCTGAATCCCGCCGGGCGCCGCAGCCTTGGTGGTCCGTGTGACGGCGCACACGGCTAAGGTGGCATAGACGGCATAGACGGCATAGACGGCATAGACGGCATAGCTGCCCGGTGGCCCAGTGGCCATTTGGGCGCACTTCCTGTCTGCATCTCCCGCGGTGTATCCGAACGCAAAAAAGCCCCGGTGACGGGGCTTTTTCAGGGGCGGTACAGAGCAGGCTCTGCGGGCAGGCCGGAGATCAGACTTCGGCGATGCGTTTTTGCAGGTGGGCCAGGGCTTCTTCCACCTGGTCGACCAGCACCAGGCACAGATCGCCGGGTTGCAGACGGGCCAGCGCGTGGTCAATGGCGATGAACTCGCCATGGATGTCGGTCACATAGCTGGTGCGGCTGGCGCCTTCCAGACCCTTGCGCAGCAGGGCGATGACTTCGCCGTCCTCGCGGCCGCGCTGGCAGGCGTCCTGGTACAGGACCACATCATCGAAGGCGTGACCCAGGATCTGGGTCTGCTCGGTGATGTCCTGGTCGCGGCGGTCGCCGGCACCCGAGATCACCACGCTGCGCTTGTTGCCGGGCATGCCTTCTACCGCCTTGGTCAAGGCACGGATGGCATCCGGGTTGTGGCCGTAGTCGGCAATGATGGTGGCGCCCTTGTAGTCCATCACATTGAAGCGACCGGGGGCGTTGTCGCTGTCGTTCACAAAGCCGGCCAGGCCGCGCTTGATGGTGTCCCAGGGCAGGCCGGCACCCCAGGCGGCGCCGATGGCGGCCATGGCGTTGTCGACCTGGAAGCCGATGGTGCCGTTGCGGGTGACGGGAATGTCGCGCAGCGGCACGGATTCGCGCCACGAGCCTTCGGCAGCGACGATGGAGTCACCGTCCACATAGACCACGCGGTTGCCCTGGGCACGGTGTGTTGCCATCACGGGGTGGTGGCGGTCGGCACCGAAGAAGATCACCTTGCCGGTGCAGAACGGCGCCATGGCCGAGACGTGCGGGTCGATGGCGTTCAGCACGCCGTAGCCGTTGGGGGCCACGTTCTGCACGATGACGCGCTTGAGCACCATCAGCTCATCGACGGTGGTGATGAAGTTCAGACCCAGGTGGTCGCCTTCGCCCACGTTGGTGACCACGGCCACCTGGCAGCGGTCAAAGCCCAGGCCTTCGCGCAGGATGCCGCCACGGGCACATTCCATCACGGCGGCGTCCACCTCGGGGTGGCCCAGCACGTTGCGGGCGCTCTTGGGACCGGAGCAGTCGCCGCTGTCGATCTGGCGGCCGTTGACGTACACGCCGTCGGTGCTGGTCATGCCCACGCGCAGGCCTTGCGAGGTGAACAGCTGGCCGATCAGGCGGGCGGTGGTGGTCTTGCCATTGGTGCCGGTCACGGCCACCAGGGGGATGCGGCCGTCGTCGCTGCCGTTGAACAGCAGATCGACCATGGGCACGCCCACGTTGCGAGGCTTGCCATAGGACGGGGCCAGGTGCATGCGCAGGCCAGGGGCTGCGTTCACTTCGACGATGCCGCCGTTCTGCTCTTCCAGCGGGTGCAGCACGGATTCGCAGATCACGTCCACGCCGCAGATGTGCAGGCCGATGGTCTGGGCGGCTTCGATGGCGCGGGCCGCCACTTCAGGGTGCACGTCGTCGGTCACATCGGTGGCGCTGCCGCCGGTGGACAGGTTGGCGTTGTTGCGCAGCACCACGCGCTGGCCCTGGGCGGGCACGGATTCGGGGGTCAGGCCTTCGCCGGCAATGCGGGCAATGGCAATGTCGTCCAGGCGGATCTTGGTCAGCGCCGTGCCGTGGCCGGTGCCGCGGCGGGGGTCCAGGTTGACGATGTCCACCAGTTCACGGATGGTGTGTTCGCCGTCACCCAGCACCTGGGGCGGTTCGCGGCGGGCAGCGGCGACCAGCTGGCCGCCCACCACCAGCAGGCGGAAGTCGTGGCCGGGCAGGAAGCGCTCGACCATCACGTCATCACCGTACTGCTGCGAGGTGGCGTAGGCAGCTTCCAGCTGGGCGCGGGTGGTGATGTTTACCGTCACGCCCTTGCCCTGGTTGCCGTCCTGGGGCTTGACCACCACGGGCAGGCCCACTTCCTGGGCCACGGCCCAGGCGTCGTCCACGTCGGTGACGGGGCGGCCCAGCGGCACGGGAACGCCTGCGGCGTGCAGCAGGCGCTTGGTCAGGTCCTTGTCCTGTGCAATGGATTCGGCCACGGCGCTGGTCTGGTCCACTTCCGCGGCCTGGATGCGGCGGGCCTTGGAGCCCCAGCCCAGCTGGACCATGGAGCCGGCCGTCATGCGGCGGAAAGGGATGCCACGGGCTACGGCGGCGTCCACGATGGAGCCGGTCGAGGGACCGATGCGTTCATCTTCGTCCAGCTCGCGCAGGGCGGCGATGACGGGCGCCGCATCGAACGGGGTGTCGTTCAGAGCGGCCTGGATCAGGGCTTCGGCCTGTTCCAGGGCCTGTTTGCCCACGGCTTCTTCGGTGTATTCGACCACTACCTGGAAGGTGCCGGTCTCCAGCGTGGCATGGGTGCGGCTGAAGGTGACCGGGCAGCCAGCCTGGGCCTGCAGCGACAGCGTGGCCAGTTCCAGCACATCGGCCAGCGACACCGGCTTGTCGGCGCCTTGCGGCAGCAAGGTGCCGATGGAGGGGAAGCGGGCGCGCAGGCGGTCTTCAAAGCCGGCCAGCTGGGCGATGTTGCACTCGGCCGGGGTGCAGAGCACGACGGCCTCTACAGCGGTGTTGCGGCTCCACAGATTGGGGCCACGCAGGGCACGGGTACGAGAGATTTCCATGGTGTGTGTCTCTTTTGAGGCTGCTGCAGCCCGGGATGCGGGCGCAGCGGCAATGCAAGGGTGCGCGGGCGCTCGGTCTCAGGCAGGCTGGTATTCGAAGGTCTTGATGCCGGCCGCGATCAGGTCGGGCGCAATGTCCATGGCCCAGGCTGTGGCAATGGCCGCCAGCAGGGCCGAGGTGTCCACCGCATGGCCCGTGGGCAGGCGCAGCGCGTCGAGCGTGCCCAGTGCGCGTTCCAGACCGCCGGTGGCCAGAATGACCTGCTGGTTGCGCAGCAGCACGGCACGGCCTTCGTTGGCGCCGCGGTGTGCGGCCACGACGGCGTTGTTGGCCTGGGCGCTGTAGAGCACCACTTCGCCGTCACACAGCTCGGCCAGGTCGGCCACTTCGGGCAGGTCGGCGTTCAGCACGCCGGCGCCATCGCTGAGTACCACATCGATCTGGGTGCGCAGCACGCGGCGCATCTGGGAGGCTTCGCGCACATCGTGGTCGGCCAGGGTCTCGAAACCGTCCATGTCGGTGACCACGCCCACCAGGCAGCGGTCATAGGCCAGGCCTTCTTCCAGAATGGAGCGCGAGGTGGTCTGGATCACCGCGGCCTGGGCCAGGCGGTTGGTCAGCAGACGGTGGGCGCCGGCCCAGTTGGCGGTATTGGTCTTCTGCGTCTGGCGGTTGTTCAGGAACATGCCTTCGCTGCTGGCCACGCCTGTGAGCTTGCCGGACAGCTGCAGCAGCCAGCCGACCAGGCGGGCGATGAAGGCGTTGTGGCGCGTACCGACAATGCCCACCAGGGGGATGCGGCCGGCATTGGCGCCGTCTTCACGCGGGAACAGGTGGTCGGCAATGGCCATCCCCACCGGGCGGGGAGCGCCGCTGGTGGGCTTGAGGTGCATCAGCAGGCCGGGGCCGGCATTGACTTCCAGGATGGCGCCCTGGCCTTGCATGGGCTGGGAGACGTCCTTGAGGATCATGTCCATGCCGGCGATGTCCAGGCCCACGATCTTGGCGGCCAGTGTGGCGTAGTAGGCCACATCGGGGTGCACGTCATCGGTGCAGTCGATGGCCATGTTGCCGTTGCGCTGCAGCAGCACGGCCTGGCCCTGAGGAATCACGGAGTCGGGCGTGACATGCTGGCGATTCAGTTCCAGCTTGACGGCGCCGGCATCCAGATTGATCCAGTCCAGCGGGTATTCCTGTTCGGGGCCGCGGCGGGGGTCCTGGTTCAGCACGGCCACCAGCTCGCGCAGCGTGGCCTTGCCATTGCCGTGCACCGACACGGTTTCGCCCTTGGTGGCAGCGACCACCTTGCCGCCCACCACCAGCAGGCGGTGTTCCACGCCGTCGATGAATTTTTCGACAATCACGTCCGAGCCTTCGGGCTCGGCCAGTGCAAAGGCGGCCTTGACGTCCGCTTCCTGGTACAGCTCCAGGGTCACGCCGCGGGCGTGGTTGCCGTCCGAAGGCTTGACGGTGACCGGGAATCCGATGTCCTGGGCGACTTCCCAGGCTTCTTCGGCATTGGCCACGATCTGGCCTTCGGGCACGGGCACGCCGCAGGCGGTCAGCAGGCGCTTGGTGAAGTCCTTGTCCTGGGCGATGCCTTCGGCAATCGCACTGGTCTGGTCGGATTCGGCCGTCCAGATGCGACGCTGCGCTGCACCATAGCCCAGCTGGACCAGGTTGCCGTCGTTCAGGCGGATATGGGGGATGCGGCGCTCGCCGGCGGCATCGACGATGCAGCCGGTGGAGGGGCCGAGGTAGCGGTCGTTGATGGCCGTCTTGATGGCGTGGATGGCCGGCTTGCGGTCAAACGGCAGATCGTTGATGGCGGCCATCAGCAGCTTGTGGCCGTATTCCAGCGCCACGCGGGCCACCGCCTCTTCGGGGCAGCGGAACACCATGCGGTAGACGCCGCGCTGGGAAATTTCACGGGTCTGACCGAATTCGGCAGGCATGCCGGCCAGGTTCAGCAGCTCGATGATGACGTGCTCCAGCACATGGCCCATCCAGGTGCCACCTTCCAGGCGCTGGATGAAGCCGCCGCGCTCGCCCACGCCACAGGTGTGCTCGACCAGGTCGGGCAGCCAGGTGGTCAGTCGTTCGTTGAGGCCGGGAATCTTATTGGACGGGTAGTCTTCCAGCTCTCCCAGATCCAGCCAGACTTCCAACACGGGACGGTAGGTCCAGACGCTGGGGCCGCGCAAGAAGGTGGTGCGCAAGAGTTGGATGTCGTTGAATGTCTTCGCCATGGATGCAGCGCTTGATGAGTGGTGGGCGGGCGGTGTGAAAGGCCACATATCGTCGCTTTTCACAGAGGTTGTCAGCCTAATAGGGGTTTGGAGCGTTAAGTCGTCAGACACCATCGCAATGGGCGCGCACATTGAGTGCATCCATATCCATCCACTGGCAGCGATCCTGCCGGAACGGATACAAACTGTTCAATATGCAACATCACCATTCTGTAGATGCCTCTGGCGTCTCCGATGGCCCTTTCGGGGCTGACTTGCGGGCACAGCTCGCACCCCAAGAAAACGTATTGTCGGCCCTTCCGGTTGACTTGACCCGGGATTTGCGCTTCGCGCCAGGCCTGGTGGCGGTCACGCAAACGCATTTGTGGGCCCGTGCCGGGGACGATACGGCCTGGACTTCCTGGTCGCTGTCGCCGGCGCTGCGCCTGCAACTGGCGGACCATGCCGGGGTGGGAACGCTGGAGCTGCACGATGGCCAGCAGCGCCTGGCGCTGTGGCGTTTTCGCCTGGCCGCGCAGAACGAGGCCTTCCGCCTGATCCAGCGCTTCGATCAGCAGCGCGAGCTGCTGGCCCAGGGCGGTGTCCCGGGCCATGCCCATGAGGACGAGGAAATCCTGTGCGAGACCTGCGGTACCCCCTTGCCGCCCGACAGCGATGAATGCCCCGCCTGCGCCCGCCAGCAGGCCCCCCAGACATCGACCTGGGTGCTGCTGCGCCTGTGGCGCTTTGCCAAGCCCTACCAGGGCCAGCTGCTGCTGGGTTTTCTGCTGACGCTGGCCACCACGGCCGCGCAGCTGGTGGCGCCGTATCTGACCATCCCGCTGATGGACAAGATTTTGATTCCCTTTCAGAACGGCGAGAAGATCGACCAGGGTCTGGTGGCCTTCTATCTGGGGGCGCTGCTGCTGTCGGCGTTGCTGGCATGGCTGCTGGGTTGGGCGCGCACCTTCGTGCTGGCCAAGGTGTCCGAGCGCATAGGCTCCAATCTGCGCACCACCACCTACAACCACCTGTTGAACCTGTCGGTGGATTACTACGGCAGCAAGCGCACCGGTGACCTGATGGCCCGCATCGGTGCTGAAACCGATCGTATCAACCTGTTTCTGTCGCTCAACGCGCTGGATTTTGCGACCGATGTGCTGATGATCGTGATGACCTCGGTCATCCTGTTCTCCATCAATCCCTGGCTGGCGCTGGTGACCCTGGTGCCGCTGCCGTTCATCGCCTGGATGATCCACACCGTGCGCGATCGCCTGCGCACCGGCTTCGAGAAGATCGACCGTGTCTGGTCCGAGGTGACAAATGTGCTGGCCGACACCATCCCCGGCATCCGGGTGGTGAAAGCTTTTGCCCAGGAAAAGCGCGAGGCGGACCGCTTTGCCGACGCCAACCTGGTGAATCTGCAGGCCAATGACAAAGTCAACAAGACCTGGTCGGTGTTCACCCCCACGGTCACCTTGCTGACGGAAATCGGCCTGCTCATCGTCTGGGGCTTCGGCATCTATCTGGTGGCCGGTGGCTCCATCACGGTGGGTGTGCTGACGGCGTTCATTGCCTATATTGGGCGCTTCTACACACGCCTGGATTCGATGAGCCGCATTGTCTCGGTCACGCAAAAGGCGGCCGCAGGCGCCAAGCGCATCTTTGACATCCTGGACCATGTCAGCAATGTGCCCGACCCGGTCAACCCGGTGAAGCTGCCAGGCAAGGCCCGGGGCGCCATCACCATGGAGGATGTGGGCTTCCGCTACGGCAGCCGTGCCGTGATCAAGCACCTGGACCTGGAGATCCAGCCTGGCGAGATGATCGGTCTGGTGGGGCACAGCGGTTCGGGCAAGAGCACGCTGGTCAATCTGATCTGCCGCTTCTATGACGTCAGCGAAGGCTCCATCCAGCTCGATGGCGTGGACGTGCGCCGCATGGCCGTGTCCGACTACCGCAGCAACATCGGCCTGGTGCTGCAGGAGCCGTTCTTGTTCTTCGGCACGATTGCCGAGAACATCGCCTACGGCAAGCCGGATGCGACCCGGGAAGAAATCGTGGCGGCGGCCCGTGCCGCCCATGCGCACGAGTTCATCCTGCGCCTGCCCCACGGCTATGACTCGCTGGTGGGCGAGCGTGGCCAGGGCCTGTCGGGCGGGGAGCGCCAGCGTATCTCGATTGCGCGTGCGCTGCTGATCGATCCGCGCATCCTGATCCTGGACGAGGCCACCTCGGCCGTGGACACCGAAACGGAAAAAGAGATTCAGAAGGCGCTCGACAACCTGGTGCAAGGCCGCACCACGATTGCCATCGCCCACCGTCTGTCCACGCTACGCAAGGCCGACCGCCTGGTGGTGATGGACCGTGGCGAGATCGTGGAAGTGGGGCCGCACGACGAGTTGATGGCGCTCAAGGGCCATTACTTCCGTCTGTACGACGCCCAGGCACGCCGTGCCGAGGAAGATGCCCAGGCAGCGGGTTTGAAGCTGCAAGTGACGACCGAGGAATAAGCCATGCTGCACATGTCCCATGCTGATCTGACAGGGATGCGCCTGGCGCGCAACGCCCATGGCCGCTTGGTGCTGACCCTGGGCAGCGGCCAGGTCTTTGAATCCGTGGTGCCGGTGCGCGCTTTTCCTTTGGCGGCACCCGAGGAGGGGTTGTCCCTGGTGGGCAGCGACGGCAAGGAAGCACTGTGGGTGGACCGCATGGCCGACCTGCCCGCCGATGCCCGTGCACTGATCGAGGAAGATCTGGCGGTGCGGGAGTTTGTGCCCACTATCCAGTCCATCCGCAAGGTGTCGAGTTTCTCCACCCCCAGCACCTGGGATCTGGAGACCGATCGGGGCAGCGCCCAGATGGTGCTCAAGGCCGAGGAAGACATCCGGAAGCTGGCGGGGCGCACCCGGCTGCTGATCAGCGGCAGCGACGGCGTGCAATACCGGATTCCGGATACGACCCAGCTGGACAAGCATTCCCGTAAGCTGCTGGAGCGATTTTTGTAAGCGCTTACTTTCTGTTTTTGGCGCGAAGTTTGTGTTCCAGGGACCGTTTGTCGGCCCCTTTGTACTGCGCTGGAAATGTTTGTAAAAAAACCTAAACTTTCCCTCACGACTGCCGAAAAGATGAAGGAACAGCGGAATTCCGCGTCCACTATCCATACAACACCACCGAGGGCCACGCTATGCAAATACCACCTGTTGATCGCAACCCCATCCAATGGAACTCGCAGGCTGCCAATTTGTATTCCACCGGCGCCTCGGGTCCGGCCCCCATTCGCCCGGTCAACCAGGTGAACAACGTCGAGTCCACCGACAAGATTGGCGAAGGTGCCCAGGCCCGGACGCCCGAAAAGCCCACGGACAAGGACGACCGCAACCTGGACTGGACGCAGCGCGTAGAGCAAAAGGCCGAGGCGCAAAAGGCGGTGGAGGAAGAGCAGAAGAAAGAGCCCATCTCCAAGATGCTGATCGAGCACATCCAGTCGCTGTGGCGTGCCAGTGCCATGGCGGTGGAAGCTTCGCTGGAGGCCCAGCAGAAGGAACAGGGCCAGGAGGTGCACCAGAAAGTGCAACCCTCCCGTGCCGCCAGCGAGCGACTGACCTACGAGGATGTCACGGTCAAACGCACCAACGGTCTGTGATGCCCAGCGCCGGCATTGATGAAAAAAGCCATGCGAATGCATGGCTTTTTTCATGGGTGTCGCCAGCGTGCGCTGTACACACAGCGCGCTTACTTGGCCGTGGCTGCAGGGGTGTTGCTGGCCGCGTCGGGGGCAGGCGTTGGCGCGGCAGCCGCCTGGGCGGCCTTGGCGGTTTCGCGCCGGGCGCGGTATTTGGCGGCGAATACCCGCACCTCTTCCAGTGACAGGTAGTTGTCCTTGTTGGTGTCGGCTTCGTCAAAACCCGCGTAGAGCTTGGGCACCAGCATCAGCTCCTTGCGGCTGATCTTGCCGTCCTTGTTGAAGTCCAGCATCTGGAAGTCCTTGATGGCCTTGATCTCGCCCTTGGACAGCGGCTTGCCGTCCGGGCCGGTCATGGCCACGGGGTCGATCTTGCCTTCTGCCAAGGCAGACGCCAGCGGCGCTGCTGCGGCGCAGCACAGGGCCAGGGGCATCAACAGGCGGCGGGACAGAGTGGGCTGGGGCATGGGCGCATTTCCAAAAAAGCAGGACAGACCACCAGTGTGGTGCCTGTCTGCAAACCGGGTACGTTGCTGGGGTAAACCAGGGTAAGCCGATGTATCGCCGTCTGGTGGCCGCTATATGGAGTGATGCCGATCACCGGCGGCCTTATGCCCAGGCGGTTGAGACACGAAATGCGACATGCATTTCCTGGAAGGGGGCGCAGGCCGCAGTGGATCAGGGGTTGGCAATGCCGCTGCGCACATGGCCCGCCGGCACATGGGCCGCCGCCGAGGTGACATGACCGGTCTGGTCGTCAAAAAAGAAGTCGGGCTCGAATTCGCGCAGAAACTCCCCCTTGGCCAGACCGCCCAGAAACATGGCTTCGTCCACCCCGATGTTCCAGTCCATCAGCGTGCGGATGGCGCGTTCATGTGCCGGGGCGCTGCGGGCGGTGACCAGGGCGGTGCGCAGCCGCATGCCGCTGGTGGTGCCGGCCTGGGCGGCCTGCTGGAGCCGATGCAGTGCGGCCAGCAGCGGCTTGAACGGGCCATCGGGCAGCGGCTGGGCCACATGCTCCATTTCATGGCGCTGGAAGGCATCCAGCCCCTGGGTCTGGTAGACGCGCTCGGCCTCGTCGGAGAACAGCACGGCGTCGCCGTCAAAGGCAATGCGCACCTCCTGCGGATGGGCGGCGCTGGCGCCGGCGGATTCGGTCAGCACCCGGGCGGCGGGGTAGCCCAGGCGCAGGGCTTCGGTCACATCGGCGGCATTGGCGGACAGAAACAGATGGGCGCCCAGCGGCCGTAGATAACCGAAAGGGTCGCGCCCCTGGGTGAACACGCCGCGCTGGATGCTGGAAAGCCCATGGGCCTTGGCGCTGCGGAACACCCGCATGCCGCTGACCGGGTCGTTGCGCGAGAGCAGCACCACTTCCACCCGCTGTTCCTCGGGGGTGTTGAAGGCCAGCAGCTTGCGCACCAATGGCAGCGCCACGCCGGGCGGGGCCGGCTGGTCGAGCCGGCTGCGCTGCAGTGCCACATAGCTAGCCGGGTCCCGGTCGAAGAGCTGGTTTTCCTCTTCAAAATCGAACAGGGCGCGCGAGGAGATGGCCACCACCAGTTGGTCGTGCAGGGAAACGGGCATGCAGTCTTTCAGCCAGGGCAATGGCTAAGCATAGCGTTTCCCGGCACATGCCTGCTGCCTGCCTGTGGCGAGACAGCGGTGCTTACCAGTTGGCTTCGCGCTCGGGCGTGGCACTGATCCTGTGGATGGACAGGTCGGCGCCGTCGAATTCCTGTTCCTGGCTCAGGCGCAGGCCCATGGTCTTGCGAAGGAGCCCGTACACGGCAAAGCCGCCGGCCGTGGCCCAGGCCACGCCCATCAGCGTGCCGATCAGCTGTGCACCCAGGTGCACGCCACCCAGGCCGCCCAGTGTCTGGGTGCCGAAGATGCCGGCCGCAATACCGCCCCAGACGCCGCACAGGCCATGCAGCGGCCAGACGCCCAGCACATCGTCGATCTTCCACTTATTCTGTGTCAGCGTGAACATGGCCACGAACAGCGCGCCGGCCACGCCGCCCACCACCAGGGCGCCCAGCGGGTGCATCAGGTCCGAGCCGGCGCAGACCGCCACCAGGCCGGCCAGCGGGCCGTTGTGCACAAAGCCGGGGTCGTTCTTGCCCAGGGCCAGTGCGGCCAGCGTGCCGCCCACCATGGCCATCAGCGAATTGACGGCCACCAGGCCCGAGATCTTGTCCAGGCTCTGGGCGCTCATCACGTTGAAGCCGAACCAGCCCACGGTCAGGATCCAGGCACCCAGGGCCAGGAAGGGGATGCTGGAGGGTGGGGTGGCGGCAATCGCGCCGTCGCGGCGGTAGCGGTTGCTGCGCGGGCCCAGCAGCAGCACGGCGCCCAGGGCAATCCATCCGCCCACGGCGTGCACCACCACGCTGCCGGCGAAGTCGTGGAACTCTGCTCCGGTCAGCGACTTGATCCAGGCCTGCACGCCAAAGTGGCCGTTCCAGGCAATGCCCTCGAAGAAGGGGTAGACCAGGCCCACGATGATGGCGGTGGCAATCAGCTGCGGGCAGAATTTGGCGCGCTCGGCAATGCCGCCCGAGATGATGGCGGGGATGGCGGCGGCGAAGGTCAATAGAAAGAAGAACTTCACCAGCGCGTAGCCGTTGTGTGCCGCCAGTTGTTCGGCGCCCACGAAGAAGCCCGTGCCATAGGCCACGGCATAGCCTACAGCGAAATAGACCACGGTGGAGACGGAAAAGTCCACCAGGATCTTGACCAGGGCATTGACCTGGTTCTTGCGTCGCACAGTGCCCAGTTCCAGAAAGGCGAAACCTGCGTGCATGGCCAGGACCATGACCGCGCCCATCAAAATGAACAGGGCATCTGCGCCCTGTTTTAGTGCTTCCATGAAGCGCTCCAGCTGATATTGGTTGTTCTTGGTGCGCGTGCACGTGAAAAGCACAGAGCGCACTAAAAACAAGCAAAAACCGCGCCAGGCGGTAGCTGGGGTGAGGCGGGTGCACCGGTGTGGGGCGCGTGGACTATCGTGCTGCAGCAAGGGGCTGCGCAATGGGACCCCTGCCCGCGCTGGGTGGGATGCCGCGGGGGAGGGGGCATCCCGCCCCGTTGTGGTGCGGGCCAGCCGGGTCCTGGGGCCTTACCAGATGGCGGCCTGCGCCGTGATCTCCAGGCTGCGCAGCCGCAGTGCGGGATCGTAGACATCGGACACCAGCATCAGCTCATCCGCCTGGGTGGCCTGGGCGATGGACCACAGGCCGGCACGCATGCGTTCGGGGCCGCCGACCACGCCCATGGCCAGAAAGTCCTGGATGGCGGCTTTTTCCTGGTGGCCCAGGCTGGCCATGTAGTGCTCCACCGGGGGCTGCAGGCGGCCGCGCTGGCCGGTGAGAATGCCCAGCACGCGCTGGTAGGTGCTGCTGGCCAGGAAATCGGCTTCGGCGTCGGTGGGGGCGGCAATCACCGGTACGCCGACGATCACATACGGCTTGTCCAGCTGGGCCGAGGGCTGGAACAACTGGCGGTACAGCGCAATCGCCTGGTGGAGCATGCGTGGCGCAAAATGCGAGGCAAATGCGTAGGGCAGGCCTTTGGCTGCCGCCAACTGGGCGGAGAAAAGGCTGGAGCCCAGCAGCCAGATGGGCACATGGGTGCCGGCGCCGGGCATGGCGACGATGCGCTGGTGGTCCTGCGCCGGACCCAGCAGGCGCTGCAGTTCGGTCACGTCGCGGGGGAAATCCTCTTCCGATTCCACGCGGTCGCGGCGCAGCGCGCGCATGGTGGGGCCATCGGTGCCGGGCGCCCGGCCCAGGCCCAGGTCGATGCGGCCGGGATAGAGCTCGGCCAGCGTGCCAAAGGCTTCGGCCACGACCAGCGGTGCGTGGTTGGGCAGCATGATGCCGCCCGAGCCCACGCGGATGGTGGAGGTGCCGCCGGCGATATGCCCCACCAGCACCGCAGTGGCCGAGCTGGCGATGCCCGGCATGTTGTGGTGTTCGGCCAGCCAGTAGCGGGCAAAGCCCAACTCCTCGGCCTTGCGGGCCGTGTCCAGGGCGATGTCCAGCGCCTGGCGCACGGTGCCGCCTTCGCGCACGGCCACCAGGTCCAGCATGGACAGGCGGGGCAGGCGTGGGGGAAAGTCGGTCATGGCAGTTCTCCAGAGGGAAAAATCAAATCGTGTCGCTGCGCGCCGGAAGCCAGTTGGAATGGGTTTTGTGCTTCAGGCGCGGGTTCAGCATGCTCACTGCTGCGTGGGCAGGGGTGCCGCGCGTCGCCGTGCGGTGCGGCTCACTCGCTGCGGCGGGACATTTCGTTCTTGCAGGTGATGCCGATGATCACGCACCACACCAGCGACAGGATGGCAATGCCCAGGTTCTGGCCGCCGCCGGTTTCCATGGCCAGCACGGAAAACGGCAGTGCCACCAGCGCCGCCAGGCGGATGAAGCGGCGCAGGCGTGCCGTGGGCACGCGCTCCTTGAAATACAGCAGCGCTGCATAGCTGGCCACGGCCAGCACGGTCAGGTACAGAAAGGCGTCGCCGCCATAGGGGGCGGCCCAGGTTCGTAGTGATTCCAACATGGGGTCATTGTCAGGCACATGCTGGCGGTCTTGGTGCGGTGCGGGGGATGGCCTCTGGCCTGTGGGGCTGCTGCACCGCTCGGTACATGGATAGGTGCTGTCGGCAGCGGTGGCTCACTTGCGGCGGGATCGCTGGTTCCAGTAGGTGAAGGCCTCGTGGTGTACCTCGATGTCCAGTTCGGCCACGCGGGCCTGCAAGTTTTCCTGGGCATCGGCCACGCCCTGGTTGTAGAGCGCAGGACCCACTTCTTCCACGAGGAACTTCAGCAGCCCGCCGGCGGCGACATTGCCTATGGGCTCGTCCATGTGCTCGCGGAAGTAGCGTTCGATGGAGGCAATGGCCTGCTGCTGGGCTTCGGGAGACAGGGTCAAAGGCATGGGGGTGGACGCGAAATGAAGGGCAGGGCGGGTTCTGTGGCGCCCGCTCTACCCAGCCAGGATGGGGGCGCCCAGGAGTGGCAGGATGCGCAGAAACAGGCGCTATCTTGAGAGTGTGCCGTGCGCGGCACGAGGATCCAAGCCCGCACTGCGCAGCGGTCAAGGGTGTTGCTGCATGCCCGCCAGGCCATCCCATGGCAGGGCCAGCCATTGGCCATAGCCCGGTGCGGGCAGGTTCCATTCGGCGCTGGTGGGCAGCCCATTGCCGTGCTGCTGCAGCCATTGCACACAGCGGACCACGCCAGCATGCGTGACCCAGACTACATCACGCTGGCCCTGCCGGCTGTCGTAGGCCCAGCTGTGCTGCAGGGCCTGTTGCACGCGCTGCAGCATGGCGGCCAGCGATTCCCCGCCACCGGGGGCACAAGTGGCCAGATCGGCAGCCCAGGCATCGATGTCGGGGCGGGGGATCTGCGCCCAGGGCTGCCCTTCCCAGCGGCCAAAGTCCATTTCCTGCAGGCGCGAATCGGGGTGGCGGTCAGGTGCCAAAGCGGGTATGTGCGCAACCAGTGCATCGGCCAGTTGCACACATCTGCACAAGGGGGAGTGGCGCAGCACGCTTCCGGCAGATAGCAAGCCCGAAAAATCGTGTGCAGCCTGCGCTGTGCGCACCGCATCGGCGGCCACATCCAGCCGGCCGTAGCAGACGCCGGCATCGACCAATGGGTGTGCATGGCGCAGCAGCCACAAGGTGCTCATGCCATGCTCACAGCAACTGGCGCAGGTAGAGGGCCGTGGCCAGCAGCAAAGCCAGCTCGGTGAACTGCTGGCAGGCACCCAGGCAGTCCCCCGTCATGCCGCCCAGGCGGCGCCACAGCCAGCGGCGCACCCACCAGATGGTCAGGGCCATGGCTCCCAGCAGGCAGAGCACATAGCGGTAGGTGCCCAGCCAGCTCAGCAGGGCCAGGGCCGGAAGGCTCCACAGCGCGCCGGTGAGCAGGCCTTTCCAATCCAGCGGCTGTCCCGCGACATGCAGGGTCTTGCTGGCAGCGGCCAGGCCCACATGGGGCAGGGTGTGCATCAGCACCAGCGGCGCAAAGCGTGACAGCACATGGGTGCAACACACCAGTATCAGCACTGGCACCGGGCCCCAGAACGGCTCCATGGTTGCCAGCAGCAGGGCGATCAGTCCCAGCTTGGTGAGCAAGGCCATGGCCAGCGCCATCACGCCATACGCACCGATGCGGGAATCTTTCATGATTTCCAGCGCGCGCTCGGGTGGCACCATGCCACCCAGGCCGTCGGCCACATCGGCCAGGCCGTCTTCGTGGAAGCCTCCGGTCAGCCACAGCGTGCCTGCCGTGCTCAGGAGGGCTGCGACCAAGGGTGTCCAGCTGGTGGTGGGCAGCAGCCACAGCGATGCGCCCAGCAGCAGCGCGGCCCACAGTCCCACCAGCCAGCCCACCCCCGGCAAATGCCCGGCGCTGGCGCGCTGCAGGGCCGGGCTCCAGCCCACCCAGGAGGCCAGCCGCCCGCTGACCGGGATGCGGCTGAAGAATTGCACGGCCAATAGAAAGTGGCGCAAGGACTGCATGGCGGGTGAAGGACTCCAGGCATAGGCGCTGTGCGCGCCGATGCCGCAGGGGGCAAGGCGTGGAACACGCCACTTGGGAACACTGTATCGGATGCGGCATGCGGAACTGGCGCCGCCTTGCCCGCCGCCGCGGCAAGGGTGGCGGCACGTTGCGCCTCTCGAAAAGAGAGGGGAGGCAGCGCCGCCGTGCAGTGCGGCTTATTTCAGGAACAGCTGGTAGGCCGGGTTGTCGGTTTCCTCGACCCAGGGATAGCCCAGTTGCTTGAGGAAACTTTCAAACTTCTTGCTGTCCTTGGCCGGTACCTGCATGCCGACCAGGATGCGGCCATAGTCAGCGCCCTGGTTGCGGTAATGGAACAGCGAGATGTTCCAGGTCGGGGCCATCAGGCTGAGGAACTTGAACAGTGCGCCCGGGCGTTCCGGGAAGACAAAGCGCAGCAGGCGCTCGTCCTGGGCCAGCGGCGAATGGCCGCCCACCATGTGGCGCAGATGCTCCTTGGCCATTTCATCGAAGGTCAGGTCCAGCGCCTCGAAGCCGTTTTTCTGGAAGTTCTTGCAGATCTTCTCGGATTCGCCCTTGGTCGGCGTGGTCAGACCCACAAACACATGGGCCTTGCTGTCGTGGCTGATGCGGTAATTGAACTCGGTCACGCTGCGCGGACCGCCGGGCAGCTTGCCCACCACTTCGCAAAAATGCCTGAAGCTGCCGCGCTCTTCGGGGATGGTCACGGCAAACAGGGCCTCGCGCTCTTCGCCCACCTCGGCACGCTCTGCCACAAAGCGCAGGCGGTCGAAGTTCATGTTGGCGCCGCTCAGGATGGCGGCATAGGTTTCGCCCTTGGTCTTGTGCCGGGCCACGTACTGCTTGATGGCAGCCACGCCCAGGGCGCCGGAGGGCTCGACGATGGAGCGGGTGTCGGTGAAGATGTCCTTGATGGCGGCGCAGACGGCATCGGTGTCCACGGTCACAAAGTCGTCCACCAGGCCCTGGGTGATACGGAAGGTTTCCTCGCCCACCAGCTTCACGGCCGTGCCGTCGGCAAACAGGCCGACATCGGCCAGCTCCACGCGCTGGGCGGCCTGCACCGACTGCTGCATGGCGTTGGAGTCCTTGGTGTGCACGCCAATCACCTTCACGTCCGGCCGCACGGCCTTGATGTAATTGGCCACGCCGGCAATCAGGCCGCCGCCGCCAATGGGCACGAACACAGCGTCCAGGCGCTGGCTGCCCAGTTGCTGCAGCTGGCGCAGCATTTCCATGGCAATGGTGCCCTGGCCGGCAATCACGTCCGGGTCGTCGAAAGGGTGGACAAAGGTCAGGCCCTGTTCTTTTTGCAGCTTGACTGCGTGCTTGTAGGCGTCGGAATAGCTTTCACCTGCCAGCACCGCTTCGCCGCCGAGGGCGATCACGGCGTCGATCTTCACCTGGGGCGTGGTGGTGGGCATCACGATGACGGCCCGGCAGCCCAGCTTCCTGGCGCTCATGGCAGTGCCCTGGGCGTGGTTGCCGGCGGAGGCACAGATCACGCCTTTTTGCAGCTGTTCGGCCGAGAGATGGGCCATCTTGTTGTAGGCACCGCGCAGCTTGAAGCTGAAGACGGGCTGCTGGTCTTCGCGCTTGAGCAGCACCTTGTTGTGCAGGCGGCGGCTGAGGCTCTTGGCAATGTCCAGGTCCGACTCCACGGCCACGTCGTAGACGCGTGCATTGAGGATGCGGGTCAGATAGTCGGCAGGGGTGAGGGGTGTCTTCGTCATGGAATAGGTGCCAGAAGCGGTGCCGCAGCGCGGGTGGGCGGTGCGCGAGGGCTACCATCATAGGCATTTGCCGCCCGGATGCTGCAGCGCACACTACGTAGCGTGCCGCCGCATGGCATGGCGCACAGGCAGGTAGGGGCCGTGTGGTACCAGGAAATACTGCGGTGTGCATCGGCCGCAGCGCGAAAAAAAGCCCCAAGCCGTTGCGGGCTTGGGGCTGAATCCACCGTTAGAGGAGGTGGAGGAGACAATCGGTGCGGGGACGAAGAGAAAGTCTTCTTCGTGCTGTCCATCCGACAATCGGATAACGCATGATTCGCATTGTATGCAGTTTTCTGTTGCGTCGCAACAAATACTGAATTTTCAGGAACGGCTGAAACTTTCGGCCGGACTACGCTTACGCTTAGCACTAGGGAGAACCTTGATATGGAATGCACCGTCAGTTGGACTGGCGCTACGGGCACGCGCTCGGGCATGGGCTTTATTGCAGAAACCGGCAGCGGCCACATCCTGGCCATGGATGGCGCGCCGGACGAGAAGAACCCCGCCAATGGGGGCCAGAACCTGGCGCCCCGTCCCATGGAAGCGCTGCTGGCCGGCACCGGCGGCTGCACGGCCTATGACGTGGTGCTGATCCTGAAGCGCGGCCGCCACGATGTGCGCGGCTGCAGCGTCAAGTTATCGGCCGAACGTGCCGATACAGAGCCCAAGGTGTTCACCGCCATCAACATGCATTTCACCGTGACGGGCAAAGGCGTGCCCGCCACTGCCGTGGAGCGTGCGATCGCCATGAGCCATGAGAAGTACTGCTCTGCCAGCATCATGCTGGGCAAAACGGCGCAGATCACCACCAGCTTCGACATCGTCGAAGGCTGAATAGCAGCACACGGCCCCGTGCACTGTGACGGGGCGCAGGGGCGGGCGTCATTCGTATCTGTTGCTTAAGAGCAACGTAAAAGCGCGTTTTTGGCAGTCATGTAGGTGAATTGCTTTGCGCATCCCTCCCCGGTCTGGTGCAATAGGCTCAACTTCCCCACCAGGAGGTTGGCGCGGATGTCGGCCAGGTTGTCCTGTAAGAAGACGATTCCCGCTCCGCCGCCCTCTGTAAACCTTGGAGTAACTCGCAATGAAGAAATCTCTGATCGCCCTGGCTGTGCTGGCTGCTTCCGGCGCCGCAATGGCCCAATCCTCCGTGACCGTGTTCGGCGTGGTCGACGAAGCCGTGACCTATGTCAACGGTGCTGACAACTGGAACGGCATCAACTCCGGTGGCAACGCTACCAGCCGTATCGGTTTCCGTGGCGTGGAAGACCTGGGCGGTGGCCTGAAGGCCAACTTCTGGCTGGAAGCCGGTATCCTGGCCGACCAAGGCACAGGCAACACCACTGGCTCGACCGGTCTGGACTTCCAACGTCGCTCGACCGTGGGCCTGGAAGGCGGCTTCGGTGAAGTGCGTCTGGGTCGTGACCTGACCGAAGCCTACAAGGCCACCAGCCGTTACGACGTGTTCGGCCAAGTGGGTCTGGGCGTGTCCCGTCTGTGGGCTAACAACACCCTGGGTTCCGGCGCCAACGCAGTTGCTCTGACCAGCCAACGCGTCAGCAACATGATCACCTACGTGTCGCCTAACATCAGCGGTTTCAAGGCTGCTGTGAACTACGGCTTCGGTGAAGTCGCTGGTGAAAACCGCGACAGCCGTTACGTCGGTGCTGGCCTGACCTATGACAACGGCCCTCTGAGCCTGGGTCTGTCGGGCGAGCGTTCGAACCGTGGCGTCAACAGCAACCTGACACGTGACGTGACCGCATGGGCCCTGGGTGGTTCGTACGATCTGGGCGTGGTGAAGCTGTCTGCTGCTTACCGCGATTCCAAGGCCAAGAATGTGGCTGGCGACAAGAACAAGGCCAAGGGTTACTACCTGGGTCTGTCCGCTCCTGTCGGCGCTGCTGGCGAAGTGAAGGCTTCGTACAACCGTTACGAAGGCGAAATCGCCGGTGCTGACAAGCACAAGGCCGACCAGTTTGCTCTGGGCTATGTGCACAACCTGTCCAAGCGCACTGCTCTGTACGGCACCTACGCCTACATCAAGAACAAGGATGACGGCGCTCTGGGTCAAACCCTGGGCACTGCCGCCACTCTGAAGGACAACGGCTCGCAGCACGGTCTGCAAGTCGGTATCCGTCACGCTTTCTAATGGAATGCAGGCGCAAGCCTGCTTCGGTTAGCAAGACCAAAAACCAGCCTTCGGGCTGGTTTTTTCGTTTAGGGTTTCTGCCTGTGGCAAAAAAGCACGCGAGTGCACTTTTGTCGTCCTGCCCCTTCTAGAATGAAATTGCACACAGCCAATTACACATATTCACGAAGGAGACAGCTGATGCATACAAAGACCGCGGTGAGCGTGGTAATCGCTCTGGTGGGCCTGGGAGGCTCACTGGCCGCCCAGGCGCAGAGCAAGGTGGAGTTGTGGGGCATTGTGGACGTCGGCGTGCGCCACACCAACAACGAAGGTGCCGGCAAGGACGGCCTGACCAAGATGATTGGCGGCGGCATGTCCCAGAGCCGCTGGGGCCTGAATGTCGAAGAGGACCTGGGAGGCGGCTCCAAGGCCCTGGCGCACGTGGAGCACCGTTTCAATGCGGATACCGGCGAGAAGGATGCGACGGCGCCTTTCTTTCAGTTGTCCTACGTAGGTCTGCAAGGGCCCTATGGCAAGCTGACCATGGGCCGCCAATGGAATGTGCTGTTTGATGTGGTGACTTCCACCTACGCATCCTTCCCCTATTCGCCCTATATGGATGCCTACAAGCCCGAATTGGGGATGGCGGCCGGTGCACGTTCCAGCAATTCGCTCAAGTACACCCTGGCGACGCCGTCGCGCAATTGGGTGGGTACGCTGCAGTATTCGTTTGCGGAAGGTAACAATACCGATGCTTTGGCACGAGGTGCTCAAAGCGCCGCAGCGACAGCAGGCGCATCCGCCGCTGCTGCAAGAGCAGCGGCCTTGACCTCTGCAGCGAACATAGCGAGCACCACCGCTGCGGCAGGTGGCGCGGCCAATGTGCCGGCATATGTGGCCGCCCAGGCTGCGGCAGCAGGGCAAGCGGCGGGAGCGGCGGCCGTGAATACCTACGCCCAAGCCAATATCCCGAGCGTGGCGGCAGGTGCGTTGAAGCAGGTGGGTGGTTTCCTGCGTTACTCGGAAAACGGCATTTCGCTGGGCGGTGGTTATCTGCGCACCTCGCTGCCAGGCGGCTCCGATCTGGATGCCTGGACGCTGGGAGGCTCTTATCGCTCCGGTCCTCTGTATGTGAACTTGGGCTATGGCTTGAACAAGATCAAGATCGATCGCGCTGCATCGGGTGATATTGCTGGCCTTATTCGTAATGCGACCGATCTGGCGATCGTGGGCAGCATGTGGTCGGGTCAGACCAATGGCGGCTTCCAGCCGGGTGATGCCAACAAGCGCCAGATGGTGAAGGTGGGCTTTGGCTACCAGATCACCCCGCAGATCAATGCAGGCCTGCATTACTTCCATGCCAAGCAATCGGGCGGGGCTTCGGGTCTGTACAACGGCAAGGCCAATTTCATGATCGCTGCCGTGGATTACGCGTTCAGCAAGCGCACGGATGCCTATTTCGCCGTGGACCATACGCGCATCAGCGGGGGTGCCGGCATGGAAATCGATGTGGCCAGCCACGCACGTACCCGCACGGGTATCACTGCGGGTCTGCGCCATCGTTTCTGACGCGGTGCAGCTTGAAAAAAACCGGCCCTGGGCCGGTTTTTTTTATTGGTCCGGGCTGTGGCGCTTGGACTGGAGGTTGGTGCGCAATTGCTGCAGCTGGTTTTGCAGCTCGGGCCCCATCTGCAGGGCGACATGGGTGGCCAGCACATCGATGATCAGCAAATGCAGCAGGCGGGAGACCATGGGGCTGTAGACGTCATAGCCCTCCGGGTGGTCGGCTGCCAGATGGATGTCGCACAGGCTGGCCAGAGGGGAATGGCTGGCGGTGATGGCAATCACGGTGGCGCCGTTGGCCTTGGCAATTTCCGCGGCGTCCAGCAGATCCCGGGTGCGGCCGGAATTGGACACGATCACTGCGCAGTCGCCTGGACGCAGCATGGTGGCACTCAGCACCTGGATATGCCCGTCGCTGCTGGACAGGCTGGTGATGCCCAGGCGAAAGAACTTGTGCTGGCCGTCCTGGGCCACGATGCCCGAATTGCCGGCGCCGTAAAACTCCAGCCGCCGGCCTTGCTTCCAGGTGCGCAAAATGGCCAGACCGGCCTGCTCCAGTTGAATCGGGGAGGCTGCATTGCGGTACTGCAAAAATGCGGCGACGGAGTTGTCGATGACCTTGACCAGAACATCGGCCGGCTTGTCGTCCGGATCGACGCTGCGGTGGATGAAGGGCACGCCTTCATTGGCATGGCCGGCCAGTTTCAGCTTGAAGTCTGCCAGGCCGTCATAGCCCATGCTGCGGCAAAAGCGCACCACCGTGGGTTTGCTGACATGGGCGCGTTCGGCCAGTTCGCGCACCGGCAGATGGGCGAATGCCTTGGGGTCGTGCAGAACCAGTTCGCCCACACGCTGTTCGGCGGGGGCGAGGGAGGGGAGGGAGGCAGCTATCCGGTCCAGCATGACAAACACTTGCGTTATTCAAAAAAAGGCACACAGCGCAGGCGCATACACTTACGCCCCAGCGGCCGGAGCTTTTGCCGGCCGATGCAACTGTCAGGCTTTCACATCAGGATCAGAAGTATGAACCAGCTCGAAGCGCTCAAGCGCTGGACGACGGTGGTCGCAGACACCGGTGATTTTCAGCAGATGGAACAGTTTCGTCCCCAGGACGCCACCACCAATCCGTCGCTGATTTTGAAAGCCGTGCAGAAACCGGAATATGCCCCATTGCTGCAACAGGTGGTTGCGCAGGGTAAAGGGACGGAGATTTCTGCGCTGATGGACCAGTTGATCGTGCGCTTCGGGTGCGAGATCCTGACCAAGGTGCCGGGGCGCGTGTCCACCGAGGTGGATGCCCGCCTGTCGTTCGATGCGGCCGCCACTGTGGCGCGGGCGCAGCGCATTGTGGCCCTGTACCGGGCGCAGGGGGTGGATACGGCGTCGCGGGTGCTGATCAAGGTCGCAGCCACCTGGGAAGGCATCCAGGCCGCCCGCCAGCTGGAGCGGGAAGGCATTCACACCAATCTGACGCTGCTGTTCTCGCGCTGCCAGGCCATTGCCTGTGGCGATGCCGGGGTGCAGCTGATTTCGCCGTTTGTGGGGCGCATCTACGACTGGTACAAAAAGCAGGCCGGCGCGGGCTGGGACGAGGTGGCCATGGCCGGTGACAATGACCCCGGCGTGCAGTCGGTGCGCAGCATCTTTGATTACTACAAGCACTTTGGTATTCGCACCGAGGTGATGGGTGCCAGCTTTCGCAATGTGGGGCAGATTCTGGCCTTGGCCGGCTGTGACCTGCTGACCATTGCGCCCGATCTGCTGGCGCAACTGCAGGCCGCCTCCGGTGAGGTGCCACACAAGCTGAATGCGGCGGCTGCGCAGGACATGGTGTTGGAGCGTGTGCACTATGACGAAGCCGGTTTCCGCTTTGCCCTGAACGCGGATGCCATGGCCACGGAAAAACTGGCCGAAGGCATCCGCGCCTTTGTGGCCGATGCGGTGAAGCTGGAGCAACTGATGCAGGCAGCGGCGGTTTGAACCGGGTATCCGAACAACGAAGAGACACAGTGAATGGGTTGTGATCAGACGTCCGCATGGCAGTCCTTGGCGCTGCTGCGTAGCCAACAGACCCAGGACTGGGACATTCGGGGTGCATTTGCCAGCGATGCGCGGCGGCTGACGGATTTCAGTCTGCAGGCCCCCCATGTGTTTGCAGACCTGTCCAAAAACGCCTGGGATGCACAGGTCGAGGCCGCGCTGATGGCCCTGGCGCGCGAGCGCCGCCTGGAGTCCTGGCGCACGGCCTTGTTTGCCGGCGAAGCCATCAACACCTCCGAGCACCGTGCGGCCATGCACTGGCTGCTGCGCATGCCGGCTAATGGTGGTGAACTGGCGGCAGCCCTGTCCGGTAATACTGCATTGCAGCAGCCCTTGCGCGATGTGCACCAGACGCTGGACGCCATGCTGGCGCTGGCCGAGCGGGTGCGGGGCGACACGCTCATCACCGATGTGGTCAACATCGGCATTGGCGGCTCCCACCTGGGGCCGGAGGTGGCGGTGAATGCCCTCGAAGACTGGGTGACCACCGGCAAGCGCTTTCACTTTGTCTCCAATGTCGATGGCCACGAACTGGGCCATGTGCTGGACAAGGTGGATGTCCGGCACACGCTGTTCATCGTGGCTTCCAAGTCTTTCACCACGGCGGAAACCATGCTCAATGCCCGTTCGGCACGGGCATGGTTCATGGCGCAGACGGCCGCACTGTCTGCCGAAGAACAGGCCCAGGCCGTGGCACGCCACTTTGTCGCGCTGACCACCAACACGGTCGCTGCGGCAGATTTCGGCATCCACACCACCTTGCCGTTCTGGGACTGGGTGGGGGGGCGCTATTCGCTGTGGTCCGCCATCGGCCTGCCGGTGGCGATTGCGGTGGGAGCGGAGCGCTTTCGCGAGATGCTGGCCGGCGCCCACGCCATGGATGCGCATTTCGTGCAGGCGCCGCTGGAGCAGAACCTGCCGGTGCGTCTGGCGCTGCTGGACGTCTGGTATCGCAACTTCATGGGCTATGGCAGCCGCTGCATGGCTGCCTACAGCCATGGCCTGCGCCGCCTGCCGGCCTATTTGCAGCAGCTGGAAATGGAAAGCAATGGCAAGAGCGTGGACCGCGACGGTCGGCCCGTCCGGGTGCAGACCTCGGCCGTGGTCTGGGGCGAGCCCGGCACCAACGGCCAGCACGCGTTCTTCCAGATGCTGCACCAGGGCCAGGATGTGGTGCCGGTGGAATTCATCGCTCTGCGCGACGGCGGCAAGCACCTGGGGGCCCACCACCGCAGCCTGGTGGTGAACGCGGTGGCCCAGGCCCAGGCCCTGCTGATGGGGCGCCACGATGGCCGGCCCGAACAGCATTGCCCGGGCAACCGGCCCAGCACCTTTCTGCTGCTGGAGCGGCTGGATCCGGCCTCGTTCGGTGCCCTGGTGGCACTGTATGAGCACCGCGTGTTCTGCTCGGGCGTGATCTGGGGCATCAACAGCTTCGACCAGTGGGGGGTGGAGTTGGGCAAGCTGCTGGCCGAGGACCTGCAGGACCGCATTGCCCGCAAGGACTGGCAAGGGGTGGATGCCTCGACCACGGCGCTGGTGCGCCAGCTGCTGCTGGACTGAGCGGCGGCCTCCCGGCGACGGCGGTGCCGGGTGTGCGCGGTCGCGCAGCACCATGGATCTCTGGTGGTGAGGCACATGCCGAGGCCTGGGCGCTTTTGCTGGGCGCCTTGGAACGACCGGCGTGTGCACTGCGGCGCCTTTTTCACTCTGGGCTGCCTCCCTTGTACCGCTCCACTGGCGGTTATGGTCCGGGGCATTCCACTGCAGCCATTCCCGCCCTTTGAACCGCTGTCGCCATCAGCGACCACTGCGGACGATCCGTCGCTGTATTTTTTGCGCCAATGCAGTTCGCAAAAATTTGCGCGTACTTTACAATTATTAATAAAACTAAGAATGATTCTTGGTTATCAAGCTGCCAGCCTACGGTCTCCGTCTTAGCCACAGCACTTCTGCTTGCCCGTGGCGGAGCGCATCGTGCTGTTCCCATGGGGTATTCCGTGGTTTCCGCACTTTGAGTCGTTCATGTCCACTCGCTTGTTCTCTTCCGGCCGCAATGCCGCACCCGGCGCTGTGCGCGCCTGCGCCCTGGCCGCAGCCTCATTGTTTGTTCTCCTCGATGCCTGCTGGGCGCAAAGCGCTGCGGCCACTGCCAACACCACAGCCCTGGGCGAAGTGACCGTCACGGAGAAGTCGGCGCCCAGTGTGTACAGCGAGGCCCTGAATTCCTATGCTCCCCAGGGGGTGGAAGTGGGCAAGGCGGCGCAATCGCTGCGGGAGATTCCGCAGTCCGTCACCGTCGTCACACGCCAGCGCATGGACGACCAGGCACTGCGTACGCTGGACGATGTGATGAACCAGACCACGGGGGTCACCCGTGAAGAGACCTGGCTGGACACCACCTACCTGTCGCGCGGTCTGGAGATCAAGAACATCCGCTATGACGGCGGCGCGGCCAATTCGACACGATCCGGCAGCCGCAGCCTGGACATGGCGCAGTTCGACAACGTCAGCCTACTGCGCGGTGCCGACGGCATGTTCGGTGCTGGCGAGGCCGGTGGTGTCATCAACTTCACCTATAAGCGGCCCCAGGTACAGCGCCAGACGCAGGTGCTGCTGTCCGGCGGTACGCTGAACAACTACCGGGCCGAGCTGGATACCACGGGGGCACTCAACGCCACTGGTAGCGTTCGCGGCCGCTTTGTGGCGGTCAACCACGATCGCCGTGAAATGGCGGATCCGTCGCGCCTGAAGCGGCAGATGCTGTATGGCGCCCTGGAAATGGACCTGAGCGCCAGCACCCTGCTGATGCTGGGCGCCAGCTACCAAAAAGACCGCAATACCGGCTTCAACGCCAGCCTGCCACGTTACGCAGACGGCAGCGACATCGGCCTGCCCCGTGACACCAATATGGGGGCGCCCTGGAACTGGATCGAGCGTGAGAACAAGACGGTGTTTGCCAAGCTGGAGCACCAGCTCTCTTCCGATTGGCAAGTGAAGGCGCAGGTGCGGCACACGCGCTTCCATGAAGGCGTGAATGGCGCGGAAATCGAAAGTGCACCAGACCCGATCACCCTGGAAGGCGCGGATTGGTGGATTCACCAAAGCAAGACACGTTCGCGTGAAACCAGCCTGGATGTGAACGTCCAGGGTGGCTTCGATGCCTTCGGTCAACGCCACGATGTGATTGTGGGTTGGGACATGCAGCGCACCAGCGATACCGTTCGCAGCCTCTGGCCGATGATCGGCCCTGCCGACGTGTTCAACCGCATACCGCCGGTCAACCCCGGCTATCCGCTGGGGGCATGGGACAGCGGTTCGCAAACCAGCACCCAGAAGTCCGGCCTGTATGGTTCCTTGCGCCTGCGCCCTGTCAAGGACTGGGCCGTGGTGCTGGGGGGGCGCTACACCTTGCGGGACAGCAACACCCAGTACGACATGAGCGGGGTACTCAACTCCCGCAGCCGGGAAAACGGGGTCTTCGTGCCCTATGCCGGCGTGGTCTACGACTGGTCCGCCACCACCAGCCTGTACGCCAGCACGGCAGAGATCTACCAGTCCCAGGCCGGCAAATTCTCCGCCCCCTTGCCAGGCGCGCCGCTGGATCCGGTCCGTGGCCGGACTTACGAGCTGGGCATCAAGAACCAATGGGGCAAGGACCTGATCGCCAGCGCCGCGCTGTTCCGCACGGAAAAAAAGGGCGAGGCAGCCTATGACCCCGCTTACCCGCAAACCAACTGGCGTGGCGGTTGCTGCTATTTCCGGGACGGCTACCTGCTAAGCCAGGGCATCGACCTGGAGCTGATGGGGCGCATCACGCCCAATTTGCAACTGGCGGTGGGTTACACCTACAACGACAACGAAAACAAGCGCCAGGACGATGCCCAGTTCAGCACGATCACGCCGCGCCATCTGTTCAAGGCCTGGGCGGACTACCGCATGACCGGCGCTATGCGCGGCTGGAGCCTGGGGGCGGGCGTGGTGGCGCAGAGCTCGAACTTCCGCTCCGGGGGCATCAGTGCCTACAACCCGGTCACGGGCCGTTATGACGGCGCATGGACGCCGTACCAGTTCACCTCGCCTGGCCAGGCCGTCTGGTCTGCGCGTCTGGGCTATGCCATCAATCCGGACTGGAGCGTGGCCATGAACGTGGGCAATCTGTTCGACAAGACCTACTACAGCACCGTGGGCTACGCCGGTTATGGCAACTTCTATGGTGAAAAGCGCACGGTGACGGTCACCCTGAAGGGCCGATTCTGATCGGGCAGGGCGCATGAGCCGGCACCTCGATCGCCATCCCGGCATGGGGCTGGTGCTGCGCATGGCGGTGGCGTTGCGCGCGCTGCTGCGCTGCGTGGGCGTACTGCTGCTGGCGGGCGTCTGGGTCCCCTGCGTAGCGGGCTGGAATGCCACCGTGGGCACGGTGGCGGCCATCGGCTTCTGGTCGCTGGGCGCGTTGCTGGCGGCGGGAGGAATGTCCTGCTCCCCACGCTAGACGGCACGCACCGGTGCGGTGGCGGCGCTGCTGGGGGTGAGCGGCTGCGTGCTCCCGCTGCTGCCGGCGATGCGGTGGTGAGGCCGGAATGGGAATGTCGCTGGCGCAAGGCGGTTGTTATTGTTTTTTGAAAGTGCTCCTTTGATGCAGGTTGGTGGATTGAGGCGTTGGATGGTCGTGGCCCTGGCGGCCGCAAGTGGAATAGTTGGTGTTCTGTGGTGGGCCAGCCGGCCCTATACGGCCTACCATACGGAGGCGGTGGCCCGCGGGGATGTGGAGGCCACGGTAACGGCCATCGGCACCTTGCAGCCGCGCCGCTATGTGGATGTGGGGGCGCAGGTCTCAGGGCAGATCACGCGCTTGCTGGTGGCGCCCGGCACCACGGTGGAAAAGGGCGCATTGCTGGTCGAGATCGACCCCAGCGTGCAACGCGCCACGGTCGATGCCGGGCGTGCATCGCTGGCAGGCTTGCGCGCGCAGCTGGCCGAACAGCTGGCCCAGCACCGGCTGGCCCAGCAGCAGTGGGAGCGCCAGCAGCAGATGGCTCGGGAGGGGGCCACGCGCGAAGAGGATGTGCAGTCCGCCCAGGCGCAGCTGGCAGGCGCTGCGGCACGCATCGAGCATCTCAAGGCACAGATCGAGCAGACCCAGGCCACCCTCAAGGCCGATGAGGCCCGCTTGGGCTACACCCGCATCTATGCCCCCATGGCCGGCACCGTGGTGACGGTCGAGGCACGCGAAGGGCAGACGCTCAACGCCACCTACCAGACCCCCAATATCCTGCGCATCGCGGATCTGACGGCCATGACCGTCTGGACCGATGTCTCGGAGGCCGATGTGCGCCGGGTCAAGCCAGGCATGCCGGTGTACTTCACCACCCTGGGCAGTGCAGGCCAGGACAAGCCGCGCCGCTGGAGCAGCGAAGTGCGCCAGGTCTTGCCGGCACCTTCCGCCAGCGTGGCGCCGGTCGGCAACGCGGCCAATGCGCCTGCGGCAGCCACCAAGGCGGTGGCCTATACGGTGCTGTTCGATGTGGACAACCTGGATGCCGAGCTGATGCCGCAGATGACGGCGCAGGTGGTCTTTGTCGCGGAACGAGCTCCCCAGGCCTTGACGGTGCCCCTGGTGGCGCTGCAGCCGGATGCCAAGAGCGACGGCCAAGTGGTGCGTGTCTTGAACGCCCGCGGCCAGCCGGAATCCCGCTCCGTGCAAACCGGGGTGCGCAGCCGCCACCAGGTGGCCGTGCTGCAGGGGCTGGAAGAGGGTGAGAAGGTGGTCACGGGTGAAACCACCAGTGCGGGCGGGCTGCGGTGGCTGCAATGGTGAGCACGGAATCGGCGCCTTCCTCGGTATCCACAGACCGTTCCGTGCCCTTGATTGCGCTGCGCGGCATCTGCAAGCACTACGGCGGCAGCGGCGGCCAGCCGGAAGTCACGGTCTTGCGCGGCATTGATCTGGACATCCACGCCGGCGAATTTGTCGCGGTGGTCGGCAGCTCGGGCTCGGGCAAGTCCACGCTGATGAACATCCTGGGCTGTCTGGACCGTCCCAGCCAGGGCAGCTACCACTTCCAGGGACAGGATGTGGGCCAGCTGGATGCGGATGCGCTGGCATGGCTGCGGCGCGAAGCCTTTGGCTTTGTGTTCCAGGGCTACCACCTGATTGCCAGCGAAACTGCCCAGGAGAACGTGGAGATGCCCGCCATCTATGCCGGCGTCTCCAAGGAAGCGCGGATGCAAAGGGCGCAGGGCCTGCTGAACCGCCTGGGTTTGAGCGCCAGGCGGGACAACCGGCCCCACCAGCTTTCCGGCGGGCAGCAGCAGCGGGTGTCGATCGCCCGGGCATTGATGAATGGCGGCAGCGTGATCCTGGCCGACGAGCCGACCGGTGCGCTGGACTCCCAGAGCGGGGCCGAAGTCATGGCGCTGCTGAACGAGCTGGCCGATGCCGGGCACACCATCCTGCTGATCACGCACGACCGGTCCGTGGCGGCCCAGGCGCGGCGCGTGATTGAAATCCATGATGGCCGCATCGTGAGCGACAGCCAGAGCCGGCACACGGCAGACCAGGACGCGGCACCGGCACAGCCGCTGACCATCCCGGCGGCGAAAGATACATCGCACCAGACGGCCACGGCTTCCTGGTGGGCCGATCTGCTGGAAGCGGCCCGCAGCGCCTGGCGTGGCATGGTCGTGAACCGGGTGCGTACCAGCCTGACCTTGCTGGGCATCGTGATTGGCGTGGCTTCGGTGATCGTGATGCTGGCCATCGGGGAGGGGGCGCGCCGCCAGGTGATGGAGCGCATGGGCACCATGGGAACGGCCATTCTCTACATGGGGAGCAAGCCGCCTGCCACCGGAGGGCCGGCTGGGCAGCTGACCGAGGAGGATTTGCAGGCCGTGCGCGAGCTGCCGGAAATCCGCCGCGTGCTGCCGGTCATCGGAGACCCGGTCACCGTGCGCTACGGCAGCGCGGACAAGCAGCTCTATGTGTTTGCCGCCAGCGAGGAAATGCCGGCCGTTCACCACTGGTCGGTGGCGCAGGGGCGTTTCTACACCGAGGCGGAAGACCATGACCTGGCACCCTTGGTGGTGCTGGGGCACAAGGCCTGGAAGCACTTCTTCCCCGATACCCCGAATCCGCTGGGCAAGCAGCTCATCATCGGCAACTCGGCCTTCGAGGTGATTGGCGTCATGAGCGAGCGCGGGGCAGACTCCGGTGCCCAGGACTATGACGACATGGTGTTCATCCCCTACAACGCGGGCCGGGCCCGCGTCTACCAAAGCCAGACCCAGCCGGACTATGTGGTGGTGGAGGCCATGTCCTCCACTCAGGTCCATGCGGCAGAGACCGCCATGCGCCAGTTGCTGATCGCCCGCCATGGCGGGCGGGAGGACTTTGGCATCGGCAACGCCGCGGCACGCATCCAGGCGGAAGCCGCCACCCGCAAGAGCATGGCCATGATGCTGGGCCTGATTGCGGCGGTCTCGCTGGTGGTTGGCGGGATCGGGGTGATGAATGTGATGCTGATGACGGTCAAGGAACGCACACGGGAAATCGGCATCCGCATGGCCGTGGGCGCGCGCCAGCGCGACATCTTGCGACAGTTCCTGACCGAAGCCAGCCTGGTGACCCTGGTCGGCGGTAGCGTGGGCCTACTGGTCGGATTGGCGGTGGGGGCGGTGTTGATTGCCGCCGAGGTCGCCGTGGTGTTTTCGGTGCGGGCCATGCTGGGCGCGTTTGCCTGTGCAGTGATCACCGGGCTGATCTTTGGCTACAAGCCGGCCCAGACCGCTGCGCGTCTGGACCCGGTACGGGCATTGGCAGGAGAGTAGGAATGCAGGTATTCGCAACCGCCGGGGCATGTGTGGCCCTGTTGGCGTTAATGGGGTGCGCGGCACCCTCGGTGCAACCAGCGGAGTGGGCACCGAACCTGCCTGCCCGGTGGCAGCAGGTCGCGCAAGGGGAACTGCTGCCGGTGAACCAGGATTGGTGGCGCAGCCTGGGCAGTGCAGAACTGGATGCCCTGGTGGCGCAGGCTCACCAAGGCAGCTGGGACATTGCCGCAGCAGCGGCCCGTGTGGACCAGGCCGCTGCCAGTGCACGCCAGACAGGCGCTTCGCTGCTGCCGGCCGTGACTGCCTCTGTGGACGGCAACCGGGAAGGGCGGCTCGGTGGGCAGGCCAATGTCAGCGGGACCCGCTATGGCGCCGCGCTGTCGGCCAGCTACGAGCTGGACTTCTGGGGACGAAACCGGTCTGCACTGGAGGGCGCCCAGGCCAGCGTGCGCGCCAGCGCCTATGACCGCGATACCGTGCGACTGACTGTGACCGCGGGGGTGGCCAGTGCATGGCTGCAAGGCGTTGCCTTGCGCGAACGCACAGAGATCGCCCAATCCAATCTGCGCAGCGCCGAGCGGCTGCTGCAGCTGATCGACTCCCGGGTGCGCGCCGGTGCGGCGTCTCCGCTGGACCTGGCGCAGCAGCGCGGGCTGGTGGCAGCGCAGCAGCGCAGCCTGGCCCTGCTGGAGCAGCAGGTGGCCCTGACCCAGACTTCCATGGAGATACTGCTGGGACAGACACCGGCTGCGCCCATGGCGGAGCGCAGCGTGATGGCCCTGCGTGCCCCAGCGCTGGATGCGGGCCTGCCATCGGAACTGCTGGTCCGCCGCCCGGACGTGGCACGGGCCGAGGCGCAGCTGGCCGCCGCCCATGCCGATGTGGCGGTGGCCCGTGCAGCCATGCTGCCGCGCCTGACACTGACCAGCAGCCTGGGCACCGGCGATGACCGGCTGGGCGGCATGTTCGACAACCCCTTGTATACGCTGGCTGCGGGGCTGGTCGCACCGGTGTTCGACGCTGGCAGGCTGGCCGCGGGCCATGAGCTGGCCCAGGCCCGGCAAGCAGAGCTTCTGGCGGTCTACCGGCAAACCATCGTCCAGGCCCTGGGCGATGTGCAGGCGGCGCTGCATACGCTGGCAGGAGTGGATGCGCAAATCCTGGCGCACACCCAGGAGCTGGAGCAGGCGCGCCGTGCGCTGGCGCTGGCCGAGGTGCGTTACCGCGCAGGGGCTGAAAGCCTGCTGGCGCTGCTGGAGACCCAGCGCACCCTCTATGCAGCCCAGGACCAGGCGGTCCAGTTGCAGAACGATCGCCTGCAAGGGCATGTGGCCTTGTACAAGGCGCTGGGGGGCGGCTGGTCGCTGCAGACGGCGACGGAACTGCCGGCCTCTTGAGGCGGCTGCCAGCAGCGTGCTGCTGGCTCCCCAGGGCTGCGGTATCCGCGCGCCCTTGGAAGCATGCGCTGCGAAGCGCATGCCTTCATCTCAGGCGGTGCTGCGCTGCAGATGCGGGTTCTGCACAAACAGCTCGGCCGCCCAGTCCACAAAGGCACGCACCTTGGCGCTCAGGTGGCGGTTGGGCGGGTAGACCACATAGACGGGCAGCAGCGGCTGGGTCCATTCGGGCAGCAGTTGCACCAGTTCGCCGGCCTCCAGATGGCTCTGGGCCTGGAAGGTGGTGATCTGGCCCACGCCCCGGCCCGCGACGATGGCCGCCACATAGGCATTGGCCTCGTTCACGGCCAGCTGGGCCGGGCTGCCGATCTCCAGCACTTCCCCGCCGCGGTGGAATTCCAGCGGGTAGCGGCGCATGGAAACCGGCGAGAAATAGATCACGTTGAGGTGGCCGTTCTCCAGATCCAGCGGGTGCTGGGGCGTGCCGTACTGGGCCAGATAACCGGGTGCGGCCACGGTCACGAATTCGAGGTTGCCGATACGCCGCGCCACCAGGGACTGCTCGGACAGCTCGCCACCACGGATCACGCAGTCCACGTTGTCACCGATCAGGTCCACCGTGCGGTCGCTGACGCCCAGGTCGATCTGGATGTCGGGGTAGCGCGCCTGGAACTCGGCCAGCCGCGGAATGATGAGCAGGCGTGCCATGGAGGTGCCGACATCCACGCGCAGGCGCCCGCGCGGCGCGGCACGCGCCTGGCTGAGGCTGGCTTCCATATCGTCAAAGTCGGCCAGCAGCCGCACGACACGGTCGTAGTAGGCCGCGCCATCGGCCGTGACCGTGACCCGGCGGGTCGTGCGGTTGAGCAGCTTGACGCGCAAGCGCGCCTCCAGGGCCTGGACGTGCTTGGTCACCGTGCCCTTGGGCAATTGCAGTGAATCGGCCGCGCGCGTGAACGTGCCGGCTTCGACCACGCGCGCAAACAGGCGCATGGCCTGGATCTGGTCCATGGACTCTCCCTTTTTCCTTCTCTGCCCCGAAAGGGGCAGAAGAATTCTCACACGCAGTTCCCTGCGCCATTGTTCGGGAATTGGAAACACTGCGGTGGCAATTGCCCGGTTTATCGGGGTCCTTTGCCGCGCTACATTTGCCCTCATCCGGCTTTGTCCGGTCCTGTTTGGTTCTGTCAGGTCCTGCCCGATCCCGTTCGGCCCCACCACCATGTCCACCACCTCTGCTGTCCCGTCGCCACCGTCCGTCTGCACTGATTCCACCCTCACCGTGGCCGGGCAGGAGGTGGCCGTGCGCGTCTACGGCAGCAAGCCGGCGGGCCAGGTGCTCCCTCTGGTGGTGCATTTCCATGGGGGGGCTTTTGTCTCGGGTGATTTGGACAACGGCTGCACCGTGGCCAGCCTGCTGGAAGGCGCTGGCGCCCGTGTGGTTTCGGTGGCCTACCCGCTCTCGCCGTTTCCCCAACCGCTGGAAACCGGGTATGCCGTGTTGCAGTGGGCCTACAAGCAGCGCACGCGTCTGGCGGGTGCCGGTGCCCAGGTGTACCTGGCCGGTGAAGAGGCAGGCGGCAATCTGGCGGCCGGTGTGGCCCTGATGGCGCGTGACCAGTCGCATCCGCCGCTGGCAGGACAGATACTGTTGTCGCCCATGCTGGATCCCTGTGTGGGCACGCCCTCGCTGCGCGCGGCCACAGGGACCGCCACCGCCTGCAAATGGGCCGATGGCTGGCTCAAGTTCCTGGGGTGCACGCGCGATGCCGAGCACCCTTATGCCGTGCCCGGTGCCGCCCAGCGCCTGGCAGGCCTGCCGCCCACCCTGGTGCTGGTGGGCAGCGACGACCCCATGCACGACGAAGCCCTGGCCTATGCGGCCCGGCTCGAAGCTGCGGGCCTTTCCGTGACCCGCCACGTGTTCAACCAGGCGCAGCAATGGCCCGACGCCCTGCTGCAGCCCGGCACCCGCGCCTGTCCCTGTGCGGACGAGGTGCAGGAGCAGTTTCGCCGCTTCTTTGCAGACAGCCGATGTCGGCCCTCGCCGTGACGGACGCTCCACCACTGCCACTGAATCTTTGCCTGTGACCGCTGCCTGAGCTCCAGACCGTTGGAGCATAGCCACGGTATCCCCTGACCGGCACCCGCCGGGGCAGGTCCTCCTGTTGTTCGGTTTTTTCCGGCGTGATCTGCCGGAGGGCACCGCTTTGCCCGGATTTTCAGCGTCCTGCCCCTCGGGGCGGGCGCACCATCTTTTAGGAACTGCCATGAACGCACCGCTTTCCCCTGTTTCCTCTTCCTCGCGCCGCTGGTGGACCGCCATCGGCCTGGCCACCGTGGTCGTCGCTGCCGGGGGCGCGGCGCTGGGCCTGCAGGCATCGCATGCCGAGGCGCCTGCCCAGGCCGCACCGCCTGCCATCCCCGTCTCCGTGGCCGCCGTGGTGCTGCAGGACGTGTCCCTGTGGGATGAATTCTCGGGCCGCCTGGAAGCCGTGCAGCGCGTGGACATCCGCCCGCGCGTGGCCGGTGCCGTGCAGGCCGTGCATTTCCGCGAAGGTGCCCTGGTCAAGCAAGGGGATCTGCTGGTCACCGTGGACCCCGCGCCCTATGTGGCGGAAGTGGACCGCGCCGAAGCCCAGGTGGTGGCCGCCCAGGCCCGCCTGTCCTACACCCGCAGCGAGATGGAGCGTGCCGCCCGCCTGCTGCAGGAAAGCGCCATCGCCCAGCGTGAGCACGACGAACGTGTGAACGCCCAGCGCGAAGCGGATGCCAATCTGCGTGCCGCCCAGGCTGCGCTGCAGACCGCCCGGCTGAACCTCTCCTACACCCAGGTGCGCGCCCCCGTGGCCGGCCGTGTGGGCCGCATCGAAGTGACCGTGGGCAACCTGGTCAGTGCCGGTGCCAGCGCACCGGTGCTGACCACCCTGGTCTCGGTCAGCCCGATCTACGCCAGCTTCGACACCGACGAACAGGTCGTGGCACGCGCCATCGACGGGCTGGACGGTGGCAAGGGCACCCAGGGCGGGCGTGCACGCATCGAGCACATTCCGGTGCAGATGGGGACCGGCACGGCCGGCAGCACCCCCTTCAACGGCCATCTGCAACTCATCGACAACCAGGTCGATGCGCGCAGCGGCACGGTGCGTGTGCGCGCCGTGTTCGACAACGCCGACGGCAGCCTGATGCCGGGCCAGTTCGCGCGCATCCGCATGGGCCAGGCGCAGAGCACTTCGGCCGTGCTGATCAACGAGCGCGCCGTGGGCACGGACCAGAACAAGAAGTTCGTCATGGTCGTGGGCGAAGGCGACAAGGCCGAGTACCGCGAAGTGCAGCTGGGCGCACCGGTGGACGGTCTGCGTGTCGTGACCTCGGGCCTGAAGGCCGGGGAACGCATCGTCGTCAACGGCCTGCAGCGCGTGCGCCCCGGCGCAGTGATTGCGCCCCAGGAAGTGCCCATGGCCGCCAAGGCCGAACTGCAGGGTGAGCGCGCGCCGGCTGCCAAGGCCACCGCCAAGCAGCCCATCGCCTGAATGCGTCCGGCAAGAAAGACCCGCACATGAATCTCTCCCGCTTTTTCATCGACCGCCCCATCTTTGCCGGGGTGCTGTCGGTGCTCATCTTCCTGGCCGGCCTGATCGCCCTGCGCGTGCTGCCGATCTCGGAATACCCGGAAGTCGCTCCCCCCTCGGTGGTGGTGCGCGCCCAGTATCCCGGTGCCAACCCCAAGGTGATCGCCGAAACCGTGGCCACGCCACTGGAAGAATCCATCAACGGTGTGGAAGGCATGCTCTACATGGGCAGCCAGGCCACCACCGATGGTGTGATGACGCTGACCGTGACCTTTGCCCTGGGCACCGACCCGGACAAGGCCCAGCAACTGGTGCAGAACCGCGTGTCCCAGGCCGAACCGCGCCTGCCCGAGGAAGTGCGTCGCCTGGGCATCACCACGGTGAAGAGTGCGCCCGACCTGACCATGGTCGTGCACATGGTCTCGCCCAATGGCCGCTATGACATCGACTATCTGCGCAACTACGCGGTGCTCAACGTCAAGGACCGCCTGGCACGCATTCCCGGCGTGGGCCAGGTGCAGATCTTCGGCGGCGGCGACTATTCCATGCGCGCCTGGCTGGACCCGCAGAAGGTTGCGCAGCGCGGCCTCTCGGCCGCCGACGTGGTGAGCGCCATCCGGGGCCAGAACGTGCAGGCCGCGGCCGGTGTGGTGGGCGCTTCGCCCGGCCTACCGGGCGTGGACATGCAGCTGTCCATCAATGCCCAGGGGCGCCTGCAGACCGAAGAGGAATTCGGCGACATCATCGTCAAGACCGGCGCGGACGGTGCCGTGACGCGCCTGCGCGACGTGGCCCGCCTGGAGCTGGGTGCGGCCGACTATTCGCTGCGCTCCCTGCTCAACAACGACCCCGCCGTGGGCATGGGCGTGTTCCAGGCCCCGGGCTCCAACGCCCTGGACATCTCGGCCAATGTGCGCGCCACCATGGCCGAGCTGCAAAAGCACATGCCCGAAGGCGTGGAATTCCGCATCGCCTACGACCCCACGCAGTTCGTGCGTGCCTCCATCAAGTCCGTGATCCACACCCTGCTGGAAGCCGTGGCCCTGGTGGTGGTGGTGGTGATCCTGTTCCTGCAGACCTGGCGCGCCTCCATCATCCCGCTGCTGGCTGTACCGGTGTCGGTGGTGGGTACGTTCGCCGTGCTGCACCTGCTGGGCTTTTCGATCAACGCGCTGTCGCTCTTCGGCCTGGTGCTGGCCATCGGCATCGTGGTGGATGACGCCATCGTGGTGGTGGAAAACGTGGAGCGCAACATCGAAGCCGGCCTGTCGCCGCGCGAAGCCACCTACCGTGCCATGCAGGAGGTGAGTGGCCCCATCATCGCCATTGCCCTGGTGCTGGTGGCCGTGTTCGTGCCCCTGGCCTTCATCAGCGGCCTCACGGGCCAGTTCTACCGCCAGTTCGCGGTGACCATCGCCATCTCGACGGTGATCTCGGCCATCAACTCGCTGACCCTGTCGCCGGCGCTCAGCGCGCTGCTGCTCAAGGGCCACCACGAGCCCAAGGATGCGCTGACACGCGGCATGGAACGCGTGCTGGGCGGTTTCTTCCGCCGCTTCAATGCCCTGTTCCACCGCGGTTCCGATGCCTACAGCGGCGGCGTGCAGCGTGTCATCGGCCGCAAGGCGCTGATGCTGGTGATTTATGCCGTGCTGGTGGGCGCGACCTGGGGGCTGTTCAAGCTGGTGCCCGGCGGCTTCGTGCCGGCCCAGGACAAGCAGTATCTGGTGGGCTTTGCCCAGCTGCCCGATGGCGCCACCCTGGACCGCACGGAAGACGTGATCCGCCGCATGGGCGAGATCGTCAAGCAGAACCCGAATGTGGAAGACGCCATTGCCTTCCCGGGCCTGTCCATCAACGGTTTCACCAACAGCTCGAACTCGGGCATCGTGTTTGTCACGCTCAAGCCCTTTGCCGAGCGCACCCGCGCCGACCAGAGCGGTGGTGCTGTGGCGGGCCAGCTCAACCAGGCCTTCGGCAGCATCCAGGAAGCCTTCATCGCCATGTTCCCGCCGCCACCGGTGGCCGGCCTGGGCACGACCGGGGGCTTCAAGCTGCAGATCGAGGACCGTGCCTCGCTGGGCTATGACGCCATGGACCAGGCGGTGAAGGCCTTCATGGCCAAGGCCTACCAGACGCCGGAGCTGGCCGGGCTGTTCACCAGCTGGCAGGTCAATGTGCCGCAGCTCTATGCCGCCATCGACCGTACCAAGGCGCGTCAGCTGGGGGTGCCGGTGACCGATATCTTCGAGACCCTCCAGATCTACCTGGGCAGCCTGTACGCCAATGACTTCAACCAGTTCGGCCGCACCTACAGCGTGCGCGTGCAGGCGGATGCCTCCTACCGGGCGCGTGCCGAAGACGTGGGCCTGCTGAAGGTGCGTTCCACCACGGGCGAGATGGTGCCGCTGTCGGCCCTGATGAAGCTGGAGCCCAGCTTCGGGCCCGAGCGCGCCATGCGCTACAACGGCTTTCTGGCGGCCGATGTGAACGGCGGGCCCGCACCCGGCTTCTCCTCGGGCCAGGCCCAGGCCGCCATCGAGCGCATCGCTGCCGAAACCCTGCCACCCGGCATCGGCTTCGAGTGGACCGAGCTGACCTACCAGGAAATCCTGGCCGGCAATTCCGCCGTGCTGGTCTTCCCCCTGGCCATTCTGCTGGTGTTCCTGGTGCTGGCGGCCCAGTACGAAAGCCTGACCCTGCCCATCGCCATCATCCTCATCGTGCCCATGGGCCTGCTGGCCGCCATGACCGGGGTGTGGCTCAGCGGGGGGGACAATAACGTGTTCACGCAGATCGGGCTCATTGTGCTGGTGGGGCTGTCGGCAAAGAACGCCATCCTGATCGTGGAGTTTGCCCGCGAGCTGGAGTTTGTTGGCCGCACTCCGGTGCAGGCCGCGATCGAAGCCAGCCGCCTGCGCCTGCGCCCCATTCTGATGACCTCGCTGGCGTTTGTGATGGGTGTGCTGCCCCTGGTGCTGTCCACCGGGGCCGGTGCCGAGATGCGCAGCGCCATGGGCGTGGCGGTGTTCGCCGGGATGATCGGTGTGACGGCCTTCGGCCTGTTCCTGACCCCCGTGTTCTATGTGGTCCTGCGCCGCCTGGCGGGCAACCGTCCGCTGCAGCAGCACGGCCACCACACGGCACCACTGGGCGAGCGCGAGCTGCACAGCGGCCCGGGCGCAGCCGCCCACCCCGTGCTGGCCGCACCGCGCGGCTCCAACGAATGAAACCGAGGAATCCGGTGATGACGACTGTTCTTTCTTTTCCCGCGGCGCGCTGGCTGCCGCTGGCGGCGGCCCTGTTCCTGGCCGGCTGCATGAGCCACCCGCTGGCCCCCGTGACCGCCGACGCGGCTTTGCCTGTGCCAGCGCATTTCTCCAACAGCGTTGAAGGCCAAGGCCAGACCTGGACCACGGCAGCGCCGGCCGAAGCCCAGCCGCGTGGGGCCTGGTGGCTGGGTTTTGCCGACCCGGTGCTCACCGGTCTGGTGGAGCGTGCCGCAGATGGCAACACCAGCATCCAGGAGGCAGCGGCCCGGCTGGCTGAGGCGCGTTCCCTGCTGCGCACGGCCGACGCCCAGCGTGCGCCCCAACTGGGGGTGTCCACCGGGGCGGTACGCCAGGCCGGGATCACCACCACCGGCAGTGCCATGCCGGCCACCGTGGTCACAGCCGGTCTGAATCTGTCGTACGAGCTGGACCTGTTCGGCCGGCTGTCCAAGGCCAGCGACGCCGCACGGCTGGACGCCCAGGCACGCGCTGCCTTGCTGCAGAGCACGCGCCTGCTGGTGCAGGCCGAAGTGGCCCAGACCTATCTGCAGCTGCGGGCCGTCCAGGCCGAGCATGGCCTGGTCACGGCCAGCCTGGCGGCCTACCGCGACACCCTGCACCTGACGCAGCGGCGTTTCCAGGCCGGCGACGTGGCCGAGCTGGACGTGGCGCGGGTGCAGACCGAGGTGGCAGCGACCGAGGCCGAAGCCCTGTCCCTGGCCCAGCAGCAGGCCCAGCTTCAGCATGCGCTGGCGGTGCTGGTGGGCGAGGTGGCCAGCGGCTTTGCCGTGCCAGCGGCTGCAGCCGAAGCGGCCCTGCCTGTGGTACCCCCTGGCGTGCCGGCCACGGTGCTGGCGCGCCGCCCGGATGTGGCGGCGGCCCAGGCCTCCGTCATGGCGGCCCAGGCGCGCGTGGGCGTGGCTGAGGCGGCCTGGTTCCCTGCCATCACGCTGACCGGCAACGGCGGTCATGCCTCGCCCGAGCTGGGCGACCTGTTCAAGTGGTCGGCCCGCTCCTGGGGCATCGGTGCGCTGCTGTCGCTGCCGTTGTTCGACGGTGGCCAGCGCGCGGCCCAGGAAGAGGGCGCCCGCGCCCGGCTGGAAGCGGCCATGGCCGCCCACCGGGGCCAGGTGCTGACGGCCTTCCGTGAGGTGGAGGACCAGCTCAGCGCGCTGCGGCTGCTGGAAGGCCAAGCCGAAGCCCAGGGCCGTGCCGTGCAGTCGGCACGGCGTGCGACCCAGCTGTCGGATTCGCGCTACCGCAATGGCCTGGTGAGCCAGCTGGAGCTGCTGGATGCGCGCCGCAGCGAACTGCGCAGCCAGCGCCAGGCCCTGCAGGTGCGCACGGCCCAGTACACGGCCACCGTCGGCCTGATCCGCGCCCTGGGCGGCGGGTGGGACGTGGCGTCGCAGGCGGCAGCCCAGGCACAGAACCTGGCCGTGGTGGCACGCTGAACTGTGATGGGGCAGGGCGGGACATGCTCCCGCCCATGGCAGCTCCCGTCTGTGGATGGATGATGGCGTCGAAATGGCCTGCTGCTCAAACCCAAGGCCGTCTAAGATACTTGGCCAATCAACACCGGCCCTCGTGCACGCCAGAGTTCAGAGATGCGAATCCTTGTCGTCGAAGATGATCCCGGAATTGCCCAAGGGCTGCAGGCGAGCCTTGCGCAGCGCGGCTATGCGGTGGACGTCTGCGGCAGCGTGGCCCACGCATGGACGGCGTTATGCACAGAGCCGTTTTCCGCTGTGTTGCTGGATCTGGGGTTGCCTGATCAGGATGGCGCTCAACTGCTGCAGCGTCTACGGGCCAGTCCTGAAAGTCCTTGGGGGTCGCAGAGCTTGCCTGACCCCGCAACCCCTGTGCTCATTCTGACCGCACGCGACCAAGTCCATCAGCGCATCGCGGGATTGAATCTGGGCGCGGACGATTACCTGCCGAAACCATTCGATGTGGATGAGCTTGAGGCGCGTTTGCGCGCCTTGCTACGTCGGGCTGCTGGCCGGGCCAGCCCAACCATTGTCCATGGTGATCTGGCGGTTGACCCCGCGACACGCACAGCGTACCTGGGTGGAAAGCTGGTGGACATGTCTCCGCGCGAGTTCTCGATCCTGCTGGTTCTGCTGCAGTCTCGCGGACGCGTGCTGTCCCGCCAGCAGTTGGAAGAACGTCTCTACAACTGGCAAAGCTCCCTGGAGAGCAATGCCATCGAGGTCCATATCCACCGGTTACGCCGCAAGCTGGGCAACGAGTGCATCCAAACCATGCGCGGCGTTGGTTATTTCATGCCATGGGACGCTGGCCGATAGCGGGCTGGCGTTCAGGGACTCTCGGGTGGCACGTCGTGTTCCACCATAGGCTTGTGCTCCGCACGGTCGATATTGGTGAGCGGACTTAGCCTGTAGCCGACTGAAGTACCGTCATCGGCGGTCGTCTTGAAAAAGCCGGCCCCATGGATCGTGGCGATCTTCCGAACCACCTGGTGCCCGAGCCCCAGACCCTGGATTCCGTTGGCCGCGCTGATGGGAGATTCTGCCGGTGTGGTGTCCCGAACCTCGATTGCTACCGGCAATGCCTCGACGATGATCTCGACCGCAGTTCCGGGGGGCGTGTGTGCCAGAGAGTTTTCGACCAGGTTTCTAATGGCGATTTCCAGCAGCGTGCTGTATCCGCGCACCTCCACCAGGTCTGGTGCCGACACGGAGAGCTCATGGTGGCTTTTGTACGCTTTCTCGCCATAGTCTGCAGCGATGTGTCTGACCAGGTCTGCCAGGTTGAAGAGCGAGGCATCTTCTGCAAGCTGGGTGCGGCTCGCACGGGCAAGTGCCAGCAGATGGTCGATCACGGCTGCGCTTCGCTTCGCATCCAGATCGAGGCGCCTGATGATGCCGGGTGCAGTTTCTGCACCAGCAGACTTGAGAAGGTCCACATGCAGTCGCAAGGAGGCGACAGGGGTTCTCAGTTCGTGGGCAAATTCATTGGCAAGGTCACGTTCGCGCTGCAAGGCAGACGTGTAGCGGTTGGACAGGGTCTCGATGGCCTGCACCATGGACTGAAACTCCTCGTGGGGTGGGGCACGCAAATTCAGCGCTTGCCCCACCTCAAGCGAGCGGACCTGGTGGCTGAGCACGTTGAGCGGACGCAGACCACGTCGCACTGCCAGCACCAGAACGAGTGAAACCACGGGCAGCAACCACAGGCCTGGTGCCGCAACTTGTCCAGCAATGTCCTGTGCAAGCGCATCTCGCTCGGCAATGGGAAGCAGCACCGCAACACGGCGTGCATGCGCTTCGTCATTCCACCGGATGAAAAGTCGCCAAGGGCGAGCAGGAGTCCCTAGATCCAGAGTCTAGAATCCCTCGGCCAGGTCAAAGTCGGGGACCGGGGACTGGCCCGTGTGGGCAATCACCTTGCCGGTACCGTCCCATATCACCACGCTCATGGAGTGCTGGTAATCGTGCGCACGGAGGCTGGTGCTGCTCAGTGATGCCGCATCGGGTTGGCTGCTGAAAGCTTCCACCCGCTGCGCGAGAAGCAACGACGCCACGCTGGCCAGGTGACCGTCCGTGAGCTCATCGGCTTCATGTTTTCCTGTGTGGTAGCCGAAATATATGAATGCAGACCACACCACCACCAGTCCACCCAGAGTCCAGGCCAGCAGCTCTTTCTGCAGAGACGGTCTGAAAGTCATATTCCCTGCCTTTCGCTCTGTTCGCGCAGCGTCTTCATGTGGCCAAAGACCGGGGCCTCAGTGTTTCGAAATAGGCAAGGCATAGGCTGATCCAGCATGCGGCCGCAATACACGATGCAACGACATCGGACGGGTAATGGGCGCCCAAGTAGACCCGGCTGAGTGCAACCAGTACCACGATCATGACGACTGCGCAGGCCATGGCCATGCGCGTGGACCGGCGCAACGAGCTTCGAAGGATCATACATAGGGCCCAACCCACAATCACTGCCGCTGACATCGTGTGCCCACTCGGAAAGCTGTAGCCATGGGCCGGCACCAACTGGTCGACCGCAGGACGTGCACGATGGAAAGCCGCCTTGAGGACAAGGTCCAGCGGCATGGCTCCCAACAGCAGCACTGCCGACTCAGCAACCAGGCGCCACTGCCGGCGCCGCAGCGGCAGTGCAAGGCCTGCTGCCGTGACCGCGGCCAGGACCGGAATTTGGAACTGATACATCGCCAGCATCAACCAGCGCAGAGTTTCGCTGCCAAGACTGCGCAGCAGTTTGAGCGAGGCCAGCTCGTGCGCCTCGACGCCTGGATTGCCTGCGATGGCAGCCAGACACAGCAGGGCAGCTCCGAGCAGCCATGACGCGATCAGGTAGTGCCTGGTCGGATAAGACGGCGCGTGCAGGTCCGACGGGGTGTCAAGGCTGCGGTCCGGCGGAGGAAGGGAGAGCTGCATTTCGGTTCCTTTCGAAACCGCGATCGTGTGAGTCGCAGATTAATGTCGGCTTAAGGTCTTCCGGCGACTCTCGGTCCATGCGTTTTGCTGGCGAGCAATCCATGGGCTGACCCAGAAATCTGCGGGAATACCTCTTTCTGCCTCCCTTGATCTCTTCAGGCGTCTCCGGACTGTGGCATGTGGTTTTCCACACACTCAGTGCTATTCAACGGGCGCTGAAAGCGCCTGCATTTCGCGTCGAGTGCCGTGTCGCCGGCGCAGGGTCGCCACGGTGTGGGGGGAAACCGTGCTGCTGTCAGATGCGTGCTCTCGCTTGCCTCGTTGGAGCCTTCGGTGGTGTGCTGACTGCATCCCGGTTGCAATCCCGTAAACGCGTCGGTCATTCACGCTTGTGGATGCGCTTTGGAATAGGCTTTTATTTCGTCGAGGGGAGGTGAATGTATGCGGGGTCGTGGCGGCTCAACTTGAGAGACTTTCGTGCGACATGCATGGCGAAGTACAGGCTCGCCATGAGATGCAACCGATAGCGCAAGTCATGGTGCGCATGCACTGTCGACGCCATGGCTGTGCAGGGCCACGCAAGAAAGAAGACCCTGGTCAACGGCGTCAAGCCGACGGTCACTGCGTGTCTGGCATGTCGGCCAAGCAGCATGCCCCACGGCGCATACGCCTATGCTGCCGCAATAGCAGCCAACCGGGGACTGCCCCAGGGAGCCGAACTTTGATCTCCAGAGCACACGGCCTGCAAAGGAGCGAATTTCGTGGTTTGCATCACACGCGCGCTTCCATCTGACGCGCACAGCGCTGGAAGAGCGCATTTGCAGTCCATCCGAACAGCCAGCAGATCCAGCCCGTCCACAGCGTATGGCTCATGAAATGGGCCCCACGAAGCTGTTGGGCACCACCTAGAACGAGGCCTAAAGCGATGGATGCAAGCAGCCACCACCGTGCAAGTTGGGGCTTGTCATCCCGCAATGCAAAGTAACCGGCGATGAAGGCGAAGCCTGTAGACGCCTGGCCTGCGGGAAAGCAATGGCCCCCTCCGCCGTCCGAACGAACCCACCCGGTCCAATGAGAGATGTAGCTGGCCACGCCCCCAAACTGTTCAAGATCCCAGGGGCAACTGGTGTGGTTGCCCGCCTTGAGCAACGCGATCAGACCGCTTGCGCAAAGCGTTACTGCTGTCAGCTGGACCCGGCGGGCAAATGGCAGGTCCTTCAGCGGTCCCCATGGCCAGACAGTGGAGACTGCCAAGGCGAGTACAAACATCCACGCCAATTGCTTCACTCCATCGTGCAGGACAGTGGTCAAAAACCAACTGTCTCTCAAGGGGAAACCTGCCTTGCCACCTACAAGCTGGGCGAAAGGCATGTCGAGGCCTGATACATCCCACAGGACGATCAAAGAAAAAACAGCCAAGGCAATCAGGCTTCGGCGATCTCGGTATTGGGTCATGCCAAGATCGTCGAGTTCTGAACTTAACGTCGTCTTAAGGGCTGGTCCCTGTGTGGGCTAAGGCAGTCCAGTTCGCGGAAATTCGGGTTTGCGTGGAGCCGGCATGCTCCAAAACGGAGGCGGTCGCTGCAACCGTCTGACTTGCCGTCCGGCATCTGCCGCCAACGTATGCAACGACCGGACGCTTTCGGGGCAATTGATCACGCGGTCGGACTGGAGGGGCTCAGTCAACAAGGGCAGAACAGGAGCGGAAGCAAGCATGCGGCCCTTCAGCCTGGCGGACGCGGCTCGGGTTGGGACGGCTGCCGCTGCGACGCGCTCCACGGTATCTCATCCCGTGGGGTCCTGCCCGGATGTTTTCGGAATGGGCATCGCCAAAAGCCACAGGGCCGTTGCGCTTTCCACGAACTTGCTGTGAGAGCCGTTCCTTGCATGGCGTTCCACGGTAACCCTGCTTTTCAAGCGACCTTGGGACTTGAAAGCTTCCGATTTCGCCTTATTATTAGCACTCGTAGGGGTTGAGTGCTAACAAGCCCGGTCCCTCGCCTGTTTAGCCACGCTGGCTTTGCGCAGCGTGGAACGGATAAATCCACTTTGTTGATTTCTAGGAGAAGTGAATGAACCTGCGTCCTCTGCACGACCGCGTGATCGTCAAGCGCCTTGAGAACGAAACCAAGACGGCTTCGGGCATTTATATCCCTGACAACGCCGCCGAAAAGCCTGACCAAGGCGAAGTGCTGGCAGTGGGTCCTGGCAAGCGCAACGACAAGGGCGAACAGATCGCTCTGAACGTGAAGGTCGGCGACCGCGTGCTGTTCGGCAAGTACTCTGGCCAGACTGTCAAGATCGACGGCAACGAGCTGCTGGTGATGAAGGAAGACGACCTGTTCGCAGTCGTCGAGAAGTAAATCACCCGGTGATTTGCCGGTGCCAGAGGCCCGCGGCCCCAGGCACCCGTTCCCCAGCATCCAAACTTTCAAATTCATAGCTGTCTCAGCCCACTGGATGCGCTGAAACAGCCAAATTGAACCCATTTGTAGGAGCCAAACATGGCAGCAAAAGACGTAGTTTTCGGTGGTGAAGCACGTGCACGCATGGTCGAAGGCGTGAACATTCTGGCCAATGCCGTTAAAGTGACCCTGGGCCCCAAGGGCCGCAACGTGGTGCTGGAGCGCTCCTTCGGCGCCCCCACCGTGACCAAGGACGGCGTGTCCGTGGCCAAGGAAGTGGAACTGAAGGACAAGCTGCAGAACATGGGCGCCCAGCTCGTGAAGGAAGTGGCTTCCAAGACCAACGACATCGCCGGTGACGGCACCACCACCGCCACCGTGCTGGCCCAGGCCATCGTGCGCGAAGGCTCCAAGTACGTGGCTGCCGGTCTGAACCCCATGGACCTGAAGCGCGGTATCGACAAGGCTGTCGCCGCCCTGGTGGAAGAGCTGAAGAAGCAATCCAAGGCCACCACCACTTCCAAGGAAATCGCCCAAGTCGGCACCATTTCCGCCAACTCCGACTCCGACGTGGGCGAAATCATTGCCCAAGCCATGGACAAGGTCGGCAAGGAAGGCGTGATCACCGTGGAAGAGGGCAAGTCCCTGGCCAACGAACTGGATGTCGTGGAAGGCATGCAATTCGACCGCGGCTACCTGTCGCCCTACTTCATCAACAACCCCGAAAAGCAAGCCGCGATTCTGGACAACCCCTTCGTGCTGCTGTTCGACAAGAAGATCAGCAACATCCGTGACCTGCTGCCCACCCTGGAGCAAGTTGCCAAGGCTGGCCGTCCCCTGCTGATCATTGCCGAAGACGTCGAAGGCGAAGCCCTGGCGACTCTGGTGGTGAACACCATCCGCGGCATCCTGAAGGTCGTGGCTGTGAAGGCTCCTGGCTTCGGCGACCGTCGCAAGGCCATGCTGGAAGACATCGCCATCCTGACGGGCGGCAAGGTGATCGCCGAGGAAGTCGGCCTGACCCTGGACAAGGTGACCCTGGAAGACCTGGGCCAAGCCCAACGCGTCGAAATCGGCAAGGAAAACACCACCATCATCGACGGTGCTGGCCAAGCTGCTGAAATCGAAGCCCGCGTCAAGCAAATCCGCCTGCAGATCGAAGAAGCGACCAGCGACTACGACCGTGAAAAGCTGCAAGAACGCGTGGCCAAGCTGGCCGGCGGCGTGGCAGTGATCAAGGTCGGCGCTGCGACCGAAGTCGAAATGAAGGAAAAGAAGGCCCGCGTGGAAGACGCCCTGCACGCTACCCGCGCTGCTGTGGAAGAAGGCATCGTGGCCGGCGGCGGCGTGGCCCTGCTGCGCGCCAAGCAAGCCGTGGGCGCTCTGTCCACTGGCAATGCCGAGCAAGACGCCGGTATCAAGCTGGTGCTGAAGGCCGTGGAAGCCCCTCTGCGCGAAATCGTGTCCAACGCCGGTGGCGAACCCTCGGTGGTGGTGGACTCGGTGCTGAAGGGCCAAGGCAACTTCGGTTTCAACGCTGCCAACGACACCTACGGCGACATGCTGGAAATGGGTATCCTGGATCCCACCAAGGTGACCCGTACCGCTCTGCAAAACGCTGCTTCCGTGGCTTCGCTGCTGCTGACCACCGAGTGCATGATCGCTGACGCCCCCAAGGCCGAAGGCGCTGGTGCTCCCGACATGGGTGGCATGGGTGGCATGGGCGGCATGGGCGGCATGGGCATGTAATTGCCTGTTGGCCGCTGTGACAAGGGTGGAGCCCAGGCTCTGCCCGGTCCCAGACCGACACAACCCGCACGCCGCAAGGCCTGCGGGTTTTTTTCATGTCCGCACGCGACCATCGCCTCTGCCGTGGGTGTACCACCCGGTCCGCGATGCCTCGGCCTGCCGGCTGCCCTACACTTGGGCGCAGACCTTTCCCGTTTTCTGACTTTCTGCCCGCATGACCTCCGCTGCCACGCTTGTCCCTTTCGCCTCTGCCACGGCCGACCAGGCCACCGTGCACATTGATCTGGGAGAGCGCAGCTACCCGATCCGCATTGCCGCCGGTCTGCTGGGCGATGCCGCCACCTATGCCGCTCTGCCCAAGGCGGCCAGTGCGCTGATCGTGACCAATACCACCGTGGCGCCGCTGTACCTGCAGCAGGTGCGTGCAGCGCTGGCGGGCCGCTACCCGCAGGTGCATGTGGTGGAGCTGCCGGATGGCGAGGCCTACAAGGACTGGCAGACGCTGAACCTGATTTTTGACGCCCTGCTGCAGCATGGCTGCGACCGCAAGACCGTGCTGTTTGCCCTGGGGGGCGGCGTGATTGGTGACATGACGGGGTTTGCCGCTGCCAGCTATATGCGTGGCGTGCCCTTTGTGCAACTGCCCACCACGCTGCTGTCGCAGGTGGATTCCAGCGTGGGCGGCAAAACCGCCATCAACCACCCGCTGGGCAAGAACATGGTCGGTGCCTTCTACCAGCCGCAGCTGGTGGTGTGCGATCTGGCATCGCTCGACAGCCTGCCTCCGCGCGAGCTGTCGGCCGGGCTGGCCGAGGTCATCAAGTACGGCCCGATTGCCGATATGGCGTTCTTCGAGTGGCTGGAGTTGCACATCGACCGTCTGCGTGCCGGTGACCGCACGGCCATGGCGCAGGCGGTCAAGCGCAGCGTGGAGATCAAGGCCTGGGTGGTCAGCCAGGACGAGAAGGAAACTGGTCTGCGCGCAGTGCTGAACTTTGGCCACACCTTTGGTCACGCCATCGAAGCCGGCATGGGCTACGGCAACTGGCTGCACGGCGAAGGCGTGGGTGCCGGTATGGTGATGGCGGCCCATCTGTCGCAGGAACTGGGCATGGTGGACGCTGCCTTTGTGGCACGGCTGACCCGCCTGATCGAACGTGCCGGCCTGCCCACGCGCGGCGCCGTGTTGGACGCGCAGGACAACGCCGGCGCCTACCTGGAACATATGCGGGTGGACAAAAAGGCCGAAGCGGGCGAGATCCGCTTCGTGCTGATCGACGGCCCGGGAAAGGCCACCATGCGCGGCGCACCGGATGCGCTGGTGCGCCAGGTCATCGACTGGTGCTGCGCACCCGCCTGACACGCCGACGGGGGAGGGGGCTGTGCGGCGGCTAGGCTGTGCCGTGAATGGCGGTGGTGTCTCTGAAGTGTCTTTGAACAGAGGAGTGGTGGATGGCGATGCAGGCACTGGCCCCTTGGGCATGCGACCCGGCACAGACCCGGGGCAGGCGTTTTGCGGAGGTGGCGGCGCCCACGCGCAGCGACCACCAGCGGGACCGTGACCGCATCGTCCACTCCAGCGCCTTTCGCCGCCTCGTCTACAAGACCCAGGTGTTTCTGAACCACGAAGGGGATCTGTTCCGCACGCGGCTCACCCATTCGCTGGAGGTGGCGCAGCTGGGCCGCTCCATCGCCCGGCCGCTGGGCCTCAATGAAGACCTGGTGGAGGCCATCTGCCTGGCCCATGACCTGGGCCACACACCGTTCGGCCATGCCGGGCAGGACATGCTCAACGCCTGCATGCGGCCCTGGGGGGGCTTTGAGCACAATCTGCAGAGCCTGCGCGTGGTGGACCAGCTGGAAGAGCGCTATCCCGAGTTCGACGGCCTGAACCTGACCTTCGAGGCCCGCGAAGGCATCCTCAAGCACTGCTCCCAGGCTAATGCCCAGAAGCTGGAGGCACAGGAGCCCGGTGGCGTGGCCGCGCGCTTTCTGCAGGGCGGCCAGCCTTCGCTGGAGGCCCAGCTGTGCAATCTGGCCGATGCCATTGCCTACAACGCACACGATGTGGACGACGGTCTGCGCTCCGGCTACCTCACCTGGGAGCAGCTGCTGACGGTCCCTCTGGTGGCGCGCTACCACGCCCAGGCACTGGCCCAGCACCCGCAGCTGGCCCAGGCCGAGTACCAGCGCCGCCTGCTGTACGAAACCATCCGCCGCATGCTCAGCGACCAGGTGTACGACGTGATTGCCACCACCCGGCAGCGTATTGCGGCCGCAGGGGTGGACAGTGTGGCCGCGGTGCGCGCCCATCCGGACAAGCTGGTGGCCTTCAGTGCGGACATGGCCAGGGAAAGCCAGGCGCTGAAACAGTTTCTGTTCCGCAATCTCTACCGTCATGCGGAAGTCACACAGACCATGGACCATGCGCAGACGGTGGTCCAGGACCTGTTCTCCCTCTATCTGGCCCGCCCGCAGGAAATGAAGCCGCGCCACGCTGCCAAGGCCCAGGCGGCCGCCAGCGAGGCCGGGCGTGCCCGTGCCGTGGCGGATTTCGTGGCCGGCATGACCGACCGCTATGCCGCCCATGAGCATGAACGGCTGACCGGAAAACGCCTGCTGGTCTGAAACGCTGCAAAGCGTTACGCTTGCAGCCGGAGGAGTCACAGATACGCCGCTGCCACCAGAAGCCGGCAGCCGATACCGGGTGCCGCATGCCGGCGTGGTCGGGCTTTGCGCCAGCGCAAAGTCCGCACCGTGCACGCAAGAGCGGCAGCCCGATAGAATTCGCGCCACAGAATCGATGAGAGAGAGGGGGCGTTGCGCCCCCATTTGCTTTTTGGGGCCCACATGACCGATACCACCATCCAGACCGACGCAGACCAACCATCCTTTCCCGAAGACATGGTGATCGCCGACACCGTGCGCTGGCTGGAGCGGGCCGTGATCGGCCTGAACCTGTGCCCCTTTGCCAAGGGCGTGCATGTGAAGGGCCAGATCCACTACGTCGTCAGCCAGGCCACGGATGCCGAAGGTGTGGCCAATGACCTGCACCGCGAGCTGGAAGCCCTGGCCGAGACCAACCCCGAAAAGCGCGACACCACGCTGCTGATGCTGCCCGAGGCACTGCAGGATTTTCTGGACTTCAACGATTTTCTGGAAATCGCCGATGCCATGGTGGAAGAGCTGGATCTGGGCGGCATTCTGCAAGTGGCCTCCTTCCATCCACGCTTTCAGTTCGAAGGCACGGATGTGGACGACGTGACCAACTGCACCAACCGCTCGCCTTATCCCACGCTGCACCTGATCCGCGAAGAAAGCATCGACAAGGCGGTGGAAGCCTTCCCCGAGGCCGAGATGATTTTCGAACGCAACATGGAAGTGCTGGAAGACATTGGCCTGGAAGGCTGGCTGGATCTGGACGTGGGCGCGCGCTGCCCGGTGACTGGCCATGCTGAACCCCAGAAGGCAGGCAACTGATGGCCAAGCACGACAAGAAAGGCCAGGGCGCTGCGAACGCCGGCCAAGCTGCCAAGCCGGCGGCCCAGGACATTGCGGCCCAGCTGGAGCTGAAACCCGGCCAGAGCATCGCCTTGCTCAAGGCCCTGCACATCCTCACGCGCGACGGCAAGCTCAACCAGGATTCGCGCCGCAAGCTCAAGCAGGTCTACCACCTGTACCAGTTCATCGAGCCCATCCTCAAGGAGCTGGGGGCCGACGGCCACGCCGTGACGCTGGCCGATCATGGCGCGGGCAAGTCCTATCTCGGCTTCATCCTGTACGACCTGTACTTCAAGGCCCAGGGGCTGGGCCGCATCTACGGCATCGAAACCCGCGCACCGTTGGTCGAGGCGTCGCAGAAGCTGGCCGCCGATCTGGGTTTCGAGCGCATGGAGTTTCTGAACATGTCGGTGGCCGAATCCACCCAGGCCGATTTCATGCCTGAGCGCTTTGACGTGGTTACGGCCCTGCATGCCTGCGACACCGCCACCGACGATGCGATTGCCTTCGGCCTGGAGAAAAAGGCCAAGGCCATGGTGCTGGTGCCCTGCTGCCAGGCCGAAGTCGCGGCCTGCCTGCGCCAGACCAAGGCATTGAGCCTGGCGCGCACGCCGCTGGCCGAACTGTGGCGCCACCCCATCCACACGCGCGAGATCGGCAGCCAGGTCACCAATGTGCTGCGCTGCCTGTACCTGGAAGCCAGCGGCTACCAGGTGACGGTGACTGAGCTGGTGGGCTGGGAGCACAGCATGAAGAACGAGCTGATCGTGGCCCGCTACACCGGCCACAAGAAACGCGCGGCGGCCGATCGCCTGCAACAGCTGCTGGCCGAGTTCGGACTGGAAGCATTGGCGCAGAGCCGTTTCAAGCTGCCGCAACACGCGGTAGCGCCGGCCGCACTGGGTGAGCCAGCGGCTGCCGTTGCTGCTGAAAACGCCGCCTGAGGTGGTGTTGCCAAGGGCGCGAATGGTCTGCGCCTGAACGCCGGTGGTCTCCAGCGCGGTTCAGCCCTGCTTCGCGTTGTTTTCAGCAGCGGGGCATGCCTGCTGCGGCGGCGAGCCCGCTCACGGCATGGGCATGTGCGGTATGGGCAGACGGGGGGCGGGCAGAGGTGCTGCAGCGCCCAGGTCCGCCAGCGGCAGGCAGGCCTCGATCACGGTATGGCCCGGGCGGGAGCGGACATGCAGCGCGCCGCCCATGCGCTCCATGCGTGCCCGCATGCTGGACATGCCGATGCCCAGGCCGGCGCGCAGGGCGATCGGCGCGTCAAAGCCGATGCCGTCATCCTCGATGCGCAGCACCAGCTGCCTGGCATCCGGATACAGCAGGTTGACCCGCACCATGCGGGCCTGGCTGTGTTTGACGATATTCGTCAGCGCTTCCTCGGCCACCCGGGCCAGCAGCATGCACTGCAGGGCGCTGGGCGGGGTTTCCCAGTGCGCTGGGGTCAGCCATTCAGAGGACATCTCCAGGTCGTCGAACAGGGTGACAAATCGATAGCGCAGCGGAATGGTCCATTCCTCGGGGGTGGTCGGCGCGTTGGCGCCGATGCTGCCATCGCTGTCCACCACCTGGCGCAGGTCATCGCGCAGCAGCTTGAGCATGGACAGATAGCGTTCCTTGGAGGGGGGCGCATCGCTTTGCTCTACCAGCATGATGGAGCGCACGATCTGTCCACCCAGGCCATCGTGCAGATCTTGTGCCAGCTGCAGGCGTTCCTGCAGGTGGGCATTGGCCAGGGCCAGGGCATGTTCCTGGGAAAGTGTGGTGTTCAGCTCGTCGCAGGCGCGGGCCACGGTTTCGCTAAGCTCCTGGTTGAAGCGCTCGATGCGCTGGGCATCCTGCAGAATGCGCCGGCGCATCAGTACGGCCGACAGCAGCATGAACAGCAGGGCGGTGTAGGCACTGTAGAAGTTGCGGCTGGGCCAGATTTCCGCCACCACCAGCAGATCGCGCACGCCCATGGACACCATCAGCAGCAGATAGACGGCGACCAGCTGGTGCTGCAGCGCACAGGTGCGCCAGGCATGCCGGATCACCAGCGCGGTATTGCCCAGGAAGATCAGGGTATAGAAGTCGGCCGCCCGCTGCATGGGGAACCACCCCGGGGTGGCCATAACGACCGCACCGGCCACCAGGGTCAATCCGCCCAGGCGTTGCAGCTGGCGGCGTGACAAAGGGCTTTCAATCAGCTGCCAGCAGAACACCGCGAAGCTGGCGATGTAGCCGATATAGGCCAGGTGGTTGACGCGGGCCATGGCCAGGCTGTCTGGAAAGGGCCAGGTCTCGGTCAGCAGCACATTGCTGCCGAACAGCACCCAGCACAGCGACACCAGTGCATACCAGCCCAGCAGAGACTGCTTGCGCCGGGGCAGCCATACCACCAGCGCCATGATGCCCAGGGTGGCGGACAGGGTGAGGTTCAGCTGGAACAGGGTGCGCGTGTTCCAGTCATGGTGGCGCTGGCTGGCGAGCATGGCTTCGGGGGTACCTACCTCCACCACGCCCAGACCGGGGCGCAGCTCCGGCACGCCGACCACGCGCAGCCAGATGGTGTTCGGTCCCTGGGGCTGTAAGGAGGATTGCGGCAGCACCCAGGAACGGGCGGTGCTCCAGGAGCGGGACAGCGGCTCCTGCAGATGGTGGTCGCGCCAGATCAGGTCCTGGTTGCTGTAGACCTCCCCGGCCATGTTGATGGAGTCCACGGTCATGGCCACGGGGCTTGTCAGCGGGCAGTCCGTGCTCCAGGTGATGCGGTACCAGACCGGGCCGTGGTGTCCGGGCCAGCGGCGCGACCAATTGTCCGGCAGCGTCACGGCTTCCCAGCCCTGGGTCGGTGCCTGGGTGGCTGCTGCATCCGCACGGGCAGCCATGGTACTGTCGATGCGGGCGCTGCATGCCTGGGCTGCAGTGCTGGCATGGGCTGCAGGCATCCAGCACAGCCAGGCCAGCAGCAGACTGCACAGCCACCAGAGGCTGCGTGCCAGGCGGTGCCCGCCGAACCCCGTCATCGCGTCAGCAGTCCCCGGGCACGGGCTTCGCTGACGGCACGCATGCGCGAGCTGACGGCCAGTTTGCGGTAGATGTTGCGCACATGGGCTTCCACGGTGTGGCGCGAGATGAACATGCGCTCGGCAATCTCGCGGTGGGTCAGGCCGCTGGCCACCTGGTTGAGGACGTCGATCTCGCGTGCGCTCAGCACGGCATCGGAGTCGGTGGCGGCCGGCGGCTCGGTGGGCGCCTGCTGTTGCTGGAACTCGGTGATGACGCGGCGCGCGATGAAAGGGTCGATAGGCGCACCGCCGCGCAGCACGCTGCGGATGGAGAGGGTGACTTCCAGGTCGTCACGTTCCTTGAGCACATAGCCGGTGGCCCCGGCGCGCAGGGCGTTCAGGATGGCCTCCTTGGTGCTCCAGGCGGAGATCACCAGAATGCCCATGACGGGGTCGCTGCTGCGCAGCTCGCCAATCAGTTCCGTGCCATTGCCGTCCGGCAGGCCCAGATCGACCAGGGCCAGGGCAAAGCTTTGCTGCGCGGCCAGCTGGCGGGCCGGGCCCAGGGCCGAGGCGAAGTGCAGCATGTCGGCCTGGTAGCCCAGGCTGGCCAGGATCTGCCGCAGCCGTTGCTGGATCAAGGCATCGTCTTCCACCACCAGCACAGGGGTTGGCAAAGGGGCGGGCGTGGTCGGAGGAATGGCGGACATGGTGTTCAAGGAGTGCGCGCGGTGCGTGTTGCGCGCACTATCGCTGCTGGAGCCGGTGTTGCCAATCCCGAAACATAGGTAATTGCAGGCCGACGCCGGGCGCTCAATACTGGTAGCGCAGCGTGGCCTGCCAGCTGCGCGGCGGTCCATAGGCGGTGAACATGGGCGCTTCGATGCTGCGGTAATAGCGCTTGTCCAGCAGATTGTGCACGTTCAGCTGTAGCTGCCAGTGTGGCGTGATCTGGCGTGCCGCCATCAGCCCCACCAGGGTGTAGGAGGGCTGGCGGATGCGGTACTGGTAGCCGCTCAGGGTGTCCAGCCCGGTATTTCCGGTGCTGCTTTGGCGGTAGAGGCTGCCGCCCACACGCCAGGCGCTGTCCGGCAGGCGGTAGACCGTGCTCAGCTGCCACTGCAGGCGAGGCAGTTGCGGCTCGTAGCGCTGGCCTTGTTTCTGCGGGTCCTGGGTATGGCGGCTGCTGACCAGGGTGGTGCTGGCCGACAGCTGCCAGCCCGGGGTGATCTGTCCTTGCAGCTGCAGGGTCACGCCGCGGCTGCGCACCTGCTCGATGCTTCGGTAGCACGCCACGCCGGGGTAGCTGGGGCAGGTGAATTGCTGGTATTCCTGCTCCAGCGCATGGCGCTGGGTGGCCTGGAACAGGTGGATGCCGGCCTGCAGGCGCTGGTCCAGGTAGCGGCCTTGCAGGCCGGCGCCATAGGTGCGCCCCGTGGTCGATGGCAGCACCTGGCCCGCCATGTCGCGTTCGGTGCGGGGCTGGAAGATGTCCGAGGTCTGCAGGTAGGCGCTGTGCCGCGCATCCAGCTCCCACACCAGACCGGCGTAGCGGCTGAAGTGCTGCAGGCGGTCCTGGTCGGTGCGCTGCATGGGCATGCGGAAATTGTCGGCCACCAGTCCGGCATGGCGGTAGCGGTCCCAGCGTCCGCCCAGGGTCAGCTGCAGCCGCTCGTGCAGTTGCAGCTGCGTGGCCAGCCAGACACCCGTCTGGGTGGGGTCCAGCGTCTGGCGGTAGCGGTAGGCGTAGGCCGACAGCAGGCCCAGGTTCGGCGCCGCGACGGGGGCCATGGGCGCGTAGACATTCAGGCCGGTGATCCAGTTGGGGGCCGTCCAGCCCTGGCCGGAGGTGTCGCCCCGGCGGTGGCTCAGGCCCAGCGCCAGTTGGTGGGTGCGCCCGGCAAAGCGCCAGGGGCCGCGCAGCGACACGGCGTAGCTGTTCTCCTCCTGGCTGGAGTTGTACTGACCCAGGCTCTGGCGCATGGCCGTGGGGGAGCCCCCGTTCAGGTAGGTGCCCAGGTATTCCAGCTGGGAGTGCAGCCGCAGCAGGTCGGCGCGCAGGCGCCAGCCGCTGTCCCATTCATGTTCCAGCTGGGCAAAGGCGGTGTCGGTCTGCTGCCGCCAGTATTCCCAGTCGTAGCCCAGGTAGGTGGAGCGCGGCAGGTGCAGGTCGCCGCCGTCGGGGGCGGTGGGGATCTCGCTGAGCGAGTCGCGGTGGATGTTGCGCTGCTGGCTGGCCCCCAGGCGCAGCGTGGTCTGGGCGGCAATGTCGGCCTCGACCACGCCGTAGTAGCTGCGTTTGCGGCTGGCCATGCGGTCCATATAGCTGTGGTGGTTGTTGGCATCCACCACGGCGCGGGCACGCAAGCTGCCGGCGGCATTCAGCGGCCCGGAGGCGTCGACCATGGCTTCGCGCTGGTTCCAGCGGCCGGCACGCAGCTGCAGTTCCACGCGCGGCTGGGCCGTGGGCAGCTTGCGCACCAGGTTCAGCGCGGCAGAGGGGGTGCCCATGCCGCTCATCAGGCCCGAGGCGCCCTGGACCACTTCCACCCGGTCGTACAGGGCCAGGCTCTGGCTCAGGTCGAAATTCTTGTCGGAGCTGACGCTCATGCCGTCCACCATCCAGTGGCTGAGCGCAAAACCCCGGGCGTACAGCTGCCCGCGCGAGGCGCTCAGGCCGGCCGAGAGCACGGCCAGATCCCGCACCGACTGGGCGTCCTGGTCGTTGAGCAGGCTGCGGGTCAGCACCTGCACGGGCTGGGGGGTGGCCTGGCTGCGCAGTGCCAGGCCGGTGGCCGTGGCACTGGGGGCGGTGCTCAGGTACTGGTCGCTGCCTTCGGTGCTGGCAGAGGCTGGGGCGGTGACATCGACCGTACCCAGCGTGGCCGCCGTGGGGGCAGTGCCCTCTGCCGCCTGGGTGGGCAAGGCCGCAGCCAGGCAGGCCAGAGCCAGGGCGGTGCGTGCGCACACGGGCCGGCCCACGGCAGGAAAAGACAAGGCGGAGGGCAAGGCAACGCAGAGCACGGCAAGGCAAGGGACGCAAAGACGCTGGGACAGCAGGAAAGGGAGGATGTTAGGTGACGATTGATGACAATTCGTCACTTTGTGATGCAAAAAGCACGCCTGCTCTTTTCTTTGCGTGGCTGACCTGTCCGTACTTGTCTTGCAGTCCTGTTTTGTATACAGAGGTTGGGAGCGCCCATAAAAAACGCGCCTGCACAGCCCGCTACAGGCTGTGACAGACGCGCAAAGGAGGAGATATGTCGACGTCGCGGCACGTCGACGGCAGCGCAACCCGGGCGCTGCCGCGTCGGCGATCAGACCTGAGCGCCAGACTCCTTGACGACCTTGCCCCACTTGGCGGCTTCGGACTTGATATAGGCATCGAACTGGGCCTGGGTGTCGATCACCACGTCACCGCCCTGGTCTTCGATCTTCTTGACCACGGCGGGGTTCTTCAGCACCTTGACCAGCGCAGCGTGGAGCTTTTGCTGCACATCGGCCGGGGTCTTGACTGGGGCCCACAGGCCGAACCAGGAGGTGGCCTCGTAGCCCGGCACGCCGGCTTCGGCGATGGTCGGCACATCCGGCAGTTCACGCGAGCGCTTGGCCGTGGTCACGGCGATGGGGCGCAGCTTGCCCGAACGCACGTGCTGGATGGCGGAGGGCATGTTGTCGAACATCACCGAGATCTGGTTGCCCAGCAGGTCGGTCATGGCGGGGGCGCTGCCCTTGTAGGGCACGTGCACCATGTCCACCTTGGTCATGGACTTGAACAGTTCGCCCGACAGGTGCACGGAGGAGCCGCTGCCCGAGGAGCCGAAGTTCACCTTGCCCGGATTGGCCTTGGCGTAGGCGATCAGTTCCTTCACGTTCTTGAACGGCTGGGCAGGGTTGGCCACCAGCAGGTTGGGCACGGTGGCCACGCGGCTCAGCGGTGCAAAGTCCTTGATCGGGTCGAAGGGCATCTTGCTGTAGAGCGACTGGTTGATGGCGTGCGTGCCCACCGTGCCCATGAACAGGGTGTAGCCGTCGGCGGGCGAACGGGAGGCCGCCATGCCGCCGATGTTGCCGCCGGCGCCGGGGCGGTTGTCGATGATCACGGGCTGGCCCAGTTCTTCACCCAGGTACTGGCCGACGATGCGGGCCAGGATGTCGGTGGTACCACCGGCCGAGAAGGGGACGATGATGTTGATGGGCTTGCTGGGGAAGGCGCCCTGGGCAGCCGCACCGCCAGCCACGGCCAGGGTGGCCGCGGCGGCCAGCAGCTTCAGACCATGGCGGCGCGAGAAAGAGCGGGTGGATTCAAACATCAAAGTCTCCAGTACACGAGGAAAAGACCCCTGCGCACCCTGCTGGCCAGGGCCAGGCACGCACGCCGGGGGTGGTGGCCGTGCATGCATGGCACGGCCATCCGGGGGAATCGGGAAAGTGAAACGGCTTGCGGGCGCTCAGACCGGGGCCACGCCCAGCGTCGTTCCGCCACACACGTACAGCACCTGACCGGTGACAAAGCCGTTGTCGGGCGACAGGAAGAACAGCGCCGCGCGGGCCACGTCTTCGGGCGTGCCCATGCGGCCCACGGCGATGCTGTTCAGGATGCGCTGCGTCTGCGGCGCGCCATCCGGGTTGCTGTTCTTGAACAGCTCGGTGGCAATGGGGCCGGGGCCGATGGCGTTGACCGTGATGCGGTCGCGGCCCAGCTCCATGGCCAGGGTGCGTGTCATGCCGATCAGGCCGGCCTTGGTGGCCGAATACACAATGCGCTCGCCCTTGCCCAGTGCGGCACGCGACGACATGTTGACGATGCGGCCTTCACCGCAGGCGCGCAGCGTGGGCAAAAAAGCCTGCACCAGCAGCATGGGCGCACGCAGGTGCAGACCCACCACATCATCGAGCTGGGCCGAGGTGGCTGTGTCGATGGTGCCGGGGCGGGTGGCTCCGGCGTTGTTCACCAGTGCGGTCACGTTGTGCGCAGCCGCAATCTTCTCGGCCGCGGCCTGGGTGGACTCTGCGCTGGTCAGGTCGGCCTGGTAGGACACCAGGCGTTCATGGCTCCAGCTGGGCAGCACATAGTCCAGGTTGACCACGGTGCGGCCCTGGGCCAGCAGGGCTTCGGCGATCGAACGGCCAATGCCGTTGCTGGCGCCGGTCACTACGGTGCAGGCGGCGGATTGGGGGGCTTGGCTCATGCAAGGTCTCCTGAGCGGTGATGGGGGCAGGTTCCGGTCCGAGGGAAAAGGTTCAGACCTTTTCCAGAATCACGGCAATGCCCTGGCCCACGCCGATGCACATGGTGCACAGTGCGTAACGGCCGCCCAGCGTGTGCAGCTGGTTCACGGCGGTGGTGGCCAGGCGGGCACCGGATGCACCCAGGGGGTGGCCCAGAGCGATGGCGCCGCCCCACTGGTTGACGCGCTGGTCGTCATCGGCAATACCCAGGTCGCGCAGCACGGCCAGGCCTTGGGCTGCAAAGGCTTCGTTCAGCTCGATCACATCCATGTCGGCCAGTGTCAGGCCGGTCTGGGCCAGCACCTTGCGCACTGCAGGGGCGGGGCCGAAACCCATGATGCGGGGGGCGACACCGGCGGTGGCCATGCCCACCACGCGGGCGCGGGGCACCAGGTTGTATTGCTGGGCGGCTTCTTCGTTGGCCAGCAGCAGGGCGCAGGCGCCGTCGTTCACGCCGCTGGCATTGCCGGCGGACACCGTGCCGTCGGGACGGACCACGCCCTTCAGCTTGGCCAGCGCTTCCAGCGTGGTGGCGCGGGGGTGTTCGTCCTGGCTCACCACGATGGCATCGCCCTTCTTCTGGGGGATGACCACGTTGACGATTTCCTTGGCCAGGTAGCCGGCAGCGATGGCCGCGGCGGCCTTTTGCTGGGAAGCCAGCGCCATGCAGTCCTGGGCTTCGCGTTCGATCTTGAAGTCGTCGGCCACGTTCTCGGCGGTTTCGGGCATGGAGTCCACGCCGTACTGCTGCTTCATCAGCTTGTTGATGAAGCGCCAGCCGATGGTAGTGTCGTACACGGCGTTGCTGCGGCTGAAGGCGCTTTCGGCCTTGGGCATGACGAACGGGGCACGGCTCATGGATTCCACACCGCCGGCAATCATCAAACGGGCTTCGCCGGACTTGATGGCGCGGGCGGCAGAGCCCACGGCGTCCAGGCCGGAGCCGCACAGGCGGTTGATGGTGGAGCCGGGCACATCGATGGGCAGACCGGCCAGCAGGCTGGACATGCGGGCCACGTTGCGGTTGTCTTCACCGGCCTGGTTGGCATTGCCGTACAGCACATCGTCCACGGCCTTCCAGTCCACACCGGGGTTGCGCTCCATCAGCGCCTTGATGGGCAGGGCGCCCAGGTCGTCGGTGCGCACGCTGGACAGTGCACCGCCGTAGCGGCCGAAGGGGGTGCGGATGGCGTCGCAGATGAAGGCTTGGGGGGTGTTGCTCATGGTGTTGTCTCCGATGTGCGGTGGCCGGTGGGCCGGTCGATGTTCAAGAAATGGGGTGTCCTGTGCGCCTCTCCTGTCGCGGGAAGGGCGCAGGGGAGGGGCGTTCAGGCTGCGACGGCTGCAGCCGGTGCGGCGATGGGCAGGCCGACGATGCGCTCCAGTTCGGCGTGGCTGAGACCGTCCACGGTGTCCACCAGGCGCAGACCCGAAGGCGTGCATTCCAGCGTGCACAGGTCGGTGTAGATGCGCTTGACGCAGCCCAGGCCGGTCAGCGGGTAGTTGCAGGCGGACACGACCTTGCATTCGCCGGTCTTGGTCAGCAGGTCCATCATCACCCAGGTCGCCTTGGCGCCGACGGCCAGGTCCATGGCGCCGCCCACGGCGGGAATGGCACCGGGCTCGCCCGTGCTCCAGTTGGCCAGGTCACCTGTGGCCGAGACCTGGAAGGCCCCCAGCACGCAGATGTCCAGGTGGCCGCCGCGCATCATGGCGAAGCTGTCGGCGTGGTGGAAGAAGCTGCCGCCTGCCAGCAGCGTGACGGGCTGCTTGCCTGCGTTGATCAGGTCATAGTCTTCCTGGCCTTCGGCGGGGGCCGGGCCCATGCCGAGGATGCCGTTTTCCGACTGCAGCACCACCTCGCGGTCGGCGGGGATGTAGTTGCCGACCAGCGTGGGCTGGCCGATGCCCAGGTTCACATAGGCACCGTCGAAGATGTCTTGGGCGACGCGGGCGGCGAGTTCGTTCTTGCTGCGCTTTTGGTAGCTGCTCATGAGGTATCTCCTTGATTCGCGGCTTAGGCGGCTTGTTTGAAACCACCGGCCTGGGTGGCCACGAACGGGATCTGGACGATGGAGTTCACATAGATGCCGGGGGTGACCACGGCTTCGGGGTCCAGCTGGCCCAGCTCCACGATCTCGTGCACGGTGGCGATGGTGTGCTTGGCAGCCACGGCGCACACCGGGCCGAAGTTGCGGGCGGCCATGCGGTAGGTCAGATTGCCCCAGCGATCACCCTGCTCGGCCTTGACCAGTGCCACATCACCGTAGATGGGGTACTCCAGCACATAGTGCTTGCCGTTGATTTCGCGGGTTTCCTTGCCGTTGGCCAGTTCGGTGCCGTAGGCGGTGGGGCAGAAAAAGGCGCCGATGCCGGCGCCGGCGGCGCGCATGCGCTCGGCCAGCGTGCCCTGGGGCACCAGTTCCAGCTCGATCTTGCCGGCACGGTACAGGTCGTTGAACACCCAGCTGTCCGCCGTGCGGGGGAAGCTGCAGATGATCTTCTGCACCAGACCGCTTTGCAGCAGTGCGGCCAGGCCGGTGTAACCGTTGCCGGCGTTGTTGTTGACCACGGTGAGATTGCGGGCGCCATGGGCAATCAGACCGTCGATCAGCTCATTGGGGTTGCCAGCGGTGCCAAAGCCGCCGATGAGGACCACGTCCCCGTCTTTGACGACCGAAACGGCTTCGGCAATGGTGTCGGTGATTTTGTTGATCATGTGTTGTCTCCTGCTGACATGACCCCTTCGCGGTGTGGGCGAAGGCGTTAAAATGTTCGCATATAGAACAAAAGTTCGCTAAAAGAATTATAGGAAGAGGCTTTGCCTTTTCGCGCCTGTAGAAACCACATCAGGGAAAACCCTTGTAGCTATGGAAAACGAAGCACAAAAACCAAGCGACAGCTACGTTCAGTCGTTTGCGCGGGGGCTGGAGGTGATCCGCTCCTTCAGTGCACAAGCACCGGTTCAGACACTCAGCGAGGTGGCTGCGCGCACCGGCATGACGCGCGCTGGTGCCCGCCGCATCCTGCTGACCTTGCAGACCCTGGGCTATGTGCACAGCGACGGCAAACACTTCCGGCTGACACCGCGCATCCTGGATCTGGGCTTTGCCTACCTCAGCTCCATGCCGCTGTGGAGCCTGGCCGGCCCGGCCATGGAAGGCCTGGTGGATGCGGTGGGCGAGTCCTGTTCGGCCGCCGTACTCGACGGGCTGGATGTGGTCTATGTGTTGCGCGTGCACACCCACAAGATCATGAGCACCAACCTGGGCGTGGGCTCGCGCCTGCCGGCGTTCTGGACGTCGCTGGGTCGCGTGCTGCTGGCGGCCCAGCCCGATGCGCAGGTGCAGGCGCTGATGGACCGCTGCCCGCGCAGCCAGTTCACCCAGCTGACGCAGACCAGTGACGAGGCGCTGTGGGCTGCCATCCGCCAGACGCGCAGCCAGGGCTGGTGCCTGCTGAACCAGGAGCTGGAGGAAGGGCTGATTTCGATTGCCGCACCGGTGCGCAACAGCCTGGGCCAGACGGTGGCCGCGCTGAACATCAGCGGCCAGGCCAACCGCACCAGTGCCGAGATGATGCAAAACCAGTTGCTGCCGCAGCTGCTGCGCACCTGCGACACCATCTCGCAACTGCTGCGGGCGGCGGGGCGCTGAACAGCAGGGGCACCAGGCATTCTGTGCGGGTCTGCGGCGCAAGGCCCTCCTGGCCCTTCTGGGCCATCAGACCTGTCCGACCCGTCTGTCTGCGTGGCTGACGGATCTCCGATTCCGCGGCGCCCTGTGGATGGTGCGCTGGAGCCGCCATCGCGCGGCGTGCACGCTTGCCACGGGCATGCCCTGGAACCGGCGGTACCTGCACACCGATCCGGTGTGGGGGTTCTCCATGTGGCGCGTTGCCCGCAGCGCCGAGGTACAGCATGCTCCTGTTTTGATAGAGTGCAGCCAGGCTGTGCCGCGTGCTGTGGAGGCCGGGCGGCCATCCAGGCGATGGGCTTGTGCCAGCCACACCGTGTGTGGACGTCGTATGGAGACAGGAACTCCTCCGACAAATGGTCGCTGGTACGCTGCGCATAATGTATTTCAACCTTGTGCACTGCTGTTGATAGCCAAAACCTATTCTGGTCGGCGCACAGCGATGTGGTGTGCCTCCTCTTCAACCTGTGACGCTCCATGGCCCGCTTGCCCCGACTGACACTGCCAGGAATGGCCCATTACGTGATCCAGCGTGGGAACAATCTGCAGCCCATTTTTGAGGACGTGCAGGACTACGAGACCATGAAGGATCTGATGCGCGAGATGGCGCGGCGCTTCCAGGTCGATCTGCATGCCTATGTGCTGCTGCCGGCGCAGTTCCATGTGCTGGCCACGCCCGAGACGGAAGAGGGGCTGCCGCTGTTCATGCAGTCGGTGGGGCGCAGCTATGTGCGCTACTTCAACAACCGCCACGGCCGCAGCGGCACCTTGTGGGAAGGGCGCTACCGCTCCACCGTGCTGGAGGCCTCGGCCTATCTGCTGCCCTGCATGGTGGTGCTGGAAACCCAGCCGGTGGCGGAAGGCTTGGTAGGGCGCCCGCAGGACTACCTATGGTCCAGCTATGCGCACAACGCAGGCGTGCAGCAGGACAGCCTGGTGCGCTCCCATGCCCAGTACTGGGCCCTGGCCAATACCCCGTTCGCCCGGGAAGCCGCCTACCAGCGCACGGTGGAGCATGGGGTGTCGGCAGCCGTGGCGGAAGAGGTGCTGGCGGCGGCCAGCAAGGGCTGGGCCCTGGGATCGCCGGATTTTGTGGCGCAACTGCAGCACCAGACCCAGCGGCGCCTGACCCGGCGGCGTCCGGGGCGGCCGGCGCAGCGGCCGGTTGAGGCCAGTCTGCCACAGGGTGGCGAGGCGAGTTCGTCACCATCTGCAACGGCTGCAGATGCGGCGTTCGCACCATATCAGGGCAATTGATCCTTCCTGGTTATTGAATTTGCACTTTGTTGGTGCGTTTTGGTGTGTGAGCAGGCGCTCGCGTGCCGCGTGGCTTTCTTTTGGTGCATTTGATATGTCCCTAATTAAAATGAAAATGCGGATTTTTATTTTTAATTAGTATCTGACCCCAATTAAATTTTCTTGCATAGGTTTATGCGGTGTCGTACTCTCGCGTTCCCTGCGATAGACAAATAGAGGAAAACCCCATGACTACGGCTGCCGAAATTGCCCACTTGCAAGAGCACGGGCTGTACGCCAAGAGCAATGAACACGACGCCTGCGGTCTGGGCTTCGTGGCCCATATCAAGGGGCAGAAGCGCCATGACATCGTCCTGGGTGCGCTGAAGATCCTCGAGAACATCGACCACCGTGGCGCCGTGGGTGCCGACCCGCTGATGGGTGACGGTGCCGGTATCCTGATCCAGATTCCCGACCAGCTCTACCGCGAAGAGATGGCCAAGCAGGGCGTGGAACTGCCACCCGCCGGCGAATACGGCGTGGGCATGATCTTCCTGCCCAAGGAGCACGCTTCCCGTCTGGCCTGCGAACAGGAGATGGAACGCGCCATCAAGGCCGAAGGCCAGGTGCTGCTGGGCTGGCGCGATGTACCGGTGAACCGCGACATGCCCATGTCGCCCACCGTGCGCGAAAAGGAACCCATCCTGCGCCAGGTCTTCATCGGCCGTGGCTCCGACGTGATCGTCCAGGACGCGCTGGAACGCAAGCTGTACGTGATCCGCAAGACCGCATCGGCCGCCATCCAGAACCTGGGCCTCAAGCACAGCAAGGAATACTACGTTCCCAGCATGAGCAGCCGCACCGTGGTCTACAAGGGCCTGCTGCTGGCCGACCAGGTGGGCGTGTACTACAAGGACCTGGCCGATGAGCGCTGCGTCTCGGCCATCGGCCTGGTGCACCAGCGCTTCTCCACCAACACCTTCCCCGAATGGCCGCTGGCCCACCCCTACCGCTACGTGGCCCACAACGGTGAAATCAACACCGTGCGCGGCAACTACAACTGGATGGTGGCCCGTGAAGGCGTGATGGCCTCGCCCGTGCTGGCCGACGACCTGCAAAAGCTCTACCCCATCAGCTTTGCCGGCCAGTCCGACACCGCCACCTTCGACAACTGCCTGGAACTGCTGACCATGGCTGGCTACCCCATCAGCCAGGCCGTGATGATGATGATTCCCGAGCCCTGGGAACAGCACGAAGCCATGGACGAGCGCCGCCGCGCCTTCTATGAATACCACGCTGCGATGATGGAGCCCTGGGACGGTCCCGCTTCCATCGTGTTCACCGATGGCCGCCAGATCGGCGCCACGCTGGACCGCAACGGCCTGCGTCCTTCGCGCTATGTGGTGACCGAAGACGATCTGGTCATCCTGGCCTCCGAAGCCGGCGTGCTGCCCGTGCCCGACAGCAAGATCGTGCGCAAGTGGCGTCTGCAGCCCGGCAAGATGCTGCTGATCGACCTGGAACAAGGTCGCATGATCGAGGACGACGAGCTCAAGGCCAACGTCGTCAACACCAAGCCCTACAAGCAGTGGATCGAGAACCTGCGCATCAAGCTCGACCAGGTGCAGGTGCCGGCCGACTTTGTCGCGCCCGCCAAGCCCGCGCTGACGCTGCTGGACCGCCAGCAGGCCTTCGGCTTCACCCAGGAAGACGTCAAGTTCCTGCTGACCCCCATGGCCAAGAACGGCGAAGAGGGCGTGGGCTCCATGGGCAACGACAGCCCGCTGGCCGTGCTGTCGGACAAGAACAAGCCGCTGTACAACTACTTCCGCCAGATGTTCGCGCAGGTGACCAACCCGCCGATCGACCCCATCCGCGAAGCCATCGTGATGTCGCTGGTGTCCTTTGTGGGCCCCAAGCCCAATCTGCTGGACATCAACCAGGTCAACCCGCCGATGCGCCTCGAGCTGCAGCAGCCCATCCTCGACTTCGAGGGCATGGCCAAGCTGCGCGAGATCGAGAAGTACACCCACGGCAAGTTCAAGAGCGCCACCATCGACATCACCTACCCGCTGTCGTGGGGCCGTGAAGGGGTGGAAGCCAAGCTGGCTTCGCTGTGCGCCCACGCCGTGGACGAGATCAAGGGCGGCGCCAACATCCTGATCATCAGCGACCGCAACGTGAGCGCCACGCAGGTGGCCATCCCTGCGCTGCTGGCACTGTCGGCCATCCACCAGCACCTGGTGCGTGAAGGCCTGCGCACCACCGCCGGTCTGGTGGTGGAAACCGGCTCGGCCCGTGAAATCCACCATTTCGCCGTGCTGGCCGGCTACGGTGCGGAAGCCGTGCACCCCTATCTGGCGCTGGAGACCCTGGCCGACCTGTACCAGGAACCCGTGGACGGTCTGGATGCCGACAAGGCCATCTACCACTATGTCAAGGCGATCGGCAAGGGCCTGTCCAAGATCATGTCCAAGATGGGCGTGTCCACTTACATGTCCTACTGCGGCGCGCAGCTGTTCGAGGCCGTGGGCCTGAACACCGCCACCGTGGACAAGTACTTCACCGGTACCGCCAGCCGTGTGGAAGGCATCGGCGTGTTCGAGATCGCCGAGGAAACCATCCGCAACCACGTGGCCGCCTTCAGCGACGACCCGGTGCTGGAAACCATGCTGGACGCCGGCGGCGAGTACGCCTGGCGCGCCCGTGGCGAAGCCCACATGTGGACGCCCGATGCGATCGCCAAGCTGCAGCATTCCACCCGTGCCAACAACTTCAGCACCTACAAGGAATACGCCCAGCTGATCAACGACCAGAGCAAGCAGCACATGACGCTGCGCGGTCTGTTCGAGTTCAAGTGCGATCCCGCCACGGCCATTCCGGTGGACGAAGTGGAATCCGCTGCCGAGATCGTCAAGCGTTTTGCCACCGGCGCCATGTCGCTGGGCTCGATCTCCACCGAAGCCCACGCCACCCTGGCCGTGGCCATGAACCGCATTGGCGGCAAGAGCAACACCGGTGAAGGCGGCGAAGATCCCAAGCGCTACCGCAACGAGCTCAAGGGCATCCCCATCAAGCAGGGCGAAACCCTGGCTTCCATCATCGGCAAGGCCCAGGTCGAGTCCGATATCGAGCTGCGCGAAGGCGACAGCCTGCGCTCCAAGATCAAGCAGGTCGCTTCCGGCCGCTTTGGTGTGACGGCCGAGTACCTGGTGTCCTCCGACCAGATCCAGATCAAGATGGCCCAGGGCGCCAAGCCCGGTGAAGGCGGTCAGCTGCCGGGCGGCAAGGTGTCCGAATACATCGGCATGCAGCGTTACTCGGTGCCCGGCGTGGGCCTGATTTCGCCGCCGCCCCACCACGACATCTACTCCATCGAAGATCTGGCCCAGCTGATCCATGATCTGAAGAACGTGGCTCCGCACGCCGACATCTCGGTGAAGCTGGTGTCTGAAGTCGGTGTGGGCACGATTGCCGCCGGCGTTGCCAAGTGCAAGAGCGACCACGTGGTGATCGCCGGTCACGACGGCGGCACGGGCGCTTCGCCGCTGTCGTCCATCAAGCATGCCGGCGGTCCCTGGGAAATCGGTCTGGCCGAAACCCAGCAGACTCTGGTGCTGAACCGCCTGCGCGGCCGTATCCGCGTGCAGGCCGACGGCCAGATGAAGACCGGCCGCGACGTGGTCATCGGCGCCCTGCTGGGTGCCGACGAGTTCGGCTTCGCTACCGCACCGCTGGTGGTGGAAGGCTGCATCATGATGCGCAAGTGCCACCTGAACACCTGCCCCGTGGGCGTGGCCACGCAGGACCCTGTCCTGCGCGCCAAGTTCACCGGCAAGCCCGAGCATGTGGTGAACTACTTCTTCTTCATCGCCGAAGAAGTGCGCCAGATCATGGCCCAGCTGGGTCTGCGCAAGTTCGACGAACTGGTGGGCCGTTCCGACCTGCTGGACACCCGCAAGGGCGTGGAACACTGGAAGGCCCAGGGTCTGGACTTCAGCCGCCTGTTCTACCAGCCGAACGTGCCCGCCGATGTGCCTCGCTTCCATGTCGACAAGCAGGACCACCTGCTGGACAAGGCGCTGGACGTGAAGCTGATCGAGCGCTGCAAGCCCGCGATCGAAAACGGCGAGAAGGTGCGCATCATGGAAGTGGCGCGCAACGTGAACCGTTCCGTGGGGGCCATGCTCTCCGGCGCGGTGACCCGTGCGCACGCCGAAGGCCTGCCAGACGACACCATCCGCATCCACTTCGAAGGTACGGGTGGCCAGTCTTTCGGTGCCTTCCTGTGCAAGGGCGTGACGCTGAACCTGACCGGCGAAGCCAACGACTACACCGGCAAGGGCCTGTCCGGCGGCCGCGTGGTGGTGCGCCCCAGCCATGAATTCCGTGGCAACTCGGTGAGCAACACCATCGTGGGCAACACCGTGATGTTCGGCGCTACCCGCGGTGAAGCCTTCTTCAGCGGCGTGGCCGGCGAACGCTTTGCCGTGCGCCTGTCGGGTGCCACGGCGGTGGTCGAAGGCGTGGGTGACCACGGCTGCGAATACATGACCGGCGGTACCGTGGTGGTGCTGGGCAAGACCGGCCGCAACTTTGCCGCCGGCATGAGCGGCGGCGTGGCCTATGTGTACGACGAAGACGGCAAGTTCGCCGAGCGTTGCAACACCGCGTCCGTCAAGCTGGACAAGGTGCTGCCGCACGAAGAATTCGTCAGCAGCATCGACCCCGGTGTGTGGCACAACGGCCAGAGCGACGAGCAACAGCTGCGCGCCATGGTCGAAGCCCACAGCCGCTGGACCGGTTCGCAGCGTGCCCGTGACCTGCTGGACAACTGGGCCGCAGCGCGTGCCAAGTTCGTCAAGGTCTTCCCGACCGAGTACAAGCGTGCACTCGGCGAAATCTATGAACGCAAACAGAAGGAAAAGCAAGCTGCATCTGCGCAAGCCACTCCCAAAAAAGAAGCGGTAGCGGCCAAGTAAACACGGCCCGAACGCGGCGGCCCGGGCGGGCCGTCGCACCGCCAGCGAACACAGATTTCAAGGAATACACACCATGGGTAAGACCACCGGCTTTATGGAATACGACCGCATCGAAGAGGGCTACGCCCCGGTTGCGGAACGTTTGAAGAACTACAAGGAATTCGTCATTGCACTGACGCCCGAGCAGGCCAAGATCCAGGGCGCACGCTGCATGGACTGCGGCACCCCGTTCTGCAACAACGGCTGCCCGGTCAACAACATCATTCCGGATTTCAACGATCTGGTGTACCGCGGCGACTGGGAGAACGCGATCAAGGTGCTGCACAGCACCAACAACTTCCCCGAATTCACCGGCCGCATCTGCCCCGCGCCCTGTGAAGCCGCCTGCGTGGCCAACATCAATGGCGATGCCATCGGCATCAAGTCCATCGAACACGCCATCATCGACCGCGCCTGGGACGAAGGCTGGGTCACGGCCCAGAAGCCCAAGCTGCTGACCGGCAAGAAGGTGGCCGTGGTCGGCGCCGGCCCTGCGGGCCTGGCTGCCGCCCAGCAACTGGTGCGTGCGGGCCACGATGTGACCCTGTTCGAGAAGAACGACCAGGTCGGTGGTCTGCTGCGCTACGGCATCCCCGACTTCAAGCTGAACAAGTCCAACATCGACCGCCGTGTCGAGCAGCTGGTGGCCGAAGGCCTGAAGATCCGCACCGGCGTGCTGGTGGCGGGCAAGGACGGTCTGGGCAAGGACAGCAAGGTCACCAACTGGGCCAAGGAAACCATCGCCCCCGAAACGCTGATGGCCGAATTCGACGCCGTGCTGCTGACCGGCGGTGCCGAGCAGTCGCGTGACCTGCCCGTGCCCGGCCGTGATCTGAAGGGCGTGCATTTCGCCATGGAGTTCCTGCCCCAGCAGAACAAGGCCACGGCCGAAGGCAAGTACAAGGGCCAGATCCGCGCCGACGGCAAGCACGTTGTGGTGATCGGCGGTGGTGACACCGGCTCCGATTGCGTGGGCACCTCCAACCGCCATGGCGCCGCCAGCGTGACCCAGCTGGAATTGATGCCCATGCCGCCCGAGCAGGAAAACAAGCCCCTGGTGTGGCCCTACTGGCCGCTGAAGCTGCGCACCAGCTCCAGCCACCAGGAAGGCTGCGAGCGCGAGTTCGCCATCGGCACCAAGGAGTTCATCGGTGAAAAGGGCCAGCTGACGGCCGTGAAGACCGTGCGCCTGGAGTGGAAAGACGGCAAGATGACCGAAGTTGCCGGTTCCGAGCAGATCATCAAGGCCGATCTGGTGTTCCTGGCCATGGGCTTTGTCTCGCCGGTGCAGACCGTGCTGGACGCCTTTGGTGTGGACAAGGACCAGCGCGGCAACGTCAAGGCCACGACCGATCTGATCGGCGGCTACGCCACCAGCGTGCCCAAGCTGTTCGCCGCAGGCGACATCCGCCGCGGCCAGTCGTTGGTCGTCTGGGCCATCCGTGAAGGCCGTCAGGCTGCCCGCGCCGTGGACGAGTTCCTGGTGGGCGCCAGCCAGTTGCCCCGCTGAGCCCGGTCTGGTCTGTGTGGCGGCCCCAGGGCCGCTGTGCGGGCCGACGCCGTACACCTCCGAGCCTTTGCGATGTCTGTCGCAAAGGCTTTTTGCATCCCGGGCCTGCCCCCGGGGTGCGGGAGCGGAGGATCAGGCCGCGCCCTGTGCCGTCAGCGCAGCAGCAGCAACCGGGGGACGGCGTCGCTGCCCACCGTCAGCACGGCGTTCTGCTCCCAGTGCCGGCCCCAGGCGCGGGATTGGGTGGGGCCCATATGCCAGACCAGCAGGCTGTCTTCGCCTGGCCACTCGCCTTGCGGGTCCCGGCCCTGGGCCGGGGCCCAGCTCCAGCCGTCCTGCTGCAGTGCCACACGCAGCGCCTGCATGCGGCGTTCGTTGTCCGCGGGCGACAGTGCGACGCCCAGCGGGTTGCAGGCCGTCAGCAGGCTGGCCTGCCGGGCTCCGCACTGTTGCATGGCGTGCTGCAGGGCCGGCGAGTGCACGTCCACTTGCAGCCGCGAGGCGGTGGCGTGGGCGGGCAGCGCCACGTCGTACCAGGCCTGGCGGTAGGCCTGCACCAGGGCTGCGGGCAGCAGGGTGGGGTGGCCGTCGGCACACAGGGGCGCGGGCTGGGTGGTGGATGCAGGACGAAGTGGCATGGGCTTGCAGGAAATGGGATGCGCGCCATGGCGCTCTGGGCGACAATAGCGGATTCGTCCGGCAGCGGAACAGCCGGGGGGCGTACACCACGCTTCTTGCAGCCAGTTCCGGTCGCGCCGTTTGCAGGTCTTTCATCACCTTTTCTTTCGACACCATGAAGAAACGCACCCTCCTGGCCACGGTGGCCCTGACTGCTTTGCTGGCCGCCTGCGGCAAGAATGAACCTGCCTCCACGGCAGCGGCCCCTGAAGCCGCGCCCGCACCGGCTGCCGTGACCAAGCTGGTCGTCGGTCTGGACGACAACTTCCCGCCCATGGGCTTCCGTGACGAAAAGAACGAGCTGGTCGGTTTCGACATCGACATGGCCAAGGAAGTCGCCAAGCGCGCCAACATCGAAGTGGAATTCAAGCCCATCGACTGGAACGCCAAGGAAGCCGAGCTGCTGGGCAAGCGCGTGGACGCCCTGTGGAACGGTCTGACCATTCTGGAAGAGCGCAAGGAAAAGATCCTGTTCTCCGATCCCTACATGGTGAACAAGCAGATCATCATCGTGAAGGCCGGTTCGGACATCAAGGGCAAGCCTGACATGGCTGGCAAGACCGTGGGCGCCCAGGAAGGCTCCAGCGCCGTGACCGCCATGGCCAAGGACAAGGAACTGTCGGACAAGTTCAAGGAAACCAAGCTGTTCGGCGACAACATCGCTGCCCTGATGGACCTGGAAGCCGGCCGCCTGGACGTGGTGGTGGTGGATGAGGTGGTGGGCCGTTACCTGGTCAACAAGAAGCCCGACAACTACACCGTGCTGGCCGACGACTTCGGTACCGAAGACTACGGTGTGGGCTTCCGCAAGGACGACGAAGCCACCCGCAACAAGATCAACGACGTGATCGCCGAGATGAAGAAGGACGGCAAGGCCGCTGAAATCGCCAAGAAGTGGTTCGGCGCTGACGTCATCAAGCACTGAGTCTGACCGACCGAGCTGTACCGGCAATGCCTGGCATTGCCGGTTTTTTTTGCTTTGCGACGACAATCGCGTCCTGGCATGCGGGTTGCACCCGCCATGTCCGGCGCCTGTGCCTGTGGCAGCTGCCCTTCACCCAAGCGCCACCTTGAAGGCCATCGATGGATTATGTAATTTCGCTTTTGGGCCCCATGTCTGCCGGGGCCCTGGTTACGCTCAAGCTCTTTGTCATCACGCTGATCCTGTCCATCCCGCTGGGATTGGCATTGGCGTTGATGCGTATTTCCCGTTTCAAGGCGCTCAGCAGCCTGGTGGGCGGCTATATCTGGCTGATGCGCGGCACGCCGCTGATGCTGCAGCTGCTGTTCATCTACTTTGCCCTGCCGTTTGTGCCGGTGGTCGGCGTGCGCCTGCCGGACTTTCCGGCCGCCGTGGTGGCGTTCGCGCTGAACTACGCGGCCTACTTCGCTGAAATCTTCCGTGCCGGTATCCAGTCGGTGGACCGGGGCCAGTATGAAGGCGCCAAGGTGCTGGGCATGAGCTATGGCCAGACCATGCGCCGCATCGTGCTGCCGCAGATGTGGTCGCGCATTCTGCCGCCGGTCAGCAACGAGACCATCACCCTGGTGAAAGACACCTCGCTGATATACGTGCTGGCGCTGAACGACTTGCTGCGCGTGGCGCGCGGCGTGGTGCAGCGTGACTTCACGTTCACGCCCTTCATTGTGGCGGCCTGTTTCTATCTGGTGATGACGCTGGTACTGACCTGGATCTTCCAATACCTCGAAAACCGCCATGCAAAGTACGAAGCCTGAAGCCATGTCCGAAGTGATGATTTCTGCCCAGGGCATCCACAAAGGCTTTGGCGGCACGCCGGTGCTCAAGGGCGTGTCGCTGGAACTGGCGCGCGGCGAGGTGGTGGCCATCATCGGCCCATCCGGCTCAGGCAAGAGCACGTTCCTGCGCTGCCTGAACCACCTGGAGACCATCGACCGCGGCACCATCACCATCGAAGGCGAGGTGCTGGCGCGCTCGGAAGGCGAGGCCAGGGCCCAGTATGTGAGCGAGGCCGAGATCCGCCAGATCGGCCGCAAGATGGGCATGGTGTTCCAGTCCTTCAATCTGTTCCCGCACCTGACGGTGCTGGAGAACATCATCGAAGCGCCGATCATTGTCAAAGGCATGAAGCGCGATGCCATCGTGCCCAAGGCCGAGGCGCTGCTGCAGAAGGTGGGCCTGCTGGAAAAGCGCGATGCCTATCCCAACCGTCTGTCGGGCGGGCAGAAACAGCGCGTGGCCATTGCCCGTGCGCTGGCCATGGACCCGGACATTCTGCTGTTCGATGAACCCACGTCGGCCCTGGACCCGGAGCTGACCGGCGAAGTGCTGCGCACCATGCGCGAGCTGGCCGAAGAGCGCATGACCATGTTGGTGGTCACGCACGAAATGGGCTTTGCCCGCGAAGTGGCCAACCGCGTGATCTTCATGGACGGCGGACACATCGTGGAGCAGGGGCCGGCGGCCGCGTTTTTCGCCAACCCGCAGCAGGCCCGTACCCGCGCCTTTCTGCAAAATATGTTGTGATGCAGCAACACTCTGCCCCGTGACTGTCACAGCGCAGCCACAAGGCGGGTGCCGTTGGCTATGCTGCGCCGCAGCGTGACAGGGCCGCCCCGTGCTGCCACTGTCGCTGCGAATAAACATACACTGGTGTATGTTTATTCGCCAAATTGCAGCCAAGCCGGGCGCTTGTTTGCACAATAAGCCCCTTTGGGCCGTGGAAAACTTCAATCCCCATGTCTGATTCCCCTTCATTGGTAGAGCTGCGCAATGTCACGTTCGGCTATGGCGAACGGGTGATCCTGCGCGACCTCTCGCTGTCCGTGCCGCGTGGCAAGGTGACGGCGCTGATGGGGGCTTCCGGCGGTGGCAAGACCACGGTGCTGCGCCTGATTGGCGGACAGAACCGCGCCCAGCAGGGCCAGGTGCTGTTCGATGGCCAGGATGTGGGCACCATGGACCAGACCCAGCTGTACGCCGCACGCCGGCGCATGGGCATGCTGTTCCAGTTCGGGGCTTTGTTCACCGACATGAATGTGTTCGACAACGTGGCTTTTCCGCTGCGCGAGCACAGCCAGCTGCCGCCGTCCATGGTGCGCGATATCGTGCTGATGAAGCTGCAGGCCGTGGGCCTGCGTGGCGCACGCGATCTGATGCCCAGCCAGATTTCCGGCGGCATGGCCCGCCGTGTGGCCCTGGCCCGTGCCATGGCCCTGGATCCCGAGCTGATCATGTACGACGAGCCGTTTGCTGGGCTGGACCCGATTTCGCTGGGCACGTCGGCGCGCCTGATCCGGATCCTGAACGACGCCATGGGCCTGACCACGATCCTGGTCTCCCACGATGTGGAAGAGACCTTCCGCGTGGCGGACCATGTGGTGATTCTGGGTGCTGGCGGCGTGGCCGCACAGGGCACGCCACAGGAAGTGATGGACTGCCCCGATCCATTGGTGCAGCAGTTTGTCCACGCCCGGCCCACGGGACCGGTGCCTTTCCACTATGCCGCCCCCTCGCTGGAGGCCGATTTTGGCGCCGCACACGGTGACGGAGGTGCACGATGAACTGGCTGCATCCCGCACGCATCGGTCTGGCCGTGCGTTCCAAGCTGGCCGACATGGGCTATGGTGCCCGCCTGTTCGGACGGCTGCTGGCCCTGTTGCCGGAAGCGCTGCGGCGCTTTCGCCTGACGGGTGACCAGATCCATTTTCTGGGCAATTATTCGCTGGCCATCATTGGCGTGTCGGGCCTGTTCGTGGGCTTTGTGCTGGGTCTGCAGGGCTATTACATCCTGCAGCGCTACGGTTCGGCCGAGGCCCTGGGGATGATGGTGACGCTCAGTCTGCTGCGCGAGCTGGGCCCGGTGGTGACGGCCTTGCTGTTCGCGGGCCGCGCCGGCACGGCGCTGACGGCAGAAATCGGCCTGATGAAGGCCGGCGAGCAGCTTTCGGCGATGGAAATGATGGCGGTGGACCCGATCAAACGCATTCTCGCGCCCCGTTTCTGGGCGGGGGTGGTGGCCATGCCCCTGCTGGCGGCGGTGTTCAGTGCCGTCGGCGTGCTGGGTGGCTGGATCGTGGGCGTGCTGCTGATCGGCGTGGATGCGGGGGCCTTCTGGGGCCAGATGCAGTCCGGCGTGGATTGGTGGAACGATCTGGGCAACGGCGTCATCAAGAGCACGGTATTTGGGGTGGCAGTGACCTTTGTGGCACTGCTGCAAGGCTATGTGGCCAAGCCCACGCCGGAAGGCGTGTCGCGCGCCACCACCCGCACGGTGGTGATGGCTTCGCTGGCGGTGCTGGGACTGGACTTTCTGATGACCGCATCGATGTTCAGCATCTGAGGCACGGCGCCCAGGCAAACAAGGAATAGATCAAAAATGCAGCAATCCAAAAATGACATCTGGGTCGGCATGTTCGTGCTGATCGGGGCTGCCGCGCTGGTGTTTCTGGCGTTGCAGGCAGCGAATCTGCTGAGCCTGAACTTTCAGAAGGGCTACCCGGTGACCGCCCGCTTCGACAATATCGGCGGGCTCAAGCCCAAGGCGGCGGTCAAGAGTGCCGGCGTGGTGGTCGGGCGCGTGGAATCCATCAGCTTCGACGACCAGACCTTCCAGGCCAGCGTGAACCTGGTGATGGAAGAACGTTACAAATTTCCCAAGGACAGTTCGCTGAAGATCCTGACCAGCGGCCTGCTGGGAGACCAGTACATCGGCATCGAAGCCGGCGCAGACGAGGAAAACCTCAAGGCCGGTGATCGCATCAGCTCGACCCAGTCGGCCGTGGTGTTGGAGAATCTGATCGGCCAATTCCTCTACAACAAGGCCGAAGAGGGGGCCACCACGCCTGCGCCCGCAACCAACGGAAACTGACCCATGATGCAGAAGAACAAGACATCCCCCATCGTGCGCTGGAGCGCGATTGCCGCCGTGTCGGCCAGTGCATTGGTGCTGGGCGGTTGCGCGGCGACCGGCAGCAACCCGCAGGATCCGTACGAGTCCTTCAACCGCAAGGTGCAGTCGTTCAACGACGGGGTCGATGACGCGGTGCTCAAGCCCGTGGCCACGGCCTACCAGACCGTGACGCCCCAACCGGTGCGCACCGGTGTGGGCAACTTCTTCGGCAACGTGGGCGATCTGTGGTCCATGGTGAACCATTTGCTGCAAGGCAATGGTCTGCAGGCCTACAACCACATGGTGCGCTTCACCACCAACACGGTGCTGGGCATTGGCGGTCTGCTGGACATTGCGACCGAAATGGGCGTGGACCGCCAGAAGCAGGACTTTGGCCGCACCCTGGGTGCCTGGGGGATCAAGCCCGGCCCCTACCTGGTGCTGCCTTTGCTGGGACCATCCACCGTGCGGGACACGGTGGCCCTTCCTGCGGACTGGAACGGGAATGTCCTGAGCGAGCTGCGTCCGATTTCGCACCGCAACGCGCTGGTGGGCCTGAAGGTCGTGGATGACCGTGCACGCCTGCTGAAGGCCGGTGACATTGTGGATTCGGTGGCGCTGGACCGCTATGTGCTGCTGCGCGATGTGTATCTGCAGTCGCGCCAGCCCAAGGGGGACGGCCGCGTCGAAGACATGGACGCCGGCAAGCTGCCGCCCGAGGAATAACGCTTTCCCGGCATGGCCTGCGCTGGCGCGGATGCATGGTGTTGCAAGACTTTACGCACGCCTTGCATGCTGTTGACCAGAATGCGGCACGCTGTGCCCAGGTGTGTTGCCCAGGCGCACACCCCCCCACGGGCTGCGGCCCGTTGCTGAAAAGGATTACCCATGAAGATGAATCGACGTACCTCTGTGCACTCCCTGGTGGCCCTGGCCGCTGCTGCCTGCCTGCCGCTGGCAGCCCTGGCAGCCGAGGAAGCGCCGGATGCGCTGATCAAGCGCCTGTCGACCGACGTGCTGACCACCATCAAGGCGGATCCGGCCCTCAAGGGCGGAGACATGGCCAAGATCAATGCCCTGGTGGACCAGGTGGTGCTGCCGCATGTGAACTTCCGCCGCATGACGTCGGCGGCCGTGGGTCCCAAGTGGCGCCAGGCCACGCCGGCCCAGCAGGAACGCCTGCAAACCGAATTCAAGCAGCTGCTGATGCGCACCTACTCCGGCGCGCTGGCCCAGGTGAGCGACCAGACCGTGGTGGTCAAGCCGCTGCGCATGGCGGCCGGTGACACCGATGTGCTGGTGCGCACCGAAGTGCGTGGCAAGGGCGAGCCCGTGCCGCTGGACTTCCGTCTGGAAAAGAAGGACGGCGTCTGGAAGGTCTACAACTTCAACGTGCTGGGCGTCTGGCTGGTGGAAACCTACCGCACCCAGTTCGCCGAAGAGCTGAACAAGACCGGCATTGACGGCCTGATCCAGACTCTGGCCAGCCGCGGCGCCATGCCGGCCAAGGCCGCCAACGCCCAATGAGCGTGATTGCACTGCCCGCCGATCTGGATAGCGACCAGGCCGCAGCCCTGCTGCCGCAGCTGCGCCGCCAGATCGCCGGTGGCGGCACCGGTGCCGTGGTGCTGGATGCCGCTGCCGTGCGGCGTTTTGATTCCGCCGCACTGGCGTTGTTGCTGGAATGCCGCCGTCTGGCCCTGGCCAGCCAGCGCACCTTGGAAGTGCAGCATCTTCCCGCCGGCCTGCAGTCCATGGCCCATGTCTACGGCGTGGACGGCGTGCTGGGCGTGCCGGTGGGCGCCAGCGCGGGCGCAGACCCCCTGGTCTGACACCCCGCGGCGGCAGCGCCATGCCGGTGGTGCGGCCCGCTGTGCGGGCGCTGGTGCAGGCATTGGTGCGGGGTTGCAGCAGCCCCGATAAGGTTTATCGCCCAGCCCCCCGGGCACACAGCGGTGGACTGCCTTTAAAATGACCGGCTGCCATGCCAGCTGTCTCATTCCAATCCATCTCCAAGACCTACCGCACGCCCAAGGGCGAGTTCCAGGCCCTGCAACAGGTCAGCCTGGACATCGGTGAGGGCGAATTCTTCGGCCTGCTCGGTCCCAACGGCGCAGGCAAGACCACGCTGATCAGCATTCTGGCGGGATTGGCCAAGGCCACTTCCGGCCGTGTCACCGTCCAGGGCCATGACGTGCAAAGCGACTTTGCTGCAGCACGTCGTCAGCTGGGCGTGGTGCCCCAGGAGCTGGTGTTCGACCCCTTCTTCAATGTGCGCGAGACGCTGCGCCTGCAGTCCGGCTACTTTGGCGTGAAGCACAACGACGACTGGATTGATGAATTGCTGGACAGCCTGGGCCTGGCGGACAAGGCCACGGCCAATATGCGCCAGCTGTCGGGCGGCATGAAGCGCCGCGTGCTGGTGGCCCAGGCCCTGGTGCACAAGCCGCCCATCATCGTGCTGGATGAACCCACGGCCGGGGTGGATGTGGAACTGCGCCAGGCCCTGTGGCATTTCATTGCCAAGCTTAATAAGCAGGGCCACACGGTGCTGCTGACCACCCACTACCTGGAAGAGGCTGAAGCGCTGTGCAACCGCATCGCCATGCTCAAGCACGGACAGATCGTGGCGCTGGACGATACCTCCAACCTGCTCAAGACGGCGTCGGCCAATGTGCTGCAGTTCAAGAGCGACCAGGCCCTGCCCGAGGTGCTGCTGCCCATCGCCCGCGTCACCGGCCGGGTGGTGCAGCTGCCGGCCCAGGGCCCCAACGACATAGAACGCTATCTGGCCACCTTGCGCGAAGCGGGCGTGGCCATGGAAGACATGGAAATCCGCCGTGCCGACCTGGAGGATGTGTTTCTGCAGGTGATGAAAGGAGCGGCATGATGCAAGGCTGGCAGTCGCTGTTCTACAAGGAAATCCTGCGGTTCTGGAAGGTGAGCTTCCAGACCGTGGCCGCGCCCGTGCTCACGGCCGTGCTGTACCTGCTGATCTTCGGCCATGTGCTGGACGGGCATGTCAAGGTCTACGGCAGTCTGAGCTACACCGCCTTCCTGGTGCCCGGCCTGGTGATGATGAGCGTGCTGCAGAATGCGTTCGCCAACAGCTCGTCCAGTCTGGTGCAAAGCAAGATCATGGGCAGCGTGGTGTTCATCCTGCTCACCCCGCTGTCGCACTGGGCCTGGTTTGTGGCTTTTGTCGGTGCGTCGGTGGTGCGTGGTCTGGCCGTGGGGCTGGGGGTGTACATCGTCACGCTGTTCTTCACGCCGCCCGTTGCGGTGGCGCCGCTGTGGATTCTGGCCTTTGCCTTCCTGGGCGCGGCGCTTCTGGGCACACTGGGCCTGATTGCGGGGCTGTGGGCCGACAAGTTCGACCAGATGGCGGCCTTCCAGAACTTCCTGATCATGCCCATGACGTTTCTGTCGGGCGTGTTCTATTCCATCCACTCGCTGCCGCCGTTCTGGCAGCAGGTGAGCCACCTCAACCCCTTCTTCTACATGATCGATGGCTTTCGCTATGGCTTCTTCGGCCTGAGCGACGTGTCCCCCTGGACCAGCCTGGCCATCGTGGGCGGCGCCTGGCTGCTGGTCAGCGCCCTGGCCGTGCGCCTGCTGCGCACCGGCTACAAGATGCGCCACTGAGCGGTACCACCACCATGTGCAAGATTTCCACTTTCTCTGTCGCCCGCGCTGCGGGTGCTTTGGCCCATGACCGCTGACCAACTCCAAGCCATCATCTCTGCCGGCCTGCCTTGCGAACACATTGCGCTCGAAGGCGATGGCCGCCATTGGTATGCCACCATCGTCTCGGCCGCATTCGAAGGCCAGCGCCTTGTCGGCCGCCAGCGCCTGGTCTATGCCACGCTGGGCAACCGCATGGCCACCGACGAGGTGCATGCGCTGTCCATGAAGACCTACACGCCCGCCGAATGGGCGCAGCAGGCGGCCCAGTAAGCCGCCGCATTCATTCATTACTCACTCGCTGTGGGGGCGCATTCAGAGCGCGCCACAGCCTGATTGGACCCATAAGGCAGTTTTGCGATGGACAAACTCAAGATCCGTGGTGGCCGTTCGCTCAAGGGCGAAGTCCTGATTTCCGGTGCCAAGAACGCAGCCTTGCCCGAGATGTGCGCGGCGCTGCTGACCGCCGAGCCCGTGCACCTGCACAATGTGCCGCGCCTGCACGATGTGGCCACGATGCGCAAGCTGCTGGCCAATATGGGCGTGCAGACCGAGACCCACGGCGAGCGTGGCGGCATGAGCTTTGTCGCACCCGACAGCCTGACGCCCGAAGCACCGTACGAGCTGGTCAAGACCATGCGCGCTTCGGTGCTGGCGCTGGGGCCGCTGCTGGCCCGCTTTGGCCGCGCCAAGGTGTCGCTGCCCGGCGGCTGCGCGATCGGTTCGCGTCCGGTGGACCAGCACATCAAGGGCCTGCAGGCCATGGGGGCGGTCATCACCGTGGAAAACGGCTACATGCACGCCAGCCTGCCTGCAGGCTGGACGCGCCTCAAGGGCGCGCGCATCACCACCGACATGGTGACCGTGACGGGGACCGAGAACTTCCTGATGGCTGCAGCGCTGGCCGACGGCGAGACCGTGCTGGAAAACGCTGCCATGGAGCCTGAAATCCCCGATCTGGCCGAGATGCTGATCAAGATGGGCGCCAAGATCACCGGCCACGGCACCAGCCGCATCGTGATCCAGGGGGTGGAGCGGCTGCACGGCTGCACCCATGACGTGGTGGCGGACCGCATCGAGGCAGGAACCTTCCTGTGCGCGGTGGCTGCCACCGGCGGCGAGGCCTTGCTGCACCATGCACGCGCCGACCACCTGGGCGCCGTGATCGACAAGCTCAAGGAGGCGGGCGTGACCGTGGAGTCCGTGGCGGGCGGCCTGAAGGTCAGCTCCAACGGCAAGCTCAAGGCCCAGAGCTTCCGCACCACCGAATACCCCGGCTTTCCCACCGATATGCAGGCGCAGTTCATGGCGCTGAACCTGGTGGGCGAGGGAGGCAGCGTGGTGACCGAGACGATCTTTGAAAACCGTTTCATGCACGTCAACGAGATGCGCCGCCTGGGTGCGCAGATCTCCACCGATGGCCGTGTGGCGTCCATCGAAGGCGGCAAGCGCCTGACCGGCGCCGCCGTGATGGCCACCGACCTGCGTGCATCGGCCAGCCTGGTGATTGCCGGCCTGGTGGCCGAGGGCGAGACCCTGGTGGACCGTATTTACCACCTGGACCGTGGCTACGACCGCATGGAAGAGAAGCTGCGGGGCCTGGGTGCAGATATCGAAAGAGTGTCGGAATGACGATCGCAACCCCTGTGACGATTGCCCTGTCCAAGGGCCGTATCTTTGAAGAAACCGTGCCCCTGCTGGCGGCTGCCGGCATCGCGGTGACGGAAGACGTGGAAAAGTCGCGCAAGCTGATCTTCGACACCAACCAGCCCCATGTGCGCGTGGTGCTGGTGCGTGCGTCGGACGTGCCGGTGTATGTGCAGTACGGGGGCGCCGATCTGGGCGTGTCCGGACTGGATTCGCTGATCGAGCATGGCGGCCAGGGCCTGTACCAGCCGCTGGACCTGCAGATTGCCCGCTGCCGCGTGAGCGTGGCCGTGCGCAATGGTTTCGACTATGCGCATGCCGTCAAGCAAGGTGCGCGCCTGCGCATTGCGACCAAGTATCCCGAGATCGCACGCCATTTCTTCGCCAAGAAGGGGGTGCACGTGGACATGGTCAAGCTCTACGGTTCCATGGAACTGGCGCCGCTGACCGGCATGGCCGATGCCATCGTCGACCTGGTGTCCACCGGCAACACCCTCAAGGCCAATGACCTGGTCGAGGTCGAGCCCATCATGGACATCAGCTCGCGCCTGGTGGTCAACCAGGCGTCGCTCAAGCTCAAGCAGGCCCCGCTGCGCCACATCATCGATGCGTTCGCCCAGGCCGTTGCGGCCAAGAACAACTGATTTTCTCCACTGGTAAATACTATGGAATTCGTAGCTGCTCCCGTCCGTCTATCAACCGCAGATGCCCAGTTTGAGCATGATTTCGCTGCGCGTCTGCATTGGTCGGCGGACACGGACGCCGCCATCGAACAGCGTGTGGCCGACATCCTGGCCGATGTGCAAAAGCGCGGCGATGCCGCCGTGCTGGAGTACACCGCCCGCTTTGACGGCCTGAGCGCCGACTCCATGGCCGCGCTGGAGCTGACCAAGGAAGAACTCAAGGCCGCTTTCGACAGCCTGCCTGCAGACCAGTGCGAAGCACTGGAATCCGCCGCACGCCGTGTGCGCAGCTACCACGAGGCACAGAAGAAGGCCAATGGCGAAAGCTGGAGCTACCGTGACGAAGACGGTACCCTGCTGGGCCAGAAGGTCACGCCGCTGGACCGCGTGGGCATTTACGTACCCGGCGGCAAGGCGGCGTATCCCAGCAGCGTGCTGATGAATGCCATTCCGGCCCAGGTGGCGGGGGTGGAAGACATCATCATGGTGGTGCCCACGCCGCAAGGCGCCAAGAATCCGCTGGTGCTGGCCGCCGCCTATGTGGCCGGTGTGCACCGCGCCTTCACCGTGGGCGGTGCGCAGGCCGTGGCCGCCTTGGCTTACGGTACGGCCACCATCCCCAAGGTGGACAAGATCACCGGCCCCGGCAACGCCTATGTGGCCAGTGCCAAGAAGCGGGTCTTCGGTCTGGTGGGCATCGACATGATTGCCGGCCCCAGCGAAATTCTGGTGCTGGCCGACGGCACGACACCGCCCGCCTGGGTGGCAATGGACCTGTTCAGCCAGGCCGAGCACGATGAGCTGGCCCAGTCCATCCTGCTGTGCCCGGATGCGGCCTATATTGATGCCGTCCAGGCCGAGATCGATCGCCTGCTGCCCGAGATGCCCCGCAAGGCCATCATCGCCAAGAGCCTGAGCGACCGTGGCGCGCTGATCCTGACCAAGGACATGGAAGAGGCCTGTGCCATCAGCAACCGCATTGCGCCGGAGCACCTGGAAGTCTCCAGCCGGGATCCGCACCGCTGGGAGCCGCTGCTCAAGCACGCCGGTGCCATCTTCCTGGGTGCGTACACCTCGGAAAGCCTGGGGGACTACTGCGCGGGCCCCAACCACGTGCTGCCCACCAGCGGTACTGCGCGTTTCAGCTCGCCGCTGGGGGTGTACGACTTCCAGAAGCGCAGCAGCCTGATCGAGGTCAGCGAAGCCGGTGCCCAGATTCTGGGCAAGACCGCCGCCGTGCTGGCCTATGGCGAGGGCCTGCAAGGCCATGCCCGTGCGGCCGAAATGCGTCTGAAATAAAGCGGCACCGGACGCGTGTGCAAGCCGTGGCGGGTCCACGGCTTTTTTCTGCACGCGTTGCTGCGGCGGCTGCCACATACGGGCCGCACCCGGGCCGCACCGGGGTGCGGTGCATCCAGATTCCAACCACCAGGGAGTGTGAACATGAACCCCACCACCACATCCGGGCTGCGGCGCTGCTGGCAGACCCTGTGTGCCCTGCTGCTGGCCGCCGGTCTGGCGGCGTGCGGCGCCCCGCAGTCCAGTCCCGATCCGCTTGCCGCCGTGGCCCAGCGTGGTCCCCAGGTGGAATCCACCTTGGGCACCCAGTGGGGGGAGGGGCGGGAGTCCGTGACCTACGATGTGGAAGCCACGCGTTTGCATCCCGAACATGCACAGGCGCTGTCGCAACTGCGCTATTCCGATGAAGCCAGCATCCGCCGTGCCCTGGGCGGCAGTGCCGACCGGCAGCTGAATGTGCTGCTGGCCGACGGTGCGGTGGAGTGGTCCTTGCTGGATGGGCAAGGCCAGGCGCTGCCGGTGTACAGCCAGCGCGGCAGCAGCAGCTACCAGCTGGCGGGCCGCCATGGCGAGCGCTATATGCTGGTGTTCACCAACCGCAGCAGCCGCAACTACGAGGTGGTGGCCACGGTAGACGGCCTGGACGTGCTGTCCGGCCAGGCGGGCAGCCTGCAGAACGCCGGCTACCTCCTGCGCGCGGGCCAGACCCTGCACATCGAGGGCTTTCGCAAGAACAGCCGCGAGGTGGCGGCCTTCCGCTTTGCCACCAAGGACCGGGCGTATGCGGCCCACACGGCTGACGGGGATGCGCGCAACATCGGCGTGATCGGTGCGGCACTGTTCGAGGTGCAACTGGCCGGCAACCCGGTGGCGCAGCCGCCCCGCAGCGGCGCTGGTGCGCCAGCACCCCAGGCTTTCCCCGGCGACGCTGGCCGCGGTGGCTACGCGCAACCACCGCAGTACCGCTAAGGCAAGCCTCGGGTGCCGGCGCCACCCGGTTGCCGGGGTGGCTTATGCCGGGGTATGGCTGCCCTGGGGCAGCAGCACCCAGCGCACCAGGGCCGGCGCATTGCCTTGCGCACCCAGGTACAGCCGGGCAGGGCCGGGGCAGTACAGGCGCTGGCCGGCTTCGGCAAACTTATCCTTTAGCAGGTCCTGTTGCGTGAGCCACAGGCGGCCCTGCTGGCATTCCAGTACCGCCATCCGGCCTTTCGGGACGAGCACCGCCTGCACCGTGCCGGCTGCGTCCAGGGACAGTGGCTTCCAGGGGGGCGGTGGTGTGCCAAGTTCGGCTCTCAACCGGCCCTCTGCACCGTGTGCGGATGCCATGGTGGAAGCGTGTGGGAGCGTATGGGGGGAGGGGTGGATCGCATACATGGCCTCACTGTCGGGCAATGCGGCGGGCGGCAACAGCGGCAGTCCGGTGTGAACCGAACCGGTACAGCCGCAGGGCCTCGGGCTTCTGTGCTGTATGGCTGGCAGGGTATCTGTACTGAAGGCAATAGGCCGGGGTAGTACAGAATGCCGGCATGGATTCCGTTGCCTCTCTTCCTCTGTATCTGCAGATTGCCGAACCCCTGGCCCAGTGCATACGCCAGGGCACCCTGGCGCGCGGCGACAAGCTGCCTTCGGTGCGGGCGCTGGCCCGCCAGCATGGCGTGGCACAGACCACGGTGGTGCAGGCATTTCACTGGCTGGAAGATGCGCAGCTGATCACGGCCCGCCCGCGCTCGGGCTTCTATGTGGCGGCGCGCCCGGCACAGCTGCCGGAGCCCAGCACGGTCCAGCCCCTGCGCCGGCCTCGCGCGCTGTCCAAGGACTGGCTGGGTCAGCGCGTGCTGGGGCGCAAGCAGCCCGAAGGCATGCTGTCGTTCAGCAGCGGCACACCGGGGCCGGACTTGCTGCATACCGACCGCGTGCGCCGGGCCGTCACGCGTGCCGTGCAGCAGCACCGCCATCTGCTGTCCACCTACCCGGATGCCAGTGGCCATGAAGACGCACGCCGCGCCCTGGCCCGCTATGCGGTGGGCCTGGGGTGCAGCCTGGACCCGGAGCGCATCGTCATCACCGGGGGCTGCATGGACAGCGTGGCTCTGTGCCTGCGTGCGGTGACCCAGCCGGGCGATGTGGTGGCGCTGGAGTCTCCCACGCATTTTTCGTTTCTGGAGGTGCTGCAGGCGCTGCAACTCAAGGCCCTGGAGATTCCCACGCATCCACGCCATGGCCTGTCGGTGGATGCACTGCAACTGGCGCTCGATACCCAGCCGGTCAAGGCCCTGCTGCTGGTGCCCACCCTCAGCAATCCGCTGGGCTGCTGCATGCCGCAGGCCGAGCGCAAACGCCTGGTGCAACTGGCGGCGCAGCATGGGCTGCCCGTGATCGAAGACGCCATCTATGCCGACCTGGCCGAGGGCGATGCCATGCGCCGCACGCTCAAATCCTATGACAGCAGCGGCCAGGTGATGCTGTGCCATTCCTTTTCCAAGACGCTGGCGCCGGGTCTGCGTCTGGGCTGGCTGGAGGCCGGCCGCTGGACGGCGCAGGTGCGCCACATCAAGGAAATGCAGGCCGGAGGACAGTCTGCCGTGCTGGAGCTGGCGCTGGCCGATCTGATCACCCAGACCGGCCACCATGCCGCCATGCGCCAGTTGCGCGCAGCCATTGCGGTGCGGGTGGACCAGGCGCGGCAGGTGATTGCCGGGCATTTTCCTGCGGGGACCCGCGTCAGCGATCCGCCCGGCGGGCTGCTGCTGTGGCTGGAGCTGCCGCAGGGCGTGGGGGCCGTGCAGCTGCACGAAGCCTGTCTGGCCGAGCAGATCCTGATCCCGCCCGGACGGTTGTTCGGTGCGGCTGGGCGCTTTCCGCAGGGGGTGCGCATCGGCCTGGGAGGGGACTGGACCGCACAGCATCTGGATGCCTTGCGGCGGGTGGGCGAGATGGCCCAGCAGCTGCTGCGCAGAGCGGCTACTGTGTGACACGGATCTGGTGTGGCACGAATTTCGTGTGGCACGAATTTCGTGTACGATAGACGGCATGAAGAACCTCACCATCACCGTTGACGACAGCGTGCTCGAATGGGCGCGGGTGGAAGCGGCCCGGCGCGGCACCAGCGTCTCGCGCATGGTGGGAGACTTCATGGCCGAGATGATGCAGCGCGAGGACGCGTACGAACGGGCCTACCTGGCCTGGCGCACGGACGAGCGCAGCTGGCAGGCCGGTCCGGCAGCGGTGGCTGCAGCCAGCGCCCAGGTGCGCCGCGCCAGTGCCCGGCGCGCCGGTGATCCCCAAGACCTGAATTCCGGAGCGGCGGCATGAACCCGGTGTTTGTCGATACCTCGGTGCTGATTGCCGCCGAAGACGTGGCCGGCGGCCCGTTGTACGCGGCCACGCTGGCCTGGCTGGACGTGCTGTGGCGCACGCGCAGCGGTCGTACCGGCAACCAGGCCCTGGTCGAGTTCTACGACCAGGTCACCACCGCCGCCGTGCCGCTGCCCCAGGGCGATGCGCGTGCCGCCATCCGCCGCTACCAGACCTGGACGCCATGGAAGACCGATGCGGCCACGCTGGAAACGGCCTGGGCCGTGCAGGCCCGCCACCAGCTGGATTTCGGCGATTGCCTGGCCGTGGCCTGTGCCCAGCACAGCGGCTGCAGCCAGATGCTGAGCCTGCACCTGCCCCATGGTGCCGAATTTGGCGGCGTGACCGTGGTGCACCCGCTGCGGCAACCCGCTCCCGGATTGGAAGGAGCCTGAGCGCCCACACCATTGCAGCCGTGCAATGCAGGCCAACGCAGGCATCCCGTGGAAAGACGACCATGACCCCACCAGACAACCAAACCCGCGCCCTGCAGCGCATCCGTGCCGATGTGCGTGCCATGTCGGCCTACCATGTCCAGCCCGCCCAAGGCCTGCTGAAGATGGACACCATGGAGAACCCCTACCGTCTGCCAGCCGCGCTGCAGCAGCAACTGGGGGCGCACCTGGGCAGCCTGGAAATCAACCGCTATCCCGGCGAGCGCCTGGAGGTGCTCAAGCAGATGCTGGCCGACTACGCCGGTGCCCCGGCCGGAACGGCGGTGCTGCTGGGCAATGGCTCGGATGAAATCATCACCTTGCTGGCGCTGGCCACGGCCCAGCCGAGCGAAGGTGGTCGCGCCACCATGCTGGCGCCCATGCCCGGCTTTGTGATGTACCCCCTGAGTGCCAAGCTGCAAGGGCTGGACTTTGTCGGCGTGGACCTGACGGCAGACTTTGACCTGGATGTGCCCGCCATGCTGCAGGCCATTGCCGCCCACCGGCCCGCCATCACCTATATCGCCTACCCCAACAACCCGACGGCCACACTGTGGGCCGAGGACAAGGTCCAGGCCGTCATCGACGCGGTGGCCGCTGTGGGCGGTCTGGTGGTGATGGACGAGGCCTACCAGCCTTTTGCCAGCCGCAGCTGGATCACGCGCATGCAGGCCGATCCGGCCCGCAATGCCCATGTGCTGCTGATGCGCACGCTCAGCAAGTTCGGTCTGGCCGGCGCGCGCCTGGGCTATCTGATCGGCCCGTCCGCCCTGGTGAACGAGATCGACAAGGTGCGCCCGCCTTACAACATCAGCGTACTCAACTGCGAAACGGCGATTTTTGCGTTGCAGCATGAATCGCTGTATGCCGAACAGGCGGCGGCCATCCGCGCCGAACGCCAGCCGCTGATCGATGCCCTGGCGGCGTTGCCCGGCGTAGCCACGGTCTGGCCGTCCGAAGCGAATATGGTGCTGCTGCGGGTGCGCGATGCCGCCCACGCCCAGGCCCAGATGAAGGCGCGGGGCGTGCTGGTGAAGAATGTCTCGGCCATGCACCCGCTGCTGGCCAACTGCCTGCGCCTGACCGTAGGCACCGCCCAAGAAAATGCCCAGATGCTGGCTGCCCTGAAGGAATCACTATGAGCAACGCACTCGTCCCTTCCACCGTGTCCGACGATGGCACCGCCCGCATTGCGGAAGTGCAACGCAATACCGCCGAAACCCGCGTGCATGTGCGCGTCGATCTGGACGGCACGGGCAAGGCCAGCCTGCATTCCGGCATCGGCTTTCTGGACCACATGCTAGACCAGATTGCGCGCCACGCGCTGGTCGATCTGCACATCGAATGCGAAGGCGATCTGCACATCGACGGCCACCACACGGTGGAAGACATCGGCATCACCCTGGGCCAGGCCTTTGCCAAGGCCATTGGCGACAAGAAAGGCATCCGCCGCTACGGCCACGCCTATGTGCCGCTGGATGAAGCCTTGAGCCGCGTGGTGATCGACTTCTCCGGCCGTCCCGGCCTGCACATGGACTGCAAGTTCACCGCCGGCAGCATCGGCCAGCTCGATACCCAGCTGGTGTTCGAGTTTTTCCAGGGCTTTGTGAACCACGCCGGTGTCACACTGCACATCGACAATCTCAAGGGCTTCAATGCCCACCACCAGTGCGAGACCATCTTCAAGGCCTTCGCCCGGGCGCTGCGCTTTGCGCTGGAACGCGATCCGCGCATGGCCGGGGTGATTCCCTCCACCAAGGGATCGCTGTAAAAATGGGCGCTGCCCGTGCGCACCGTGTGCGCCATGGGAAGAAAGAGTATTTTGAAAACTGAGCTGCAAGCGCACAAGCTGCTATGAATGCTTTGAACAACACCGTGGCCGTGGTCGATTACGGCATGGGCAATCTGCGTTCCGTCTCGCAGGCGGTCATGGCCGCTGCGGCGGATTCCGCCGTGCGCGTGGTGGTCACCCAGGATCCGGCCGAAGTGCGCGCGGCCAGCCGCGTCGTGCTACCCGGCCAGGGCGCCATGCGCGATTGCATGGCAGCGCTGCGCGATTCGGGCATGGAGCAGGCCGTGCGCGAAGCCGCCGCCAGCAAACCGCTGTTCGGTGTGTGCGTGGGCATGCAGATGCTGCTGGACCACAGCGAAGAGGGGGACACCCCGGGTCTGGGCCTGATTGCCGGCACCGTGCAGCGCTTTGCGCTGGAAGGCCGCACCCAGGCCGACGGCAGCCGCTTCAAGGTGCCGCAGATGGGCTGGAACCAGGTCCAGCCCCAGGCCCCCGGAGGCCAGCGCCACCCCGTCTGGGGCGATACGCCCGACGGCGCCTACTTCTATTTTGTGCACAGTTTCTATGCCCGGCCGGCACAGGCGGCGCATTGCGCATCGTTGACCGACTACGGTGGGCTTTTCGCATCGGCCGTGGCCCGCGATAATATTTTCGCCACCCAGTTCCATCCGGAAAAGAGCGCCGACCAGGGCCTGGCCCTGTACCGCAACTTCCTGGCCTGGAAGCCCTGAGGCATTTTTCGTTCCACCCCTGTCGGACCGCTTTTTGAGGCGGACCATTTTTTTCACCGCACACCATCATGCTGCTCATTCCTGCCATCGACCTCAAGGACGGCCACTGCGTACGCCTCATCCAGGGTGATATGGACCAATCCACCACGTTCGGGGAAGACCCCGCCGCCATGGCCGCCAAATGGCTGGAAGCGGGCGCGCGCCGTCTGCACCTGGTGGATTTGAACGGCGCGTTCGCGGGCCAGCCCAAGAACCTGGGGGCCATCAAGAGCATCCTGAAAGAGGTGAACGGTGAGATCCCGGTGCAGCTGGGCGGCGGTATCCGCGATCTGGACACCATCGAGCGCTACATCGATCTGGGCATCGAGTACCTGATCATCGGCACGGCGGCCGTGAAGAACCCCGGCTTCCTGCAGGACGCCTGCACCGCCTTTGCGGGCCACATCATCGTGGGCCTGGACGCCAAGGACGGCAAGGTCGCCATCGACGGCTGGAGCAAGCTGACCGGCCAGGATGTAATCTCGACGGCCAAGCGCTTCGAAGACTGGGGTGTGGAGTCCATCATCTACACCGACATCGGCCGGGACGGCATGCTGACCGGCATCAATGTGGATGCCACCGTCAAGCTGGCCCAGGCATTGAAGATTCCCGTCATCGCCTCCGGCGGTCTGGCCGGCATGGCCGACATCGAAGCCCTGTGCGCGGTCCAGAAGGAAGGTGTCGAAGGCGTGATCTGCGGCCGTGCCATTTATACCGGGGACCTGGACTTTGCCGCCGGGCAGGACCGTGCCGACGAACTGACCGACGCCCAGGACGCCTGAGCGCCATGAGCGAGTTCCCGCGTGCCGAGCGCATGGTGTGGCGCGGGCTGGCCTGCACGCGCCTGGGCTTGCCCAACGGTGACAGTGCCGTGGTCTCGGACTTCGGCGCCCAGGTGCTGTCCTGGGAGGCGCAAGGGCAGGAGCGCCTGTTCCTCAGCCCGCGTGCCGTGCTGGACGGCAGTGCCCCCATCCGCGGCGGTATTCCGGTGTGTTTTCCCCAGTTCAACCAGCGTGGCCCCTTGCCCAAGCATGGCCTGGTGCGGCGGACCCCCTGGCACTACCTGGGCGCCGAAGTGCAAGAGGGATCTATCTCTGCCAGCTGGTGCTGGGACGCGGAGCCATCGCTGCACGCAGATTTTCCGCACGGCCTGCGTGCCGTGCTGCAGGTACAGCTGACGCCCGCCGGTCTGCGGGTGCAGCTGCAGGCTACCAATACCGGCTCCACGGCGTTGGCTTTCACCGGTGCATTGCACAGCTATCTGGCCGTGCACGACGCCGAGACGGCGCGGCTGCAAGGGCTGGAGGGCCAGGCGTTCTGGGATGCCGCACGCGGCTTTGTACCTGCGGTGCAGGCCGGCAGCGTGGTGCTGGGTGAAGAGGTGGACCGGGTCTATGCGCGCAGCCGCGCGGCATTGCAGCTGCATGGCCGGCACGGGGTGCTGGACATTGCCCAGGATGGTGCCTGGCCCGAAACCGTGGTCTGGAATCCCGGTCCGGCGCTGTGTGCCCAGCTCGGGGACATGGCGGCAGACAGCTGGCGCCAGATGCTGTGTGTCGAAGCGGCCTTGGTCAACCAGCCGCAGGCGCTGGCACCGGGTGCCAGCTGGCAGGCCAGCCAGCATTTCCAGGTGAGATAGGGCGCGGCGGCGGTATGTCCGCTGTCCGCCGGGGCGCGGTGGCGGCGGCGGCGGCGTCGCACGGTCCCGGCCGAGCGCATTGGCAGGCTTTGCCGGGGCAGGCTAGGCTTGCGCGCCAAGCGCCAGAACACGCTGCCTGATGGAGGCGCACAGGCCCCTGTCTGGTGGGTTATTGCTTCTGCATGCCCTGCAGACGGTTCTTCGATGCCACCCACCGGGCAGAACTGTCCTTCGAGTCGGCTGCGTCGATCTCGGCGTCCATGCAGGCGATCAGCTCCGCTTGCACACGCTCCCACTGTGCGGCATCCACCAGCTGAAAGGCGCTGTCCACGAAATTGGCCTGCAGCCGTCTGGCCAGAGACAGCTTGCGGACGATGTTGATCGTGAAGGGCGGACACAGCAGGCATTCCAGGAACAGCGACCAGGCATTTTTCGTGCTGACGCCAAGGGGCTTCTGGTGTCGGTACAGCAGCATGCCGGCCCCAATGGGGATCAGGTAGATCAGGGCCAGGCAGGCCAGCAATGCGGGATCGCTGCGAAAGAAACAGTAGGTGATGGGAGTGATGACGAACAGGGCCAGTGCCATGCCGTAGGCTGGCAGGCCAAACCATCCATACAGTGATTTTTCTTTCTGCCACTCCACCGAGGCGGCTTGCGACAGGCTTTCCGGCTGCCAGTGCAGCCTGAAAACAGGGCGGTGGGGGAGAAGCAAATTGGGGATGAAAAGCCTTTTGCGCAGCAAAACCAATCCTTTGAGATTGGTTTGGGCGCTCCAGTTTTTCCAGGAGGGTGTGATCACGCCCTCGTTGGAAAATAGCAAGACACTGGAATCATAGATATAAAAAAGCACAGCCAGGATGAGCAACTGTGCCTCCAGGGGAACCAGGTTCATTGCTTCTTCTTGAAGATGCTCGCAATGCCTGCCAAGGCCGCAATGACCGCCGCGACAATCACTTTCCAGAAAGCGGCGGCAGCGCCTGCAATCGCTGCCCAGAAACCTTTCTTGGTGGCCACGGCGGCGGCGCCACCCAGAATCAAACCTGTGAGTCCATATCCGGCCACCTTGTCACCTGGCAAGAACTCGGCATAGGTTTTGCCCGGGTTGTAGGAAAAACCAGCCAGTGCCTGCTTGAAGCTGGTGATGTTCTGGTCCAGCATATCGTGGTCCGCGACCAGAATGGCATTCATGAAGCCTTCCCGACCCAGAATCCGGCTGGTGTAATTGACATTCTTCTGTCCGGAATCTGAATGCAGCTGTATGCCCCATTCCAGCTGTTTGGTCTTTTCATCGTAATGCGGCGGGATGACCCAGCCATCGGTATAGATGGCTTCCATCTTGAGACTTTTTCGTGCCTCGTTACTGGAAACATCTCCTTCTTTAATGGCCTTCATCAGAGCGTCGGAGTCAATCTTGTCATCGTCCGTGATGTATCCCGTTTCCGCAAATTCGAGAATGGCAAACCAGTCCAGGTTGTCGGGGGCAAGGGTGTAATTGTTGTCGTGCGGGGGATTGCCGTTGAGTTCCAGGAATTTACGGGTGTTGGCTGCATCCAGGAATGCATGATTTTTCGGGATCTCAATCGACGCATTGCTGCCGATGCTTGCCTTGGACGGCCCATGTTGCCATTGCAAATTGACAATTTCCTGGTATCTTTTCTCGGCCTCGGTGGGTTGCGGGGCTGGACCTTGGGCGAATACCAGAGTTGGAAGCAGCCAGAGAAGCAGCAAAAAACTTTTCATGATACGGAAAGCCTTGTTGTGTTTGGAGTGAATGTGCGGCTTGAAAAAGCCTTTGCAGTTTCCTGCAAAGGCATGAGGTTTTGCAACTGTTGATTCACCAGCCTGTCGGCTCAAAAAGCACACTTGGGGAGAGCGGCTTGCTGGAAAAGCGTTTTGCGGCTTATTGCAGCATGAAGGTCTTATATTCCAGCCGCCCGATTTCGCGGGACAGCAGGTGCAAGCCGGTACACAGCGTGATCAGCATGGCGCCCGCAAAGCCGTAGCCGTAGAAGGCTGCCCCCAACTCCAGCGACAGCGCCGTGAGCAGAATGTTCAGCACCAGCAGCTCCACGCAGAGCCAGACCACGATGCGGCGTTCATCCAGGTAGAAAAACACGTTCAGCACGGCCATCAGCCCCACCTGCAGCGCAGCCCCCACCACCTGCACATGCAGCAGGGGCAGGTAGAGCTCGGAAATGCCCAGCAGGCGCAAGACTACCGGTCCGGCGACAAAGGTCACCAGCACGGCCAGGGTCTGGATCTTGGCGATTTCGCCCAGGCCGCTCTGGATGGCATAGGCCATTTCGTCGCGCATGGTGTCGATTTCTTCCAGGGAGCCACCCTGGCGCACGGCCGTGAAGAATTTGTCGTAGTACTCCACAAAGTCGGTCTCGATACGGACCAGGAACACGGCCATGCCGGGGATGATGGAGAGGTAGGACAGGAACACCGGAATGTCGTAGATCAGTGACGCGCGCAGCCCGCCAATGATCACCTGGGAGGTGTCGGGATAGGCCCAGAACATCAGCTTGTCAGCCCAGATGCCCAGGTTGTAGAGAAAGCCGGTCAGCACCAGGGTGCCGTACAGCGATTTCGGCTGCAGAAAATCAAAGGCAATCAGGCGGCGGTGGGGATTGAACTCCCTGAGTACCAGCACCCACATGCCGCAAAACAGCAGCAGATGCCCGATCACAAAGCTGCCCAGCAGACCTTCCAGGCCGTAATAGCGCAGCACCAGGGAGATCAGCACAATCAGCGTGTAGCTCACCGCAAACAGCACGGTGATGGCCTTGTAGCGTTTCATGCCTGACAGCAGCACCGTCAGAATCCAGATGCCGCACAGCAAGGCGAATCCCGACAGCATCAGCATGCGGTAGAGCATGCTTTGCCCGGACAGCAGCGTGAAGCAGGCCACTATCCCGATGAAGCTTGCACTGCCCAGCACCAGCAGCAGCAGGCCATGGAGATTGGGCAGCACCATTTCCGCGCGCTTCTCGAACAGGCGGTCGGAGATGAAGCGGGTGAAGGCCAGCTGGGCCAGCCCGGTCCAGATCAGACTGAACGCCACCAGGTAGGTGACGGACGTCTGGAACTGGGTCACCAGAAATGGCGGAGCGACCAGGCCCACGCTGAGCAGACCCATCAGCAGGATGCCGACGATGGAGAACACCCAGGGGCCGGAGCCGATCACGCTGGCATAGGCGTAGGTCTGCACCAGACTGAGCAGGGTGTTCTTGCGCAGCAGGCGGCGCAGTTCAAAACCGATACCGGCCATCAGCGTGCCTCCTTCCGGGATGCCAGGGCATCCTCATAGATCTTGCGGTAGCTGTCGAACATGCGGGTGTCGGTGTAGAACCGTTCCACGCGGGCGACAGCGCTTCGACTGGCCGCTTGCCAGGCGGCGGTGTCGGTGAGCAGTTCCAGCATGGCATCGGCCAGGCTCCGCGGGGAGGCGATGCCGACGACACGCCCGCTGGGGCCCAGGGCCTTGTCTTCGCCATCCAGCCCTTCCACCAGTTGGCGGCAGGACCCCACATCGGTGGTGACCACCGGAATGCCGGCGGCATAGGCCTCCAGTACCACCAGTGGCAATGCTTCGCTGATGGAGGAAAGCACCAGGATGCCGGCCTGGGGCAGGATGTCTGCGGTCTTCTGGAAGCCCAGGAACTTCACCTGTTGCTGCAGGCCCAGGCTTTCGGCCAGATCGCGGCATTCCTGGGCATAGAGTTCGTCCTCGTCTGCAGGTCCGACGATCCAGGCCTGGGCCTCCGGGTACTGGTTGACGACGCGGCGCATGGCACGGATCAGGGTCTTGATGTCCTTGATGGGCACGACCCGTCCCAGCAGGCAGATCACAGGCGGGACGGGGGCGCCTTCCGGCCGCCGGCCGGCGGAAAACTGGGCAATGCGAATGCCGTTGGGAATGTTGAGCGTGCGTTCCTCGGGGGCGCCATCGTGGATCTGGCGCTGCCGGTTGGTCTCGTACAGCGCGACGATGGGGTTGGCCGCTGCGTAGCAATAGCGCCCCATCCACTCAAACAGGCTGATCCACATCTTGCGGAAGTGGGAGACTTCGCTGGCGTTGCGCTGGAAGATGTTGCGGTTGTCGCGGATCCAGTCGCTCTTGAGCAGGTCGATCTGCCGTTCCTTGGTGTAGATGCCGTGCTCGGACAGCACGAAAGGAATGCCGCGGGTGTCATGGACCAGGGCGCCCAGAAAACCGGCATAGCCTGTGGAGGCACTGTGCACCATGCGAACCGGCAGCATGGACCGGGCCACCCGCGCCATGATCCACAGGGGCTGGAACATGATGCGCACGGTCCAGAAATAGTCCACGAACGAGGGGTCGGTGCAATAGTCTTCGTAGCTCTTGCGGATCAGCTCCCATGCGCCTTCGCTGTAGAGAAAATCATCCAGCGGGATCTGTCCGCCAGGCATGATTTCCTTGGTGACCGTGCGGATGGCGTCGACGACCTCTTCCGTGGAGGCCATGCCGGTGGCGTGGCGGCCGAGTGCATCGATCAGCACCTGGGCCTTGGCAAAGGCCTGGGAGTGGCCCGGGCGAGCGGATGGAATGAAATCTGCCTGGAGGTGCTCGTAGAGATAGTGCTCTTCGATGTGCACCACGTTCGAAGGCAGCTGGTAGCGCAGGCCCGCATAGTCATCGGCGCGGCTGCCGATGAAGATCAGCGCAAAACGGTATTGCGGATAGGCCTGGATCATCTGGTGAATCCAGCCGGACACGCCGCCGCTGATATAGGGGTAGGTGCCCTCGAGCAGGAGCGCAATGTCGGCCTCTGTGGCTTTGGGCAACGTCATCGGTTCAGCTCCAGTAATCAATCACGGGCCGCAGCTTGGGCAGGGCGTTGTGCTGCGCGATGCCCTGCATCATGGAGCGCACCTGCACGAAATCACGCTGTGCGTAGCGGATCTGCGCCTGGTAGGGAATGACCTGGGTCGCCGGCATGCCCAGCTCCAGAGCCCTGGCATAGCACTGCTCGGCTTCCTGCTGGCGATCCATGGCGTGCAGCAGACGGCCGCGGCGCAGCACCAGCGGCGGTTCGTCGGGCTGCTGGCGCAGCACCATGTCGCAGTAGCGCAGCGACTCCTGTACGGCGAAGTCGTGCATATCGTCCGAGGCCAGCTCCTGGTAAAGCAGTTCCCAGTACAGATCGGAAAGGCGGTGCGCCGCCACCAGTCCCCGGTGGGAAAGCGCGGCAGGCCCAGAGGCTTCTTCCTTGAGGACCTGCAGCTCTTCGTGGATGGCCCGGGAGAGCTTTTGCTCCATGCGGTCCAGCATGCCGTAGGCCAGCAGGCGCAGGTCGTCGCTGGGGTCGTCCAGTACATCGCGCAGCAAGGGGGAGGCAATCCGCCCCTTGACATGGCTGAGCGTGACCAAGGCCTTGAAGCGCAGCTTGGTGGGGGCCTCGCGGTTGGACAGCAGCGACCGGATGCCCGAGGTCTGTGCGGTGCCTGGCAGATGCTGGTGCTGGTCGAAATCGGGCAGCACCACGGACGAGAAGTCCTCCGTCGGATCACGCGAGGGGTAGACACGGACGGTCATCACCGCCAGGAAGGCCAGCACAAAGCCCAGGACAGGAATGACAAAGCAGAAGCACGCGATCAGGCCGACGACGGCCCAGCGGGGCTGGGTATGCTTGCCCAGCAGCAGCGGCAGCATGCTGAAAGCCAGCACGGCGGAGGCCAGGGCATGCAGTGCGAGGTAGCCCCAGAGTGCCGAATCCGAGCTTTGGGTCAGAAAGCCGGAGACCGTCCAGCTGGAGATCTCCAGCAGCAGTGCGACGAAAGCCAGTTTGAAGTTAGCCATGGCGCAGGCCTTCAATGCGTTGCAGCAGCTCCTGCGGGGTGTGCTGCTCCAGCAGGAGCACATGCGGAAAGATGCCTGCTTCCATCAAGGAAATGTGCTGCTTGCTGCTGAGCGCCCATTGTTCCAGTCGCTGCAGAAAACCTTCGGCAGTGGCCGTGGTGCCCAAGGGCATCAGGATGGCGACCACCTGTTTGCCCGCCTGCGGCTTCGTCAGCCAGACTTCGTCCAGCATGCGCTTCATGCGCACCACCTGCTGGGGCACGTTGCGTGCGATGGCTTCCTGGGAGAACTCCAGGGCCAGCACCACGCTGCTGATGCCGGAGGATTGCTGCATGTGGGACAGGCGCTGCAGTTCCATGGCAAAGCTGTCGGGGCAGTCCGGGAACTGCGTGAGCACGGGCTTGGTCAGTTCGTGGGCGGACAGACCATCGGTGTAGTAGCTCAGCAGCAGGTTGATCACCTGCAGGTTCTCGGTCTGCAGCGCGAAGAACGGCATCTCCCTGACCACTAGCAGGGCGTAGAGATCGCCCTGCAGATCCAGCAGCGGCGCGGCCACCAGGTAGCGGCTGGTCTGGCCTTCGGCGGTGGATTCCACCACATGGCAGAGCCTGCGCATTTCCAGCGCCTGGCGCACCAGGGCATCCTGCGTGTCCACGCTGTCCGGGCTTCCGATGTGCGCAATGGCATGGGGTTGCAGCTGCTCGTCGGTCACCGCATGCAGGCTGGCATCGGTGATCTGGCAGTACTGGGACAGCAGTTGCAGCAGCCTCTGGGTGGCATCGGCGGAGTCCGCGCTGGCATGCAGTTTCAGCAAGGCGTCGCGCATGGACATGGGGCGCCCGATCAGCTCCTGCTCCAGCCGGTCATGCGAGAGGCGCAGCAGGTAATACTGCCGCACCAGATGCTCCAGGCGCTGGTCCAGGTAGTGCTGTACCGATTCCGCGCGGCGGGTCTTGGCGCGCCATTGGCTGGCCACTTCACCCACCACCATGATGGTGATCAGCCCTCCCAGGAAGTACAGCTGGGGAAAGTCTTGCCACTGGCCTCGGTGAAAGTAGAACCAGGCGGCCAGCAGGATGGTGGAGGAGCCCAGCCCGGCCAGGGCACCATAGCGCAGGGCGATGATGATGGGGGCCAGCCAGGACCACGGGAACTCGGTGTTGACCCACAGCGGGTTGTCGGGGGAGAACCACAGGCCCAGCAGCAGAAACAGCAGGGGGAGGATCACCACTTCACCGATCAGCACGCTGGTGCGCGTGCTGGGCAAAGCCAACTTGCCCAGGGGCGAGTTGGGGACCAAAGACGCCTGCAAAGGCCCTGGCTCCATTGACTGTCGGCGCGGCTCCATACTGGTGCTCCCTGGTTGCATGCGGGTTGTGCGGTGAGGAGGGTTAACGTACGTTGCCCAGACCGGAATCCAGCAGGCCGCGGATGAGCTTCTGGCCTACCGCAGACAGCGCTTCGCGGCTCCAGCCACTTTTCCCGCCGGCGCCGGTCCACAAGGTGGCGCCGGTTTTGACATCGATGATGCGCAGGGTCACGCCCGCGGCAGGCTCGCCATCGACCCCGACCTTGTAGCGCCACTCGTCGACGGCACCGGTCAGCGCATAGGCCACGCCCTGATCCCGTGCCCAGCCCAGGCCGCTGTCGGCGCTGGCACCGCCGGGCACGCCAAACAGCGGGTCCTGCTGGGCGGGGCCGGCATAGCGTTTGACCTCTCCCACGCCCCGGGCATGCAGCAGGGCGGCCGCAATGGCTTCTGCACGCTGTCCTGCCATGGGCGTCTCGGTGTGGTTCTCAAATGGCAGCACGGCCCAGCTTGCCTGGCGTTGCAGCGCCGGCGTGGAGCCTCGGTCGGTGGTGGAGCAGCCGGCCAGGGCACTGGCCAGTGCAATACCTGCCAGGGTGGTGGCTGCAAGTGAGCGATGTGGGCGTGCGGTCATGGAAGTTCCCCTCGTGTGATGGCGTGGTGTCAGAAATGCCGGCGGTAGCTGACCTGCAGCTCACGCGTATGGCCGGTTGTCAAAGGACTGGACTTGGAAAAATTGAAGCCGACGCTGAGATGGTCCTGGCCCAGTACGCTGCCGGCCAGACCCACACTCAGGCCATAACCGGAGCCTTCGCGGCTGTGGCGTGTCAATGCCAGGCTGGCGAAGGGCCGGACGGCCCGGGTGTACTCTTCCATGAAGCGTTGATTGGTCGAGATCACCACGCCGTAGTACTGGAAGCTTTGCGGCAGCAGGTAGTTGGCTGGAATGGATGCAGGGGAGTCCGGCAGATAGCGCAGGATGTTCAGCTGGCGGCCTGACAGGCTCTGCAGATTGCGTTCGCTGAAATTGAAGTTGGACCAGAAGGCTCCGACATCCACACTGGGCGTTCCCCCGCGCAATGCATGCATGTACTGCAGTGTGGTGGTGTGGCCGCGGCCGATGTCGGCGCCCGTTTGCAGGTGGTAGCGGTCGCGGAAATGCTCCAGGCTGACGGTGTCCAGGCGTGTGGGCTGGTAGGTCAGCCCCACACCCAGGCGGTCTTTCATGCCGCCCAGTCGCATGGCCGTGGTTTCTTCGGTCGGCAGCTGGCGGCCCGCCTCCAGGCGCAGGCGCAGGCGGTTGTCGATGCGCTGCTCCCACTGCAGCTGCAGTGGGTTGTAGGTGTCCAGACTCTCTCTGCGGCCGGCACGGAAGCTGGCCGAGCTGTTGCCGTTCTTCCAGCGCAGGTAGGCATCGATGCCGCGTTCGTCGTCCACAGCAGCCAGCTGGGAGCGGTCCCGGATGCTGCGCTGTGTGCGGCTGGCATCCAGTTCCACGGACCAGCGTGGGTTGAGGGCCCAGTGCAGGCGCGCCGTGGTCTGCTCTTCGGACAGTTCGTTGAGGCGCCGGCTGGCGTGCTGGATGCCGGCGTGGTCGCTGAAGGACAGCAAGGTATCCACCAGTTGCTGGTTCAGCTGGTCGTCATCGGGCTGGAAGGTCTGGGCTTCGAAGGCATCGCTCTGGGCGCGGCGCGTATCGCCCACCAGCACGGCGGCATTGATACGGTCATAGCGTGGGAGTGCGTCTTCATGCCGCTCCAGCAACTGGCCTGCCAGGGCCCGGTCGTCATTGGCCAGCGCCGTGGTGATCTCGGCCCACAATGGCAGATTGGCCGAGCGCTGCCGGCTGTAGCGTTCCCACAGGTGGGCACGCACCGCCTGGTACTCACCGGCTTCCTGGTACCAGCTGATGAGGGTTTCCGTCGCCGCCTCGGACAACTGGGTTTTTCCTTGGGGGTCCAGGCGCAGGATTTCGCGCATGGCTGCCGTTCCGGTATCCCCGGGGCGCTGGGTCATGATGAGCCGATTGCGCGCCATGCGCCGCACGGCATCGTCCCCCGTGGCCTGCAGCCATTGCACCAGCTCGGCACGCTGGGACGTGCCAGGACGTGGGCGGGATGCCCATTCTTTTTCCAGAAGCTGGCGGCGCAGGCGCCAGGCCTGGTCCGCCTGCTGGTTCTGCTCCAGGGCATCGGCATAGCCCATCAGCCACAGGAAGTCATTGGCACGTTCCTGGACATGGGGCTGGAGGTACTGCGTAATGGCCACCTGCGGCAGCGACAGGGCCTGGTAGGCCGACGCCAGGGCATCGTGCATCGACGGATCGTGCTTCCATTGCGCTTCATGCGTGGCTAGCAGCTGTTTCAGCGTATCCGTGTCGTTGCTGTCGATCGCCAGCCACAGCAGCGACTGGCGCAGGTCGACCGAATCGGGGAAGGCTTTCAGACCGGCCTGGTAGATGGCGCGCGCTTGCTCAGGCCGTTGCATGCCCTGGTAGTAGTGGCCCAACAGGCTGAAATACAGCGGGTCGCTGCGCAGCTGCTGCACCGTGGCCGGCTCCAGACCGGAGGACAGCGAGTTCACCAGGGGCGTGGCGGCCGCCCAATCCTGCTGCTGTCCGTACAGCATCAGGGCCTGCACGAAGTGGCGCGGCGCATGGTGCTTGTCCCAGGCCGTGCGCGACAGCGCCGCAGCTTCACGCATCTGGCCTTGCTGGCGCAGCAGGTCAATGAGGGCGTCGTAGTCTTCGGGGGTAGACGTCGGGTTGCGCAGCAGGCTCTGGTAGGCCGTTGTCGCCTCGCCGGTGGCGTTCTGGCGGCTGGCCAGTTCGGCGTACAGGCGCAGAAAGTCTGCCGCAGCCTCGGGGTCTGATGGCAACGGGCCCGATGCACCGCGCAACCACGCTAGCCCCTTGGCGCCTTGGCCCAGCCGCAAGGCCAGCACCGCGGCTTTCATGGCCCGCGCATGCGTGATGGTCTGGGGTTGCTGAAACAGGCTTTCCCACTGGCGCAGGGATTTTTCATCTTCGCCGGTGTGCTCGTACATGCTGGCCAGCGCTTCGCTTTGCTCGGGCGTGCGCTGTGGCAGGCGCTGGAGCAGGGCGATGGCTTGCTCCGGCTGGCCAATGCGCTCGTAGTTGCTGACCATTTCCGCAATCAGGCGCTTGTCGCCCGGTGCGCGGCGCAGCTGGTACTGCAGTCCATCGGCCAGGGCCTGGTACTCCAGCAGGCCGGGCGCCAGGCGCAGCACCTGCTGCCAGGCGGCATCCTCGTTGGTTTGCTTGGCGATGATGTGCCACTGCGTCAGGGCTTCCTGCGGGCGGTTGCTCCACTCCGCGACCTGCGCCAGGCGGCGGCGCCATGTGATGTTGCTGGGCGCCTGCTGCACCGCGGCTTTGGCCACGAGCAAGGCATCTTCCAGGTTGCGATTTTCCAGGAAGACGGTGTAGCCCAGCTCATAGGTCTTGTCATCGAACGCCAGTTTCGGCGCAGGCCGGTCTGCTGTGGCCCGAAACGCCGGGTGGCGCGCCGGCCCTTCGTCATCCCAGAAAACCTGCTGCGGCAGCAGCTGTGCCGGCGTGTGCGGTGCCCACTGTGCAGACCGTTCTGCCGGGTAGAGCTGTTCCAGCAGGGTGAGCTGCAGCAGCATCTTGGCGTAGCGCTGGGCCACCTCCGGGCGGCCTGCGGCACGCGCAATATCGATCAGCTGGCGCAGCACGGCGGGATCTGCGGTGTACGCCGCCAGCTCTTTCTCTGCCAGCGCCAATGCCTGTGCCGTGTGGTTGCCCGATTGCAGGACGGCCACAGCACCTTGCAGATAGATCTTTTTCTGCGCCTCGGTATTGGTGCCGGCCTGGCTGGCCTCCAGATACCAGCGGGATGCCACGTCATACAGGCCGTTGCCGAGTGCGGCCTTGGCGGCAATTTCCAGCACCTGTGGGGCATCGTTGGCGGATGCGCGCTGGAGCAGGATGTCAAAGCTGCGCCGGGCCAGATCGGCGTCCTGCATGGCCAAGGCAGCCTGCCCGGTGTAAAGCAGCTGGGCTTCGTCCAGCGCACCGAGCGGCAGCAGCTGTTGTTTGCGCACGGCATCCAGGCGTTGCGCTTCGCGTTGCGGTGTCTTGGCCGCTGTCTGCTGGAACTGGAGGTAGCTGGCTTCCCAGTCTTTCCACGCATCCTGTTGCGCCTGCTGCAGCGCTGTGGGTGGCGTGGTTTGGACTGCCAGTTGCTGTTGGCTTTTCTCTTTTTCGATGCGCTGCAGCAAGGCTTGCAGTTGCGCATTGTCCGGTTCGCTGCGCAGGAGATTGCGCAGATAGGACTCCGTCAGTTCAACGTTTCCGTGGGTGGCCTGCAGCCGCTGCTCCAGGTCATCGCGGGGATAGAGGACCCACAAGGCGCTGCCCACCAACCCTGCCAGCAGCAGGATCAGCCAGATGGGCGCGACTTTGGGTCGCTCAACGGCGGGCGCATTGCGCTTGGATGAGTGCTGCTGCATGTGACAGTCGGAAGCGTTGAACGGAAGTGCCGGCCATGGGGGTGACGGACGACGGAGTGGCTACGCGGTCATTGATGCGCACCTGGCATGTACGCGGCAGCACCAGGCTGAAATCCAGCGGTGCATGGCCCTCGAGGCGGAACTGCACCTGATCGCGTTGTGCATTCCACTCGGTGAGGCGGGCATTGGCTTCCGAGAGGGCGATGGGTGCGGACGGCGCATCCGCAGCGGTGCGCAGCAGGGCGGAGCTGCCGGTCAGGTGCACATAGGTGTTGGCGTCGGCGGCCTTGCTGCCGGCAATGCCTTCGCTGTGCGCCAGATCCAGGGCGCCCCAGGATTGGGGGATGCGCACGGTGCGCAGATCGCCGCGGCCGCGGATGCGCCAGCCCTCCCCATCACGCGCCAGTGCCATGGCATAGAAATCGTGCACCTTGCGGATGTACTCCGAAGCGAACACCGGGTGCAAGGGCTGCTTCAAGGCCCAGCCATACACCTGATGCAGCGCGGTCAGACTGGCTGGCTTGCTGGCGGAATAGGTGTGGTAGTAAATGTCCACCGCCTTGAGCCGGCGCGGTGTTTCCGTCATGGAGAAGGTTTCGATGACACGCTCGAAGCCGTAGAACGGACCCCGCCAGAGGTTGGTGTAGAGGTTCTCGTTGGTGATGGGGGCGTAGACCTGCAGATTGCCTTTCTTGAAGATGCCGTGGCTGCGGACGGCCGTCAGCGATGCGCGGCTGCGGGTGATGAAGGTGTCCCCGCCGTTCATGTTCAGCAGACCGTTCTTGGCAACGATCTCCAGCGCATCGGCGCCAGGGGAGGTATCGCCTGACCACAGCAGGATGTTGACGGGCTTGCCTCCGGCCAGACGGTCGCGGATGTACTGCACCGAGCCCACGATTTCGCGTTGTAGGTTGATCTCGTAGCCGGGAATCCCCAGATTGATCGCGGCTTCGTGGTTGTGCTCGAACAAGCCATGGCGCACCGAGGGGTCCCAGAGATAGGGGTGCGAGTAGGTGTGGCTGGCAATTTCCACGTGGGGCAGCGCGAAGATGCGTTTGGCGATGCCCTCCAGCTGCGCGCTGAACTGGGGGTAGATACCCTGTGGCGACACTTCCGCCTCGATGACGGAGACGGTGTGCGGGATGCGGTACTTCTGCAGGATGTCGGTCAGCAGCCAGTCGGCCGCAAAACGGTTGCCCGGCATTTCCGCCTTGGAGGGAAATGCGTCGCCATCGATGTGGGCGAAAAGCAGGCGGCGTCCGTTTTCGGTGGTGACATCGGGCACCGGCAAGGGTGTCAGGCGCAGTGCCTGTTGCAGAAAGGCAAAGGGATCCAGGGCCCAGCGTGAGTCCTCCGTGCCGGGCACATCCTGTATGACGTAGGGGGTGTGCATGAACCCGCCCCATGCCGTGATGGCTCCGGCCGTGTAGCTTTGCCCCTTGCTGTCCTTGAGTGTCAGCAGCGCGCGCGCATTGGCGGCGGAGGGGGCGAGCAGCACGTCCTGGGGGGTGCGGTCGGCCGGGAAGTCGCGGATTTCAAAGCCGACCATGGCATCTTGCTGCGAGATCTGCAGCAATCCTGTGGACGCTTCCTTGGTCTGCAGGCCCAGCAGCCGGCTCCAGGTGGGCGTGAGGTCGAAACCGAACTGTCCCAAGGCGGCCCAGGGTAGTTGCTGCTGAACGACCTGGTACAGCCAGCGCTGCAGGGCGGGCTGGGACGCGCTGGCCACATCACCGCCCAGCCAGGTCACCACGCCGGCGTAGCGGTCTCCATACAGATTGGGCGGCAGCGGCTGGCGGACATCGAAGTATTCCGAGATGTAGCCCAGATAGTTGGTGGGCATGTCCAGGAAGCGGTGCACATCGGAATAGTTGGGTGCGGGGTACTCGTCGCTGCTATAGAGGACGGCAATGCGGCGTGGCACAAACTCCACACTCCCGATACCAATGGTGTTCAGTTGCTGGTCCGTGACCCAGGGGGTGAATCCCAGGGCCTTGATCTGGCGGGCGGTTTCACGCGTCTTGGCGCGGTCCTGGGGGGGCACGTAGTCAATCACCAGCACGGGGATACCCAGCTGATCCCGCGTGTTCTGCAATTGCTGCAGCAGCCATTCGCGGTCTTTGGCACTGACCGGGGCGTACTGCTTGCTTTGGGCATTCCAGCCCTGGAACAGAGATTCCGCCGCCACCATCTGCACCTTGTCGCTGACACGGGGCAGCACGTCAAAGCCGCGGTTCAGGATCAGCTGGATGCCAGGAAAGCGGCGGTGGAGTTCTTCCAGCACGGCGACCACGCCGTCTTGCTGCTGCTGTTCATCGAAGCGGGCCGCCAGACGGTAGGAGTCCAGGGTGTCCAGAAAGAAGCCCCGAAAGCCCCGTTCCCACAACGGGGCGATCACCTGTTCGGCAAAGAAACGGGGCCATTCCGGCTGGCTCTGGTCCACCAGCACCGAATCCCAGTCGGCGTTGCGGCCCAGGCGCCACTGCGCCGGGATGCGCTGGAAGTAGCTGCGGGTGGGGTGGACTTCGGTCAGGGCCGCATAGGCGTAGAGCTGGCTGTCCGGGCTGCGGTAGGTGGAGGGGTTGTAGCCATGGTCGGCATCCACCACCACGATGTCGAATACCTTCAGGTCCTCCAGCGGGGCCTGTGCACCGTAGTGCAGTGCCACGGATGGCGCGGCCTTGGGAGGGGCGGAAGGAGCGGGAAAAGCGGCTGCTGCCAGGCTCATGCTCAGTGCCATCACGCAGGATCGAACCAAGTTCAACACGTAAGCCACCTCCCCAGGTTTATAGATTTTCGCTATTAATTTCTCACTCTGATTGCCTGTCGATCGCTGTGCGTCGGACAAGGCTGTTACATGCGCGCAATCGGCCTTGTCTTCCGTTATGGTTGATTGAAGCTGTGCAACTTGAAAAGTGCAATCGTTGGGCGACGTACGTACATCTGAGTAGGGGGGATAGCTGTGATTCTCATTACTGGTGGCGCTGGATTCATTGGCTCACACACCTGCGTAGCGCTCGCAGCCTGCAGTGAGCCATTTCTGATCCTGGATCATTTCGGCAACAGCCGACGGTCGGTACTGGAACGCATGGGGCGCATCACCGGAATGGTTCCGCCATGCATCGAAGGCGATATCCGCGATGCCGGATTGCTGCGGCGGATCTTTGCGCAGTACCCGATCACCGAGGTGATCCACTTCGCGGCGCTCAAGTCGGTCGGAGAGTCGGTGCGCGAGGCCCTGCGCTATTACGACAACAATATCGCTGGCACCGTGACCCTGCTGCAGGCCATGCGCGCGGCGAATGTCCGCAGCATGGTGTTCTCCTCGTCGGCCACGGTGTATGGTGACCCCGCCTCGCTGCCCATCCGCGAGGACTTTCCGCTGTCCGCCACCAACCCCTATGGCCAGACCAAGCTGATGATGGAACAGGTGCTGGCCGATACGTCCGCCTCCGAACCCGGGCAGTGGCGCATTGCGCGGTTGCGCTACTTCAACCCCGTCGGGGCGCATGAAAGCGGCCTGATTGGCGAAGACCCGCAGGATGTACCCAACAACCTGATGCCTTATGTGGCCCAGGTGGCGGCCGGTCAGCGCCCTTGCCTGAGCGTGTTCGGCAACGACTACCCCACGCCCGATGGCACGGGGACGCGCGACTACATCCATGTGATGGACCTGGCGGCAGGCCATGTGGCGGCCTTGCGCTATCTGCGCCAGAACATGGGACTGCTGACCGTGAACCTGGGCACCGGCCGTCCGGTGTCGGTACTGGAGATGGTGCGCAGCTTTGAAAAAGCCAGCGGCCGCCCCGTGCCCTATGCCGTGGTGGCGCGCCGCCCGGGCGATGTGGCGCAGTGCTGGGCCGACCCCGGCCTGGCCGAGCGGCTGCTGGGCTGGAAGGCCGAGCTGGATGTCGATCGCATGTGTGCCGATGCCTGGCGTTGGCAGAACGGCATGGCACGCAGCTTGCTGGAAGAAAGTGCCCTGGCGGCGCACTGAGCGCCGGCTGCGGCAGAGGGGTGGCGGATCGCGTGGGTTGCAGCGCCCTGCCTGGGCGCGGGAAAGCATGACCAGCCCGATGGGCGGCGGTACGCGTGGTATCTTGTGGCCCTTTTCCAACTCGCCATACGCTTTTCAGTTCCTATGCTCGCCAAACGCATCATCCCCTGCCTGGACGTGACCGGTGGTCGTGTCGTCAAAGGCGTCAATTTTCAGGAGTTGCGGGATGCCGGCGATCCGGTGGAAATCGCGGCGCGCTACAACGCCCAGGGCGCGGACGAGCTGACGTTTCTGGACATCACCGCCACCAGCGACGGGCGTGATCTGATCCTGCCCATCATCGAGGCCGTGGCTTCCCAGGTGTTCATTCCCTTGACGGTGGGGGGCGGTGTGCGCACGGTGGACGATGTGCGTCGCCTGCTCAACGCCGGCGCGGACAAGACCAGCTTCAATTCCGCCGCCATTGCGAACCCCGCCACCATCAATGCCTGCAGCGACAAATATGGCGCGCAGTGCATTGTCGTGGCGATCGATGCCAAGCGCCGTACGCCCGAGGACGAGCAGCGCATCGGCCCCGGCGGCACGGCCATGGGCCCCGGCTGGGATGTGTACAGCCATGGTGGCCGCAAGAACGTGGGCCTGGATGTGGTGCGCTGGGCGGCGGAAATGGCGCAGCGCGGCGCCGGCGAGATTTTGCTGACCAGCATGGACAAGGACGGCACCAAGAGCGGTTTCGATCTGCAGCTGACCCGTGCCGTGGCCGACGCTGTGGGCGTGCCGGTCATCGCCTCGGGCGGGGTGGGCAATTTGGACCACTTGGCCGACGGCGTGCAGCAGGGCGGCGCCGATGCGGTGCTGGCCGCCAGCATCTTCCACTACGGTGAGTACACGGTGCAGCAGGCCAAGGAGCGCATGCGCGAACGCGGCATTCCGGTGCGTCTGTAAAAGATTTTCAACATGCGGGGCTGCGGGTGCTTGTGCCGCGCAGCCCTCGGGTTTTGTATCCAAAATGGCAGCCAGGGCGCACCGGCTGCCATGCCATCAGGGAACTGCCAATGAACTGGCTTGATGAAGTGAAGTGGGACGACCAAGGCCTGGTGCCTGTGATCGCCCAGGAAAAAGGCTCGGGCGATGTACTCATGTTCGCCTGGATGAACCGCGAAGCACTGCAAAAGACGGCCGAACTGGGCCGTGCGGTCTACTTCAGCCGCTCGCGCGGCAAGCTGTGGTTCAAGGGCGAAGAGTCCGGCCATGTGCAGACCGTGCACGAGATGCGCATCGACTGCGACAACGATGTGGTGCTGCTGCAGGTCACCCAGCTGGGGCATGAACCCGGCATCGCGTGCCACACCGGCCGCCACAGCTGTTTTTTCAGCATTTACAAGGACGGGGTCTGGGTTGCCAGCGATCCGGTCTTGAAAGACCCCGAATCCATCTACAAGTGAAGTGCACCATGTCTGAATCCTCTCCCAGCGCATCGGTGGAAGGCGGCCTGGCCCGTCTGGCCGCCGTGATCGAAAGCCGCAAGGTCGCCAACGGCGGCGACCCCGAGAAAAGTTATGTCGCCCGCCTGCTGCACAAGGGCCCGGATGCTTTTCTGAAGAAGATTGGCGAAGAGGCCACCGAAGTGGTGATGGCCGCCAAGGATGTGGACCATGGCGGCGACAAAGGCAAAATCCTCTACGAGGTTGCGGATTTGTGGTTCCACTCCATGATTGCGCTGTCGCACTATGGGTTGACCCCTGCCGACGTGGTGGCCGAGCTGGAACGCCGTGAAGGCACCAGTGGTCTGGAAGAAAAAGCATTGCGCAAAGCCAAGGAAAGGGCCGCGCAGGAAGGAGCTGCCGAGTGAACAACGACATCGTCGACGTCCACGCCGTGGACCAGGCCACCCTGGATGGGCTGAAGGCCTGGGGCTGGGTCAGTTACGTGCTGCACCTGATCGTGGCGGTCACCGCCGTGCTGCCGGGCACACAGGCCTCGGTGGCGCTGCTGATCGTGGCGCTGGTCATCGACCTGGTCAAACGCTCGGCCGCCAAAGGCACCTGGCACGAATCGCACTTTGAATGGCGCATCCGCAGCGTGATCTGGAGCGGGGTGCTGTATGTGCTCACCGCCCCGCTGTGGCTGTTGTTCCTGATCCCTGGCTGGATTGCCTGGGCGCTGATCTCGCTGTGGTTTCTCTACCGCATCGTGCGCGGCATGCTGGCCATGAGCCGGCAAGAACCCTTGCCTGCCTGATTCTTTCTTTTTCAGCACTGCTATACCGCCCATGGCCGCACGCCAAGCCAGCGCTCCCACCTGTCTGAACCTGGCCTTGCAGGGTGGTGGCTCCCATGGGGCTTTCACCTGGGGGGTGCTGGATGCCCTGCTGGAGGACGGCGGTTTTGGCTTTCCCGGTGTCAGCGGCACCAGCGCCGGTGCCATGAATGCGGCGGCCCTGGTCAACGGGTTTGCCAGTGCGGCACTGGAATTCCCGGACGACGCCGAACGCCGCCATACCGAGGGCTGCGCCCGTGCCCGCGAGAGCCTGAAGGCCTTGTGGGACGGGGTTGGCACCATGGGCAGCCTGATGTGGGGCGTGCCGGCGGCCCACCAGGCGCTGATGGGCATGATGACCCAGTGGCTGTCGCCCTACCAGACCAACCCGCTGGACTTCAACCCGCTGCGCAGCCAGCTGGAGCGGGTGGTGGATTTCGCGGCGCTGCAGAGCGCCGCCGGCCTGAAAGGCGTGCCCCAGGCCTTTGTCTGTGCCACCAATGTGCGCACCGGCCGGGGCAAGATCTTCAAAGGCGCGGAAATCACTGCCGATGCGGTGATGGCATCGGCCTGCCTGCCGCAGATGTTCCGTGCGGTGGAAATCGACGGCGAGCATTACTGGGACGGCGGCTATTCCGGCAACCCGGCGCTGTACCCGCTGATCTACGACACGCAATGCAGCGACATGCTGCTGGTGCAGATCAATCCCATCGAGCATGCCGAGCTGCCCAATACCGCCGCCGAAATCATGGAACGCATGAACGAAGTCACGTTCAACGCCGGCCTGCTGGGGGAGCTGCGCGCGATTGATTTCGTGCGCCGCCTGCTGGCCGAAGGCCGGCTGGACGCCAGCCGCTACAAGAGCGTGCTGCTGCACCGCATCGATGGCGGCGCGGCGCTGGCGGAATTCGGTGCGGCCAGCAAGATGCGCGCCGACAGCAGCTTTTTGCGCAAGCTGTTTGCGCTGGGCCGTGCCGAGGGTGAACGCTGGATCACCGCCCACCGCGACGATGTGGGTGTGCGCCAGACGCTGCAGATCGTCGACAATCCCTGAGTTTGTGAACCCTTGCCCGAGCCAACCGGCCGGGCGCCTTGCCTGAGCCATGACCGCTACCCACCACGACCACGATCCGAATTGCATCTTCTGCAAGATCATTGCGGGGCAGATTCCCTCGCGCAAGGTGTACGAGGATGACGATATCTTCGCTTTCCACGACATCCAGCCCTGGGCCCCGGTGCACTTCCTGCTCGTGCCCAAGAAACACATTGTCTCCATGGCCCATCTGACCGCCGAAGACGCACCGCTGATGGGCAAGCTCATGGCCCTGGTGCCCCGGCTGGCCCAGGAACAGGGCTGTAACCCCTATCCGGAAGGCGGCTTCCGCGTGGTGATCAACACGGGTGCCGAAGGGGGGCAGGAAGTGCACCACCTGCATGTGCATGTGATCGGCGGCCCCCGCCCCTGGAAAAAGGGCTGAGGCCTCGTTTGATCTGACCCCTATTACTGGCCGCAGCCATACCCCTTATGCCGCGATAGCCCTAAGGCTTGGTCGAGCAATGAGGCATGGCGGGCCGTCTACAATGAAACGCATTCGTTAGGAGAATATTCATGGGCTCGTTATCCCTTTGGCACTGGCTGATCGTGCTGCTCATCGTGGTTTTGGTGTTCGGCACCAAGAAGCTCAAGAACATTGGCAACGACCTGGGCGGTGCCGTCAAGGGCTTCAAGGATGGCATGAAGGAGGGCGGTGTCGGCCCGGCGGCGGACGCCGGCAAGACCGAGGCCCCTGCAGGCCAGGTCACAGCCACCACCACGGCCGACAAGGCCACCATCGACGTCGAAGCCAAGCAAAAGAGCTGAGCGGCGTGAAGGTGTGCGCACATGATTGATATCGGCCTGTCGAAAATGGCGTTGATCGGCGCGGTGGCCCTGGTGGTCATCGGCCCCGAGAAACTGCCGCGCGTGGCCCGCACCGTGGGCACGCTGCTGGGCAAGGCACAGCGTTATGTGTCGGACGTCAAGGCCGAGGTCAACCGCTCCATGGAGCTCGATGAGCTGCGCAAGATGAAGGAGACGGTGGAAACCGCCGCACGCGACGTGGAAAAGTCGGTGCACGAAACCTCCTCCAGCCTGGAAAAGGACTGGCGCGAGGCCACCGACTTCGATGGTGACAGCGGCAGCGACAGCCCGGGCACCGCCTATGACAGCTACAGCACCGTCACCCCGGTGTACAAGCACCCGGGCAAGAACTTCCGCCTCAAGCGGGGGGCCGTGCCCCAGTGGTACAAGGCCCGCTCCGGCGTGCGCACCAAGGTGCAGTCGGGGGCGGCGCGTGTGGCGCGGTTCCGGCCGAAGCGCTTTCACTGACACAGCGCAGGCATTGCCTGCAGGGCCGGCAACCCCCTAGGTGGTGACCGGCCCGTTTTCGTTTCAGGGCATCCGGCCTGCATGGCAGGCGATGTCCGGTACATTTCCCCCACCATGTCCGAAAAACCTTCCCGCGAAGACGAAATGGCCGGCACCGAGCAGCCCTTTGTGCAGCACCTGATGGAGCTGCGCGACCGGCTGCTGTACTGCATCTACGGCATTGCCCTGGCGGTCGCGGTCCTGGCCATCTGGCCCGGCCCCAACGGGCTGATCGATTTCATCGCACACCCCATCAAGATGCACATGCCGCCCGACGCGAAGCTGATCGCGGTGGGCGTGTTCTCGCCGTTCTTTGTGCCGCTGAAGGTGCTGATGATGGTGGCCGTGCTGGCCGTGCTGCCCTGGATCATGTACCAGCTGTGGGCCTTCGTCGCCCCAGGCCTGTACAGCCATGAAAAGAAGTTTGCCCTGCCGCTGATCATCTTCGGCAGCTTCCTGGCTTATGTGGGCATCGCCTTTGTGCAGTTCTTCGTGCTGGACAAGATGTTCGCCTTCATCCAGGGTTTCACGCCCGAGAGCGTGGCTGCGACACCGGACATTGCCTCCTACGTCGAAGCCATTCTGTCGCTGTACCTGGCGTTCGGTCTGGCTTTCCAGGTGCCCATCGTGGTGATGCTGCTGGTGCGCTTTGGCGTGGTGGACATCGACAAGCTCAAGAGCTTCCGCGGCTACTTCATCGTGCTGTCCTTCGTGATTGCCGCCGTTGTCACGCCGCCGGACGTGATTTCGCAACTGGCGCTGGCCATCCCGATGTGCGTCCTGTACGAGGTGGGCATCATCGGCGCGCGCTGGTTCAAGAAGACTGCGCCCCTTTCCGAGTCCGAGGAAGAAGGCAAGACCTCGGTGGACAGCCACAGCTGATCCCCGGTGCGGCAGGCCGCGCCCGCTGCCATGTTCCTCAAGCCCGGTGCAGACCGATCTGCCCGGGCTTTTTTGTGCCCGGTGACCGTGTGCAAAAGGCCGGGCCGCACTGCAGCCGTCCTCATGCGGGCCCGTTGAGTGGGGGCACGGGGTGGAGGAGACCGGAGTGGACGCTGCTGCTTGCAGACCGGGGTTGGCGCCATGGACGGTGCGCGCACTGACTGTGTGCTGCAGCAGAGGGGCTGTGGGGGGGCTCCGGTGCGGCACCGGCACAAAAAAGCCCGGCCAAGGCCGGGCGGATGGGGTGCGATGGGGCTGCTGGCGTACTGCCAGCGGGCACCTCAACGCCGGTTCACCTGTTGCGGCGGGCTGGGGCGCACGCCCGGAGTGATCTGCAAGGTGGTGCTGCCGTCGGCGCGCTGCACGATGAAAGGCGCCGCCGTGCCGGGCGGCAGCGCGGCGACATTGGTCATCAGCTCGGCCACATTGCGCACCGGCTTGCCGGCCACTTCGGTGATCACATCGCCGGGGCGCATGCCGCCCTGGGCAGCCGGGCCGTTGTGCAGCACGCCGGTGATGATGATGCCCTGCCCGGCCTTCACCCCGAAGGTCTCGGCAAGTTCCGGCGACAGCTCGTTGGGCTCCACGCCAATCCAGCCGCGCGTGACCTTGCCTTCCTTGACGATGCCGTCCAGCACCAGCTTGGCGGTCGAGACGGGGATGGCAAAGCCGATGCCCAGGCTGCCGCCGGAGCGCGAATAGATGGCCGTGTTGATGCCCAGCAGATTGCCGTTGATGTCCACCAGGGCCCCGCCGGAGTTACCGGGGTTGATGGCAGCATCGGTCTGGATGAAGTTCTCGAAGGTGTTGATGCCCAGCTGGTTGCGGCCCAGCGCACTGACGATACCGCTGGTCACGGTCTGGCCCACGCCGAAGGGGTTGCCGATCGCCAGCACGGTGTCACCCACAGCAGCCTGGTCGGAGTTGCCCAGCACGATGACGGGCAGCTTGTCCAGCTCCACTTTCAGCACGGCCAAATCGGTATCGGGGTCGGTGCCGATGATGCGGGCCTTGGCGCGGCGGCTGTCGGAGAGCGTGACTTCGATCTCGTCCGCACCGGACACCACGTGGTTGTTGGTCAGGATGTAGCCATCGGGGCTGATGATCACGCCGCTGCCCAGGCCCGCCTGCTCCTGCGTGCCGGCCTGGTCACCGAAGAAGAACTGGAACCAGGGGTCGTTGGCGCGCGGGTTGGGGATGGACTTGCTGGTGTTGATGCTGACCACCGCCGGCATGGCCTGCTTGGCTGCGGCGCTCAGGCTGCCGGGGACGGGTTCGGGGCGCGGCTCGGACGGGGCTTCGAGCAGGGAGATGCCGGCGCGGCTGACGGTGGCGCCGCTGCGCAGCCAGCTGGGTTGCAGCGTGGCCACAATGAAATAGGCCGCCAGCAGCACGGTGACCGCTTGCGAGAACAAAAGCCAGTAACGCTTCATACAGAGGTGTTCAGAGGATGGAGGGGGGCGCCGATGCCGCCCAGAAACCTGAGCGTACGTCGATTTGCGCCAGGCCGCAGCGATTGTGCGTCATCGCGGCTCGGAATGGCTGACTTCGCCGTCCGTGGAGGTGCGGGGTTAATGTCGGCAGGGCGTCAGTTACATAGTGTTAACCCTAGAATATTTCCTCGACTGCGCCACGCCGCGTTCACTTTCCGCCCCGCACACCCGCGAGGCGGGGAGATGGTTCAAGCCTCCCCATCCAGAAGTCTTGCAGAACGGTCCGCCACCGCATGTTCACCCCTGCCGTGGCACCCACCGCGCTGTCTGGCCGAATAGATTTCTGGAAAGACGCTCCTATGAGTAAGACTGCCAATGCACGCGCCCACCAAGTGGCGGGCGGTGCGCACCACCGTCCTCTGAACCGAGAGGACTACAAGACACTGAGCCTGTCCGCCCTGGGCGGCACGCTGGAGTTCTACGACTTTGTCGTGTTTGTGTTCTTCGCGAACGTCATCGGCACGCTGTTCTTCCCGGCCGAGTTGCCGGACTGGATGCGCCAGCTGCAGACGCTGGGCATTTTTGCGGCCGGTTACCTGGCCCGTCCCCTGGGCGGCATCATCATTGCCCACTATGGCGACAAGATCGGCCGCAAGAAGATGTTCACGCTGTCCATCTTCCTGATGGCCGTGCCCACCCTGGTCATCGGTCTGCTGCCGACCTACGCCTCCATCGGCATTGCCGCGCCACTGCTGCTGCTGCTGATGCGCGTGCTGCAAGGCGCTGCCATCGGCGGTGAAATGCCCGGCGCCTGGGTGTTCGTGGCCGAGCATTCGCCCGCCAAGAACTACGGCCTGGCCATTGGCACGCTGACCTCCGGCATCACCGGCGGCATTTTCCTGGGCTCCATCTTTGCGGTGTGGCTCAACAGCACCTACAGCCAGGAAGAGATCCACGACTGGGCCTGGCGTCTGCCGTTCATCCTGGGCGGTGTGTTTGGTCTGGTGTCGGTCTATCTGCGCAAGTTCCTGCAGGAAACCCCGCTGTTCCAGGACATGCAAAAGCGCAAGGCAGCCGATGCCGAGCTGCCCATCAAGACCATCCTGCGTGACCACCGTGAAGCCTGCTGGCTGGTGGCCCTGATGACCTGGGTGCTGTCCACGGCCATCGTGGTGGTGATTCTGTTCACCCCCGCCTATCTGCAGAAGGTGTTCCACATCCTGCCGGCCGATGCCATGAAGGCCAACGCGGTGGCCACGGTCACGCTGACCATCGGCTGCGTGTTCTGGGGCTGGCTGAGCGACAAGATCGGTACCCGCTGGACCATGGTGCTGGGCTGGGGCGGCATGACCGTGACGACCTACCTGTTCTACCTGAACCTGCCCGGCCAGGACACGCTGGTGCTGCGCTATGCGCTGGTGGGCTTCTTCGTGGGCTCCATTTCGCTGCTGCCGGTGGTGGGCGTGCGAGCCTTCCCGGTCGCGGTGCGCTTCACCGGCCTGTCCTTTGCCTACAACATGGCATACGCCGTGTTTGGCGGCCTGACCCCGATGCTGGTGTCCGTCTGGCAGCAGGTCGACATCATGGCCCCCGCCCACTACGTGGCCGCCATGGGCGTGCTGGGTGCGGCCCTCGGCTTCTGGAAGCTGGCCTGCTATGGCTGGCAGCCCAAGGTGGCCAAGGCCTGAGTCCGTTTTTCCTCTCCAAGGTCAGGGCAGCTGCGGCTGCCCTTTTTTGTGCCTGCGATGTGCCTGTGAAGTGCTTGTGAATTGAGGGGCCGGGTGCCGGCAGGCACGGCGGCATGGGCACAATCGGGCCCATGATCCTGCGACACGACCTTCTGGCCCAGTTTGACGGCCTGCTGCAACCCGAACGCTTCAAGGACTACGGGCCCAACGGCCTGCAGGTGGAGGGCAAGGCCGAGATCCGCCGCATCGTCAGCGGCGTGACGGCCAGCCGCGCGCTGATTGAAGCCGCCATTGCCGACGGCGCCGATGCCATCTTCGTGCACCACGGTCTGTTCTGGCGCGGCATGGATGGGCGCATCACCGGCTGGATGAAGGAGCGGATTCGCCTGCTGCTGGCCCACGACATCAATCTGCTGGCCTACCACCTGCCCTTGGACGCGCACCCCACGCTGGGCAACAACGCCCAGCTGGGCCTGCGACTGGGTCTGCAGCACGACGCCACCTTTGGGGACCAGAATCTGGGCATGGTGGGTGGTGGCAGCTTTGCCAACGCGGCAGCGCTGGCCGCCCAGGTACAGCAGACGCTGGGCCGCACGGTGACCTGCGTCAGCGGGGCGGAGGCGGCTCCCATCCGCCGCGTGGCCTGGTGCACGGGCGGAGCGCAGGGCTTTTTCGAGGGGGCGATCGCCGCAGGAGCGGATGCCTTCATCACCGGCGAAATCTCCGAACCCCAGGCGCACCTGGCACGCGAGACCGGCACCACCTTCATTGCGGCGGGCCACCACGCCACCGAGCGCTATGGCGCTCCGGCGGTGGCCGCCCATGTGGCGCAGCAGCTGGGGCTTGAGCACCGTTTTATCGACATCGACAACCCGGCGTGACCTGGCATCGGCTGGCGCGGTCCCCTCAGCTTCGCCTGCACGGCACGCTGCCCGCGCCATGCCCCGACGGGCTGGGTAGCCCGCAGCGCCCGTGTCGGCCGCAGCCATGGCCGGGCCGGTTGATGTAAAACCAGGAGCTGGACATGCTGATCCGGTCTGCATGTTCGGCCTATTTGGATCCATACACCATGTCAGCATCCCGCATGCCACTGCCCGTGGCCATCACCCAGGGCGATTCGGCCGGTATCGGCCCGGAAATCATTGCCAAAGCCTTCCGCGACCATGGCCCGCTGTTGCGCGGCTGCTTTGTGGCCGGGGATGTGGACACCGTCCGTCGCGGTGCCCAGGCGGTGCGGCGTGGGGGTGAAACCTACTTGCCGGTTGCCGCCATTGGCGCTCCAGCCCAGGCGTGGGATGTGCCGCCGCGCTGTATTCCAGTGCTGCAACTGCCCGATATGCCTGCCGCCGCGCCCTGGGGGCAGGTCAGCCGGGCGGCCGGCGAAGCCGCCGCACGCAGTGTGCAGTGGGCAGCGCGGGCGGCCCTGGCGGGTGAGGTGGCGGCACTGGTGACCGCGCCTTTGCACAAGGAAGCGCTGGCGCTGGCCGGCGTGGACTTTCCTGGCCACACCGAGCTACTGCAGGCCGAAGCGGCGCGCCATGCGGGCGTGCCCATCGCCCAGATGCCGGTGCGCATGATGCTGGCCAACGACCAGCTGCGCACCGTGCTGGTGAGCATCCATGTGTCCTTGCGCGAGGCACTGGATGCGGTGACCCAGCCCCATATCCTGCAGACCCTGCGCATCACCCATGCCGCGCTGAGCCGCAGCCTGGGGCGTGCACCGCGCATCGCCGTGGCCGGACTGAATCCGCATGCGGGGGAGGGCGGTCTGTTCGGGCGCGAGGAAATCGAGGTGATTGCACCCGCCGTGGCCCAGGCGCAGACCGAGGGAATGCAGGTCTGGGGACCGATTTCCCCCGATACCGTCTTCATGCGGGCCCGTAACACCCCGCAGCGTGCTGGGGAATTCGACGTGGTGTTGGCGATGTACCACGACCAGGGTTTGATCCCTGTCAAATATCTTGGTGTAGAGGAAGGGGTCAACGTGACCCTGGGACTGCCCCTGGTGCGCACCAGTCCGGACCATGGAACGGCGTTCGATATTGCCGGTCGGGGCATCGCCGATGCCTCCAGCATGGTGGAGGCGGTGCGGGTCGCCAAGCGCCTCGCCGGCCTGCCGGTGGACTGAGGTCGAGGAGCCTCTCTTCATGCGTTTGCACCAACTTGGTGCTGCGCAGAATCCGGCGGAAGCCGGCAGCAAAAAGCCCCGCCAAGCGGGGCTTTTTGCTGGGTGCGCAGGCGCTTCAACGCTGCGGATTGCGCAGGCTGTCGCGGATTTCGCGCAGCAGCACCACGTCTTCCGGCGTGGGGGCCGGCGCCGCGGGTGCGGTCGGTGCTTCGCGCTTCAAGCGGTTGATTTGCTTGACCATGATGAAGATGATGAAGGCCAGAATCAGGAAGTTCACGGCCACCGTGATGAAGTTGCCATAGGCAAAAACGGGCACCCCGGCCTTGCGCAAAGCGTCCAGCGTGCGGGGGATGCCATCGGGCACGGTCCCCAGGATGACGAACAGGTTGGAGAAGTCCAGTTTGCCGAAAATCAGGCCCACGACGGGCATGATCAGGTCGTTCACGACGGAGTCCACGATCTTGCCGAAGGCCCCGCCGATGATCACGCCGACGGCCAGATCCATCACGTTGCCCTTGATCGCGAACTCGCGAAATTCTTGCATCATTGCCATGGCTGACAGCTCCATAAAACGGGTTGAAATTGGGGGCAAGTATGGGGGTGAACACTGGTTTTCCATGTCGGACAGGCACTGGAATAACCCTAATCGCTCCGCTACAATTTTTCGATTGACCCCAATCTAGCGATGTTCATCGAGGATTCCCATGAGTGAAACTCCAGTCGACTCCAGCAAACGGACGTGGATCATCACGTCCGCTTGTGCCGGTGCGGTGGGCGGCGTGGCCGCTGCCGTGCCTTTCGTGAGTACGTTCCAGCCTTCCGAGAAGGCGAAGGCGGCCGGTGCTGCCGTGGAGGTGGACATTTCCACCCTGAATCCTGGTGAAAAGATCACCGTGGAATGGCGCGGCAAGCCGGTGTGGATCATCAAGCGCACTCCCGAGCAGCTCAAGGAGCTGCCCGAGCAGGATCCGCTGCTGGCCGATCCCCAGTCGCTGCGCCACCCCGACCAGTTCACCCCGGTCTATGCCCGCAACGAAGGCCGCTCCATCAAGCCCGAAGTGCTGGTGGTCGTCGGCATCTGTACCCACCTGGGCTGCTCGCCCACGGACAAGTTCGTGGCCGGTCCCCAGCCTTCGCTGCCTCCCGACTGGAAGGGCGGCTTCCTGTGTCCCTGCCACGGTTCGACCTTCGACATGGCGGGCCGCGTGTTCAAGAACAAGCCCGCTCCAGACAACCTGGAAGTGCCGCCCCACATGTACCTGTCGGAGACCAAGCTCCTGATCGGTGAAGACAAGAAGGCTTGAGGGAGTCGACATGGCCCACGAATTCAAAGAAATCGATCCCAATGCGTCCACGGGCGCCAAGGTGACCAACTGGTTCGAGAACCGTTTTCCCACGGCGTTCTCGGCCTACAAGGTGCACATGTCGGAGTACTACGCTCCGAAGAATTTCAACTTCTGGTACATCTTCGGCTCGCTGGCGCTGCTGGTGCTGGTGATCCAGATCGTCACCGGCATCTTCCTGGTGATGCACTACAAGCCGGATGCCGAAAAGGCATTCGCTTCGGTGGAATACATCATGCGTGATGTGCCCTGGGGCTGGCTGATCCGCTACATGCACTCGACGGGGGCGTCGGCCTTCTTTGTGGTGGTGTATCTGCACATGTTCCGTGGTCTTCTGTACGGTTCTTACCGCAAGCCGCGCGAACTGGTCTGGATCTTCGGTTGCGCCATTTTCCTGGCGCTGATGGCCGAAGCCTTCATGGGCTACCTGCTGCCCTGGGGCCAGATGTCCTACTGGGGCGCCCAGGTGATCGTGAACCTGTTTGCCGCGATTCCCTTTGTCGGTCCCGATCTGGCCATCCTGATCCGCGGCGACTATGTGGTGGGTGATGCCACGCTGAACCGCTTCTTCAGCTTCCACGTGATCGCCGTGCCCCTGGTGCTGCTGGGTCTGGTGGTGGCGCACTTGCTGGCGCTGCACGATGTGGGCTCCAACAACCCCGACGGTGTGGAAATCAAGGCCCCCAGCGCCCCCAAGGACGCACAGGGCCACCCGCTGGACGGCATTCCCTTCCACCCCTACTACACGGTGCACGACATCTTCGGCGTGGCAGTGTTCCTGTTCCTGTTCTCGGCCGTGGTGTTCTTCGCCCCCGAGTTCGGCGGCTACTTCCTGGAATACAACAACTTCATTCCGGCTGACCCGCTGAAGACGCCCAACCACATTGCCCCGGTCTGGTACTTCACGCCCTTCTACTCGATGCTGCGTGCGATCACTTCCGAGATGATGTATGTGCTGGTCGCCTGCGTGGTGCTGGCTGCGCTGTTCACCTTCGTGAAGACCAAGCTGCCCGGCATTGCCAAGGCCATCGTGGGTGGTGCTGCCGTGGTGGCCGTGGCCCTGATGCTCTCCATCGACGCCAAGTTCTGGGGTGTGGTGGTGATGGGCGGCGCCGTGATCATCCTGTTCGCACTGCCCTGGCTTGACTGCAGCCCGGTCAAGTCGATCCGCTACCGTCCGAGCTGGCACAAGTACCTGTACGCCGTGTTTGTCGTGGTGTTCGTGGTGCTGGCCTACCTGGGCGTGCAACCTCCGTCGCCGATCGGCGAACGGGTGTCGCAAGTCGGAACCCTGTTTTACTTCGGTTTCTTCTTCCTGATGCCCTGGTGGAGCCAGATCGGCACGCCCAAGCCCGTGCCCGATCGCGTGACTTTCAAGCCCCACTGAGCCTAGGAGAGAACAACAATGAAAAAACTGATCCTCACGCTGGTAGCCGCTCTGGGCATCGCCACCGGTGCCCAGGCATCGGGTGACCTGCTGGTTCCGCTGGACAAGGCCCCGGTCGACACGACCAACCAGGCCTCGCTGCAAAACGGCGCCAAGCTGTTCGTGAACTACTGCCTGAGCTGCCACTCGGCCGCCTTCATGCGCTACAACCGTCTGCAGGACATCGGTCTGACCGAGCAGCAGATCAAGGACAACCTGCTGTTCACCACCGACAAGGTGGGTGAGACGATGATTTCGGCCATCGATCCCAAGCAGGCCAAGGACTGGTTCGGCGGCAATCCTCCCGACCTGACCGTGATTGCGCGCTCGCGCGCCAGCGGCAACGGCACCGGTGCGGACTACCTCTACACCTTCCTGCGCACCTTCTACAAGGACGAAACCAAGCCCACCGGCTGGAACAATCTGGCCTTCCCCAGCGTGGGCATGCCGCACGTGCTGTGGCAGCTGCAAGGTGAGCGCCGCGCCCTGTTCGAAGAGCAGGAAGTGCATGGTCAAAAGACCCATGTGTTCAAGGGCTGGGAGGAGTTGACTCCGGGCACCATGACGCAGGTACAGTACGATCAGGCAGTTGGCGACTTGGTGAACTACCTGCAATGGATGGGCGAACCAGCGCAAAATACCCGCATCCGCCTGGGTGTGGGCGTGCTGATCTTCCTGGGGCTGTTCATCTTCATTGCCTGGAGACTGAATGCCGCGTTCTGGAAAGATGTCAAGTAAGTAGTCGGTCTGCAGCCGCTTTCAGCCCCGGTTGAAAGCGGTTCGGTCTTTGTGGAGTGGGCGCTGTAGAGCGTCCCACTCTTTTTGATTTTTAGGAGCTTCCACCATGATGGTGCTTTATTCGGGAACTACGTGCCCTTATTCCCACCGTTGCCGCTTTGTGCTGTTCGAGAAGGGCATGGACTTCGAGATCCGCGACGTGGATCTGTACAACAAGCCCGAAGAGATCAGCGTGATGAACCCGTACGGCCAGGTGCCCATCCTGGTGGAACGTGACCTGATCCTGTACGAATCGAACATCATCAACGAATACATTGATGAGCGCTTCCCCCATCCCCAGCTGATGCCTGGCGACCCGGTGGACCGCGCCCGCGTGCGCCTGTTCCTGCTGAACTTCGAAAAAGAGCTGTTCGTGCACGTGAACACGCTGGAAGAGCGCAATGCCAAGGGCAACGAAAAGGCCATCGAGAAGGCCCGTGCCCACATCCGCGACCGCCTGACGCAGCTGGCCCCCGTGTTCCTGAAGAACAAGTACATGCTGGGTGAAGGCTTCTCCATGCTGGACGTGGCCATTGCACCGCTGCTGTGGCGTCTGGACTACTATGGCATCGAGCTGAGCAAGAATGCTGCGCCGCTGCTGAAGTATGCCGAGCGCATCTTCTCGCGCCCTGCCTACATCGAAGCGCTGACGCCTTCCGAAAAGGTCATGCGCAAGTAAGACCTGCCGGCCCTGTTCCCCTGAAATCTGATCCACCGCTTGCTGCCATGAATGCCCAGGACTCCACGTCGACCCGCCCCTATCTGATCCGGGCCATTTACGAGTGGTGCACCGACAACGGCTTCACGCCGTATCTGGCCGTGCGTGTGGACAAGACGGTACAGGTGCCGCGCGAGTACGTGAACGACGGCGAGATCGTGCTCAACGTCAGCTACGACGCCACCAGCGGTCTGCAGATGGGCAATGAATTCATTGAATTCAAGGCCCGTTTCGGCGGCAAGCCGCGCGAGATCATGGTGCCGGTGGAGCGCGTGCTGGCGATCTACGCCCGCGAAAGCGGCCAGGGCATGTCCTTCCCCGTGGTGGACGGGGCCGTGCTCGACGCCCAAGGCGACGCGGAGTCCGTGGTGGATGCCGTGGACGACAGCGTCGAGGCCAATGCGTCCGACCGGGTGGTGCAACTGGTGCCTACGGACACCGCTGCGGCGCCCTTGGCCGCCGTGCCGCGCGCGGAGGATGATGACGGCGACAAGCCGCGCCCGCCTTCGGGTGGGGGCCGTCCTTCGCTGAAATTGGTGAAGTGACAGAAAACATGCAGGACTGCCCCTGGGGCCGATCATTCCTGCATTAGAATTAGCGGTTTGCCGGTTTAGCTCAGTTGGTAGAGCACCCGCCTTGTAAGCGGTAGGTCGTCAGTTCGAATCCGACAACCGGCACCATCTCTTTTTGCTGCATGCGCTGGCATGCGGCCCGTGTCCTGAATTTTGTCCTGCACACCGCTTGCAGTGGCAGATCGCCGGTTTAGCTCAGTTGGTAGAGCACCCGCCTTGTAAGCGGTAGGTCGTCAGTTCGAATCCGACAACCGGCACCATCTCCTCCCCCTCCTTTTTTGTGCCGCCCGCGCGTTTCAGCGCGCTTCCCATTCCTGGGTGCTGCGCACCTTCAGGCGGATGTGCTGCACATCCCAGCCTTTGACACGCAGGTGCGCCTCCATGCCCGGCAGCAGGTAGCGCAGCTTGCTGGCGGCTGCGTTGTTGCGCACCAGCAGGCACCAGGTGCTGCCTTCGATGGGGCCTGCTTCCAGGCAATTGCGCAGGGTGGGAGGCACCAGCGGCAGGATGGAGCGCAGGCGCTCCTTGGAGTCCTGGGTCAATGCCACCAGCTGGGCCAGGGTGGGGGATTCGCGCGCGGCCTGCTCCACGGAGACGGCATGGTGGCGGCGGGTGATGGGGCTGTGGGACATGAAAAATACCGGGCTGGCTAGCACAGGATTATGCGGGGCACTGCTGCTGCGACAAGGGCTGTGGTGCGGCGGCATTTCCCCCAGGGTGGCAGACAGTTAGAATCAATTTTTGGCTTGCACTGCTTCCCGGCTCTTGCAGGAAGCAGCGCCAGTCCCCATCTGCAGTTTCATCTTAGGGATTCTGACCCGCCGCAGGGCCTGTAGGGCTGTGCTGGTTGGGTCTGTTCGCATGGCCACCAACTTCCTCACCAAACTATTCGGCAGCCGCAACGACCGGCTTCTCAAGCAATACCGCAAGACGGTGGCTCGCATCAATGCGATGGAGCCTGAGTTCGAAAAGCTCGGCGACGAAGCTTTGCGTGCCAAGACCGATGAGTTCCGTGGCCGTCTGGCGCAGGGTGAAACGCTGGACCAGATCCTGCCCGAAGCCTTTGCGGTGGTGCGTGAAGCCTCCAAGCGCGTCATGAAGATGCGCCACTTCGATGTGCAGATGATCGGCGGCATGGCGCTGCATGACGGCAAGATCGCCGAAATGCGCACCGGTGAAGGCAAGACACTGACTTCCACCCTGCCTGTGTACCTGAACGCACTGTCCGGCAACGGTGTGCACGTGGTGACCGTCAACGACTACCTGGCCAGCCGCGATGCGGCCACCATGGGCCGGCTGTACCACTTCCTGGGCATGGCCGTGGGCGTGAACCTGCCCAATGCGCCGCGCGACGAAAAACAGCAGGCCTATCTGGCCGATGTGACCTACGGCACCAACAACGAATTCGGTTTCGACTACCTGCGCGACAACATGGTGTACGACGCGGCCGATCGCGTGCAGCGCAGCCTGAGCTACGCCATCGTCGACGAGGTGGACTCCATCCTGATCGACGAAGCGCGCACGCCGCTGATCATCTCGGGCCAGGCAGACGACAACACGGCCATGTACCTGGCCATCAACCAGCTGGTGCCCCAGCTGGTGCGCCAGGAAGGCGAAGAAGATCCCCGCACCGGCGAAGGCGTGACCAAGCCCGGCGATTTCACCCTGGACGAGAAGAGCCACCAGGTCTTCCTGACCGAGCAGGGCCATGAAGTGGCCGAGCGCATTCTGGCCAATGCCGGCCTGTTCCCGGAAGGCGCTTCGCTGTATGACCCTTCGCACATTGCGCTGGTGCACCACCTGTACGCCGCGCTGCGTGCCCACCACATCTACCACCGTGACCAGCACTATGTGGTGCAGAACGGTGAAGTGGTCATCGTCGACGAGTTCACCGGGCGTCTGATGTCCGGCCGCCGCTGGAGCGACGGCCTGCACCAGGCGGTCGAAGCCAAGGAAGGCGTGTCCATCCAGGCCGAGAACCAGACCATGGCCTCGATCACCTTCCAGAACTATTTCCGCCTCTACGGCAAGCTGTCCGGCATGACCGGTACGGCCGACACCGAGGCCTACGAGTTCCAGTCCATCTATGGTCTGGAAACCGTGGTGATCCCGCCCAACAAGCCCAGCAAGCGCGAAGACCAGCTGGACCGCGTCTACAAGACCACCAAGGAAAAGTACGACGCCGCGATTGCCGACATCCGTGAATGCCATGAGCGCGGTCAGCCGGTGCTGGTGGGCACCACCTCGATCGAGAATTCCGAAATCATCGACCAGCTGCTGCAGCAGGCCGGCCTGCCGCACCAGGTGCTGAACGCCAAGCAGCACGCCAAGGAAGCCGACATCATTGCCCAGGCCGGTCGTGAAGGCATGATCACCATTGCCACCAACATGGCCGGTCGCGGTACCGACATCGTGCTGGGCGGCAACATTGAAAAGGAAGTCCAGGCCATCGAAACCGATGACAGCCTGGATGCCGGCACCAAGCAATCCCGGATTGCGGCGCTGCGTGCGCAGTGGAACGCCGACCACGAGAAGGTGCTGGCCCTGGGCGGCCTGCGCATCATCGCCACCGAGCGCCATGAATCCCGCCGTATCGACAACCAGCTGCGTGGCCGTTCGGGCCGCCAGGGCGACCCCGGTTCCTCGCGTTTCTACCTGAGCCTGGACGATTCGCTGATGCGCATCTTTGCGGGTGACCGCGTGCGCGCCATCATGGACCGCCTGAAGATGCCCGAGGGCGAAGCCATCGAAGCCGGCATCGTCACCCGTTCCATCGAATCGGCCCAGCGCAAGGTGGAAGCCCGCAACTTCGACATGCGCAAGCAACTGCTCGAATACGACGATGTCGCCAACGATCAGCGCAAGGTCATCTACCAGCAGCGCAACGAGATCCTGGACGCCACCGAGCTGGAATCCATGATCACCGCCATGCGCGAGGACTGCATCAGCGATGTGGTGCGCCAGTACGTGCCGGCCGAGTCGATGGAAGAGCAGTGGGATGTGCCCGGGCTCGAAAAGGCCCTGGCCCAGGACTGGCAGGTCGAGGTGGATCTGGTCGAATGGCTCAAGACCAACGACCACGCCACCGACGAAGAGATCCTGGAACGCGCCGTGGCCGCTGCCAATGCGGTCTACCAGGCCAAGGTGGATCTGGTGGGTTCCGAGCAGTTCATGAACTTCCAGCGCGCCGTGCTGCTGCAAAGCTTCGACACCAACTGGCGCGACCATCTGGCAGCGCTGGATTACCTGCGCCAGGGCATCCACCTGCGCGGCTATGCCCAGAAGCAGCCCAAGCAGGAATACAAGCGCGAAGCGTTCGAGCTGTTCCGCCAGCTGATCGACCAGGTCAAGAACGAAGTCACCCGCGTGCTGCTGACCGTGCGTATCCAGCAGCCCGAAGCGCTGCAGGAAGCGGCGGCCGGTATCGAACACCGCGCCGAGCATGTGCAAGGCCTGCAATACGCCAGCGCCGATGGCGACAAGAGCGATGCGCCCGAGGCCTTCCAGCTGCCCGAAGGTGCGCGCGTGGGACGCAACGATCCCTGCCCCTGCGGCAGCGGTGAAAAGTTCAAGAACTGCCACGGCAAGCTGTCCTGATGGACGCACCGGCATGAACCTCTGACAACACGGGCTGCGGCCCGTGTTGTGCTTTGTACGTAGGCCTGCGTAACGTGGAGGCCCTGTGATCGGCCGATAATCGGCCCCTGTTTTTAATTTCTGTAGGAAGCCCTGCAATGCCCGTGAATCTCCCCGCTCCCGTTGCCGCAGACCTGCACCCGGTCGCAGGCGTGCGCATTGGCGTCACCGAAGCCGGTGTGCGCAAAGCCAACCGCAAAGACCTGACCGTGTTCCTGCTGGACGAAGGCACCACGGTGGCCGGCGTGTTCACGCAAAACCGCTTCTGCGCCGCACCCGTGCAAGTGGGCCGCGAGCACCTGCAGGCCGGCAAGGGCATCCGCGCCATGGTGATCAACACCGGCAATGCCAACGCCGGCACCGGCGCGGCCGGCCTGGCCAATGCCCGCGCCACCTGCGCGGCTCTGGGCAAGGAACTGGGTCTGGCCCCCGAGCAGATCCTGCCGTTCTCGACCGGCGTGATCATGGAAGAGCTGCCGGTGGACCGCATCGTGGCCGGTCTGCCCCAGGCGATTGCTGCGGCCCGGGCCGACAACTGGGCCACGGCAGCCGAAGGCATCATGACCACCGACACCCAGCCCAAGGCCTACAGCCGCCAGCTGCAGGTCGGCGGCAAGACCGTCACCGTGACCGGCATCAGCAAGGGCGCGGGCATGATCCGTCCCAATATGGCCACCATGCTGGGCTTTGTCGCCACCGATGCGGCCATTGACCCGGCGCTGCTGCAGGGCCTGGTCAAGGAGCTGGCCGATGGTTCGTTCAACCGCGTGACGATCGACGGTGACACCTCCACCAATGACAGCTTTGTGTTGATGGCCACCCACCAGGCCGGCCATGCGCCCATCGCCAGCTGGGATGGGGTCGAGGCCCAGGCCCTGAAGGCCGCGCTGTTGGATGTGGCCCGCCTGCTGGCCCAGGCCATCGTGCGCGACGGCGAAGGTGCCACCAAGTTCATCACCGTGCAGATCGATGGTGGCAAGACCGAAGAAGAATGCCGTCTGGCCGCCTACGCCATCGCCCATTCGCCCCTGGTCAAGACCGCGTTCTTTGCCTCCGACCCCAACCTGGGCCGCATTCTGGCGGCTGTGGGCTACGCCGGCATCACCGACCTGGACCAGACCGCGATCGATCTGTTCCTGGACGATGTGCATGTGGTGGTCAACGGTGGTCGCAACCCGTCCTACCAGGAAGCCGACGGCCAGCGCGTGATGAAGCAGCAGGAAATCACCGTGCGCGTGGTGCTGGGCCGTGGCAATGCCAGCCAGACCGTGTGGACCTGTGACTTCAGCCACGAGTACGTGACCATCAACGCCGACTACCGTTCCTGAGCCCGCGGGGCTGGCGGTTCGCGCCAGGCAGGCGCCGAAGCTGCGCGAACCGCTGCTGCCAGCATCCGCCTTGGCAGGCCGTGCGGCATGTGCTGGAGCCCCCTCAACACTACCATTCCCGGAGACCGACCCTGCCATGACCGATTCCACCCTGTCTGCCTTGAGTCCGCTGGAGCGCCTGGTGGCCCGTGCCGAGCAACTGATGCAGCGCATCGAAACCGTGCTGCCCCAGCCGCTGCAGGCGCCGGTCAGCTGGGACGATGCCATTGCCTGGCGTTACCGCAAGCGCGCCAACGGCTGCGGCGTGCTGGAGCCGGTGCGCCATGTGGGGGCCATGCAGCTGTCCGATCTGCAGAATGTGGACGTGCAAAAAGACAAGATTGCCCGCAACACCGAGCAATTTGTGCAGGGCCGTACGGCCAACAACGTGCTGCTGACCGGCGCACGCGGGACGGGCAAGTCGTCGCTCATCCGCGCCTGCCTGCACGCGTACGCGCCCCAGGGCCTGCGCCTGATCGAAGTGGACAAGGCCGATCTGACCGACCTGCCCGACATCGTGGACGTGGTCGCCGGCCGGCCCGAGAAGTTTGTCATCTACTGTGACGACCTGAGCTTCGAGGAAGGCGAGCCCGGCTACAAGGCCATGAAGTCCATCCTGGATGGTTCGGTCAGTGCCGCCACCCCGAATGTGCTGGTCTATGCCACCAGCAACCGCCGCCATCTGCTGCCCGAGTACATGACCGACAACCTGGCCCAGTCCAAGGGCGAGAACGGCGAGATCCACCCCGGCGAAGTGGTGGAAGAGAAGATTTCGCTGTCCGAGCGCTTTGGCCTGTGGGTCAGCTTCTACCCCTTCAGCCAGGATGAATACCTGCGCGTGGTGGCGCAGTGGCTGTCGGCCCTGGGTGTGTCGGCCGAGGAGATCGAGGCCTCCCGGCCCGAAGCCCTGGTCTGGGCGCTGGAGCGCGGCTCGCGCAGCGGCCGCGTGGCCCACCAGTTCGCACGGGACTGGGCCGGGCGTGCGCAGCGCGCCGTGGAAGGCCGCCAGCGCATTGCCGATGTGGACGGCCTGAGCGAAGAAGCCGAAACCGATTGAAGCCCGGCGGCCTGGGGCCGCCGTGAGAGGAAATACTGTTGTGACCGATACCCCTGCCGTTCGTACCCACACCGAAGTCGCCGTGGGCGTGCTGATCCGCGAAAGCGATGGTGCGTTGCTGATCACCAGCCGCCCCGTCGGCAAGCCGCGGGCGGGCTGGTGGGAGTTTCCGGGCGGCAAGCTCGAAGCCGGTGAGACGGTGGAGCAGGCCCTGCGCCGCGAACTGCAGGAGGAGCTGGGCATCACTATTACCAACTGCATCCCCTGGAAGGTGACGGAGCACGACTATTCCCACGCCCTGGTGCGCCTGCACTGGTGCAAGGTCACGCAGTGGGACGGTGTGTTCGAGATGCGCGAAGGCCAGCAGATGGCCTGGCAGCAGCTGCCGTTGACGGTGCGTCCGGTGCTGGAGGGTTCCTACCCGGTGCTGGAGTGGCTGAGCGCCGAGCGCGGTCTGCCGTTTGATGGGGCGCTGTATGCCCAGGATGCCGCTGCCGCAGAAAAATAAATGCCAGCCTGTGCGCCGCTGCACGGGCGCTAGAGACGCTGCCCGCGTGGCATGCCATGCTCCACCTTGGGCACTGAAAAAATCTTTGCAGGCGGCCTCTGCGGCGCCGGTCTGTGGACAAGTCCGCAGCAGCTGCCGCAGTCCGCAGGCGGTCGTGCGCAAGCTGCGTCGTGCGGGAACTCAAGCAGGGGAACCCGGGCATTGCAGGCCGCTGCCTGTGTGCAGCGGGGCGTTCACCCGGCGGATTCAGTCTTCGAAGCGCGGGTCGCCGTACTGTGCGTCCTGTGGCGGGGTCTGGACGGGAACGCGGAATTCCTCGTTGCCCCAGGCGCCCAGGTCGATCATCTTGCAGCGTTCGCTGCAGAAGGGGCGAAAGCGGTTGCTGCGCGCGAACAGCGTAGCGTGGCCGCAGGTGGGGCAGTTGACCACCGGTGCGTCCGGGTTGGAAGAGGGTGGGGAAGAAGGGTCGGCAGGTGTCGTCATAGGGCGGCTAGCCTAGCGCAAAGCCTGCTCAGGCACAGAGCGTGAGCTCAAAAGCCGCCTCTTCCGTGGTGGACTGCAGCTTGCCGTCCTCGTCGGGCCGCATCAGCCGCACCGACACCATCAGGCGGTTGCCGCTGATTTCGGGCACCAGATTCAGTGCCGGGTCGATGCGCAGGCGCAGCAGATGGTAGCTGCGGCCGGCGGGCAGGTACTGCTGGAAATGGCCGTTGGTGGCCGCCACTTTCTGCGGTGTGCCGGTATCGCGCAGCAGGCCCAGCACCAGAAACAGCGCATCCGACAGCGGCTGGAAGCAGGCCGACCAGCGCTGCAGATCGGCGCGGCGGCGTTCGCTGGGCTGGTGTTTCCAGGTGTGGTAGGCCGGCAGGTCGAAGCCGCAGGTACCGCCGGGAATGCCCATGCGGCTGCGCACGGCCATCAGCCAGTCGTTTTCGGTCAGTGTCTGGCCGGTTCTGCCGGCCTGGCTGTTGAGGGCGGTGAAGGCGGCATCCAGCCGGCCGATGATGTGGTCCAGCATCTCTTCGGCAATCGATGGATTACCGCGGTAGCTGTCCAGCTGGCCCTTGTGGCGCTCCAGATCCTTGAGCACATCGGCCTTCAGATCGGCCCGGGCGGCCACATCCATCAGCTCGAACAGGGTGGCCAGCGCGTAGTGGTGGTCCAGCGCGGTGTCTCGTTCCAGCAGTTCACCGAGACGGCGAAACAACTGCTCCAGGCGCAGATAGGTTCTCAGCCGTTCGTTGAAGGGATATTCGTAAAGGATCACGCTGGCGGCTTCCGGGGAGGCTTATCCAATCTGGGGACACATTGCGGAAATCGTGCAAAGGCAGAACGCGCTTCGATCTGATCTTCAGACTTTATAGCATCATAGCTGGAAGAAGTCAGCAATTTGATGCGCATGATCCCGCAATTGATCCAGCGTAATGCCGTCGTTGTAGATCACCCAGTCGGCTGCGGCGCGGCGTTGGGACCGTGTGGCCTGGGTGGCGATGATGGCCTCCACGGCGCTGCGCTCCAGCCCGCTGCGCTGCATCACGCGCGCAATCTGGGTCTCGGTGGCGCAATCCACCACCACGATCTGGTCCAGGCGGGCGGGCCAGCGGGATGATTCCACCAGCAGCGGAATATCGAACACCAGCAGCGGGGCTCCGGCCGCGATGGCAGCCTGGGCATGCGCCTCGGTGGTGCTGCCCACCAGGGGGTGGATGATGGCTTCCAGCTGGTGGCGGGCATCGGCATGCTGGAACACCAGGGCGCGCATGGCCGCCCGGTTCAGACTGCCGTCGGCTTCGATCACCTCGCTGCCAAAGCGTTCGCGGATCAGCGGCATGGCCGCGCCGCCAGCGGCGGTCAGACTGCGGGAGATGGCATCGGCATCCAGCAGGGCCGCGCCCCGTGCCGCCAACATCTGGCCCACGGTGCTTTTGCCGCTGCCGATACCGCCTGTCAGACCCAGGCGCAAAGGGTGTCGGTGCATCACATTCCTGCCAAAGCAAACAGGCTGCGCAGCACCGTGTCGGAACCGAACACCATGGCGGCGAAGCCGGCCCCTGCCAAAAAGGGACCAAAGGGAATGTAACCGCCTTCCCGCAGCCGCTGGAACAGCAGCATGGGGAGGGCCACCAGCACGCTGCTCAGCGAGGCGATCAGCAGTAGCGGCACCAGTGCCTGCCAGCCCAACCAGGCGCCCAGCGCCGCAAACAGCTTGAAGTCGCCGTAGCCCATGCCCTCCTTGCCGGTGAGCAGCTTGCAGCCCCAGTACACCAGCCACAGCGACAGATAGCCGGCCGCGGCACCAAACACCGCATCCGGCAGTGCCACGCTGGTCCATGCCAGGGCACTGGCCAGCACGCCGGCCCACACCAGGGGCAGGGTGATGCTGTCGGGCAGCAGCTCGGTGTCCCAGTCGATCATTGCCAGGGTCAGCAGCGCGGCGCTGAAGCCGCACCAGGCCAGCCCCGTGGGGCTGAACCCCCAGCGTGCGGTGCAAAAGGCAAACCCTGCGGCCGTGGCCAGCTCCACCAGCGGATAGCGCAGGCTGATCCGGGTATGGCAGCTGCGGCAGCGTCCCCGCAAGACCAGGTAGCTGAGCACGGGAATGCGGTCGTGCCAGGCGATGGACTGGCTGCAGTGCGGGCAGTGGGAGCGCGGGCGGGTCAGGGTGAGCGGCGCTGTGGCGGCTGCGTCAGCCCCCATGGCGCCGCAATGGCAGTGGGTCTGGTGGTGCGCGGCGCATTCCGCGGCGAAGTCCTGGTCCATCATGCGCGGCAGCCGGTGGATGACGGTGGTCAGAAAGCTGCCGACCAGCAGGCCGAGCAGGGCGGCCCCACAGGCTTCGAGCCCCCAGACCAGTTCCATCACGCGCCCTGTCCCAGTGGAAATGTCGGTCGAGACAGGGGGGCGGGAAGGCTGTCCATGAGCAAAGGCAGGTTGGTCAATGTCCTGGGCTGCAGGCGATGGAGCATGCATGGGCTGCGTCGCCTTGCAGGTGCAGTGCCGAAGGTGCGGGGCTGTGGGTCAGCGAGCGGTCGATGGGGTGGAGTCACCCTGCTGCGCAAACCAGCTGCCATCTGCACGCATGCCCGCCCGGAAGGTCCGGGCGATTCCATGGGAGGGGTGTGCAGCAGCGGGTCAGGCATGTAACGGTGTGGCGGATGGACGGTGGAGGACTTCCATCATCCGTGATCCCACACAGGCTGCATAGACACAAAAGCCCGCTTTCGCAGGCTTGTGGTGGCAGAAAATGGATGGTCGGGGTGAGAGGATTCGAACCTCCGGCCTCTACGTCCCGAACGTAGCGCTCTACCAGGCTAAGCTACACCCCGACTTTTTCCGGCCTGCGTTGCAAGCGGAAGCTGAAATTCTAAACCCAAATCAGGTGCGGCGCAGCAAAAGCTGCGAGGCCAGCTGGCGCATGGCATCGGTGTGCGTGTTGGCGGGCAGGCTGTCCAGTGCCTGCATGGCGCGCAGGGCTTCGTTGTGGGCGGCCTGGCGGGTGGCGTCCAGCGCGCCGGTGCTGCGCACAATGGCCAGGATTTCAGGCAGCTTGTCGGTGGAGCCCTGTTCGATGGCTTCACGGATCACGGCGGCCTGTTCGGCCGTGCCGCGCTGCATGGCAATGATGAGCGGCAGCGTGCATTTGCCTTCGCGCAGGTCATCGCCCAGGTTCTTGCCCATTTCGGCGGCATCGCCGTCATAGTCCAGCACATCGTCAATGATCTGGAAGGCGGTGCCCAGGGCCTGGCCGTAGGTGACGCTGGCGGCTTCCTGCTCGGGGCTGGCGCCGGCGAGGATGGCGGCAATCTGGGTGCTGGCTTCGAACAGCTTGGCGGTCTTGGAGCGGATCACATGCAGATAGCCGGCTTCGCTCAGCGACGCGTCGTGGGTGTTGATCAGCTGCTGCACTTCGCCTTCGGCAATGATGTTGGTCGCATCCGACAGCACCTGCAGGATGCGCATATTGCCGGCTGCCACCATCATCTGGAAGGAGCGGGTGTGCAGAAAGTCGCCCACCAGCACGCTGGCGGGGTTGCCGAAGTTCTCGTTGGCCGTGGGGCGGCCGCGGCGCAGGGTGGACTCGTCCACCACGTCGTCGTGCAGCAGGGTGGCGGTGTGGATCAGTTCCACCACGGCCGCCAGCTCGAAGCGGCGGGCATCTTCGCAACCCAGGGAACGGGCCACCATCAGCAGCAACGCAGGGCGCAGGCGTTTGCCACCTGCAGCAATGATGTACTGGGAGATCTGGCCGATCAGCGGAACACTGGTGGTCAGGCACCGCGCAATGACGCCGTCAACTTCGCGCATGTCATCGGCGATGAGGGCCAGCGGGTTGGTGTTGGAATGAACTGTAGTCAAGATATGCCGCCTTCGAGAGGCTGGATTATAGGAAAGCTGCAGCGGCCCTAGGGTGCTCACTCGGACGCGTTGTTCAGGCCTTGCACACAAATCTGGAAGGGGTGGTACAATCGCCGGCTCCATGGAAATTAGTCCATGGGTGATTCCCCTTTGAAAGAGGTTTACATGTACGCGGTCATAAAAACCGGTGGCAAGCAATATCGCGTTGCTGCTGGCGAAAAAATCAAAGTAGAACAGATTGCTGCGGACGTAGGCCAGGAAATCGTGATCGACCAGGTTCTGGCAGTCGGCAACGGCGCTGAACTGAAGGTTGGCACGCCCCTGGTGTCCGGCGCAACTGTGAAGGCAACTGTGGTTGCTCACGGCAAGCACGACAAGGTGCGCATCTTCAAGCTGCGTCGTCGTAAGCACTACGCCAAGTCCCAAGGCCATCGCCAGCAGTTCACCGAACTGCAAATCGTGGCGGTTGCTGCTTAATTCTGAAGGAGCTCAGTCATGGCACAGAAAAAAGGCGGCGGCTCTACGCGCAACGGACGTGATTCCAAGCCAAAAATGCTGGGTGTGAAGGCCTTTGGTGGTCAGCTGATCAGCGCTGGTTCCATCATCGTGCGTCAACGTGGCACCAAGTTCCACCCCGGCACCAATGTCGGCGTGGGCAAGGACCACACCCTGTTTGCTCTGGTCGAAGGCAATGTGGTTTTTGAAACCAAGGGCGCCTTGTCCAAGCACACGGTCAGCGTGACTCCCGTCTAAGCAGACGGTCTTCACCAGACCCTGGCAAAGCCCCGCACAGTCGGGGCTTTGCTGTTTATTCCGGGCGAAAGCCCTGCCATACCCGGCGCGGTGCGTCAGACGGTATGCTTGCCCGGTGCCGGATGCGCCGGTTATTTCAGTGGAACGGGATCCCCCATGAAGTTCGTCGATGAAGCTTTTATTGACATTGCCGCAGGCGATGGCGGCAATGGCTGCGTGTCGTTCCGGCACGAAAAGTACAAGGAATTCGGCGGTCCGGACGGGGGCGACGGCGGCCGTGGCGGCCATGTGTTCGCCGTGGCCGATCCGGCCCTGAACACCCTGGTGGACTATCGCTATTCGCGCCGCCATGAAGCCAAGCGCGGTCAGCACGGCATGGGCTCCGACATGTTCGGCGCGGCCGGCGATGACATCACCCTGAACATGCCGGTGGGCACCATCATCACCGACGCCGAGACCGGCGAAGTGCTATTCGAGCTGCTCGAAGCCGGCCAGAAGATCACCATTGCCAAGGGCGGCGATGGCGGCTTCGGCAATCTGCGCTTCAAGAGCGCCATCAACCGCGCCCCGCGCCAGAAGACGCCGGGCTGGCCCGGCGAGCGCCGCAACCTGAAGCTGGAGCTGAAGGTGCTGGCCGACGTGGGCCTGCTGGGCATGCCCAATGCGGGCAAGTCGACGTTCATTGCGGCCGTCTCCAACGCCCGCCCCAAGATTGCCGATTACCCCTTCACCACCTTGCACCCCAACCTGGGTGTGGTGCGCGTGGGCCCGGAGCAGAGCTTTGTGATCGCCGATATTCCCGGCCTGATCGAAGGTGCGTCCGAGGGCGCCGGCCTGGGGCATCTGTTCCTGCGCCACCTGCAGCGCACCCGCCTGCTGCTGCACGTGGTGGACATGGCTCCGTTCGACGAGGGCGTGGACCCTGTCGCCCAGGCCAAGGCCATTGTGGAAGAGCTGCGCAAGTACGATGAAGGCCTGCACAGCAAGCCACGCTGGCTGGTGCTGAACAAGCTGGACATGGTGCCGGTCGAAGAGCGTGCGGCCCTGGTCAAGGACTTTGTCAAGCGCTTCAAGTGGAAGGGCCCGGTGTTCGAAATCTCGGCGCTGACCCGCGAAGGCTGCGAGCCGCTGATCAAGACCATCTACCAGCATGTGCGTGCGCAGCAGCTGGCCGAGCTGGCACCGGATCCCAAGGACATCGATCCCCGCTTCGCCGATGCCGATGACAGCGGACTCGATCTGAGCAACGACCCCCGTTTCGCCCCCCGCGATGCGGACTGAGCTGCACGGCTAGAACCAACAGCGCTCATGGGCGCTGTTTTGCTTTCCATTCAATCGCTGTTGGCGCGCCTACAGAGTGCGCCAGGGGCCACAAACGCTGATATTTCATGGCTTCCAATGTGCTGCGCGATGCCCACCGCATCGTGGTCAAGGTCGGTTCGAGTCTGGTCACCAACGAGGGCCGCGGCCTCGACGAGGCGGCCATCGAAGAGTGGTCGCGCCAGCTGGCCAGCCTGGTGCATGGCGAGGACGGCAGCAAGCGCGAAGTCATCATGGTCTCCAGCGGCGCCGTGGCCGAAGGCATGAAGCGCCTGGGCTGGGCCACCCGTCCCAAGGAACTCCATGAGCTGCAGGCCGCTGCAGCGGTGGGCCAGATGGGCCTGGTGCAGATGTACGAGACCAAGCTGCGTGAGCAGAATGTGGGCAGTGCCCAGGTGCTGCTGACCCATGCGGACCTGGCCGACCGCGAGCGCTACCTGAACGCCCGCGTCACGCTGCTGACCTTGCTGCAGCTGGGCGTGGTGCCGGTGATCAACGAAAACGACACCGTCGTCAACGACGAAATCAAGTTCGGCGACAACGATACCCTGGGCGCCCTGGTGGCGAACCTGGTGGAAGCCGATGCGCTGGTGATCCTGACCGACCAGAAGGGCCTGTACACCGCCGATCCGCGCAGCAACCCCGATGCCCAGTTTGTGCACGAGGCCCAGGCCGGGGACCTGGCGCTGGAGGCCATGGCCGGCGGCGCGGGCTCCAGCATCGGCAAGGGCGGCATGCTGACCAAGATTCTGGCGGCCAAGCGGGCCGCTGGCTCGGGCGCGTCCACCGTGATTGCCTGGGGGCGCGAGCAGGATGTGCTGCTGCGCCTGACGCGCGGCGAAGCCATCGGCACGCTGCTGGTGGCGCCCACGCACAAGAACCAGGCGCGCAAGCAGTGGATGATGGACCATCTGCAGCTGCGTGGTGCCGTGACGGTGGACGAAGGTGCGGCCCGTGTGCTGCGCGCCGAAGGCAAGAGCCTGCTGCCCATCGGCATGACGGCGGTGGAAGGGGATTTCTCGCGTGGTGAAGTGATTGCCGTGCGCGACCCGCAGGGCCAGGAGTTGGCCCGTGGCCTGGCCAACTACGCCAGCTCCGAAGCGCGGCTGCTGTGCCGCCATGCTTCCAGCGAGATCGAGCGCCTGCTGGGCTATACGGCCGAGCCGGAAATGGTGCACCGCGACAACATGGTGCTGACGGCGCACTGAAGCGCACCGGGGCGCGCTACAGGCCGTGCGGCGGCCATGCAAAAAGGAGTGGCATGCCACTCCTTTTTTGATGGGGATCAGACCGGCTGCGGATGCCGCTCAGGACTTGGGGGTCTGGGGATCCGGATCGAAACTGGCGCCGGGGGGCAGTTCCAGCCCCGGGTTCAGCAGCAGGCCGGTGCGCTGCGGAGGAATCAGGGGATCGGGCTCACCGGCCAGCGGAGCGCCATCGCGTCCCCGCATGCCGCTGCGCAGATAGCGGTTGCGCTGTTCATGGCGGGGCAGAAAGCGGGCCAGTTCCGTCAGGGCCAGTTCGTACACCCCGCGTTTGAACTCCACCACCACATCCAGCGGCACCCAGTAATCGTTCCAGCGCCAGGCATCAAACTCGGGGTGGTCGGTGGCACGCAGGTTCAAATCCCAGTCGTGTCCGGTCAGCTGCAGCAAATACCAGATCTGCTTTTGCCCCTTGTAATGGCCCCGCGCGTCACGGCGTATGTAACGGTCTGGCACCTCGTAGCGCAACCAATCCCGGGTGCGGGCCACCACGCGAACGTGGTTGGGCTTCAGCCCCACTTCTTCATGCAGTTCCCGGAACATGGCCTGTTCGGGCGTTTCGCCCCGATCAATGCCGCCTTGTGGGAATTGCCAGCTGTGGGTGCGGATGCGTTTTCCCCAGAACACCTGGTTCTTGTGGTTGAGCAGGATGATGCCGACGTTCGGGCGAAATCCGTCCCGGTCAAGCATAATCGAACCCCAATTTTGTCTATTGCGGCCATTATGCACGGTGCTCTGCACCCGGCAAGGTCGCCGACCCGATATTCCGTTTTCCTGCCCATGAAAGCTTCCCAATTTCTCATCTCCACCCTGAAAGAAGCTCCGGCCGACGCCGAAGTGGTCAGCCACAAGCTCATGACGCGGGCTGGCATGATCAAAAAGCTGGGTGCAGGCGTCTACAACTACATGCCCATGGGCCTGCGCGTGATCCGCAAGGTCGAAGCCATCGTGCGCGAGGAAATGAACCGCGCCGGCGCTATCGAGGTGACCATGCCCGTGGTCCAGCCTGCCGAGCTGTGGCAGGAGACCGGCCGTTTCGAGAAGATGGGCCCCGAGCTGCTGCGCATCAAGGACCGCCATGAGCGCGACTTCGTGATCCAGCCCACGTCCGAGGAAGTGGTGACCGACATCGCCCGTCAGGAGTTCAAGAGCTACAAGCAGCTGCCCAAGAACCTCTACCAGATCCAGACCAAGTTCCGCGACGAGCGCCGTCCGCGTTTTGGCCTGATGCGTGGCCGCGAGTTCATCATGAAGGACGCCTATTCCTTCGACAAGGACCGCGACACCGCCCAGATCAGCTACCAGACCATGCGCGAAGCCTACAAGCGCATCTTCGACCGCTTTGGCCTGCAGTACCGCGCGGTGCGGGCAGACTCGGGCGCCATCGGTGGCGATCTGAGCGAAGAATTCCAGGTAATTGCCTCCACGGGTGAAGACGCCATCGTCTACTGCCCACAGAGCGACTACGCCGCCAATATTGAAAAGGCCGAAAGTCTGGCCCCCACCCAGGCCCGCCCTGCGGCTGGCCAGGCCATGGCCAAGGTGGCCACGCCCGGCAACAGCACCTGCGAATCCGTGGCCGCCCAGCTGGGCCTGCCGCTGGCGCAGACCGTCAAGTCGCTGGTGCTGGCCACCGACGAACTGGACGACAAGGGCCTGATCGCCAAGACCCAGGTCTGGCTGCTGCTGCTGCGCGGCGACCATGAGATGAACGAGATCAAGGTCGGCAAGGTGGACGGTCTGGCCGGTTTCCGCTTTGCCTCGGTGCCCGAGATCGAAGACCACTTCGGCTGCAAGCCCGGCTACCTGGGCCCCATCAACCTGAAGAAGCCCGTGAACCTGGTGGTGGACCGCGATGTGGCCGTGATGGCTGACTGGGTCTGCGGTGCCAATGAGGAAGACTTCCACATCACCGGCGTGAACTTCGGCCGTGATCTGCCCGAGCCCGCCCTGGTGGCGGACCTGCGCAATGTGGTAGCGGGCGATCCATCGCCTGATGGCGCCGGGGCACTGGCGATCGAGCGCGGCATCGAGATCGGCCACGTGTTCTACCTGGGCACCAAGTACTCCCAGGCAATGAATGCGACCTTCCTGGGCGACAACGGCAAGCCCCAGCACTTTGAAATGGGCTGCTACGGCATTGGCGTGACCCGTCTGCCGGCCGCGGCCATCGAGCAGAACCACGACGAGCGCGGCATTATCTGGCCCGACGCGATTGCACCCTTCACCGTGGTGGTCTGCCCCATCGGCATGGGCCGCAGCGAAGCCGTGAAAACCGCCGCCGAGCAGCTCTACAGCGAACTGCTGGCGCTGGGCGTGGACGTGATCCTGGACGACCGTGACGAGCGCCCCGGCGCCATGCTGGCCGACTGGGAACTGATCGGCGTGCCCCACCGCGTGGTGCTGGGTGACCGCGGCCTGAAGGACGGCGTGGTCGAGTACCAGCACCGCCGCGATACCGGAGCCACCAAGATCGCTGCAGGCGACATCCTGTCGGACCTGAAGGCCCGTCTGGGCCTGAACTGAGCTCTCACGCCAGCGCGATGACCAAGAAGGCAGCCACGAGGCTGCCTTTTTTCATTGTGGGGCAGGCAGCGGCTGTCCGAAGCGGGAGCTTGTCCTCTGTGCTCAGGGGCTGCAAGCGCCATAAAAAAGACTGCCGGGGCAGTCTTTTTTTGCGGGGCACGCAGGCCAGGGGCTCAGGGCACGCTGGGGGTCGGGTTTTCGCGCCCGGCCGCCGGCTGCTGTGGCGACTGGAGGGGGGGATGCGCCACGCCGGTGTGCAGCGGCGGGGGCAGCTCGGGCGCTGGCGGGGCGGGGGGCAACGGGGTCTTGCCGTCGTCCGACAGGCGCGAGACCAGCACCTGGTCGATGCGGTAGCTGTCCACATCGATCACCTCGAACTTGTAGCCCCCCCAGTTCACGCTGTCGGTGCGGCGCGGTACGCGGCGCAGCATCACCATCAGAAAGCCGGCCAGGGTCTCGTACTCTTCTTCGTGGGGCATCTCTTCCAGGTTCAGCGCCCGCAGCACGTCGTCGATGGGTGTGACCCCGTCGATCAGCCAGGAGTGTGCGTCGCGGCGCACGATCTGCTGTTCGTCGTCATCGGGGGTTACCAGGTCGCCCATGACCGTGCTCATCACGTCGTTCAGCGTGACCACACCCACCACCAGGCTGTACTCGTTCAGGATGATGGCAAAGTCTTCGTGCACCTGCTGGAACTGGTCCAGCACCTCGGCCAGTGTCAGCCGGTCCGGCACGATCAGTGCCTTGTGCACCAGGGGACTGCCGTCCTTGAGCGAGATGGGCTGGTTGTTCAGCGCGCGCTGGAACAGGTCCTTGGCATCCACATATCCCACCACATGGTCGATATCGCCATCGCATACCGGGTAGGTGGAGTAGGGCTCCTCGGCAATGCGGGCGCGGATCACCGGGTCTGGGTCGTCGCGCAGAAAGTAGGCGATGCGGTCGCGCTGCGTCATGGCCGACGACACGGTGCGCGAATCCAGCTCGAACACATTGGCGATGACCTGCTGCTCGCGCCGGGCCAGTACGCCGGCTCGGGCACCGGCTTCGGTCATGGCCAGAATGTCGTCCGAGGTGATTTTTTCGTCGCGCTTGTCCGGCAGGCCAAACAGCCGGAACAACGCATCGGTGATGCGGCTGTAGAACCAGACGATGGGCTTGAACAGGGTGATGCACAGCTGCATGGGGCGCAGCACGCGCACCAGCAGGTATTCCGGCTCGGTCATGCTCAGGCGCCGTGGCAGCAGGTCGGCGAACAGAATGAACAGCGAGGTGATGACGAAGAAGGACAGCACCGAGCCCGCGCTGTGCGCCGAACCCGCCGGCAGCCACCAGGCCAGCAGCTCGGCAAAGCCGGCGCTGAACGTGCCTTCCCCCACGATACCGCCCAGGATGGCGATGGCGTTCTGACCCACCTGCACCACGGTGAAGTAGTCACCGGGCTGCTCCTGCATCTTCATCGCCTTTTCTGCGCGGGGGTCGCCTTCGTCGGCCATCTGGCGCAGGCGCAGACGGCGGGAAGCGGCCAGGGAAATTTCGGCCACCGCCACGAAGGCACTGGCGGCAATCAGCAGGGCAATGATGAGCAGGCTTTGGGTCAAGGTCATAGGTCAGTGGGGTGGCTGGTGACTGCCTAGCGTCACCATTGTGCATGCCTCCTTCGCATGCAGGCAAAGGGGATTCCGTGCCGCTGCCCTGCGGCCGGAAACGAAAAACCGCCCAGGAGGGCGGTTTCGGACAAAGCAGGGGCCATGCCAGCCAGACTGGTCATCGGGGTCGGCATTGGTCCCAGCAGGTGCATGGTGTGCGCGGCTTCAGGCCTGGCCGTCCAGCAGTTGCTTGAGCTCACCGGACTCGTACATCTCCATCATGATGTCCGAACCGCCGATGAATTCACCCTTCACATACAGCTGGGGGATGGTGGGCCAGTTGCTGTAGTCCTTGATGCCCTGGCGGATTTCCTGGTCTTCCAGCACGTTCACGGTGGAAATCGCCTTGGGCTCCACGCCGCAGGCCTTCAGGATCTGAATGGCACGGCCGGAGAAGCCGCACATGGGGAAGCTCGCGCTGCCCTTCATGAACAGCAGGATGTCGTTGTTCTTGACCAGTTGGTCGATGCGTTGTTGAACGTCGCTCATGGGGTGCTCCTTGTAGGGGATCTGCAGGCGCATTGCTCTGCAGCATTGCCGCTGATTATTTCACTGTCTGGCCATCGCCGGGTGCGCACGGTATTTGCCCGCCCGTGCAACGGGCAATCCCGGCCAGATCCTGGCGGCTGTGCACCAGGGTGAATCCGGCGGTTTTCAGCAGTTGCTGCACAGCCTCCGACTGGTCCCAGCCGTGCTCGATCAGCAGCCAGCCGCCGGGCACCAGGTGGGCCGGGGCCTGGGCGCAGATGGCGCGGATGTCATCCAGCCCGTCGGCACCACTGGTCAGGGCTTGGCGTGGCTCGTGCTGCAGCGCGGGCATGTGGGGGTCGTCCTCGCGGATATAGGGCGGGTTGGTGACGATGGCATCAAACCGGCCTTCCACCTGCTCCAGCCATGACGAATGCAGCACACGCACCGGCAGCTTCAGCTGAGCGGCATTGGCGCGTGCCACGGCCAGGGCATCTTGGCTGTAGTCCACCGCGGTGACCTGGGCGTCGGGGCGCTGGTGCTGGATGGCCAGCGCGATGGCGCCGCTGCCTGTACCCAGGTCCGCCACTTGCGGGGCGGACAGCGGTTGCAGCACTTCCAGGGCCCATTCCACCAGGGTTTCGGTGTCGGGGCGGGGGTCCAGCACGCGGGCATCCACCTGCAGCGGCAGGCCGAAAAATTCCTTGCGGCCGGTCAGATAGGCCACGGGCTCGCCGTTCAGGCGGCGTGCCAGCAACTGTTCCCACAGGGCAGCCTGCGCGGGGGACAGGATGTCGCTGTCGTGCGCCAGCAACCAGGCGCGGCCGGCATCCGGCCGGCCCACACAGTGCAGCAAAATCAATTGCGCATCGATGCGGGCCAGACCGCGCTGGGCCGCGTGTTGCAGGGCCTGGGCCAGGGTGGGGGCGTTCATGGTGGTGACAGTCTGTCCGGTTGCGTGGCCCGGTGGCGGGCGGAAACGTTGGGGGACGTGGCGGAGCGCACGCACCGCGTGTGCCTGCAGAGGTCCAGGCGTCAGCCGTTGACTTCCAGCTCGGCCAGCAGCTCCGCCTCGCGGGCATGCTGCAGCGCGTCCAGCACGTCGCCCAGATCGCCTTCCATCACCGCCAGCAGCTTGTACAGCGTCAGGTTGATGCGGTGGTCCGTCAGGCGGCCCTGGGGAAAGTTGTAGGTCCGGATACGGTCCGAGCGGTCGCCCGAGCCGATCAGGCCCTTGCGCAGCGCGGCCTCCTTGGCGGCACGCTCGCTGCGCTCCTTTTCCTGGATGCGCGCCTGCAGCACCTGCAGGGCCTTGGCCTTGTTGCTGTGCTGGCTGCGGCCGTCCTGGCATTCGGCCACGATGCCGGTGGGCAAGTGCACCACGCGCACGGCCGAATCGGTCTTGTTGATGTGCTGGCCGCCGGCGCCGCTGGCGCGGAAGGTGTCGATGCGCAGATCGGCCGGGTTCAGGGTGATGGCCTGGTGCTCGTCCGGCTCCGGCATCACGGCCACGGTGCAGGCGCTGGTGTGGATGCGGCCCTGGGTTTCGGTGGCGGGCACGCGCTGCACGCGGTGGCCGCCGGATTCAAAGCGCAGACGGCCGTAGACGTTGTCGCCGTCCACGCGCAGCACCACTTCCTTGTAGCCGCCGATTTCGTTCTCGTTGGCGCTCATCACTTCTACCTTCCAGCCCACATTGGTGGCATGGCGGGTGTACATGCGGGCCAGGTCGCCGGCAAACAGCGCGGATTCGTCGCCGCCGGTGCCGGCGCGGATTTCCACAAACGCAGGGCGGGCGTCGTCCGGGTCCTTGGGCAGCAGCAGGCGTTGCAGTTCGTCCTCCAGCTGCACCAGCGCGGCTTCGCCGGCGCTGATTTCGTCCTGTGCCATCTCGGCCATGTCGGGGTCTGCCAGCATCTCGCGTGCGGCGGCGATGTCGGCCTCGGTCTGCAGGTAGCGCTGGTAGCGGCCGGCCACGGCTGTCACGTCGGCGTGTTCGCGCGAGATGCTGCGGTACTTCTGCATGTCGCCCATGATGTCTTCACGGGAAAGCAGAAAGTCCAGTTCTTCCAGGCGCTGGGCAAAGCGCTCCAGCTGGTTGCGCAAAAAAGGCTTCATGGCGGGGCAGGGGGCGGATGGGTGCTATCCGAAGGATAGCTGCTCACGCAGATGGATATGGCGTGAGAGGGCGATCTGGCTGCAGCACGCCGAGCGCGGCCGCAGCCTGGCAGGGGGTCTGCGCTAACGGTCGCTGCGGCGGTCGCGCAGGAACAGGCGGGAGACGGTGGCGGCGGTCTGGGCGCGCTCTTCCGCATCGCCCTGGTGCAGGGCTGCCATGGTGCCGTGCATCATCTTCTGGGTCAGGCCGCGGGACAGGGCTTCGAGCACGGTGTCCATGTCTTCCCCCTTGGCCAGGAGCTTTCTGGCACGGGCGATTTCCAGGGCGCGCCATTCGTCGGCCTGGGCGTTGATCTGCTGGATCAACGGCACCACACCGCCCAGGGAACGCTGGTCCATCCACTGCACGAAATTCAGCACGCCGGCATCGATGATGGCTTCGGCCTGGGCCACGGTGGCCTGGCGGCTGGCCTGGGCGGTCTTCACCACGCTGGCCAGGTCGTCGACGGTGTACAGGTACACGTCGCGCAGGTCCTTGATTTCGGGCTCGATGTCGCGTGGCACGGCCAGGTCGACCATGAAGATCGGGCGGTGCTTGCGTTTCTTCAGCGCACGTTCCACGGCGCCCAGGCCGATGATCGGCAGGCTGGAGGCGGTGCAGCTGATGATGGCGTCATATTCGTGCAGGTGGTCCGGAATGTCGGCCAGGCGCATCACGCTGGCGCCCAGGCGGCACGCCAGCTTTTCGCCGCGCTCCAGGGTGCGGTTGGCGATGGTGATCTGCTGCGGGTTGCGCGCCGCAAAGTGGGTGCTGGCCAGCTCGATCATCTCGCCCGCGCCCACGAACAGGATGCGGATCTTGGAGAGGTCTTCAAACAGCTGGCCGGCCAGGCGCACGGCGGCGGCGGCCATCGAAATGCTGTGCTCGCCGATTTCGGTGGAGCTGCGCACTTCCTTGGCCACGGCAAAGCTGCGCTGGAACAGCTGGTTCAGGGTGGTGCCCAGGGCGCCCGCATCTTCGGCGGCGCGCACGGCGTTCTTCATCTGGCCCAGGATCTGGGTTTCACCCAGCACCATGGAATCCAGACCCGAGGCCACACGGAAGGCATGGCGTGCGACCGAGCCGCTTTCCAGCAGATAGGAATGCTGGCGCAGCACGTCGGGGGTGACACCGCCGGACTGGGCCAGCCAGCCCAGCGTGTGGTCCAGCGCGGGGGCGTCGGCGGCGCAGTAGATCTCGGTGCGGTTGCAGGTGGAGATGATGGCCGTTTCCACCTCGGGGTGGCGGGTGGCACTGGTCAGCGACTGGCGCAGACCGGTCAATGTCGGTGCAATCTGGTCGAGTGCGAACGCAAACCGGCCCCGTAGATCCAACGGTGCCGTGTGATGGTTGATGCCGAGAGCCCAGACTGCCATAGACCATGATTATAAAATTCAGCGGCCTTTTGCGTTGACCCACAACGCAAAGACTTGATCTGTGTCATTTTCATGCCTGCCCTGACCTTCCTCAACCACCTGCTCAATTTTCTGGCACCGGCCGTTTTTCTGGCGGTGCTGCTGGGCGTGGGAGGGCGGATCTTCTGGCGTTCGGCCACGCCCCTGGTGAACCTGTGGGAGCAGATGTTGCTCAACGCCGTCCTCGGCGCAGCGGTGCTGGGCCTGTGTTTGGCGCTATCGGGCCGTGACGGCAAGCTGGCCACCTACGCACTGCTGGTGCTGGCCATGGGCAGCTGCCAGTGGCTGCTGCTGCGCGGCTGGAAAGCCTAGCGTGGGCGGCGAAGGCGGTGGACAACCGCTCTGGAGCGGGCCGGCTGCCCGCCCCATATATCTGCTGACCTCAGGGGTATAGCACCGCGCGGGCGGGGATCTGGGGTGTTGGGGTTGCTACATAAAAAGCGCTTTTAGGGCAACTCGGCGGCGGTCCCGAGTGGCTGCGCCGCACGGTCCAGGGCCGCCTGCTCCAGCACCCAGTGGCGGAAATCCTGCAGTTCGGCGCTGGCGGGGCGCTGGGCCGGACGGCAGAGAAAGTAGCCGCGCTCGATGCGGAAGGCCCGTTGCACCGGCACCACAATGCGCCCGCTCGCCAGGTCCTCCTCGATCAGGCAGCGCTGCACCACGGCCACGCCCATGCCGGCAATCACGGCCTGCACCAGCAGCGTCACCTGTTCGAAGTCGGCCACCGGCGCGGGACACAGGTCCTCGCAGCCCATCTTGCTGAACCAGCGGGCCCAGTTGTCGGGGTAGTTGGTATGGGCCAGCAGCGGGCGGGCCATCAGGTCTTCGGGCCTGCGGATGGCCTGTGCGCCTTCCACGTCCTGGGGGCGGCAGATGGGCACCAGGTCCTGGCCCACCAGGTAGTCGGCGGCCAACTGGTCCGGCCACGGGTCGGCGCCGATGCGCACCCAGGCATCGGTCTGCGGATCGGTCAGCGGGTCGTCGCGGCGGTAGGGGGCAAAGCTCAGCACCGTGCCGGGATGGCGGGCGGTGAAGTCCGGCAGGCGCGGAATCAGCCAGTGGCTGAACAAGGTGGGCGGCACCGACAGGCGCAGCTGGCGCCCGCTGCGGCGGCGGCGCATGGCCGCGGTGGCGGATTCGATGGTGAAGATGGCCGGGCCGATGGCGTCCAGATACTGCCGGCCGGCAGTGCTCAGCACGCTGCGGCGTCCCTGGCGTTCGAACAGGGCAAAGCCCAGATGCTCTTCCAGCCGGGCGATGGCGCGGCTGATGGCGCCCTGGGTGACGCTCAGCTGCTCGGCCGCCAGCGTGTAGCTGCCCAGGCGCGCTGCCTGGGCAAAGGCATGGAGTTCGGACAGGGAAGGGGACTGGATGCGCATGGGGCAGGAAGGCGGAAGGATGTGGAGGGACGCCGTCCCTGCAAGCAGCTTTTGCGCCAATTATGAGCATTGGTCATGCATGCGTGCCTTTTTGTCCCTTTTCGCCGAGCACGACGCAGCCAAGAATGGCCGCATTCACAACAATCCCCCGATCCTTGAGGAGAAGCACCCCCATGCAACTGCGCCGTACCTTGCTGGCTTCCGTGGCCGCTGCCGCCGCCCTGAGCGCCCTGGCGCCTGCCGTCTTCGCGGCCGACGCCGTCTACCCCAGCCGCCCGATCAAGCTGATCGTGCCGTTTGGCGCTGGCGGTTCCACCGACATGGTGGCCCGGCTGCTGGCCGAGAAGATGGGCCCCATCCTGGGCCAGGCCGTGGTGATCGAGAACAAGGGCGGCGCCGGCGGCTCGATTGGTGCGTCGGAAATCGCCAAGTCCGCACCGGACGGCTACACCATCGGCATGGCGACGGTGTCCACCCATGGTGCCAATCCGGCCATCATGACCAAGCTGCCGTATGACGCGAAGAAGGACTTTGCCCCCATCACCAATGTGATGAGCGTGCCCAGCGTGTTCGTGGTCCACCCCAGCGTGCCGGCCAAGACCATGAAGGAGTTCATTGCCCTGGCCAAGGCCCATCCCGGCAAGTACACCTTCGCCTCGCCCGGCACCGGCTCGCTGGGCCACGCCAACATCGAGAACTTCATGAATCTGGCGGGCATCGAGCTGCTGCACATTCCCTACAAGGGCGCGGGCCAGGCCCTGACCGATGCGCTGGGCGGCCAGGTCAACGCCATGACGGACAACCTGCCGTCTTCGCTGTCCAACATCCAGGCCGGCAAGCTGCGTCCGCTGGCCGTGCTGGCCTTCAAGCGTGCCGAGGTGCTGCCGGATGTGCCGACCTACACCGAGCTGGGCTATGCACAGATGGGCGACGGCGGCTGGTTCGGTCTGGTGGCCCCGGCCGGCACGCCCAAGGCCGTGATCGCCAAGCTCAATGCGGCAGCGCACAAGGCGATGCAGGACCCCGCCTACCTGGCCAAGCAAAAGGAAATCTCCGGTGAAGGCATGGCCAACACGCCGGAACAATTTGCCAAGCAGATCGACACCGCCATTGCCCGCTACACCGCCGTGGCCCAGCGCGCCAACATCAAAATCAACTGATGACTGCGACTGCTGCCTTGCCTGATTTCCTGCAACCCCTGCCATTGCAGCCGGTGGTGGTGCGCCCGCCCCAGGGCGCGGTGCTGCCGCTGGTGTGCGATTCGCCGCACAGCGGCACCGCCTACCCGGCCGACTTCGGCGTGGCGGTGCCCCTGGCGCTGCTGCGCCGCGGGGAAGACACCCATGTGCACCGCCTGTGGGAGGCCCTGCCCGACTACGGCGCCACGCTGATCGAAGCCACGTTTCCGCGCACCTACATCGACCCCAACCGCGCGGAAGGGGACATCAACCCCGCCATGCTGGACGGGGAGTGGCCCGTGGCGCTGCAGCCCGGTCCCAAGACGCTGCAGGGCCTGGGCCTGGTGTGGGAGCGCATCAGCCAGGCCGGCCAGTCCACCCCGGTGTACGACCGCAAGCTGAGCGTGGCCGAGGTGCAGCAGCGCATCGAGCGCTACTGGCGCCCCTACCATGCGGCGGTGAGCCAGGCCATCCGCTGGAGCGTGGACCGCTTTGGCGGTGTGTGGCACATCAATCTGCACTCCATGCCCAGCGATGTCTACCAGCGCCTGGGTACGCCGGACAAGCAATTGGCGGATTTTGTGCTGGGCGACCGGGACGGCACCACCTGCGCGCCGGAGTTCATCCACCTGATTGGTGACACGCTGCAGGCCCAGGGTTACAGCGTGGCCTACAACGAACCCTACAAGGGCGTGGCGCTGCTGGCCGACATCGGCCAGCCCCATCTGCAGCGCCACAGCATGCAGATCGAGATCAACCGCCCGCTCTACATGGACGAGGCCACGCGCGAACCCAACGCCGGCTTCGAGCCGCTGCGCCAGAACCTGCAAAAAGTGATGGCCGTAGTGAGCGACTACGTGCGCCAGCAGTTGCCCTTACGTGGCTGATGGCCCTGCCTGGGGCCACGGCGGTGGGGATGCCGCTGTCGCCCAGGCAGCTTGCACAGGCTGACAGCTGGGGTTGCCCCCGTCTGTCTGCACGGCCCCCGTTTCTACAATCGCGCCAACGGCCCCGGCAGGGGCCGGATTTGCGTGGGCTGTTCGCACCGGCCTGCGCAGTCCTTGCATTGCCAAAAAAACGGGAGACAACACCATGCAAAAAATCGTGCGCACCGGCCTTGCCCTGGCGGCCGGCGCTTTGCTGTCCGTGGCCCAGACCCAAGTTCTGGCCCAGACTTTCCCCAGCAAGCCCATCCGTGTGGTGGTGGGCTTTCCCGCCGGCGGCCCGCTGGACCAGCATGCCCGCCTGCTGAGCGACAAGCTGCAGGCCGTGCTGGGCCAGCCCATCGTGATGGACTACAAGCCCGGTGCCGGCGGTACCGTGGGCGCGCAGGACGTGATGAAGGCCCCGGCCGACGGTCACACCCTGATGGTGGCCAACACCGGCGTGATGGCCATCAACCCAGCGCTCTACCCCAAGCTGCCCTATGGCACGCTGAAGGATTTCACCCCCATTGCCCGCACCGCCATGCAGCCGCTGGCGCTGCTGGTCAACAACCAGGTGCCGAGCAAGACGCTGCCGGAATTCATTGCCTACGCCAAGTCCCATCCGGGCAAGGTCAACTACGGCTCGGCCGGCAACGGTGGCATCAGCCACCTGGTGCCCGAGATGTTCAAGATCGCCACCGGCACGCACATGGTGCATATCCCCTACCGCGGCAGCGCCCCGGCGTTTGCCGACCTGATGGGCGGCCAAGTGCAGTTCATGGCCGAAAGCATCCCCCAGGCCGCCAACTACCACAAGCAGGGCAAGGTGCGCGCCCTGGCGGTGACCAGCAAGACCCGCAACCCCGCACTGCCCGATACGCCCACGGCCATCGAAAGCGGCCTGAAGGGCTTCGAGGTGGTGGGGTTCTACGGTTTCCTGGCCCCGGCCGGCACGCCCAAGGAGGTGGTGGCCAAGCTGAGCGACGCCTTCCAGCAGGTGATGAACAACACCGATGTGCGCGAGCGCATGGTGACCCAGGGGGCCGACCCTGCCTTCCTGGGCGCGGACGATTTCGCCAAGTTCCTGGGCGGCGAGCTGCCACGCTGGGCAGCGGCGGTGAAGGCCTCCGGCACCAAGATGGATTGACCGCCAGGGTCCTTGCCTCTTCGCCGCTTCGCCTGTGCTCCGGTGTGGCGTGGGCGCGGGGAGGGCGGCGTCCATGCCAAGGCCTGCGCACAGGAGGCACCGCCATCTAGAAAAAAAGCCCGGGACTGCCGGGCTTTGTGGCCACGGTGCTTTGCTTACAGCTGGCTGTGGGTCTGCGCCGGGCTGAACAGGTCCACGCGGTCGGTGATGATGCCGTCCGTGCCCAGGTCGATCAGGCGCTGGGCGGCCCATTCGTCGTTCACCGTGTAGCTGCTGCAGCGCAGGCCGGCGCCGTGCACCTTGGCCACCAGCTCGGGGGTCCACAGGGCGTGGTTGAGCACCATGGCGCTGCAGTCCAGATCCAGGGCGGTCTGCAGCTCGGCATCGCCGCTGCCATCGGCCAGTTGGTCCACCAGCAGGCCGCGCGGAATGTGGGGGGAGATTTCCCGGGCGCCGCGCAGCGAGTCCGGCTTGAACGAGGTGAACAGCGGCGGCACTTCCGCCTGGGGCCAGATGCGGTTCATCAGCACACCGCAGGCGCGGCCCGTTTCCAGCTCCTGGCCGGGCGTGGGCTTGATTTCCACATTCAGGTGCAGGTGGTTGGCCAGGCACCAGCGGGCCAGGGCCTCCAGAGTGGGCAGCGCTTCGCCCGCATAGGCGCGCGAATGCCAGCTGCCGGCATCCAGCTCGGCGATCTGGCCCATGGTCAGTTCGCCACCGATGCCGTGGCCGTTGGTGGTGCGCTCCAGCGTGGCGTCGTGCATCAGGAACAGCACGCCGTCGCTGCTGAGCTTGGCATCGCATTCGAAGAAGCGGTAGCCGTGCAGCGCGCCCAGGCGGAAGGCGCTCAGGGTGTTTTCCGGAGCCAGCTTGCCGGCGCCGCGGTGGGCCACCCAACGGGGGTAGGGCCAGGGTTTCAATGCAGTAGTCATAGTCTTGCCAGTGCGAACGTGACAAGAGCACCACAAGCTGGGCCTGGGGTGCTCTTCTTTCAGGATTCAGTGAACCGGGGGGCGGGCTTTATGCGCGCTTTCCCGTTTCGGCGTTGAACCAGTGCAGCCGGTCTTCGCGGGCCGAGATGCGGGCCGTTTCGCCGGGCTTGGGGAAGGGCTTGCCTTCTTCGATGCGGACGGTGACGTCCTCATCGCCCACTTTGCCGTACAGCAGGCGCTCGGCACCCAGCAGTTCCACGGTGTGCACCTTGAATTCCACGCCGCCGGTTTCGACCAGGTCGATGTGTTCGGGGCGGATGCCCAGGATCAGGCCGGGCTTGCCATTGGGCGAGTGCTTCAGCAGGTTCATGGGGGGCGAACCGATGAAGCCGGCCACGAAGGTGGAGGCCGGGGTGTGGTAGACCTCTTCGGGCGTGCCGAACTGCTCCACATGGCCGCCGTTCATCACCACCATGCGCTGGGCCAGGGTCATGGCCTCGACCTGGTCGTGGGTCACGAACAGGCTGGTGATGCCCAGCTCGGCGTGCAGCTTCTGGATTTCCAGGCGGGTCTGGCCGCGCAGCTTGGCGTCCAGATTGGACAGGGGTTCGTCAAACAGGAACACCTGGGGCTGGCGCACGATGGCACGGCCCATGGCCACACGCTGGCGCTGGCCGCCGGACAGCTGGCGGGGCTTGCGGTCCAGCAGGTGGCTCAGTTCCAGAATCTTGGCGGCCTTGTCCACGCGGCGCTTGATCTCGTCTTCCGGCACCTTGGCGAGCTTCAGGCCGTAGGCCATGTTCTCGTAGTTGCTCATGTGCGGGTACAGCGCGTAGTTCTGGAACACCATGGCGATGTTGCGCTTGGCGGGTTCCAGGTCATTGACCTTCTTGTCGCCGATGACCAGATCGCCATCGGTGATTTCTTCCAGGCCGGCAATCATGCGCAGCAGCGTGGACTTGCCGCAGCCCGAAGGGCCGACCAGCACGACGAATTCGCCGTCCTTGATCTCGACGTTGATGCCGTGGATGACGGGCACGGCAGTCTTGCCGATGCCGTAGCGCTTGACGATGTTCTTGAGGGAAATGGAAGCCATAACAGTCGTATTTCGTTCAATGGGTCACAAGGTGGTGGGTACAGCCAACAGGGTCAGGATTGGTCGAGATTTACTTCTCGGTATCCACCAGGCCTTTGACAAACCACTTTTGCATCAGGATCACCACGGCCGTGGGCGGCAGCATGGCCAGGATGGCGGTGGCCATCACGATATTCCAGTCCACGGCGGCTTCGCCACCGGCCAGCATGCGCTTGATACCGATCACCACGGGGTACATGTCTTCCGAGGTGGTCATCAGCAGCGGCCACAGGTACTGGTTCCAGCCATAGATGAACTGGATCACGAACAGTGCGGCAATCGAGGTCTTGGACAAGGGCACCAGGATGTCCTTGAAAAAGCGCATGGCGCCGGCGCCGTCGATGCGGGCGGCTTCCACCAGCTCGTCCGGCACCGTCAGGAAGAACTGGCGGAACAGGAAGGTGGCGGTGGCCGAGGCGATCAGCGGCAGGGTCAGACCGGCATAGCTGTTGAGCAGGCCCAGCTCGGCCACGACCTTGTAGGTCGGCAGGATACGCACTTCCACCGGCAGCATCAGCGTCAGGAAGATGGCCCAGAAGCAGACCATCTTGAAGGGGAAGCGGAAGTAGACGATGGCGAAGGCCGACAGCAGCGAGATGGCGATCTTGCCCACGGTGATGATGATGGCCACCCAGAAGGAGACCCACATCATGTGCACGACGTTGGTGTTGGAGCCCAGCTTGCCGGAGCCCAGCAGGGCTTCGCGGTAGTTTTCCCACATGTGGGCGCCGGGCAGCAGCGGCATGGGCGACTGGACGATGGCTTCCGCGGTGTGGGTGGAGGCAATCAGGGCCAGGTACAGCGGGAAGGCCACGATGGCCACGCCGAGGATCAGCACGGCATGGGACAGGATATTCAGCCAGGGGTTGCGATCAACCATGATCAGTACTGCACTTTCTTCTCAACATAGCGGAACTGAACCACAGTCAGCACGACAACGATCAGCATCAGGATCACGGACTGGGCTGCCGAGCCGCCCAGGTCCAGTGCCTTGAAGCCGTCCTGGTAGACCTTGTAGACCAGGATGGAGGTGGACTGGCCGGGGCCGCCCTGGGTGGCTGCGTCGATGATGCCGAAGGTGTCAAAGAACGCGTAGACGATGTTGATCACCAGCAGGAAGAAGGTGGTGGGCGACAGCAGCGGCAGCTGGATGTTCCAGAAGCGGCGCCAGGGGCCGGCACCATCGATGGAAGCGGCTTCGATCAGCGCCTTGGGAATGGACTGCAGGCCTGCCAGGAAAAACAGGAAGTTGTAGGAGATCTGTTTCCACACCGAGGCGATGACGATCAGGGTCATGGCCTGGCTGTCGTTCATCATGTGGTTCCAGTTCACGCCCAGCTTGCCCAGGTAGTAGGTCACCACGCCGATGGACGGCGAGAACAGGAACACCCACAGCACGCCGGCGATCACCGGGGCCACGGCGTAGGGCACGATCAGCAGGGTCTTGTAGACCATGGCGAAGCGCACGATGCGGTCGGCAAAGATGGCCAGGGCCAGCGACACTGCGATGCCCACGCCAGCCACGAGCACCGAGAACAGGGCCGTGCGGTTGAAGGAATTCAGGTAGGTCGGGTCGGCGAGCAGGTTGCGGAAGTTATCCAGCCCCACCCATTCGGTGCTCATGCCAAAGGCGTCTTCCATCTGGAATGACTGGAGCACTGCCTGGCCCGCAGGCCAGAAAAAGAAGATGCCAATGATGAGCAGCTGGGGTGCGATCAGCAACCAGGGCAACCATTTGGACCGGAAAAGTACGCGTTTTTCCATGGGATTCACAAACTCAAAAGCCGCCGTTGCCCATGAAAGGAACTGCGGGGGGCTGGGGTCGCTGCCTCCACCGCAGCAGGTGGGGAAGCGAGTCGAAACGAAACGAAACGCTTTTTAGCGAATTTGCGCGTATTGTGCCCAGTGAAAAGCCGCTGCGCCAGAGGCTGCAGCGGCTCTACCCCCAAATCGAGGGGAATTACTTATTACTTGTAAGAGCGCTCGAAGCGTGCCAGCAGTTCGTTACCGCGCGACACGATAGCGTCCAGGGCTTGCTGGCCGGTCTTCTTGCCTGCCCACACCTGTTCGAGTTCTTCGTCCTCGATGGTGCGGATCTGCACGTAGTTGCCCAGACGGATGCCGCGCGACTTGTCGGTCACCTTGCGGATCATCTGCGTCACGGCGGTGTCCGTGCCAGGGTTCTTCTGGTAGAAGCCAGACTTGTTGGTCAGGTCATACGCGGCCATGGTCACAGGCAGGTAGCCGGTGCGCTGGTGCGAAGCGGCCTGGACCTTGGTCTGCGACAGGAATTCGAAGAACTTGGCCACGCCCTTGTACTCTTCGGACTTCTTGCCTGCCATCACCCACAGCGATGCGCCACCAATCACGGTGTTCTGGGGCGCGCCCTTCACATCGGGGTAGTAGGGCAGGGGAGCCAGTGCGTAGGCGAACTTGGCGTTCTTGGCCACGTCGCCGTAGAAACCGGACGAGGTCTGGATCATGGCGCATTCACCGGCGGTGAACGAAGCCTGGGCGGTGGAGGCGCGGCCCTTGTACACAAACTCGCCGGCCTTGGCTGCGGCAGCCAGGTTGTCGATGTGCTTGACGTGCAGGGGCGAGTTGATCTTCAGGCGGGCCTTGTGGCCGTTGGCGCTCAGGCCGTTCTGCTCGGTCGCGAATTCGACGTTGTGCCAGGTGGAGAAGGATTCCAGCTGGGTCCAGCCCTGCCATGCCAGGGTCATGGGGCAGCTGTGGCCGCTGGCCTTGAGCTTCTTGGCGGCTTCGAACACTTCAGGCCAGGTGGTGGGGGCCTTGTCGGGGTTCAGGCCGGCCTTCTTGAAGGCGTCCTTGTTGTAATAGAAGATGGTGGTGGAGCTGTTGAACGGGAAGCTCAGCATCTGGCCGTTGGGGGCTGTGTAGTAACCGGCCACAGCGGGGATGTAGGCCTTGGGGTCGAAGGACACGCCGGCATCGGACATCACCTTGCCCACGGGCACGGTGGCGCCCTTGGAAGCCATCATGGTGGCGGTGCCCACTTCGAACACTTGCAGGATGTGGGGGGCATTGCCCGAACGGAACGCGGCAATGGCGGCCGTCATGGACTCGTCATACACGCCCTTGAAGGTCGGGACGATCTTGTATTCCTTCTGGCTTTCGTTGAATTCCTTGGCCAGATCGTTGACCCATTCGTTGTTCACGGCGGTCATCGAGTGCCACCACTGGATCTCGGTGGCGGCGTGGGCGGTGCCGATGGCGGCTGCGGTCATTGCGGCGGACAAAGCCAGGCGCTTGAATTGCATGCAGGAACTCCTTGGATTGCTATGCGGGGAGAGATATGCCAGCCATATTAAAGGGCGAGCATGGCGTTTGTGTGACGGGCACGTGACGGGGTTTCCCCCTGGCGCGGATGCCACATGGCTCCGATTTCATGCAGTTGTCACTAAACGTTGTGGCGCATTCTATGTTCGCTTCTATTCGATGTCGTTCCTGATTTTTCCTATCTGGGGTCTTGAAGCCGTGCGCTGGATCAGAGAATGCAGTGGCGGCGCGGTGGCTTAGGGTGAACCCCGGCAGAAACCGAGGCCCTGGCATAAAATCACGCTCCCCATGGCTAAGGAGCGCCCTTCAGGGTGCCCACCCCCGGTCCACCACATGAATGCACCGATTGCGCAGGCCGCCTTGTTGGGCAAGACGGCTGAACCTGCCCGACTCCGCGAGATTCCCTATAACTACACCTCGTTTTCTGACCGGGAAATCGTGATCCGCCTGCTTGGCGCGCCCGCCTGGAGCGTGCTGGAGCTGTTGCGCAGCGAACGCCAGACCGGCCGTTCTGCCCGCATGCTCTACGAAGTGCTGGGCGACATCTGGGTGGTGCAACGCAACCCTTATCTGCAGGACGACCTGTTCCACAACCCCGACCGCCGCAAGCAGCTGGTGGAGGCGCTGGAACACCGCATGGCCGAGGTGCAAAAGCGCCGCGTCCCCGAGGCCGATGCCCAGCGCGACGCCCTGGTGGGCGAGCTGATCGAGGCGGCCAACAATGCCGTGCGCGAGTTCGACCGGACCTTTGACGAAGCCGAGAAGTTGCGCCAGCGCGTGCGCAAGACGCTGGGCAAGCTGACGCACAAGGACAACATCAAGTTCGATGGCCTGTCGCGCGTCAGCCATGTGACCGATGCCACCGACTGGCGGGTGGAATACCCCTTTGTGGTGCTGACCCCGGATTCCGAAGTGGAGATGGCCGGCCTCGTCAAAGGCTGTATCGACATCGGCCTGACCATCATCCCGCGTGGAGGCGGCACCGGCTACACCGGCGGCGCGATTCCGCTGACCTGGCGCTCGGTGGTGATCAACACCGAAAAGCTTGATGCCATCACCGAAGTCGAGATGGTGCAGCTGCCCGGCGTGAGCCACCCCGTGCCCACGGTGTGGACCGAGGCCGGCGTGGTGACCCAGCGCGTGGCCGATGCGGCCGAGCGTGGCGGCTTTGTGTTCGCCGTGGACCCGACATCGATTGAAGCCTCCTGCATCGGCGGCAACATCGCCATGAATGCCGGCGGCAAGAAAGCCGTGCTGTGGGGCACGGCCCTGGACAACCTGGCCAGCTGGCGCATGGTGACACCCGATGCGCAGTGGCTGGAAGTGACCCGCGTGGACCACAACCTGGGCAAGATCCACGACGCCGAGATGGCCAGCTTCGAGCTGAAGTACTTCGAGGCGGACGGCAAGACCCCGGTGCGCAGCGAACGCCTGGACATCCCCGGCCACAAGTTCCGCAAGGAAGGCCTGGGCAAGGATGTGACGGACAAGTTCCTCTCCGGCCTGCCCGGGGTGCAGAAGGAAGGCACGGACGGCCTGATCACCAGCGCCCGCTGGGTGGTGCATCGCATGCCGGCCCATACGCGCACGGTGTGCATGGAGTTCTTCGGCAACGCCAAGGATGCCGTGCCCTCGATCGTCGAGATCAAGGACTACATGTTCGCCGAGCAAAAGCGCAGTGGCGTGCTGCTGGCCGGCCTGGAGCATCTGGACGACCGCTACCTGCGTGCCGTGGGCTATGCCACCAAGAGCAAGAAGGGTGATGGCCATCTGCCCAAGATGGTGCTGATCGGCGACATCGTGGGCGACGACGCCGACGAAGTGGCGCGCGTGACCAGCGAAGTGGTGCGCATTGCCAATTCGCGCAACGGCGAAGGCTTCATCGCCATCAGTGCCGAGGCGCGCAAGAAGTTCTGGCTGGACCGCAAGCGCACCGCGGCCATCAGCCGCCACACCAACGCCTTCAAGATCAATGAGGACGTGGTGATCCCGCTGCCGCGCATGGCCGAGTACACCGACGGCATCGAGCGCATCAATATCGAACTCTCGCTGCGCAACAAGATCAAGCTGTGCGATGCGCTGCTGGCCTTCCTGCAGCAGGGCAATCTGCCGCTGGGCAAGCAGGACGACGCCGGCGACATTCCCACGGCCGAGCTGCTGGAAGACCGCGTGCTCCAGGCCGTGGAGCTGGTGCAGGAAGTGCGTGCCCTGTGGGCCGGCTGGCTGCGCGACGTGGCCGCCCTGTTCCCGCAGTTGCAGGACCACACGCTGCGCTCCAGCTGGAAGACGCAGATCAAGGCCCCGCTGGCGCAGATCTTCAACGGCGAAGCCTTCAAGCCCTTGCTGGACGAGGCAGCGCAGGTCCACCAGCGCGTGCTCAAGGGCCGGGTGTGGGTGGCGCTGCACATGCACGCCGGTGACGGCAATGTGCACACCAACATCCCGGTCAACTCCGACGACTACGAGATGCTGCAGACCGCCCACGAAGCCGTGGCGCGCATCATGCAGCTGGCCCGCAGCCTGGATGGCGTGATTTCGGGTGAACACGGCATCGGCATCACCAAGCTGGAATTCCTGAGCGACGAGGAGCTGCAGCCTTTTGCCGACTACAAGCAGCGCGTGGACCCGGAAGGCCGTTTCAACCGCGGCAAGCTGATCCGCGAGAAGAGCGGCCTGGTGCCCGCCCGCTCGCCGCGCGAAGCGCTGATGTATGCCGACCTGACCAATGCCTACACGCCATCGTTTGGCCTGATGGGGCACGAGTCGCTGATCATGCAGCAAAGCGACATCGGCGCCATTGCCGACTCGGTCAAGGACTGCCTGCGTTGCGGCAAGTGCAAGCCGGTGTGCAACACGCACGTGCCGGGCGCCAATCTGCTGTATTCGCCGCGCAACAAGATTCTGGCCACCTCGCTGTTGGTGGAAGCCTTCCTGTACGAGGAACAGACGCGCCGCGGCGTGTCCATCAAGCACTGGCAGGAGTTCGAGGATGTGGCCGACCACTGCACCGTCTGCCACAAGTGCTTCACGCCCTGCCCGGTCAAGATCGACTTCGGCGACGTGACCATGAACATGCGCAATCTGCTGCGCAAGATGGGTAAGAAGAGCTTCAATCCGGGCAACAAGATGGCCATGGCCATGCTCAATGCCACGAATCCCGACACCATCAAGCTGCTGCGCAAGGGCATGGTGGGCGTGGGCTTCAAGGCGCAGCGCATTGCGTCCGACCTGCTGCATGCGGTGGCCAAGCCGCAGCTCAAGCACCCGCCGGCTTCGGTGGGCAAGCCTGCGCTCAAGGAGCAGGTGATCCACTTCGTGAACAAGAAGCTGCCCGGCGGTCTGCCCAACAAGACGGCCCGCGCGCTGCTGGACATCGAAGACAAGGAGTACGTGCCCATCATCCGCAATCCGCAGACCACCAGTGCGGACACGGAAGCGGTGTTCTACTTCCCCGGCTGCGGCTCGGAGCGCCTGTTCAGCCAGGTGGGCCTGGCCACGCAGGCCATGCTGTGGCACTCCGGCGTGCAGACCGTGATGCCTCCCGGCTATCTGTGCTGTGGCTACCCGCAGCGCGGCAGCGGCCAGTACGACGTGGCAGACAAGATGATCACCGACAACCGGGTGCAGTTCCACCGTGTGGCCAACACGCTGAACTACCTGGATATCAAGACGGTGGTGGTGTCCTGCGGGACCTGCTATGACCAGCTGCAGGGCTACCATTTCGACAAGATCTTCCCGGGCTGCCGCATCATCGACATCCACGAGTTCCTGCTGGAAAAGGGCATCACCTTGCCACAAGGCCAGGGCGGCTACCTCTACCACGACCCCTGCCACAGCCCCATGAAGCTGCAGGACCCGATGAAGACCGTGAAGGCCCTGGTGGGTGACGGCGTGATCAAGAGCGACCGCTGCTGCGGCGAATCCGGCACGCTGGCGGTGTCGCGTCCCGATATCTCCACCCAGATCCGTTTCCGCAAGGAACAGGAAATCCTGAAGGGCGAGGCCGAGTTGCGCGCCAACGGCGCGGTGGGCGAGAAGGAGAACGTGAAGATCCTGACCAGCTGCCCCGCCTGCCTGCAAGGGCTGAGCCGTTACGGCAATGACCTGAAGGATGGCCTGCTGGAAGCCGACTACATCGTGATCGAGATGGCCAAGCAGATCCTGGGCGAGAACTGGCTGCCCGAGTACGTGGCCCGCGCCAACAACGGCGGCATCGAACGGGTGCTGCTGTGAGCACCGCCGTGGCCTCCACCGCACCAGCCGGCTGCCCCTTGTGCGACGGCCTGGGTGGCGCGCTGGTCTGGCAAGGGCGCAACGCCCGCGTGATCCGTGCGCAGGAAGAGGGCTTTCCCGCCTTCTACCGCGTGGTGTGGACGGCGCATGCGGCCGAGTTCACCGACCTGAGCGCCGCCGAGCGCGCCGAGTGCATGGAACTGGTGGCCGCGGTGGAGCGCGTGCTGCGCGACCGGCTGTCGCCCGACAAGGTCAATCTGGCCGCCTTGGGCAATATGGTGGCCCATCTGCACTGGCACGTGATTGCGCGCTGGCGCTGGGACAGCCACTTTCCTGGTTCCGTCTGGGCCGCGGTGCAGCGCCCGCGCGATCCGGCACGCGAGGCCGAGGTGCAGGCCCAGCTCGACGCCACGGACCGCGCGATCGCCGCGGCACTGGATGCGCGGACGTGAACACAACAGCAGCTGCATGTGCACCAGCAGCGCAGGTTTTAGATAGGTAATTGCCATGGCTGACATGCCTCTTCCCCAGTCCATCACCCTGCACGGCGCCTCGCGCGTGCTGGAGCTGGGCTATGCCGACGGCGCCGTGCACCGTCTGCCGTTTGAACTGCTGCGCGTGTATTCGCCTTCGGCCGAAGTGCAGGGCCACGGCCCGGGCCAGGAAGTGCTGCAGACCGGCAAGCGCGATGTGACCATCGTCAACCTGGAGCCCGTGGGCAATTACGCGCTCAAGCCCTTCTTCAGCGACGGCCACGAAAGCGGCCTGTACACCTGGACCTATCTGTACGAGATGGGCATCAAGCAGGAGGCGCTGTGGGCCGACTATCTGGCGCGCCTGGCGGCGGCTGGTGTGGACCGTGACACGCCCATGCCCGGCAAGGCCAGCGGCGGCAGCTGCGGCACGGGCGGCGGTTGCGGCAGCAGCAGTAGCGCCGAGGCCCCGGCCGCCAGCGGTGGCGGCTGCGGCAGCGGTTCCTGCGGCTGCGGCGCCTGATCCCGCGCAACCCCCTTCGTGGCGACGGCAGGAGCTTGGACCCCGTACAGCAGTCCAATTCTCTGCGGTGCTATAGTTAAAGTAGCTTGCGCTGCATGTGGCGCAAGCGTTTATCGCCCCTTTGGCTTGAAGTGATGCCCTGTTGCACTACGGGGTTGTCGCTGTACGAGCCGCCCGGGGCTGCTTACATTCCTGTCCTATGAGCAGCACACATTTTGGTTTCGAGACCGTTGACGAGAAAGACAAGGCCAGCCGCGTGCGCGGCGTGTTTGACTCGGTCGCGTCCAAGTACGACATCATGAATGACTTGATGTCCGGCGGTCTGCACCGTGCCTGGAAGGCCTACACCGTGATGGTGGCCAACCTCAAGGAAGGGGACCAGGTGCTGGACATCGCCGGGGGGACCGGCGATCTGTCGATGGCGTTTTCCAAGAAGGTCGGCAACAGCGGCCGCGTGGTGCACACCGACATCAACGAAGCCATGCTGCGCACGGGCCGCAACCGTCTGGTGGACAAGGGCATCATCCTGCCCACCTTGGTGTGCGATGCCGAAAAGCTGCCGTTCCCCGACGCGCACTTCGATCTGGTGAGCGTGGCCTTCGGCCTGCGCAACATGACGCACAAGGACGCTGCGCTCAAGGAAATGAACCGCGTGCTCAAGCCTGGCGGCAAGCTGCTGGTGCTGGAGTTCTCCAAGGTGGCCAAGCCGCTGGAGAAGTCCTATGACTTGTACTCATTCAAGGTGCTGCCCTTCCTGGGTAAGCTGGTGGCGGGCGATGACTCCAGCTACCGCTATCTGGCGGAGTCCATCCGCATGCACCCGGGGCAGGAAGCGCTCAAGACCCTGATGCAGGACGCGGGTTTCGGGCATGTGGACTATCACAACATGACGGGCGGCATCGTGGCCCTGCATGTGGGTATCAAGTGCTGACGCTGAAAGGACAGGTACCTATGCAGTACGGATTTTCAAAAGGTTTTGGTTAGTTCGGAATTTTTTCCCATTATTAGGAGAGCAAAGCAATGATGAAGGTGTGGGCAGTGGTTTTGGTCGCAGCGTTGGCTGTGGTGCATCCCTCCGTGGAAGCCAAACGCATGGGCGGTGGCGGTTCCATGGGCAAGCAGTCGAGCAATGTGACGCAGCGTGAAGCTGCGCCCCGTGCACCCCAGCAAGCACCGGCCCAGCAACAGGCCGCAACCCCCAAGCCCGCTACCCCGGCCGCCACGCCGGCAGCGCCTGCCAAGAAGCCCTGGGGCGCCATGCTGGGCGGCCTGGCCGCAGGTCTGGGCCTGGCCTGGCTGGCCCATTCGCTGGGTTTTGGTGAAGCCTTCGCCAACATGCTGATGTTCGGTCTGCTGGCACTGGCCGTGATGGTGGTGATCGGCATGGTCATGCGTGCCCGCAGCAAGCCCAAGGCCGCCGCCAGCGCTGCAGCATCGCCTTTCGCCTTCCAGGGCGCGGGGGCCCCGGTCCCGGAGGCCGTGGTGCAGCCGCGTGACTACAACCCGAAGAATGTGGGCAATGACGCATCGGCCCGCCCCTGGGAGCAGGACCATGTGCCGGCCACCGGCGGCAGCATGATCGGCTCCGGCCTGGCAGCGTCGGCACCGAACTGGAGCGTGCCGGCCGACTTTGATGCCGCAGGCTTCCTGGAAGCCGCCAAGCGCAACTTCGTGACCCTGCAGGCCGCCTGGGACCGTGGCGATGTCGCCACGCTGCGTTCCATGATGACCGACGAGATGCTGTCCGAGATCAAGAGCCAGCTGCAAGAGCGTGAAGCCCAGAGCGGCGGCGTGCTCAACCAGACCGATGTGGTGATGATCGAAGCCCAGTTGCTGGGCATTGAAGACCTGGGCCATGCCTACATGGCCAGTGTGGAGTTCTCGGGCATGATCCGTGAAGATGCCTCCGCAGGCCCCAGCCCCTTCCGCGAAGTCTGGAATATGACCAAGCCGAAGAGCAATTCCAGCGGCTGGCTGGTGGCGGGATTGCAGGCACTGCAATAAAAATCTTTCCACTTCAGGAATAATCGGGGGACTATGGCAACACAGTCCCCTTTTTCTTTTCTCAACGGCCTGGTCGAACGCGTGGTGGAAACCGTGCAGCCGCCCCAGTGGCTGGTGCACGAAACCCAGCAGCGCGTCGTGCTCTTCCTCAACCATGTGCTGATGCAGGAGAAAGCGGCCATGGAGCGCCTGGTGCGCCAGAAAGGGCGTGTGGCCCGGGTGCAGTGGCGCAATTTCAATATGGCGCTGCTGATCACGCCGGCCGGCCTGTTCAATCTGGCCCCCGAAGGCGCCACTCCCGACCTGCTGCTGGAAATTGCCGACAGCAACCCGCTGGTGCTGGCCAAGACGGCCCTGCGCGGCGACAAGCCCGCCATCCGCATCGAGGGTGATGTGCAGCTGGCGGCCGACATCCACTGGCTGGTCGACAACGTCGAGTGGGATGTGGAAGAAGATCTGGCACGCATCATCGGTGACACGCCGGCCCACATGATCGGCAGCGCGGCCCGCAAGCTGGCTCAGGGGCTGCGCCAGTTCGTCGGTGCTCGCATGGCCAAGGCCGATGAGGCCACCACACCTGCCCCCGGCGCACAGAACAACCTGCCGGTGGCCGACGCCGAGCCGCGCCAGCCGCAATGAGCAAGTTCCTGCGGGGCGCCACCATCCTCTGGGTGGCCTTGCGCTATGGGCTGGATGAGCTGGTGCTCTCTGGCTTCGAGCATCCCTGGCTGCGCGGCCTGCGCCGCGTGCTGACACTGGGCCGCAAGCTGGACGCGCCGCGCGGCGTGCGCCTGCGCGAGGCGCTGGAATCGCTGGGCCCGATTTTTGTGAAGTTCGGCCAGGTGCTGTCCACACGCAGCGACCTGATGCCGCCCGATGTGGCAGAAGAGCTGGCCAAGCTGCAGGACCGCGTGCCGCCGTTCGATCCCCAGATTGCGGTGGACACCATCGAGAAATCGTTTCGCAAGCCCCTGGACCAGGTGTTCCTGAGCTTCGAGCGCGTGCCCGTGGCCAGTGCCTCGATCGCCCAGGTGCACTTCGCCACCGTGGTGGACCGGGATGGCAAGGAGCGCGAAGTGGCTGTCAAGGTGCTGCGCCCCGGCATGAAGCGCGTGATCGACAAGGATCTGGCGCTGATGCACATGATGGCCAGCTGGGTGGAGCGGCTTTCTGCCGATGGCAAGCGCCTCAAGCCCCGCCAGGTGGTGGCCGAGTTCGACAACTACCTGCACGACGAGCTGGACCTGATCCGCGAAGCCTCCAATGCAGCGCAGCTGCGCCGCAACATGGACGGCCTGGATCTGGTGCTGATTCCCGAGGTGTACTGGGATTTCTGCCGCCCCGACGTGATGGTGATGGAGCGCATGAAGGGCGTTCCCATCAACCAGATCGAGCGTCTGCGTGAAGCCGGGGTGGACATCCCCAAGCTGGCGCGCGACGGAGTCACCATTTTCTTCACCCAGGTGTTCCGCGACGGCTTTTTCCACGCCGACATGCACCCTGGCAACATCATGGTCAGCCTGGAGTCCGAGACCTTCGGGCGCTATATCTCGCTGGACTTCGGCATCGTCGGCACGCTGACCGAGTACGACAAGGAGTATCTGGCGCAGAACTTCACGGCCTTCTTCCGGCGTGACTACAAGCGCGTGGCCGAGCTGCACATCGAAAGCGGCTGGGTGCCGCCCACTACCCGGGTGGACGAGCTTGAAGCCGCCATCCGCGCCGTGTGCGAACCGTACTTCGACCGTCCGCTGGCCGAGATTTCGCTGGGCATGGTGCTGATGCGTCTGTTCCAGACCTCGCGCCGCTTCCAGGTGGAAATCCAGCCGCAGCTGGTGCTGCTGCAAAAGACCCTGCTCAACATCGAGGGCCTGGGCCGCCAGCTGGACCCGAATCTGGACCTGTGGAGCACGGCCAAGCCCTTCCTGGAAAAGTGGATGCTGGACCAGATGGGGCCGCAACGTCTGTGGCGCGAACTGAAGGCCGAGGCCCCCCGCTATGCCAAGCTGCTGCCCGAGCTGCCCCGTCTGGTACAGCAGTTCCTGCAGCAGGACCGCCACGGCAGCCAGCAGGCCATGCGGGAGCTGCTGGCCGAACAGAAGCGCACCAACCGATTGCTGCAGATGATTCTGTACGGGGGCGTGGGCTTTGTGCTGGGCCTGGTGGTGGTGCGCATCTTGCTAGTGACGCACTTCATTTTCTGAATCTACAAAAACAACTTTCAACGGGAGAACCAGCGTGCTGCTCTTCATGGTGATTGCTTACCTGTTCGTCACCATCGGCATCGGCCTGTGGGCGGCCAGGCGGGTGAAAAACACGGCCGACTTCGCGATTGCCGGCCGGCATTTGCCGATGTACATGATCATCACCACCACGTTTGCCACGTGGTTCGGTTCGGAGATCGTGCTGGGCGTGCCGGCCAAGTTCATCGAAGGCGGCCTCCATGCCGTGGTGGAAGACCCGTTTGGCGCGGGCATGTGCCTGATCCTGGTGGGCCTGTTCTTTGCCGGCAAGCTCTACCGCATGACGCTGCTGACCATCAGCGACTACTACCGGGGCCGTTTCGGTCGCGGCATCGAAGTGGTCTGCTCGCTGATCATCATGCTCAGCTACCTGGGCTGGGTCTCGGCCCAGGTCACAGCGCTGGGCCTGGTGTTCAATCTGCTGTCCGGTGACCTGATCAGCGTGCCCTGGGGCATGGCGATCGGCGTGCTCTCCATTCTGGTCTACACCCTCTGGGGTGGCATGTGGTCGGTGGCCGTGACGGACTTCATCCAGATGATCATTCTGGTGCTGGGTCTGGTGGTGCTGGCCTTTTTTGCGGCCGACATGGCCGGCGGTGCGGACAAGGTGATCGATCTGGCCACCAGCCGCGATCTGTTCAAGTTCTGGCCCGAGCCCAGCTGGCACGAAATCCTGTTCTTCTTCGGCGCGGCCATTACCATGATGCTGGGCTCCATTCCGCAGCAGGACGTGTTCCAGCGCGTGATGTCGGCCAACAGCGAAAAGGCGGCCGTGCGTGGCACCGTGATCGGTGGCACCGCCTACATCTTCTTCGCCTTTGTGCCCATGTTTCTGGTGGCCAGTGCGCTGCTGATCATGCCGGAAGAGGCCACGGCCCTGCTGGGAGACGATCCGCAGAAGGTGCTGCCCACGCTGGTGATGGACAAGATGCCCGTGGTCATGCAGGTGCTGTTCTTCGGTGCGCTGCTGTCGGCCATCAAGTCCTGCGCATCGGCCACCTTGCTGGCCCCCAGCGTGACCTTCACCGAAAACATCTGGCGCCAGTTCCGCCCGATGACCAGCGACCGCGAAAACTTGCTCACCATGCGCATCAGCGTGCTGGTGTTCGCCGCCTGCGTGCTGACCTATTCCATCCTGATGGAAGGCACGCCCATCTACGAACTGGTGTCCAGCGCCTACCAGGTGCCGCTGGTGGGGGCTTTTGTGCCGCTGGTGTTTGGTCTGTACTGGAAGCGGGCCAGCACCCAGGGCGCCATTGCCGCGGTGACGCTGGGCATTGGCGTGTGGCTGTTGTTCATGGTGGTGCCGGGCTGGGCGGACGTATTCCCGCAGCAGCTGGCAGGCCTGCTGGCGGCCATGACCGGCATGGTGACGGGTTCGCTGCTGCCGCAGTGGATCACCAACCGCCGTGATGAAGTGGTGCACTACACCTCGGACACGCCGGTTGTCGGGGTCTGAGTTCCTGTCTTGTTGCGGGCCCCGCCGCCGGGTTTGGCAACGGGCGCCCGATGGGGATTGAGCCTTGCCGGGCTTCGCCAAGTCTGGCTGCCTATAATGAAGGGTTTTGCGAAATCCTTTTTTCCTCCCTCTGCGCTATGCCGATCTATGCATATAAGTGTGGCTCCTGTGGCCACGCCAAAGACGTTCTGCAGAAAATGTCGGATGCGCCGCTGACGGCCTGTCCGGCCTGCGGTGCCGAGGCCTTTTCCAAGCAGCTGACGGCCCCGGGCTTCCAGCTCAAGGGCTCGGGCTGGTATGCCACCGACTTCAAGGGCGGCTCGACCTCCCAGGCGGCGGCTGCGCCTGCCTGCGACAGCGGTGGCAGTGCCTGCGCGGCCGCGGGCTGCCCATCTGCTTCGGCCGAGGTGTAAGCCGCCCTATGTCAGCACTGCGCAAATGGCTCTTCACCGGTCTGCTGGTCATCGTGCCCGGCGTCATCACCGCCTGGGTGTTGAACTGGATCATCAGCACGCTGGACCAGACCCTGCAGATCCTGCCGGAGCACTGGCAACCCGACAAGCTGCTGGGCATGCACATCCCGGGTTTCGGGGTGCTGCTGACCTTGCTGATCCTGCTGCTGGTGGGCGGTGTGGCCAGCAATTTCGTAGGCCGCAAGTTGGTGAGCTGGGGCGATGCCATCATTTCCCGCATCCCGGTGGTACGCTCCATCTACTCCAGCGTCAAGCAGGTGTCGGATACGGTGTTCTCCGACAGCGGCAACGCGTTTCGCACCGCCGTGCTGGTGCAATGGCCGCGCGAAGGCGTGTGGACGGTGGCTTTCATCACCGGCCAGCCATCGGGCGAAGTGGCCAGCTACCTGCGCGATGAATATGTGAGCGTGTTCGTTCCGACCACGCCCAATCCCACGGGCGGCTACTTTGTGCTGATGCGCAAGAGCGATTGCGTGGAGCTGGAGATGAGCGTGGACACCGCGCTCAAGTACATCGTTTCGATGGGTGTCGTGGCTCCACCGCCGCTGCCGGTGCCCGACGAGCCCAACTGATAAACAACCCAAACAGCGCGCCCCACGAGGGCGCAGGAAGATAAACCGATGGCCATGCGCTCTGAATATTGCGGTCTTGTGACCGAGGCCCTGATGGGCCAAACCGTGACCCTGTGCGGCTGGGTGAATCGCCGCCGTGACCACGGTGGTGTGATCTTCATCGACCTGCGCGACCGCGAAGGTTATGTGCAGGTAGTGTGCGACCCGGACCGCGCTGAGATGTTCAAGACCGCCGAAGGCGTGCGCAACGAATTCTGCGTGCAGGTCAAGGGCCTGGTGCGTGCACGTCCTGCAGGCACGACCAATGACAAGCTCAAGAGCGGCCAGATCGAAGTGCTGTGCCACGAACTGAACGTGCTGAACGCTTCGGTGACGCCTCCCTTCCAGCTGGACGACGACAACCTGTCCGAAACCGTGCGCCTGACCAACCGCGTGCTGGACCTGCGCCGCCCGGTGATGCAGCGCAACATGATGCTGCGCTACAAGACCGCCATCCAGGTGCGCAACTTCCTGGACAAGCAAGGCTTCATCGACATCGAAACCCCGATGCTGGGCAAGTCCACCCCCGAAGGCGCCCGTGACTATCTGGTGCCTTCGCGCGTGCACGACGGCGAATTCTTCGCGCTGCCCCAGTCGCCCCAGCTGTACAAGCAGATGCTGATGGTGGCCGGCTACGACCGCTACTACCAGATCACCAAGTGCTTCCGCGACGAAGACCTGCGCGCGGACCGCCAGCCTGAATTCACGCAGATCGACTGCGAAACTTCGTTCCTGAACGAAGAAGAAATCCGTGCCATCTTCCAGACGATGATCAAGGAAGTCTTCCAGACCCAACTGAACGTGGATCTGGGCGAATTCCCCATCATGACTTACCAGGATGCGGCCTTCCGCTTCGGTTCGGACAAGCCCGACCTGCGCGTCAAGCTCGAATTCACCGAGCTGACCGACTGCATGGGCGATGTGGACTTCAAGGTCTTCTCCACCCCTGCGACCACCAAGGGTGGCCGTGTGGTGGCCCTGCGCGTGCCCGGCGGCGCTGCGATCTCGCGTGGCGAAATCGACGGCTACACCGAGTTCGTCAAGATCTATGGCGCCAAGGGCCTGGCCTGGATCAAGGTCAACGAAGTGGCCAAGGGCCGTGACGGCCTGCAGTCGCCCATCGTCAAGAACCTGCACGATGCAGCGATCGCCGAAATCCTGAAGCGCACTGGCGCACAGGATGGTGACCTGCTGTTCTTCGGTGCAGACAAGGAAAAGATCGTCAACGACTCCATCGGTGCGCTGCGCCTGAAGGTCGGTCACAGCGAATTCGGCAAGAAGAACGGCCTGTTCGAAGACAAGTGGGCACCGCTGTGGGTGGTGGACTTCCCCATGTTCGAATACGACGAAGAGAACGACCGCTGGGCCGCCGTGCACCACCCGTTCACTTCGCCCAAGGACGGTCATGAAGACCTGATGGACACCGATCCCGGCAAGTGCATCGCCAAGGCCTACGACATGGTGCTGAACGGCTGGGAACTGGGCGGTGGCTCGGTGCGTATCCACCGCGCCGACGTGCAGGCCAAGGTGTTTGCGGCACTGAACATCACGCCGGAAGACCAGCGTGCCAAGTTCGGCTACCTGCTGGATGCGCTGCAATACGGCGCACCTCCCCACGGTGGCTTGGCCTTCGGTCTGGACCGCCTGATCACGCTGATGACCGGCTCGGATTCCATCCGTGACGTGATCGCCTTCCCCAAGACCCAGCGTGCACAGGACCTGCTGACCCAGGCGCCTTCGCCGGTGGACGAGAAGCAGCTGCGCGAGCTGCACATCAAGCTGCGCAACGTGGCGGTGACCACCACCACGGCCGAGTAAGCCATGGCCTGATCCAGCGGTGGTGCTGCGGCGCTAGCCGCTGGCGAGCGACCCCTGCTAACGCCACCCAGCCTCCCGGCCGGGTGGCGTTTTTCATGGCCGTCGCTCCAAGGCATGAGAGCAGGGCGGGCATCCGTTATGGCTGAAAAATGCTGTGCTGCAGCATGGTCGTGGGGCGGCTCCAGCGGCTTTTCCGCGCAGGACACAGGTTTTGACCTTTTTCGGCCCGGCTGCGGCGCTACCATGGGGTGATGGCATCCATGGTTTCCTGCGCACCGGCGTCCGCCGCTGTCCCTGTGGCAACGGTCCCGGCCCCGGATAGCGCTTTCAAAATTCCGGAATCGGTGCTGGTCATCATCTACCGTGCAGATGGCCAGGTGCTGCTGCTGCGCCGCACCCAGGCGGCGCCCGAGGGGCAGCCCTTCTGGCAAGGGGTGACCGGCAGCAAGGACTTCGAAGGGGAAGACTGGCAGGCCACCGCAGTGCGCGAGGTGGCCGAGGAAACCGGCATCGATGCCCGGGCCCCCGGCTGCGTGCTGCAGGACTGGGCCTTGCAGAACACCTACACCATTTACCCGCACTGGCTGCACCGCTACGCCCCGGGTGTATGGTTGAACACGGAGCGGGTGTTCGGCCTGCGCGTGCCGATGGGCACCCGCGTGGTCTTGAATCCGCGCGAGCACACCGCATTTGCATGGCATGACTGGCGCGAAGCGGCCGACCGCTGCTATTCGCCCTCTAATGCCGAGGCCATTCTCCATTTGCCTGCCTATCTCACCGCATGACTGTTGAGTCCACCCCTTCCCCAGAGAAGATCACCGCGTCCGGCATCGTGCTGCCGCCCGAGACCGGTTTGCTGCGCGTGGCCACCTACAACATCCACAAGGGTGTGCAGGGCCTGGGGCCGACGCGGCGCCTGGAGATCCACAACCTGGGCCATGCGGTGGAACAGTTGGATGCCGACATCGTCTGCCTGCAGGAAGTGCGCAGGATGAACCGCAAGGAGGCGGCCTATTTCGACCGCTGGCCGGAAGTGGGCCAGGCCGAGTTTCTGGCCCCCGAAGGCTATGAGTCCGTCTACCGCACCAATGCCTATACCAAGGACGGCGAGCACGGCAACGCGCTGCTGACGCGCTGGCCGGTCAAGGGCCACAACCACCTCGATATCTCGGACCACCGCTTCGAGCAGCGCGGCCTGCTGCATGTGGAGGTGGAAGTGCGTGGCCGCTCGGTGCACGCCATCGTGGTGCACCTGGGCCTGATCCCCGGCAGCCGCGTGCGCCAGATCCATGCGCTGCAGCAGTTTATCGAGCACGAAGTGCCGCCCGGCGCGCCGCTGGTGGTGGCGGGCGACTTCAACGACTGGGGCAACCACATCAAGCGCATGCTGGCCAGCTTCGGTCTGTACGAATTTGAGGGTGAAGACCTGAGGGCGCTGACCTATCCCTCGCGCCTGCCGCTGGCCCAGCTGGACCATGTGTATGTGCGCGGCCTCACGCCCACCGGGCTGATGGTGCCCCAGGGCCGTATCTGGTGGCGCATGTCCGACCACCTGCCGCTGATCGCCGAATTCCGGCTGTAATGGGGCTGTGCGGGCGGACACGCTGCGCATCGCCATGGGCGACGGCTGTCGCATCGGTATTGGAGTGCTATCTAAAACGTAGCTATCTGTGCGCTCGCAGACTGCGTGATATGCCCATTTCCTTGTTGTGACTGTGCCCGGGAATCGCTGGTAACATGCTTGGCATGTTTAGTGATCTGGCTGCCAACCCCATGAATCCTGCGAACCCGGACGAGGGTACACCCGTCTCCGTGAAGATCCGTGAACGGATCACGGCAGCCCGCAAGCGCTTCAACGCCAATGACAACATTGCCGAATTCATCGAGCCCGGTGAGCTGGAAAAGCTGCTGGACGAGGTGGAAACAAAGATGCAGGGTGTGCTCGACAGCATGGTGATCGACACCGCCAACGACCACAACACCCGCACCACCGCGCGCCGTGTGGCCAAGATGTACCTGAACGAGGTCTTCAAGGGCCGCTATGTGCAGGCCCCGGCCATCACTGAATTCCCCAATGCCGAGCACCTGAACGAGCTGATGATCGTCGGCCCCATCACCGTGCGCAGCGCCTGTAGCCACCACCTGTGCCCGGTGATCGGCAAGATCTGGATCGGGGTACTGCCCAATGAACACACGAATGTGATCGGCCTGTCCAAATACGCCCGTCTGGTGGACTGGGTGATGGGCCGCCCGCAGATCCAGGAAGAGGCCGTGGTACAGCTGGCCGACCTGATCATGGAAAAAACCCAGCCCGATGGCCTGGCCATCGTGATGGAGGCATCGCATTTCTGCATGTCCTGGCGCGGTGTGCGCGAGATGGACAGCAAGATGCTGAACTCGGTGATGCGCGGCGCCTTCCTGAAGGACGCCAACCTGCGCCGCGAATTCCTGTCGCTGATTCCAGGGAGGAACTGATCCATGTTGGTGCGCCTGCTCTATGCCAGCCGCGCGGTCGATACCTCGCCCGCGGCCATCGAAGCCATTCTTTCCCAGTCGCGCGAGCACAACCCCTGCAATGGCCTGACCGGCGTGCTGTGCTACGGAGGCGGTGTGTTTCTGCAGGCCATCGAGGGCGGACGCAGCGCCGTCAGCCACCTGTTCGGTACGCTGATGCACGACGCACGCCACAAGGATGTGGAGCTGCTGCAGTTCCAGGAAATCGACGAACGCCGCTTTGGCGGCTGGACCATGGGCGTGGTCAACCTGAACAAGCTCAACCATTCCATCTTGCTCAAGTACTCCGAGAAGGCCGAGCTTGACCCCTATGCTGTCTCCGGCCAGGTGTCGTTTGCGCTGCTGGAGGAACTGATGGCCACCGCATCCATCATCGGCCGGGCATGAAGCCGCATCGCTGACTTCACATCGCTCCAGCCCTTGCGGCTGGAACCAGGGGCCTTTCGGCCCCTTTGCTTTTCTGCTTTCGCTTTCGTTTTTTCTTGGCTTTTCTCGGGTCCAGTCGTTGTTATGAGTTTGCAGGCATTTGCGCTGATCATTGTGGCTGGTCTGATCCACGCGGGGTGGAACGTGGCGGCCAAGAAGGCGGGGGGCGACTCCCGCTTTGCCTTTTTCACCTCCATCATCATGATGGTCATCTGGGCACCGTTGGGCTGGTGGGTGGGGCGTGATGTGGTGCCCGGCTGGGGCAGGGCCGAATGGGCGGTGGTGGTCATCAGCGGCCTGCTGCACGTGGCCTACTACGTGACGCTGCTGCGCGGCTACCGGCATGCGGACCTGACCGTGGTCTACCCGCTGGCACGCGGCAGCGGGCCGCTGTTGAGCTCCATGGTGGCGATTGCCTTTCTGGGCGAGCACATCTCGACGCTGGGCGCGGCCGGTATTGCCGGCGTGGTGCTGGGGGTGTTCTTCATCGCCGGCGGTCCGGCGCTGCTGCGCCCGCGCAGCGACCCCGAAGCCCGGTTGCGCCTGCGCCGCGGCCTGCTGTATGGCGTGCTGACCGGCGTGTTTATTGCCAGCTACACCGTGGTGGACGGCTATGGCGTGCGCCTGCTGCTGATGTCGCCCATCCTGATCGACTACATGGGCAACTTTGTGCGTGTCTTCCTGCTGGCGCCGGTGGTGCTGCGCGATCTGCCGGAAGCGCGTCGCCTGTGGGCACAGCAATGGCGCTGGGCCGCCTTGGTGGCCCTGGTCAGCCCCGTGGCCTATGTGCTGGTGCTGTATGCCATGCAGACCGCGCCCATGTCCCACGTGGCGCCGGCGCGCGAAGTGTCCATGCTGTTTGCGGCGCTGATCGGCGGCCATCTGCTGGGCGAAGGCGACCGGGCCGTGCGTATCTTCGGGGCGGTGCTGATCGCCCTGGGCGTGACGGCCCTGGGACTGGGGTGAGGAACTTTGCAGCCCGGAAAGCTTCCGATGAAGAAGAAACCACCCGTCGCCATGTTCTCGTGAGTAAGACCATGCCGTATCCAACCCCCTCTGTTGCGCGCAGCCCGGTGCGCCACCGCCGCTGGCAGGCATGGTTGGCGCTGCCCGTGCTGGGTGCACTGCTGTGGGCGGCCGCCACCCAGGCCGCACCGGCGCCCTGGTACTGGTGGGTCAGCAAGCTGGACGGCCAGCGCGTCTGTGCGCAGCACATGCCGGCCAGTGGCTGGGAGCGGGCCGAAGGCCCGTTCACCCAGGCAGGCTGCCAGACGCAGCAGCCGCGTGCCTTGCTGGGTGGGCCAGGGCGCTGACGCCAGGGGCCCAGCGTCGCGTCACCCGCGCGCAAGCCGCCAACGGGGCGCCCGGCGTACCATGCGGGATGGACCGGCCGCAGGAGGCCGGAATTCCGCGTTGCCCACAGTTGCCCATGCCTTCCCTGGAATCCCTGACCGCGTTTTTTGGCGTTGCCGTGCTGCTGGCCCTGAGTCCTGGCCCGGACAATGTGTTTGTGCTGCTGCAGTCGGCCCAGAAGGGCTGGCGTGCCGGCCTGGCCGTGGTGCTGGGGCTGTGCGGGGGAATTCTGGTGCACACCACGGCCGTGGCCCTGGGCCTGGCGGCGGTGTTTGCCGCATCGGCCGCGGCGTTCACGGCGCTCAAATGGTGCGGTGCCGCTTACCTGGCCTATCTGGCCTGGGGTGCGTTGCGGGCGCCCTCCAGCGTCAGCGACGGTCCGGTGCTGCAGGCCCGCGACCAGCGCCTGCCAGTGCGCGAGGCCGTGCGCATGGTGGGCCGGGGCCTGGTGATGAACCTGACCAACCCCAAGGTGCTGATCTTCTTCCTGGCATTTCTGCCCCAGTTTGCCGACCCGGGCCGTGGCCCTGTGGCTCCGCAGATTGCCGCGTTTGGCGCGGTGTTCATGGCCGCCACTTTGATGGTGTTCGGTGCCATCGCCTGCTTCAGCGGCGTGTTCGGCACGGTGCTGCAGCGCTCGGTACGTGCCCAGTGGTGGCTGAACCGCCTGGCAGGCGTGGTCTTTTTGGGCATGGCCGTGCGCCTGGCCACGGTGCAGCGCTGAACCTGGCCTGGGCGGCGCGTGGTCAGTGCGGCAGGCCACGGCCGCTGAATGCCGTGCTTACACCGCTGCTGGCACAGGGATGGGATCTGCTGCGATCGCAGTGGTCTGCGGCGCAGCCTGGGCCATATCGCGCTGCAGTGCGGCCGGTGCCGAAGGATAGGGCGGCAGCGGGGCGCGCAGCTGCTCGAACGCGCGGGCCATCTGCAGCACGCCCAGGTCGTCAAAGCGCGGGCCGGTAATTTGCAGCCCGATGGGCAGGCCCTGGGCCGACTGCGCGCAAGGCACGGAAATGGACGGCTGCTCCGACATATTGAAAGGCACGGTGAAGGCAATGTGCTCCAGCGGGCGCAGCGGGTCGTTGGTGGGCGAGGCCAGCTGCGCATCGAATGCGGTGATGGGGGCCACTGGCGAAAGCACATAGTCGAACGCCGCACAGGCCTGCACCGTGGCCTGGCGTGTGCGGAAGAACTGGTGCTGGGCGGCAAACAGCGCTGCAGCGGTCAGCCCGTCGGCGCTGTCGGCCCACTGGCGGATGAAGGGCAGCACCTTGCCTTGCTGCGCCGCGGGCAGGGCCTGTAGATCCATGTGGGAGCGCATGCGCCAGAAATGGTCCATGCCGTCCAGCATGTCGCGGGTCAGAAACGGTGCCATGGGCTCGACGATGGCTCCGGCCTTTTCCAGCAGCGTGGCCGCGTGTTCGATGGCCTGGCGCACTTCGGGCGCCACCGGCAGGCCGCAGCCCGCATCCAGCAGCAGGCCAAAACGCAGGCCGCGCAGGCGTTCCAGCCCGGTATCCACCTGTTCCCAGGCGATGAACTGTGGCGGCAGCGCCATGCAGTCGCGTGCATCTGGCTGGGCCAGCACCATCATCATCAGGGCGGCGTCTTCCACGCTGCGTGTCATGGGGCCGGCACAGCGGCCGGTGTAGGGTGGGTCGATGGGAATGCGGCCCAGGCTGGGCTTGAAGCCCACGATGCCGCACCAGCTGGCCGGCAGGCGGATGGAGCCGCCGATGTCGGTGCCCACATGCAGCGGGCCGTAGCCAGCGGCCGCCGCGGCGCCGGCGCCGGCGCTGCTGCCGCCGGGGCCTTTGGACAGGTCCCAGGGATTGCGCGCCGTGGCGTGGAAGCTCGACAGCCCGGAAGACAGCATGCCAAAGTCCGGCATGGTGGTTTTGCTCCACAGCAGCGCACCGGCTTCGCGCAGGCGGGCCGCGGGTGGGGCATCGGTTGCGGCAGGCACCAGGGCGGTGGCGGCCGTGCCCAGCGGCGTGGGGTCGCCGGCAGTGGCAATGTTGTCCTTGATGGTGGCCGGCACGCCGTCCAGCCAGCCCTGCGGCGCACGCTGCTGCCAGCGGGCTTCGCTGGCGCGGGCCTGTTCCAGCGCGGCTTCGGGGCGCAGCAGGTAGGTGGCGTGCAGCTGGGGCTCCCAGCGTGCGGCCTGGTCCAGCACCGCCTGCATGACTTCGACCGGGGACAGCTGGCGTGCCATATAGGCCCGCAGCAGCTGGGTGGCGCCCAGGGTGTGCAATTCGCTCATATCCCTCCTTTGCGGCCCCGCAGGGCGTTCAGAAATCAGATACCAGGAAAACGCGGCCGGCACAGGGTGCTGGCTGGGGCGGCGGCCGGTGCCGCCCTTCAGGAAATCAGGCCCAGGACAGTGCGGCCAGATCGTTCACAAAGATCGGCATGTCCTTCCACAGCCCGCGCAGCCCCTTGCTGGCCACGGTGACCCACTGCGGCTGGTAGAGGAAGGCGTGCACGCTGTCCTCGGCCAGCAGGCGCTGCGCCTCGCCCAGCAGGCGGGCACGGTCGGCCGGGCGCGGGGTGTTCTTGATCTTGTCGTAGAGCTGGTTGAACTGCTCGGACTTGTAGCCCCAGTAGTAGTCAGGCTTGGCGAAGTTGCCCAGATCGAATGGCTCGACATGGGAGATCAAGGTCAGGTCGTAGTTCTTGTTGGTGTAGGTGCCCGACAGCCACTGCGCCCATTCCACGTTCTGCAGCTTGAGCTTGATGCCCACCTTGGCCAGTTCGGCGGCAATGATCTCGCCGCCCTGGCGCGCATAGGGCGCGGGTGGCAAGGTCATGGTCAGCTCCAGCGGCAGCTTGACACCGGCTTCCGCCAGCAGCTTCTTGGCCTTGTCCACGTCATGCGGATTGATGCCGGTGGTGTCCACATATCCAAAGGCGCCGGGCACATAGTGGCTGCCGATGGGCACGCCATAGCCTTCGGCAGCGCCTTCGATCACGGTCTTGCGGTCGATGGCAGCAGCAATCGCGCGGCGCACACGGGCATCGTCCAGCGGCTTGCGCGCGTTGTTGATGGCCACAATGGTCTTGGCCCGCGAGCCGCTGACCAGCACCTGGAAGCGGGCGTTGTTCTTGAACTGCGGCACGCTGCGGGGCGTAGCGCGGGGGAAGGCGTCCACATCCCCGGCCATCAGTGCGGCCACCTGGGCGGCGGCGTCGGGAATGAAGCGGAAGGTGGCGCGGTGGATGCGGATCTTGGCGGCATCGCGGTACTGCGGCCAGGCCACCAGGGTGACCGAGGCGCCCTTGTTCCACATGCCCAGTTTGTAGGGGCCGGTGCCCACCGGCTTGGTGGTGTTGGTGGCGGCGCTTTTGGGCTCGACGATGATGGCCGTGGCCTGGCCCAGCACGAACAGGAAGTCGGGATCGATCTCCTGGGTGAGGATGACCAGCTGGTGCTCATCGACCACGTTGACCTTCATGCTGGCGAAGGTGCGCTTGTCCTTGTTGGTGCTCTTGTCCGAAGCGGCGCGCTCGAACGAGAACTTCACCGCCTGGGCGTTGAAGGGCTCGCCGTTCTGGAATTTCACGCCCTTGCGCAGGCGGAAGGTGTAGGTCTTGAGGTCGGGCGAGACTTCCCAGCTTTCGGCCAGCATGGGGGACACGCTGCCGTCGCTGTTGATCTTGGTGAGCGTCTCGAAGATGTTGTAGTGCACGATCTCCGCCACCGACGAGGCGGCGCTGGCCGTGGGGTCCAGCATGGGCGGCTCCAGCGTCAGTGCCAGGGTGACGCTGTCCTTCTTGCCCTGTGCCAGCCCGGTCAGCGGGTGCAGCAGGGGCACGGAAGCGAGTGCACCCGTGGTCAGAAGGTGGCGGCGGTTGATCATGGGGAAGGTCTCCGGTCGGATCTTGTTGTGGTGGTTGAATCAGGCTGCACAGCGTGCGCAGCGCACTCCGCTTTGTACACCACCCGGGGGTGCTGCCGTGTCGCCCTATGCGGCACTGGAGTTGGCGGCGCGGGCTTGGCGGCGCGCGCGCGCGCGGCCGGGGGCAATCGTGGGCGAGGCCTGCACCAGCTGGCGCGTATAGGGGTGCTGTGGGGCGGTGAACAGCTGCTCGGGCTTGCCGCGTTCCACGATGCGGCCCTGGTGCAGGACCACCACGTCCTGGCACAGCTGCTGCACCACGGCCAGGTCGTGGCTGATCAGCAGAAAGGTGACGCCATGGTGCTGCTGCAGGTCCTGCATCAGGTTCAGCACCTGGGCCTGCACGGACACATCCAGCGCGCTGACCGGCTCATCGGCCACGATCAGCTGCGGCCGGGTGATCAGCGCCCGGGCTATGGCAATGCGCTGGCGCTGGCCGCCGGAAAACTCGTGCGGGTATTTGTCCAGATCGCTGTCGCGCAGGCCCACCTGGGCCAGGACCTCGGCCACACGCAGGCGGCGCTGTGCAGCGGTGCTCGGCTCCAGCGCTTCCAGGGGCTCGGCGACGATGCGGGCGATGGTCTGGCGCGGGTCCAGCGATCCATAGGGGTCCTGGAACACGATCTGGAAGTGGCGCCGCAGGGCCCGCAGCTCGGACGCGGTCAGCGCGTTCAGGTCCTGCCCCAGCATGCGGATGGTGCCGGCGCTGGGCCGGTCCAGCGCCATGACCAGGCGGGCCAGCGTGGACTTGCCCGATCCCGATTCGCCCACCACGCCCAGACTGCGGCCGGCGTGGATCTGCAGGCTGATGTCCTGCAGCGCGGCCACGGTTTCGGGCGCGCGCCACAGCTGGCGGCGCGGCAGCTGGTAGCTGCGCTGCAGATGCTCCACCTGCAGCAGCGGGGCGATGGCCGTGCTGGTGTCCGTGGTGGCCGTGGTCGCGGTATTCATGCGGCACTCCCTGCGACCATGCCGGAAGGGGGCAGCGCTGCCATGGCCTCGGGCCGCAGGCAGCGTGCCCAGTGCCGGTCGCTGCCGTCCTGGGGCACGGGCACGGGGCGCTGGCTGCGGCACTGCGGCTGGGTATAGCTGCAGCGGCCGCTGAAGGCACAGCCGGGCGGCAGATCGGCCAGCTCCGGCACGGTGCCGGCAATGGTCTGCAAGGGGGGCATGCGGCCATCGGGCAGGCGGGCGGCTCCCAGCTGCGGGCGTGCGGCCAACAGGCCCCGGGTATAGGGGTGGGCCATGTGCCGGAACAGGGTCTCGGTGGGGCCGCTTTCCACCACGGAGCCGCCGTACATGACCAGCATCTGGTCCACGTTCTGGGAGATCACGCCCAGGTCGTGGGAGATCAGGATCAGGCCCATGCCGCGCTCGTCCACCAGATCGGCAATCAGATCCAGGATCTGCTGCTGCACGGTCACGTCCAGCGCGGTGGTGGGTTCGTCGGCAATCAGCACATCGGGCTGGCAGGCCAGGGCCATGGCAATCATGATGCGCTGGCGCTGGCCGCCGGAAAACTGGTGGGGGTAATCGCCCAGGCGCCGTGCGGCCTGCGGAATGCCCACGCGTTCCAGCAGGGACAGGGCCTCGGCCTGGGCGCTGCGTGCACCCAGGCCCTGGTGGCGGCGCAGCGGCTCGGCCACCTGGCGACCAATCGGGTGTACCGGGTTCAGGGCCGTCATCGGCTCCTGGAAAATCATGGCCATGCGGTTGCCGCGCAACTGGCTCCAGCCGGCCTCGTTCAGGTCCAGCAGGGACTGGCCGTGCAGGCGCACGCTGCCGTCGGTGCTGGCGTTGTCGGGCAGCAGTCCCATCAGTGCCAGTGCGGTGAGCGACTTGCCGCAGCCCGATTCGCCGATCAGGCCCAGCGTGCCGCCTCGCTCCAGCGCGAACGAGAGATCGCGCACGGCGCTCACCTGCCCGCGGTGGGTGTGCAGAGTGACGCAGAGGTGATCGACTTCCAGCAGCGGCATGGTGTTCCTTCAGCGGCGGCGCAGGCGCGGGTCTAGCAGGTCACGCAGACCGTCGCCCAGCAGATTCAGGCCCAGCACCGACAGCGCAATCGCCACGCCGGGGAACACGGCCAGCATCGGGGCCTGGAACATCAGGGTCTGCGCTTCGCTGAGCATGCGGCCCCAGGACGGCATGGGCGGCTGCGTGCCCAGCCCCAGATAGGACAGGGCGGCTTCGGCCAGGATGGCAATGGCGAACTGGATGGTGGCCTGCACCACCAGCACCGACAGGATGTTGGGCAGCACATGCTGGCGGGTGATCTGCCAGCGGTTCTTGCCGCAGGCACGGGCAGCCAGCACATATTCACGGGCCCACACGGCATTGGCCGAAGCGCGGGTGATGCGCGCGAACGTGGGAATGTTGAAGATGCCGATGGCGATGATGGAGTTGACAATGCCCGCGCCGAACACGGCCGTCAGCATGATGGCCGACAGGATGGCGGGAAAGGCAAAGGTGAAGTCCGACAGCCGCATGATGGCTTCTTCCGTCCAGCCGCGGCGGGCCGAGGCCAGCAGGCCCAGCAGCGTGCCGATGGTCAGGCCGATGCCCACGGCGATCACGCCTACCCAGATGGAATTGCGCGCACCCACCAGCAGCAGCGAAGCCACGTCGCGGCCGTAGGCATCCGTGCCCAGCCAGTGCCGGGCGTCGGGCGCCTGCAGCTTGGTGTCCAGGTCCATGGCATACGGATCCCAGGGCGTCCAGACAAAGGACAACAGGGCGCAGGCGATCAGCAGGGCGGTCAGCGTCGCTCCTGCCACAAAGCTGGGGTGGCGGGGCGCGCGCTGCCAGAAGCCGGGGGAGGCCGTGGCGGCCGATACGGTGGCCGATACGGTGGCCGGGGCGGTGGTTTGGGCAGGGTGGGGTGCCACGGGGGGCACTGCCGTGGGCTCAGACATCGCTCGCCTCCACACGGGGGTCGATCACGGCGTACAGCAGGTCCACCACAAAATTCACTACGATCACCATGGCGGCCAGCAGCATCACGCAGTTGCGCACCACGATCAGGTCACGGTTGGCAATGGACTGGAAGATCAGCCGGCCCAGGCCGGGCAGGTAGAACACGTTTTCCACCACGATGGTGCCGGCCAGCAGATTGGCGAATTGCAGGCCCATCACGGTGATGACGGGAATCATGGCATTGCGCAGCACATGGCCCCAGAGCACGGCACGCTGGCTCAAGCCCTTGGCGCGGGCGGTGCGCACAAAGTCTTCACGCAGCACTTCCAGCACGGCCGAGCGGGTGATGCGCGCCAGGATGGCGGCCTGCACCACGGCCAGGGCCACGGCAGGCAGGATCAGCGCCTGCAGGGCGGGCCACCAGCCGCCGCCGACCTCCTCGGTCCAGCCGGGAAAGCCGCCGGCGGAAAACCACTGCAGCTTCACCGAAAACAGCAGGATCAGCAGGATGGCGAACCAGAAGTTGGGGATGGCGATGCCGATCTGCGCCAGGCCCATGGTGCCCACATCGCCCAGCTTGTTGTGGTGCGATGCGGCATAGACGCCGGCCAGCAGGGCCAGCACGGTGGTCAGCAGCATGGCCATCACCGCCAGGGGGATGGTGACGGACAGGCGCTCCAGCACCAGCTCCAGCACGGGCGTGCCGTAGGTGTAGCTGTCGCCCATCTGGCCCTGGAACAGGCCGGTGATCCAGTCGGTGTAGCGCTGCCAGGCGGGCTGGTTCAGGCCCAGCTGCTCGGCCATGGCCTGCACGGCTTCAGGGTCGGCGTCCGGGCCCAGCAGCACCTGGGCCACGTTGCCGGGCAGGATTTCCAGCACACCGAACACCACCACGGACGCACCCAGCAGGGTGGCGACCAGGGTCAGCAGTCGTTTGGCAAGGAAAATGCTCATAAAGCAATAGCGTGTGGTGCGCGCCGGGTGTGCGTGAGGGGCCAAGCTTAACGGGAAATCTTCGTTCCCGGTGGCAACTCGGCTGCAGGGGCTTGCCCGCACACCGGTCAGGTGCTTGGCGGACACCGATAATAGGCGCCATGTGCCCTATTTGTGTGTTGTTCCCGGGAGTGAAGCTATGGCGCTGATGATCACGGACGAGTGCATCAACTGCGATGTGTGCGAACCCGAGTGCCCCAACGATGCCATTTACATGGGCGAGCACATCTATGAGATCCACCCGCACAAGTGCACCGAGTGCGTGGGGCACTTTGACGAGCCCCAGTGCATGCAGGTCTGCCCGGTGTCGTGCATTCCGGTGAACCCGGAGCATGTGGAAAGCCGGGAGACGCTGATGCAGAAATACCTGCGGCTGCAAGCGGAGGCCGGGTCGGCCGCGCATTGACCACGGCAGGGGCCCTGGCGGGGCGGGAGCTGCTGGCAAGGGGTTGAGTACCCCGCAAACCCACGAACGAACGGCCCATGCCCACGCCAACACCGCGCGTGGGATGTTTTTCTCAGGACTCGGCGGTGGCTGCCGGCGGAGCCTTGCGTTCCGGCTTGGGGCGCGGCGCCTTGATGGTGTGGATCTGCAGCGTGGCCTTGTCCATGTCGCCGGCCACCAGCTGGGGCCAGGATTTCAGGCTGTGGTCAATGCTGTCGTGGATCAGGTGCCACTGGTCCTGTGGCGGCTTCTTGAGCACCCAGCTGGAGACTTCCCCCTTGTGGCCCGGGTGGCCGATGCCCACGCGCAGGCGCCAGTACTGGTCGCTGCCCAGCTGGGCATGGATGTCGCGCAGGCCGTTGTGGCCGCCGTGGCTGCCGCCCTTTTTGAGTTTGACGATGCCGGGCGTGAAGTCCAGCTCATCGTGCACGACCAGGATTTCCTCGGGCTGGATCTTGAAAAAGCGTGCCAGCGCGCCCACTGACTTGCCCGACAGGTTCATGAAGGTCTGGGGTTGCAGCAGCCATACGGTCTGCCCCTGGACATTGGCACGGGCCATCAGGCCCCAGTAGCTGCGCTCGGGGTTGAGCTGCACTTTCAGCTCGCGTGCCAGCCCGTCGATCCACCAGAAGCCGGCGTTGTGGCGGGTGTCTTCGTATTCCGGGCCTGGATTGCCCAGGCCCACAAACAGTTTGATCATGGCGGTGATTATCCCGGTGGGGCTGCGGCCCTGCAGGGCGGCCCCCAAAAACAAATGGCCCACGCAGGGTGGGCCATGTGAGGGCATGGCCCTGGCGGGCCATGCAGTGCCAGGCACAAGAATTACTTCTTGCCCTTCTTGGCAGGAGCAGCAGGAGCGGCGGCAGCGGCGGCACCGGCTTCAGGAGCGACTTCAGGCAGCTTGATGGAGATCAGGGCTGGGTTCTTGTTGGAACCGCGCACCACAGCCTTCACGCCGTTAGGCAGCTTGACGGATTGCAGACCCACCACCGACTTGGAAGTCAGGGCGCTCAGGTCCACGTTGATGAACTCGGGCAGAGCGGAAGGCATGCACACCACGTCCAGTTCATGGATCAGCTGGGTCACGGTGCAGCTTTCGCCCTTGACGGCGGGAGACTCTTCCAGGCCGGTCAGGTGCACGGGCACCTTCAGGTGCACCTTGGTGGTTGCGTCCACGCGTTGGAAGTCCACGTGGAGCACCAGGGGCTTGTAGGGGTGGAATTGCACGTCGCGCAGAACGACCTTGGTTTCCTTGCCGTCCACATCCAGGTCCAGGATCGAAGAATGGAACACTTCCTTCTTCAGAGCGTGGAACAGGTTGTTGTGGTTCAGCTCGATCAGTTGGGCTTCAGCAGCGCCACCGTAGATGATGCCGGGGGTGTTGCCCGAATTACGCAGGCGGCGGCTCGCACCCGTACCTTGCAAAGCGCGCGAAGTTGCGGCGAATTTCATAATGAACTCCAGAGGGGGCGGACCGCGACCAGTCTCGCCCTGTTAATAAAAAGATGGGGCAGCACCTGCTGTCCCTGTCTTTGCGGTGCCCCGGAACACACCGCAGCCTCCGCGAGGGAGGCTGTGGGGTTTCGGACTTGAAAGGGGCTTAGTCCTGGAACAGGCTGCTCACCGAGTCACCCGAGGAGATGCGCTGAATGGTTTCAGCGAACAGGGGGGCGACGGAGAGTTGACGGATCTTGGTGCAGGCCTGGGCGTTGGCGTTCAACGGGATGGTGTTGGTCACCACCACTTCGTCCAGTGCTTCGCCTTCGGAGATGCGCTGGATGGCCGGGCCCGAGAAAATGGGGTGCGTGCAATAGGCATACACCTTCTTGGCGCCACGCTGCTTGAGCACTTCGGCCGCCTTCACCAACGTACCGGCGGTGTCGATCATGTCATCCATGATCACGCAGTTGCGGCCTTCGATGTCACCGATGACGTGCATCACTTCGGACACATTGGCCTTGGGACGGCGCTTGTCGATGATGGCCAGGTCGCAACCCAGTTGCTTGGCCAGCGCACGGGCACGCACCACACCGCCCACGTCGGGCGAGACCACGATCAGATCATCGTAGTTCTTCTGGCGCAGATCGCCCAGCAGCACCGGCGAGGCGTAGATGTTGTCCACGGGGATGTCGAAGAAGCCCTGGATTTGGTCAGCGTGCAGGTCCATGGTCAGCACGCGCGACACGCCAGCAGCCTGCAGCATATTGGCAACCACCTTGGCGGTGATGGCCACACGGGTGGAGCGCACGCGGCGGTCCTGGCGGGCATAACCGAAATAGGGGATGACAGCGCAGATGCTCTCGGCGGAAGCACGCTTGAGTGCGTCCACCATCACCAGCAACTCCATCAGGTTGTCATTGGTGGGGGCGCAGGTCGGCTGCACGACGAAAACGTCACGGGTGCGAACGTTTTCCTTGATTTCGACAGTGACTTCACCGTCGGAGAAACGACCAACGTCGGCAGCGCCCAGAGTCGTGCCGAGATGCTGAGCGATCTCCGTTGCCATGGCAATGTTGGCATTGCCGGTGAAGACCTTGAATTGAGAGTGATTGGAGTGCATGTGCGTCCCAGTTATTGGGGTTACCTGTACGCAAAGAAATCTGGCAGGGGAAGAAGGATTCGAACCTTCGCATGCCGGAATCAAAATCCGGTGCCTTAACCAACTTGGCGACTCCCCTACACTGGTCTGCTGCTGTTGCAGCAAACCGGTAGTTCTTTAATCTGCTACCCACTCTTTCAGTGGATGGCGCGGCAGATTCTCGCAAATTCGGATTGTCCAGCTGCATTGCTCTGCAATTGGAAAATCCGCTTGCTTTATTTGCGCAAACACTGCACTTCCTGAGCCCGTCATTCTAGCCTGTAAACCGAGCGATTCGAGCCAATTTCTGACTTTTTTCACATCGGGGCACAAAGCCTCTGCGACAGGCTGCAAGTCGTTGTGACCAAAGTCAAAGTGATTTGCAGCAAAGTCTTCGATTGTAGCATTGTTTGTATCGCGCTGCAGCAGAGGCGAGGTGAAAATCCCCTTGGTGTCCAAACCGGCGGCCGGCTTGACCACGACAAAGCGGGCGGCAGGCAGAGGATGGGCGGGCGCCAGCGGGGTGATGTGCTCACCGATGCCTTGCACCCAGGCATTGTCTCCGCCAATGAAGAACGGGACATCGGCGCCCAGTTGCAGGCCGATGCGCGCCAGGGCGGCGCGGTTCAGCCCCAGATTCCACAGGCGGTTGAGCGCGATCAGGGTGCTGGCGGCGTCGGACGAGCCGCCGCCCATGCCGGCCTGTGACGGGATGTGCTTGTCCAGCGCGATGCGGGCGCCTTGTGTGCAGCCCGTGGCCGCTTGCAACGCCCGTGCGGCACGCACGATCAGGTCGTCCGCTGGCAGCGCCGGGGCATCGGCGTTCAGATCCTGGCGCGTGACGGCGCCGTCACTGGTTTTTTCAAAATGCAGCCGGTCCTGCCAGTCGATGAGCATGAAGACCGATTGCAGCAGGTGGTAGCCGTCGGCCCTGCGTCCGATGATGTGCAGAAACAGGTTGAGCTTGGCCGGTGCGGGCACGTCGTAGAGCGAGTGCATGGGAATCCGAGAGTAGGAAAAAGGATGGGTGAGGCCGTGCGGTCTCAGCGGTCCAGGATTAGGCGCAGGCTGGCGGCCGGTGTGGGGCTGTGGCGTGTGGCAGCAATGCGGCCATCGGCATAGCGCTCCAGGTCCACGCTCCAGCCGTCGGCTGCCTGGTTCTGGCCCTGCAGCCAGGCAAACAGGGCGGGCACGGGAATGTGGGTGCCCAGGGTGTCGCGCACCAGTTCATCCAGCGATGCGGAGGTGCGCTGTGTCTGGCCCTGCTGCAGCAAGGCGCTGCCGGGTTGCCAGCTGATCAGGGCCACGCTGGAGCCCAGCGGGGTGAACAGCTGCAGGCTGCCGGCCTGGGGCGAGCCGCGCAGCTCGAACGAGGCGCTGAAGGACTGCGGGCCGTTGCTGTTCAGCACCGAGTCGTCCTGCAGCTGCAAGGCCATGCGGCCACTCCAGAACTGGCTGCCGGCATCCGCCGTGCTGCGCGGCGGCGTGCTGCAACCCACCAGCCAGGCGGTGGCGCCGAGGCCCGCCGCCAACAGCAGCCTGCGGGAAACCGCTTGCGTCACGGACGCACTCCCAGGCGCTTGAGGGTGGCCCGCAGCGTGTCATTCTGCGGATCGCGTGCCAGCGCCTGCTGCCAGATGGTGCGGGCACGGGTCTTGTCACCCAGTTGCCACAGCACTTCGCCCAGGTGGGCGGCGATGTCCACATCGTTGCGCAAGCCATAGGCTTTTTCCAGGATCGCCAGCGCTTCGGTCTTGCGGCCTTGCTGGAATTCCACCCACCCCAGGCTGTCCAGGATGAAGGGGTCATTCGGCGCCAGGTCTAGCGCCTTCTGGATCAGGGTCTTGGCTTCATCCAGGCGGATGCCGCGTTCCGCGAGGGAGTAGCCCAGCGCGTTGTAGGCATGGTGGTGGGTGGGCTGGCGTTCGATGACGCCGCGCAGCAGCGCTTCGGCGGTGTCGTACTTGCCGGCCTTGTCGGCCAGGATAGCCGTGTCATAGGCGATGTCGTTGTCTTCCGGCGACTGGTCCAGCAGGGTGCGCTGCAGCAGGTAGGCCTCTTGCGGCGCACCGGCATCGCGCAGCAGCTGGATTTCGGCGCGGCGCTTGAGCTTTTCCTGGGCGGGCGAGCGCGTGGGCACGGCGCGGATCAGCGCACGTGCCTGGGGCAGCTGGCCCTGGCGCGCCAGGATGGTGGCGCGCAGGCTTTGCACATTCAGGATGGCATGGCCGTCCTCGATCTTGTCCAGCCACTGGCTGGCGGCCTTGTCATTGCGCTGCTGCAGCGCGATGCTGGCGTGCATCAGATAGGCCTGGGTCAGCACGGCCTGGCGGGTGCTGTCGTCGGGCACTTTCTCGGCCAGCGGGATGAACTGGTCCAGCGAACGCTGGGCCGCTTCCGGTTCGCCGTTCTGGAATTGCAGGCCGGCCAGGGCCAGCCAGGCATCGGCAAACTCGGGATTTTCGTTGGTAATGATCTCCAGCTGCTCCCGTGCCTGGGCATTGCGTTCATAGCCCATCAGCACCCGGGCGTAGGCCATGCGGATGGTGGCGGAAGGCGAATGCTTCAGATAGCCCTGCACCAGCGGCTCGGCTTCGGGCATGTCGGCTTCCATCAGCTCCAGGGCCAGCAGGGCGGCGGCGCCGTTGTCCGGGGCCATGGCGTGCGACTTGCGCGCGGCGTCCAGTGCCAGTTCCTTTTGCCCGGCGACGATGCGCAGGTGGCCGACCGTGGCCCAGGCGGCCGGTCCGGTGTCGGGCTTGCGCAGTTCCTTGGCCAGTGCCTGCTCCACCACGGCTGCGGCCAGGGACTTGTCCGAAACCCGGCTGTACAGCTGGGCAATGGCCAGAAAGGAGGCCGGTTTGGAGGCTGCCGGGGTGAAGGCGATTTCCTGCTGCAGCGGCTGCAGGCTTTCGGAGACACGGTTCAGCGCCAGCAGCAGTTGCAGCACATAGCGGTTGGCGTCGCGTGACTGGGGGAAGGCGTGTTTCCATTCCTGCGCGGCCGACAGTGCACGGTCACCGGAGCGCGACTGCAGGCCCAGCTCGGTGGCGCGGCGGTACAGCTGTTCGCTGCCTGACTGGCGCGCCGCTTCCAGCATCAGGGCCATGGCATTGACCATGTCGCCCTGGCCTGCGGCCATTTCGCCCACCAGAATTTCGTAGAACAGCTCGGCCGACAGCTCTTCGGCACTGGTTTCGGGCTGGGCTGCGGAGGGGGCGGCGGCTGCCTTGGGCGTCGCTGGCCGGCCCTGGGCAAGCACGGCGTGCGACCCCAGAAGCAAGGCAAGGGCGAGGGGCAAGTGCAGAGGGCGGAAGTGAAGCTGCATCGACCCATAATAATCCAAGCCAACACCCCTTTGTCTCTATCTGCCCATGCCTGAATTGCCCGAGGTTGAAGTCACACGCCGCAGCTTTCGCGATGCCATCGTCGGGGCGCGGGTTCAGAGCGTGCGCATGGGCAAGCCTTTGCGCTGGCCTTTGGGCGTGGAACCCCAGGCATTGGCGGGGCGCGTGGTGCAGGAGGTGCGCCGCCGCGGCAAGTATCTGTTGGTGGATCTGGACGCCGGCATGCTGCTGCTGCACCTGGGCATGTCGGGCAGCCTGCGTTTTGCGCCAGAGCAGGGGGCTGCCGGCGTGCACGACCACTTTGACATGCAGACCGACCACGGCATGCTGCGGCTGCACGACCCACGCCGCTTTGGCGCCGTGGTGCATGTGACCGGCGAGGAAGACCCGCTGGCGCACAAGCTGCTGGATGGCCTGGGCATGGAGCCGCTGGACCCGGCGTCCTTCCGCCTCGAGCGCTTTGCCGCCGGGCTGCAGTCCAGCCGCACGCCGATCAAGCAGTTGCTGCTTGGGGGCAAACTGGTGGTGGGGGTGGGCAATATCTATGCTTCAGAAGTGCTGTTTCTGGCGCGCATTGACCCCCAGTTGCCGGCCAGGGACGTTGGTCCGCGCAAGGTGCGGCGCCTGTTTGACGGCATCCGCGAGGTGCTGGCACTGGCCGTGGCCCAGGGGGGAACGACCTTGCGGGACTTTTCCAGTGCCGACGGCATGCCGGGCCACTTTCAGCTGCAGGCCAAGGTCTATGGGCGCGACGGCCAGCCTTGCGTGGGCTGCGGCCGGCCGATCCGCATGCTGCGCCAGGGCCAGCGCAGCACCTACTTCTGCGCACACTGCCAGAAGTAGCCAACAGCAGGCAGCCGGTAGCAAAGCGGCCCGAATGGGCCAATTGCAGCAGCCGTGCAGCGCTTGCCGCACAATGGCTGCCGCTGCCAGCGCAGTGCCGGAAGTCTGGAGTCTGCCGGGGCAGGGTATTCCGCTCCACAGCAGATTGGAAACGCGGTGCTGCGCAGCTGGAGCCATGAATAACGGCAATGCAGCAGGGCACGGTTCTGGTGCCGGAACGCTGCTTGCCCACACACCTACATTCCCACGCGTGACCACTTCTTCTTTGTCCCTTGCCTCCGCCGTGGTGCAGTGGCAGGCCAGCCATGGCCGCAACCACCTTCCCTGGCAGCAGACCCGCGATCCCTACCGCGTGTGGCTGTCCGAAATCATGCTGCAGCAGACCCAGGTCACCACGGTGCTGGGCTACTACGAGCGGTTCTTGCAGCAGTTTCCCGATGTGGCCAGCCTGGCTGCGGCGCATGAGGATGCGGTGCTGGCGCTGTGGAGCGGCCTGGGTTACTACAGCCGGGCGCGCAATCTGCACAAATGTGCCCAGGCCGTGGTGCGTGACTTCGGTGGCCAGTTTCCGCGCACTGCGGTGCAGCTGGCCACGCTGCCGGGCATAGGCCGGTCGACGGCCGCTGCCATTTCCGGTTTTTGCTTTGGGGAACGGGCCGCCATTCTGGATGCCAACGTCAAGCGCGTGCTGACCCGGGTACTGGCGTTTGGCGACGATCTGTCGGTGGCCCGGAACGAGAAAACCCTGTGGGCCCTGGCCGAAGACCTGCTGCCCACCGGCGACCTGCAGGTTCAGATGCCGCGCTATACCCAGGGCCTGATGGACCTGGGTGCCACCGTCTGCCTGCCGCGCAGCCCCAACTGCCTGATCTGCCCTGTGCAGACGCTGTGCAAGGCCGCTGCCCAGGGCAATCCGCAGGACTATCCGGTCAAGACGCGCAAGACCAAGCGCAGCACGCAGGCCTGGTGGTTGCTGGTGTTGCGGGACGCCGCAGGCCACACCTGGCTGCAGCGCCGCCCGTCCAGCGGCATCTGGGCCGGCCTGTATGCCCAGCCCGCATGGGAAGCTGCCGTGGATGGGGTGGATGCGGCCATCGCCGGGCTGGGGGCTGTGCAGTCCCGCCAGGATCTGCCGGCCGTGCTGCATGTGCTGACCCACCGCGATCTGTTCCTGCATCCGGTGGTGGTACAGCTGGCAGGGGATCGCCCTGCGGTGGCTGGTGACTGGGCTGCGGGCGGCGCGTGGTTCAGCCCGGAGGCATGGCCCGGTCTGGGGTTGCCGGCGCCGGTGCGGCGCTTGCTGGAAAGCCTGGAATAAGCCGGAGCGGTGTACGGTGGGTGGCGTGCACGCCGCTGCACGCGACCTGCTGTACCCATTCTCAGTGGCGGCGCTGGTCCATTTCGCGGTGGCGGCGCAGGGTGGTCCACTGGCCCAGGTAATGGTTGGCCAGTTGCTCCACCAGATAGACCGAGCGGTGCTGGCCGCCGGTGCAGCCAATGGCCACCGTCACATAGCTGCGGTGGTTCTGGTTCAGCATATCCAGCCAGTGGTCCAGAAACTGGATGATGTGGGCCTGCATGCGCTGCACATCGGGTGACTGGCGCAGGTAGTCCATCACGGGCTGGTCCATGCCGGTCAGGGGGCGCAGCTCCTGCTCATAGTAGGGGTTGGGCAGCATGCGGACGTCAAACACATAGTCGGCATCCACCGGCAGGCCGTGCTTGAAGCCAAAGGACTGGAACACCAGCGTCATCTGCCCCGGCGGGACCGAAATCAGGCTCTTCACATAGCTTTGCAGCTGGGCGGAGCGCAGATTGCTGGTGTCGATCACGTGCGCGCTCTCGCGCAGCGGGCCCAGCAGTTCGCGTTCGTCCTCGATGGTTTGCACCAGGGCCAGGCGTGCGCCGTCCGTGTCCTGGCGCGAGAGCGGGTGGCGGCGGCGGGTTTCGGAAAAGCGGCGCACCAGCGTGCCGGTGGAGGCGTCCAGAAAGATGGAATGCACCACGGCACCACGCGCCTTGAGGGCGGTCAGTTGCTCGGGCAGCAGCGGCAGGCCCTTGGGACTGCGCGCGTCCATGGCCACGGCCACCTTGTGCCCATAGCGGCTGGGCTCCAGCTGGGTCAGCGGGCCCAGCAGCTCGGGCGGGAGGTTGTCCACGCAGTAATAGCCCGCATCTTCCAGTGCGTGCAGGGCAACGGACTTTCCGGAGCCGGACATGCCGGTGATGAGTACAACTTCCAGGGCCATAGCGCGATACGTCTCCTTACAGCGCTCCACTATAGGCGATCAGCCCACATGGGCCTGGGCCAGCATTTCCCGGGCATGTGCCAGCGTGGTGTCGGACAGGCGCTCGCCCCCCAGCATGCGGGCCACTTCCTGGACCCGGGCCTGCTGCTGCACGGGGGTGACCGAGCTGGTGGTGGCGCTCTTGTCGCGCCGCTTGCTGACCACATAGTGCTGGTCGGCGCAGGCGGCGACCTGGGGCAGGTGGGTGACGGCCAACACCTGGCGGTCGCGGCCCAGGGCGCGCATCAGCTTGCCCACGGTCTCGGCCACGGCGCCGCCTACGCCGGAGTCCACCTCGTCAAAAATCAGGGTGCCGGCCTGGCCCAGCTGGCTGGTGGTGACGGCAATCGCCAGCGACAGCCGGGAAAGCTCGCCGCCCGAAGCCACTTTGCCAATCGGGCGCGGTGTGGCGCCCGGGTGACCGGCCACCAGAAACTGCACGCCATCCAGGCCGCTGGGTGTGGGTTCTTCCAGCTTGTCCAGCTGCACGGCGAATTTGCCGCCCTGCATGCCCAGGCCCTGCATGGCCTGGGTGATGGCGCGCGAGAGCTTGGGCGCGGCCTTGGCGCGCTGCAGCGACAGGGCGCGTGCGGCGGCCTGGTAGGCCTCGTGTGCCTGCTGTTCCAGCTGGCGCAGCCGGCCCACATCGACCACGGCATCCAGCTGGCGCAGTTCGTCGCGCCAGGATTGCAGCAGACCGGGCAGCTCTTGCGGCGTGCGCTTGTAGCGGCGGGCCAGCTGCATCCACAGCGTCAGGCGGCTGTCCAGTTCTGCCAGGCGTTCGGGGTCCAGCTCGGTGCGGCGCAGATAGCTGTGCAGGCTGTGGCGGGCATCGTTGACCTGGGCCAGGCTGGAGGCCAGCACATCCGCAATCGCCAGGAATTCGGGCTCCAGGTGTTCCTGGTGCTGGAGCGTGCTGTGGGCGCGGGTCAAGGGGCTGGTGATGCCTGTTTCATCGTCTTCCAGCAGATGCAGTGTGCCCAGGGCGGTTTCCAGCAGGCTCTGAGCGTGGGACAGGCGGGTGTGCTGGGTGTTCAGCTCTTCCCATTCATCGGTGCCGGGGCTGAGTTTGTCCAGCTCGCCAATCTGCCACTGCAGGCGTTCACGTTCGCGCTGCAGCGTGTCCTGGGCGGCCAGGGCATGTTCCAGGTTCTTGTGCGCGGCACGCCAGGCGGTCCAGTGGGCGCGCAGCGATTGGGTGTCCACGCCGGCGTAGGCGTCCAGCAGCTCGCGCACGGCTTCGGGCCGGGTCAGGCTTTGCCAGGCGTGCTGGCCGTGGATGTCCAGCAGCGCATCGCCCAGGTGGCGCAACTGGGTGGCTGTGGCCGGTGCGCCATTGATCCAGGCGCGGCTGCGGCCCTGGGCATCGATCACACGGCGCAGCAGCAGGCTGTCTTCCTGGGCAAAGCCGCCTTCGTCCAGCCACTGGGACAGGTGGGGCGGGCAGTCGAATTCGGCGGTGATGTCGGCCTGGGGCGTGCCTTCGCGCACCACGCCGACATCGGCACGGCTGCCCAGCACCAGCTGCAGAGCGTCGATCAGAATGGATTTGCCGGCGCCGGTTTCGCCCGTCAGCACCGTGAAGCCGGCGTGGAGGTCCAGGTCCAGCGCCTGCACGATGACAAAGTCGCGCAGTGCAATGCGTTTGAGGGCCATGGCTCAGGTGCCCCCTTCGTTCCAGCCCAGTTTCTTGCGCAGCGTGGCGTAGTAGTTCCAGCCCAGGGGATGCAGAAAACGGATGCCATGGAGCGCACGGCGCACATAGATGCGGTCTCCGTGGCGCAGCGAGGCCAGCGACTGCATATCGAAATTGGCGCTGATGTCGCGCCCGCCCACCACTTCGATCATGACTTCGCCCTGGTCGGGCAGCACGATGGGGCGGTTGGACAGGGTGTGGGGGGCAATGGGGGCCATCACCCAGGCGCCCACGGACGGGTGCAGCAGCGGACCGCCCACCGACAGCGCATAGGCGGTCGAGCCGGTAGGTGTGGCCACGATCAGGCCGTCGGCACGTTGGTTGGAGACGAAACGGCCATCCACCTCCACCCGCAACTCCACCATGCCCGAGGTGCTGCCCCGGTTGACCACCACATCGTTCATGGCCAGGGCCTCGAACACGCATTCATCGCCCCGCATCACGCGGGCTTCGATCAGCGGGCGGCTGTCTTCTTCGTAGCAGCCTTCCAGCATGGCTTGCAGCGTGGGCTGGAAGTTCTCATCCAGCGGGATGTCGGTGACAAAGCCCAGGCGCCCTTGGTTGATGCCGATCAGCGGCGTGCCGTAGCGTGACAGGTGGCGGCTGACGCCCAGCATGGTGCCGTCGCCGCCCATGACCAGGGCCAGATCGCAGGCTTGCCCCAGGGCGTCCACATCCAGACTGCGGTACTGTGCGGGCAGACCCATGTGCAAGGCGGTCTCGGCTTCCACAATCACTTCACAGCCCTGGGTGGTCAGAAAAGCTGCAATATCTTCCAGGGCCTGGCGCGGGCTGTCCTGGGGAAGGCCCGTGGGGGAAGCGACACGGTACTTTCCGATCAGGGCTACATGGCGAAACTTGGACGTCATAAGGGAAATTACATCATTAAAATCGTTCCATGCTCGATGATCGTTCCAAGTTGTTGTTGAAAGCGCTGGTCGAGCGCTACATTGCCGACGGCCAGCCTGTGGGGTCGCGCACGTTGTCGCGCGCCTCCGGCCTGGAACTGTCGCCGGCCACCATCCGCAATGTGATGGCGGATCTGGAGGAACTGGGCCTGATCGTCAGCCCCCACACCTCCGCAGGCCGCGTGCCCACCGCCAAGGGCTACCGGCTGTTTGTGGACACCATGCTGACCGTGAGCCGCGACATGCTGCCTGCGCAGGAACTGGTGCCCGAACAACCGCAGAAGGTGATTGCGAACGCCGCCAACATGCTGTCCAGCCTGTCGCAGTTTGTCGGCGTGGTGATGGCGCCGCGGCGCAGCTCGGTGTTCAAGCACATCGAGTTCGTGAAGCTGTCCGAGCGGCGGGTGCTGGTCATCATCGTGTCGCCGGAAGGCGATGTGCAGAACCGCGTCATCTTCACCGACCATGATTTCTCCGGCTCGCAACTGCTGGAAGCATCCAACTTCCTGAACGCGCACTACGCCGGTCTGGCCATCGAGCAGGTGCGCGAGCGCATGCAGTCCGAAGTGGAGCGCCTGCGCACCGAAGTGGCCAATCTGATGCAGGCGGCGGTCAATGTCAGCGCCGAGGCCATGAACCCCCAGCCCCAGGAGCAGGTCATCATCTCGGGCGAGCGCAATCTGCTGTCGGTGAGCGACTTCTCCAGCGACATGGGCAATCTGCGCAAGGCGTTCGACCTGTTCGAGCAAAAGACCCAGATCCTGCGGCTGCTCGATTTCTCCAGCCAGGCCGAAGGTGTGCGCATCTTCATTGGTGGAGAAAGCCAGGTCGTGCCTTTCGAAGAGCTGTCCGTGGTCAGCGCCCCTTACGAGGTCGATGGCCAGATTGTGGGCACGCTGGGCGTGATCGGCCCCACACGCATGCACTACGACCGGATGATCCAGATCGTGGACATCACCTCCAAGCTGGTCACCAATGCGCTGAGCAGCCGGCGCTAAGCCGTTACAATGCGTGCGCCCTGCCATGCGCCGGGCTGGCAAGGGGCGTTAGCTCAGTTGGTTAGAGCAGAGGACTCATAATCCTTTGGTCGCGGGTTCAAGTCCCTCACGCCCTACCAGTATTTATAAGGAAAGCCTGCTACCTAATTGGTAGCGGGCTTTTTTGATTTTGGAATCTGTAGGCACTTTTGAGGAACGCAGTTCAATGCCGAGTTCTGCGCTGCTGCCTTGAGTCCGCTGAGGTGCCCCTTAGTCCATTTCGTCCATACTTCGGCGCTGTTGCATAAATCAGCCCCAGGCCAGACTTCCCCAGCCCTAGACGTAGCTATGCCACAGCCACCGTCTGTGGGCAGCCCAGCTCCGTGAATCGATTGAGGATGGCGGCTCGGATGTGCAGCTCGTTGACCTGTCTCTCAAACGTGCGTGACATCACTCGTTCACCCAGTCGTTTGATGCAGTGCATCTTGGTTTCCACCAAGCTGCGCCGGTGGTAGCCACTCCAGTTCTTCCAGAGCTTGCGCCCGAGGCGCCTGCATGCGGCGATCGCCGCATTGCGATGTGCAGAGGCCTCGCCTTTGCGCATCCTGGCATTCTTTCTTGGGGGAATGATGGGCTTGGCATTGCGCCGCATGACAGCCGCATGCACGGGCTGGGTGTCATAAGCGCCATCGCCTGTCACCGTCAGAAGTGGCTCATCACCCGGCACTTGCTCCAGCAACTGCGGCAGCACGGCAGCGTCAGTGACGTTGTTGGAGGTGACACAGATAGCCCGCACCTGCAGCGTTTGTGCATCGATGCCGATGTGCAGCTTGCGCCATTGGCGCCGGCGCTACGGCCCATGCTTTTTGCACTTCTACCCGCCTTCACCCAGGAACTTGATGCCTGTGGAGTCAACCAGCAGGTGCAGGCCGGCTGAACTGGGCCGGTATGCCACCTGCACATCCAGATTGCGTTGGCGGCGATACAGCGTGCTGAAGTCGGGAACTGGCCACGGCAGCCCAGACAACGCCAGCAGAGACTGAACAAATCCCGTGGTCTGCCGCAAGGCCAGTCCAAAGAGGTTCTTAATGGTCAGGCAGAACTGGATGGCTGCATCCGAGAACTGCGGGCTGCGCCCGCGTTTGCCGCTGGCAGCGGCAAACCAGGAGATGCCCTTGTCCAACCAGATGGTCAGTGAGCCCCGCGCTATGAGTGCTGCGTTGTATCGCTTCCAGTTGGTGGTGCGGTAGCGGGGCTTGGGTTGCGGAGACTGACTCATCGCCCGAGGCTACCTGAACCCAGGAGCCGATTTGTGCAACAGCGCCGGTGGAATTCAACACCGGGGTGATTCAATCCCGGGCTTCACTCGAGTCAAAAATAAGGGTAAACCCCATGTCCATTATGTGGTTTATTAAGATGCACGTCGTGCCGATTTCGAATCAAAATTCCACTAAACAATTGATATTATTGATTATTTTGTAATTTCAGAAATTTCGGAAATTTATGATTTATTAAGCATTTGCGATATTTGTATTGCAAATCAACTCCGCCACTGCACACCTTAGTTATAAAAAATAAGATACCGGCCTCGCATCTGTTGGTAGTTTGTGTGGAAATGCTCACTCTCCTGACATGCGAGTCTTCGGCCATGCCGATGTGTGCTTCGTTTTCGGGGCTAAAAAGCTAACTAACAACATGCCATTCTTTTACTTATCTTCGTTCCAGGGGGTTGTGCGATGCGCGCGTTAACCCTTTTGCTGTTGGCCATTCTTGGTATTCCGCTGACCCTTGGTGGCGGCTACCTGCTGTCGCTGGGCGGCAGTCCCTTCTATTTCATCAGCGGTGTCGTCGTGTTGATCGCCGCCTGGGGCTTTATCAAGCGCCAGCGCTGGTCCACTATGGTTTACGCCGCCTGGTTGCTGGTGCTGCTGGCCTGGTCGCTGTGGGAAGCAGGCCTGCACTGGTGGCCTCTGTCCACCCGTCTGGGTCTGCCCGCCATCATCGGTTTCATCATGGCGATTCCGGCATCGCGCCGCGGTCTGGCAGATACGCCTGCATTCGCTGAAGGCAAGCCCGTGCTGGCCATGTCGCTGCTGTCAGCGCTGGTGGCTGTGATGGGCATGCCGTTTCATTTGCATGAAATCGAAGGCAAGCTGTCGATGGAAGTGGTCAACCCCGACGCCAAGACCGGTGATACCGCGCAGGCCGAGGGTGACTGGGAAGCCTACACCGGCAGCCACCATGGTCAGCATTACTCCAAGCTGGGCCAGATCACTACAGAAAACGTGAACAAGCTGGATGTAGCCTGGCAGATTCAGACCGGCGACAAGAAAGGCCCTGGCGATGTACATGAAACCACGTACCAGGCCACGCCACTGAAGATTGGCAACAGCCTGTACCTGTGCACGCCGCACAGCATGGCCATTGCGCTGGACGCCGACACCGGTGCTGAAAAATGGCGCTTCGACGCCCAGGCCGGTCTGGAAAAAGGTCGCCAGCACCAGACCTGCCGTGGCGTGTCCTTCTACCGTGGTGCGGACGTGACCCCAGTGGCCGCTGCCGTTGCAGCTGTGGCTGGTGCTCAGCCTGCTGCACTGCTGGAAGCTCCTGTGGCCCAAGCCTCGGCTGCCCCCAAGGCCACCATGTGCAAGGATCGCATATTCCTGCCATCGTCCAACGCTAAGTTGTTTGCGCTGGACGCTGAAACCGGCAAGCCCTGCGAAGACTTCGGCGACAAGGGTGCTATCGATCTGATGCACAACATGCCCAACAAGCAGCCGGGCTACCTCAACCCCACCTCGCCTCCTGTGGTCGTGGGCGACACGCTGATCATCGGTCATTCAGTGAACGACAACTATGCCGTGGAATCTCCTTCGGGCGTGATCCGTGCCTACGACGTGCACACCGGCAAGCTGCTGTGGAACTGGGATTCAGGCAATCCTGACGCGACCGAGCCTTTCGATCCCGCCAACCCTGCGCAGGTGTACAAGGCCTCGTCGCCCAACAGCTGGACCGTGTTCTCGGCCGATGCCGAGCTGGGCCTGGTCTACGTACCACTGGGCAACCGCGTGCCTGACCAACTGGGTCAGTACCGCAACGAGCACGAAGAAAAATACACCGCGGCTGTCGTAGCGCTGGACATCAAGACCGGCAAGCTCAAGTGGCACCACCAGACCGTGCACCACGACCTGTGGGACATGGACCTGGCTTCGCAACCCGTGCTGCTTGATCTGGATCTGGAAAAGGGCCGCACGCCTGCCTTGGTACTGCCTACCAAGCAAGGTGACGTGTATGTGCTTGATCGCCGCGATGGCAGCCCCATCCATGCGGTGACCGAGCGCCCAGCGCCTCAAGGCTCTGACATTCCTGGCGAACACACCGTGGCCACCCAGCCCCTGTCTGCACTGAGCTTCGAACCACCCAAGCTCCAAGAGTCCGACATGTGGGGCGCTAGCCTGATCGACCAGATGATGTGCCGTATCCAGTTCAAGAAGCTGCGCTATGAAGGCCGTTACACCGCACCGTCGCTGCAAGGCACGCTGGTGTATCCCGGTAACTTCGGCACCTTCAACTGGGGCTCGATTGCGGTCGATCCACAGCGCCAAGTAATGTTTGGCATGCCGACTTACCTGGCCTTTGTGTCCACTCTGATCCCGCGCAGTGAGCTGAAGGGTGACACCGTGATGAACCTAGGCGAGCAGGGCATCAACGCCAACGAAGGCGCGGGTTATGCCGTCAAGATGCATCCCTTCCTCTCGCCCATCGGCGTGCCTTGCCAGACCCCACCATGGGGCACGGTGGCTGCGGCCGATCTGCGTACCGGCAAGATTGCTTACCAATACCGCAACGGTACCATCCGCGATCTGTCGCCCATCCCACTGCCTATCAAGGTGGGCGTGCCAGGTATCGGTGGGCCACTGATGATTTCCTCCGGCGTGGCCTTCCTGGGCGCTGCCGTAGATAACAACTTCCGTGCCTACGATGTGGCCACGGGCAAGGAACTATGGAACGTGCGTCTGCCCGCTGGCGGTCAAGCCACGCCCATGACCTATCTGAACAGCAAGGGCGAACAGATGGTGGTGTTGGTAGCCGGCGGTCACGGCTCCATCGGCACTAAGGCCGGTGACTATGTCATTGCCTACAAGCTGAAGAAGTAAGCCAAACAAGCAGTGGCTGGCTGAGGTCAGCCACTGCCTTGCCTAGCAGGCCGTTGGTGGCTCCTGACCGGATGCTGCCAGCGGCTTTTTCTATGGCCTTGCCCGGCACGCAATGCGTTGCGTGCAAGGCTTCTCGAACCCTTTCTCTCTGACTCTCTATGAACAAAACTATTTGGGCGCTGGCTGTTGCTGCCATGCTGCCCGTGCTTTCGCTCGCACAATCGCATGTGACCATCTCGGGCCGTCTGGTGGGCGGTGCGGAATACATCGACAAGATCGCCAATGCCCAGGGCGGCACCGACTCGCTGACCCGCGCGGCCAACAACCAATGGGGCACCAGCATGCTGGGCTTCTCAGGCTCGGAAGATCTGGGCGCTGGCACCAAAGCCATCTTTAATCTGGAAGGTGGCTTTGGCTCGTCTACCGGTGATTTCAGCAATTTCAACCGCCGTGCATTTGTGGGTCTATCTAGCAAGAGCATGGGCACGCTGCAAGTGGGTCGTAACCTGCTCAACAGCAACGATGTCTGGAGCCTGGACCCGACAGGCCAACAGTTCATGGGCAGCGCTACGCTGGTGCAGGGCCGTAACTGGCAAGGGTTGAGCAATGCGATCGAATACACCACCCCCAATATGGCTGGCCTGACTGTCAATGCCCAATATGGCTTTGGCGAAAAAGCAGATAACAGCAAGGCCAATCGCAGCGAGGGACTGTCGGCAGCTTACACCCAGGGCAATCTGGAGGTGCGCGCCATCTACACCAGCCGCCGCGATGCCATGGGCAGCTACAGCGATGTGTACAAGCATTCACAAGAAGCCATCATCGGCGCTACCTACCGCTGGGGTGCTGCCAAGTGGTTTACCGCCTACGACCACGTCAAGGCCAAGCATGCCAAGGCTGGTGCGCCTGACCGCTTGAAGCACGGCTGGGTCGGTGTGCGCTATGACGCCACGCCCCAGCTGACGCTGATCGGCGCTGGCTACCGCGTACTGGCCAACCCGGGCCACGGCAGCGCGACGCTGCTGATGTTGGGGGCTGACTACCGCCTGTCCAAGCGCACGTTCTTGTACGCATCGCTGGGCGGCGTCAGCAACAGCGCCCAGGCCAACTTTGCAGCCGATGTGTCTGTGAGCGGTCCAGGCAAGGGTGCCTCGCAGCGTGTGTTGTATGCAGGGGTGGGCCATTCGTTCTAACGAGGAGACGTCGGGTCCAGTGCGATCACGCATGATGTGAGTGAGGTTGTACCGAGTGCGGTGGAAGCTGGTACTGGGCTGCTGCCGGTCTCGTAGACACCAGCCTAAGCTTCTCGAGCTTCTTCGAACTTTATCGGACTGATGTACCTAAGCGTCGAGTGCCGCCGCGTTGGGTTGTAGAACGACGCTGTTGCATAACCCTGCGTGAGGATGAGCCTTCCCTTACCCAAGGCGCAGTTATGCCACACGCACAGTCGCAGGCGTTCCCACGCTGGTAAACCTGTTGAGGATGGATGCACGAACCTGTAGCTCTGTGACCTGCCGATCGAAGTCACGGGCCATCACCTGCTCACCCAGCCGCTTGAAGCAGCCCATCTTGGTCTCCACCAGGCTGCGGCGATGGTAGCCGCTCCATTTCTTCCATATCGTGCGCCCGAGCTTGCGCGTCGTTCTCAGGATCTCGTTGCGGGCTTGTGCTCCCGCTCTGGCATAGGTCCACGGTTTCGCATTGCGGCGAGTCGGGATGATCGCTGCGGCTTGCCGACCGGCGATGGCCTCGTGGCAAGCTTTGGTGTCATAGGCACCATCTGCACTCACCGAGCACACGGGCTCGTCAGGTGGTATCTGGGCCAGTAGTTCCGGCAGCATGGGCGCATCGCCAATGGCGTTGTCCGTTATTTCGATGGCGCGGATCTCTAGAGTTTGTGCATCAATGCCTAGGTGAACCTTGCGCCACTGTCGCCGGTAGTCGGCGCCATGCTTCTTGGTCTTCCACTCCCCTTCGCCCAGCATCTTCACGCCGGTGCTGTCGATCAGCAGCTGTAGGCCTGTCTGGTTGGGGCGTGCGGGGATGGTCACGCTCAAGGTCTTCTGGCGCCTGCACAGGGTGCTGTAGTCGGGTACCGCCCAATCAAGCCTGGCGAGCCGCACGAGACTCTCAGCAAGGCCTGTTGTTTGTCGCAGCCCTAGACCGAACATGCACTTGAGCGTCAGGCAGAACTGGATCGCTGCGTCGCTGAATACCGCCGGCCGCCCGGTCCTGCCACTCGATGGAGCCTGCCATTGAAGGTCCGCGTCAAGCCACATCATCAGCGAGCCTCGGCGTTTGAGGGCAGCGTCGTACTCGGTCCAGTTCGTCGTGCGGTACTTCGCCCGCGGTGGTTTGCTCATAGGGGGAGCCTACCAGGTCGCGGGGTCTCGCATGCACGCCTCGGCCGACTTATGCAACAACGCCGTGAATCGTGCCAATACCACCCTCTGGTGGCCGCAAGTGCAAGCGCATCACTCCCCCCTATTTCCGCAACCCGCAATTGAGTAGGAGGTGGGTGTTGTTTTATGGAGTGGCCGCAGGGGGCGCTGCGCCGGCATCTTCGGGCGCAGATGCGGCGTTTTCAGCGGGAGTGCCGCCGTCCATGGCTTGCCAGTCTTCGCCCCACAGTTCGCTGGGGTGGGGCGTGCGGTCGGAGCCATTGCCGCAGCGCAGGTCGGTGGCGGGGCAGTAGAGGTCACAGCCCCAGCACAGGCGTTCAGGGTGGGGCGGGTTGCTGGGGAATTTCTTGGCCATGGTATCGCTCGCGGCATGGGGAGAATGCCCATCCAGTATGCGCTGCAGTGGCTGTTGGGTGCTACGGCAAGCGACAGAAGATTCACCGCGGCTTGCCCTGTATCAAGCAATGGCTGTCTGCAGGCAACGCATGTTCGCACGGCACCGCACGGACCTGGCACCGTACCGTGCGAGCGCAGCGGGTGGCCGCTGGCATGGCCTGGACCCCAGGTGCCGCCCCGTGTGCCGGGCGGCACATCGCGGGTGCTCAGGCGGCGGTCAGCGCGCCGGGCATGGTCAGCTTGTCGGCGACCAGCAACTGCTGCATCTGGGCCTGGCTCATTACGCCCAGTTCCTCGGCCACGACCCCGATGGGTTTGCCGCTGGCAATAGCGGTTTTGGCAATCTGGGCGGCCCTTTCGTAACCGATCAGCGGGTTCAAGGCGGTCACCAGCGTCACCGAAGAGGCAATGCGCTCGTCCAGCACGCGGCGGTTGGCGACGATGCCTTCCACGCAGTTGACCTGCAGTGTGTGGCAGGCATGGGCCAGGTGTTGAAGGCTTTTGTGCAGGGCCCAGGCCATCAGCGGTTCGAAGGCGTTGAGCTGCAGCTGACCGGCTTCGGTGGCCATGGTGATGGCGACGTCGTTGCCAATCACTTCGAAGCACACCTGGTTCATCACTTCCGGGATCACGGGGTTGACCTTGCCGGGCATGATCGACGAACCGGCCTGGCGCGCGGGCAGCTGAATGTCGCCCACGCCGGCCTGGGGGCCGGAGGACAGCAGGCGCAGGTCGTTGCTGATCTTGGACATCTTGACGGCAATGCGCTTCAGGATGCCGGAGATGTCGGCAAAGGCACCGGTGTCGCAGGTGGCGGCGATCATGTCGGCGGCCTTGACCACGGGCACGCCCGAGAATTCGGCCAGCTTCGGGATGACCACGTCGACATAGCCCACGGGGGCGTTCAGGCCGGTACCGATGGCGGTGCCGCCCATGTTGACCTCGCACACCAGGGGGGCGGATTCGCGCAGGCGCTTTTCATCGTCGGCAATCATGGAGACGAAGGCGTTGAATTCCTGGCCCAGTGTCATGGGCACGGCGTCCTGCAGCTGGGTGCGGCCGATCTTCAACACATCCTTGAATTCCACGGCCTTGTCCTGAAAGGCGCCGCGCAGTGCGGCCAGGGCCGCCAGCAGCTCCTGGATGCCGAACCAGGTGGCCAGCTTGACGGCGGTGGGGTAGGAGTCATTGGTGGACTGCGAGGCATTGACGTGGTCGTTGGGATGGATCACGTCATAACGGCCCTTGGCCAGACCGAGGTGTTCCAGCGCCCGGTTGGCGATGACCTCGTTGGCGTTCATATTGGTGGAGGTGCCGGCGCCGCCCTGGATCACATCCACCACGAACTGGTCGTGCAGCTGGCCGGCCGCCAGGTCGTCACAGGCCTTGGAGATGGCATCGGCCTGCGGGGCCGTGATGGTGCCCAGGGCCAGGTTGGCGTGGGCGGCAGCTTTCTTCACCAGGGCGTAGGCGCGAATCAGCTGGGGCATATGGGCCACGCTGTGGCCGGTGATGGGAAAGTTCTCCACCGCACGGGCGGTGTGGACGCCCCAGTAGGCGTTGTCGGGGATGTCCTTGGGACCCAAAAAGTCGCTTTCTTGGCGCATGGTGAGCAGATTGGCTGAAAAGAATAAAAAATCGGCTCCGGCACCGTGGGCCGGGGCCACGCGGACGCAAGGTCCGGGCGTGGCAAAGCCCGGCTGATTGGCACCAAAATAGTGCAGTATCAAGCCGGGCTGTTGGGTGAAATTATGCTCAAAACGGATGAGAAGCCAAATTTTGCTGCATATCATGTCCGATGTCGCACTGTTTTGGTGCGAGATGGGGAGTCCGTTTGACACGGTGTGAAAGCGTGCTCCACCGCACAGGGCATGGCTTTGCCGGGCTTCAGGGGGCGGACCCAATGGGATGGGCCGTGCTGGGCGGCGATGTGCTTGGCGCGGGGCTGCAAACCCGTGCGCTGGTGAAAAACGGCACGGAACAGGAAAACGACTTGGGGGAAAGGGGCGTGCGCAACCCCGCTAGCGGGGATGCCTGACCTTGCCAGGGCGCGTGCCAACGGGGGCGATGGCACGCGACGGAAACAAAAAAAGCCCACTTGCAGTGGGCTTTTTTTGTGGTGCGGATGCACCAATTGGTTGCGAGGGCTGGATTTGAACCAACGACCTTTGGGTTATGAGCCCAACGAGCTACCAGACTGCTCCACCTCGCGATAACTGGTTTTCTCTGATTCTGTGGTGCCCGGGGCCGGAATCGAACCGGCACGCCTTGCGGCGGCGGATTTTGAGTCCGCTGCGTCTACCAATTCCACCACCCGGGCAGCAATCAGGGAAGCGTGGATTATGGCACATTTATGCACATGCAAACGTATCCTTCGATTGAAAGCGTCATCGGCAACACGCCTCTGGTGGCACTGCAGCGCATCAACGCTGCCGCAAACGCGGAAAAAGGCAATGTGGTTCTGGGCAAGCTGGAGGGCAACAACCCTGCGGGGTCGGTGAAAGACCGTCCCGCACTGTCCATGATCCAGCGCGCCCAGGAGCGCGGTGAGATCAAGCCTGGCGACACGCTGATTGAGGCCACATCTGGCAACACCGGCATCGCGCTGGCGATGGCGGCCGCCATCAAGGGCTACCGCATGGTGCTGATCATGCCGGAGGACCTGTCTATCGAGCGCGCCCAGACCATGAAGGCCTATGGTGCCGAGCTGATCCTCACGCCCAAGAGCGGCGGCATGGAGTACGCCCGCGACCTGGCCGACCAGATGGTGGCCCAGGGCAAGGGTGTGGTGCTGGACCAGTTTGCCAACGCCGACAACCCCCGCGCCCACTACGAAACCACGGGCCCGGAACTGTGGGCGCAGACCGGCGGCAAGATCACCCACTTCGTCAGCGCCATGGGCACCACCGGCACCATCACCGGCGTGGCCAAGTACCTGAAGGAGCAGAACCCGGATGTGAAGATCATCGGTGCCCAGCCCTCCGAAGGTTCGCGCATTCCCGGCATCCGCAAGTGGCCCGAGGAATATCTGCCCAAGATCTATGACGCCAGTCTGGTCGACGAGCTGGTTTATGTGAGCCAGGATGATGCCGAGGACATGGCCCGCCGCATGGCGCGCGAGGAAGGCATCTTCGCCGGCATTTCTGCCGCCGGTGCGTTGTGGGTGGCCCAGGAAATCGCCAAGCGCGAAACCAATGCCACCATCGTCTTCATCGTCTGCGACCGCGGCGACCGCTACCTGTCCACCGGCGTGTTCCCTGCGTAACAGCAGGCCTCCTGCCTGGCGGCTACACTGGCCGGGTTGATGCTCAAGATAGCAGTCTGCGCATGCTGCAAGCGTGCAGGCTGCTATCAAAAACTCAAACTCGCACCGGAACTTCCATGGCATTCGAAACCCGTTTTTGCTCGAACTGCGCCACGCCGCTGGAATGGATCACCCAGGCGGAAGACAGCGGCGATGTCAGCCGTCTGCGCTGCCCGGCCTGTGGCTTCACGCACTGGGGCAACCCCACGCCCGTGCTGGCGGCAGTGGTGGAAAACGACCGTGGCCAAGCCTTGCTGGCGCGCAATGCGCTGTGGCAGGAAGGCGTGTTCGGCCTGATCACCGGTTTCATGGAAGCCGGCGAATCTCCGGAAACCGGCATCTGCCGCGAGGTGCTGGAAGAAACCGGTTTGCAGGTCAAAGCCCTGCGCCTGCTGGGCAGCTGGGAATTTCTGCGCATGAACCAGGTGCTGATCGCCTACCACGTGCGCGTGGCGGGCAATCCCGACGATGTGCGCCTGTCTCCCGAGCTGCTGGAATACCGCTGGGTGACCCCCGAAGCCGCGCGCTGCTGGCCGGCGGGCACGGGCTATGCCCTGGCCCACTGGATCCGCGACAAGGGCGTGGAGCCACAATTCGGGGCCTTCCGTCCCGGCCAGAGCCCGGAACCGGATCCCGCCAAGTGGCCGCTGCGGTCATGGAGCGAAGATGCGCGGTTTCAGTTGCCGCCCACCCTGGCGTAACGCCCCCTGAGCCGCGATGCGGCTTCCCCTTCCCCGTCTTTCCCCGTGGGCTGCTCCAGAGGGTGCCGTGTGCGCGATGGGGCAGCCCTTGTGCGTCGTGTGCGTCGCCCGCCCCCAGGCGTCGTGGTGCACTCACGCTTCGGAAGACGGTGGTGTGGAGCGTCACCCGTGGGGGCAGGTCGGTACCGCTGTCCGTCACAAGGCTGCTGCAGGCTTTCTACAATGGCCCTCCAGAGCAGCCCCCAAGGCTGCACTTTTGCGAGAACCCCATGCAGATTGACCAAGAAATCGACACCCGCGGCATGAACTGCCCTTTGCCCATCCTCAAGGCCAAAAAAGCCCTGTCGGGCATGGAGAGCGGCCAGTTGCTGAAAGTAGTGGCCACCGACACCGGATCGCTGCGCGACTTCCAGGCATTTGCCAAGCAGACGGGCAACGAACTGGTGCACCAGGAAACCGTGGGCGACGAGTTCATCCACGTGCTGCGCCGCCGCTGATGCGTTAAAGGCGGGCTTCTGATCACAAAAGGCCTGCAATTGCAGGCCTTTTGCATGTTGTGCCCAGGCAGGGCGTGCGGTCAGATGTCCAGGGTCTGGAGGTAGGCGCGGAACGAAGCGCCCACTTCCGGGTGTTGCAGTGCCAGTTCCACCGTGGCTTGCAGAAAGCCTTCCTTGCTGCCGCAGTCATAGCGCTTGCCGCTGTACTGGTAGGCATAGACGGTTTCATGCTGCATCAGGCGCTCGATGGCATCGGTGAGCTGGATTTCTCCGCCCACGCCCTTGGGCTGGCTGCGGATCTCGTCAAAGATGCGCGGTGTCAGCACATAGCGGCCGGCCACACCCATGCGGGAAGGGGCCACTTCCGGTGCGGGCTTCTCCACGATCTCATCCACGCGCAGCAGCGGGCCGCCAGCGGGCTCGCCTTTGACAATGCCGTAGCGCTTGGTGTGTTCCAGCGGTACTTCCTGCACGGCCAGCAGCGAGCGGCCTTGCTTCAGGAAAGCGGCGGTCATCTGCGCCATCACGCCGGGGCCGCCGGGCAATCCGGTCATCAGGTCGTCGGCCAGGATGACGGCGAAGGGTTCGTTGCCCACCAGGGGCTCGGCGCACAGCACCGCATGGCCCAGGCCCAGCGACCGTGGCTGGCGCACAAACAGACAGTTCATGTCGGCCGGGCTGACGGCGCGCACCAGGTCCAGCATGGCCTGTTTGCCGGCGCGTTCCAGCTCGTTTTCCAGCTCGTAGGCGGTGTCGAAATGGTCTTCGATGGCGCGCTTGCTGCGGCCGGTGACAAAGATCATGTCGCGGATACCGGCTTCATAGGCTTCCTCGACGGCGTACTGGATCAGCGGCTTGTCCACCACGGGCAGCATTTCCTTGGGTGATGCCTTGGTGGCAGGCAAAAAACGGGTGCCCAGGCCGGCGACAGGGAACACGGCTTTGCGCACGCGGTTCGGGTTGGTCATGACAAAACCTCAACAAATCCTCTACAAAAGGGAAAAAGGCGCTGTGACCGAAGCCGCAGCGCCTTCTGAGCTCAGCTTACCAGCGATCAGCCCAGGCGGGCCAGTTGTTCCTGGATGCGGGTCAGCGTGGCGCCAAAGTCGGCAACGCGCTTTTTCTCCTGCTCCAGCACCGCAGCGGGTGCCTTGGCGCAGAAGGCTTCATTGCCCAGCTTGCCGTTGGCCTTGGCGATTTCGCCTTCCAGGCGCTTGGCTTCCTTGGACAGGCGGGCCTTTTCGGCTTCCACGTCCACTTCCACGAACAGCGCCAGGCGGGCATCCCCTACCACGGACACGGGGGCGTTCTGCGCTTCGGCGGCCCAGGTGGCTTCGTCGTCGAACACCTTGACTTCGCTGAGCTTGGCCAGGTTCTTCAACACGTCGGCATTGGCGCGCAGGAAGGCGGCGCCGTCGGCCGAGCCGGCCACCGTCAGCAGCGGCAGGCGCTGGGCGGGCGACACGCCCATCTCGCCGCGCAGGGCACGGCAGGCGTCCACCATCTGCTTGATGCGCGCCACATAGGCGATGGCGGCTTCGTCGATCTTCTCGGGCTGTGCTTCGGGGTAGGCGGCGATGGCGATCGAGGCACCGGCGCGGCCGGCCACGGGGGCCACCTTCTGCCACAGGGCTTCGGTGACGAACGGGATGATGGGGTGGGCCAGACGCAGAATGGTTTCCAGCGTGCGGATCAGCGTGCGGCGTGTGGCGCGCTGCTGGGCTTCGTTGCCGGTCTGGATCTGCACCTTGGCGATTTCCAGGTACCAGTCGCAGAACTCGTTCCAGACGAAGTCGTAGAGGGTGTTGGCGACGTTGTCCAGACGGAACTCTGCAAAGCCCTTGGCCACTTCGGCCTCGACCTTTTGCAGCTGCGAGACGATCCAGCGGTCGGGCTGGCTGAACTGCAGATAGCCGCCGGCACAGTCGGCCGCGGTGTGGTCCTGCAGGCCGCAGTCATAGCCTTCGCAGTTCATCAGCACAAAGCGGGAGGCGTTCCACAGCTTGTTGCAGAAGTTGCGGTAGCCCTCGCAGCGCTTGCTGTCGAAGTTGATCGAGCGGCCCAGCGAGGCCAGTGCGGCAAAGGTGAAGCGCAGCGCATCGGCACCGTAGGCGGGAATGCCTTCGGGGAATTCCTTCTGCGTGTTCTTGCGCACCTGGGGGGCGGTTTCGGGCTTGCGCAGGCCGGTGGTGCGCTTGTCCAGCAGCGGCTCCAGCGAGATGCCGTCGATCAGGTCGACCGGGTCCAGCACATTGCCTTCGGACTTGGACATCTTCTTGCCCTGTGCATCGCGCACCAGGCCGTGGATGTAGACATGCTTGAACGGCACGCGACCGGTGAAGTGCGTGGTCATCATGATCATCCGGGCCACCCAGAAGAAGATGATGTCGTAGCCCGTCACCAGCACCGATGAGGGCAGGTAGAGGTTGTAGTCATCGTCGGCGGCATCGGTCTGGCCGGGCCAGCCCATGGTGGAGAACGGCACCATGGCGGACGAGTACCAGGTGTCCAGCACATCCGGGTCGCGCGTGAGGGTCTTGCCGGGGGCCTGGGCCTGGGCTTCGGCTTCGTTCTTGGCGACGTAGAGATTGCCTTCCTCGTCATACCAGGCCGGAATCTGGTGGCCCCACCACAGCTGGCGCGAGATGCACCAGTCCTGGATGTTGTTCATCCACTGGTTGTAGGTGTTGACCCAGTTCTCGGGCACAAACTGCACTTCGCCAGAGGCCACGGCATCGATGGCCTTCTGGGCGATGGACTTGCCGGTCGGATCCTGGTCGCTGACCTTGCTCATGGCGATGAACCACTGGTCGGTCAGCATGGGTTCGATCACCTGGCCGGTACGGTCGCAGATCGGCACCATCAGCTTGTGCTTCTTGATCTCGACCATCAGGCCCAGTTCTTCCAGGTCGGCGACGATGGCCTTGCGGGCCACGAAACGGTCCATGCCGCGGTATTTCTCGGGCGCTTCGTCGTTGATCTTTGCGGTCAGCGTCAGCACGCAGATCATCGGCAGCTTGTGGCGCAGGCCCACCTGGTAGTCGTTCTGGTCGTGCGCAGGCGTCACCTTCACCACGCCGGTGCCGAACTCGCGGTCCACGTATTCGTCGGCAATGATGGGGATCTGGCGGCCCACCAGCGGCAGGGTCACGGTCTGGCCGATCAGGTGCTTGTAGCGCTCGTCTTCGGGGTGGACCATCACGGCCACGTCACCCAGCATGGTTTCGGGGCGGGTGGTGGCGACCACCAGATTGCCTTCACCGCTGGTCAGCGGGTAGGCGATGTGCCAGAGCGAACCGTCCTTTTCCTGGTTTTCCACTTCCAGATCGGACACGGCCGATTGCAGCACCGGATCCCAGTTCACCAGGCGCTTGCCGCGGTAGATCAGGCCTTGCTGGTACAGCTTCACAAAGGTCTCGGTCACCACCTTGGACAGCTTGTCGTCCATGGTGAAGTACTCACGGCTCCAGTCCACGGTATCGCCCATGCGGCGCATCTGCGTGGTGATGGTGTTGCCGGACTTTTCCTTCCACTCCCAGACCTTCTTGGTGAACTCGTCACGGCCCAGGTCATAGCGGCTCACGCCCTGGGTCTGCAGCTGGCGTTCCACCACGATCTGGGTGGCAATGCCGGCGTGGTCGGTGCCGGGAATCCAGGCCGTGTTGTAGCCCTTCATGCGGTGGTAGCGCGTCAGCGAGTCCATGATGGTCTGGTTGAACGCGTGGCCCATGTGCAGCGTGCCGGTCACATTGGGGGGCGGCAGCTGGATGGCGAAATTGTTGCCCGCAGCGGTGGCTTCGGCGCCGGGCTGGCCGGTGCCGCGATAACCGGCGTTGCCGTAGCCGCGCTTCTCCCACTCGGGGCCCCACTGGGCTTCGATGGCGGATGGCTCAAAAGACTTGGAGAGGCTGTCGAGGCCTGGCTGGGCAATGGTGTCGCTCATGGCTGCGTGAAGGAAATCTGGAAATGCAAACGGCATCCACAGGGGATGCCGTCTGCAGGGAAAAAGACGGATTGCAATGATTTTAGCCAGCACCCCCGGCTGCGCGCAGGTCGGGGTCTATGGTGGGATGTCAGACGGGTGCCGCATGCCGGCGGCATGCGCATGGTGTGCTGTGAAATCAGGAGCACACCATGGCGTTGTCCGCGTGCCCCTGGCCGTGCGCCCACGGCCGGCACGCTCAGCGCTTGCCGCCGTACTCCGGCCGGTCGTTGTGCTGGGGCTTGAGGGGCGTGCTGCTGGCGCCGGTGGCGCGTTCCGCACGCCACTGCTGCTTGCGCGCGGTCCATTCGGCCAGGCGGGCGTGGGCGGTGGTGCTCTCGCGTGCCATCTGCACAGCATCGGCCAGCTGGGCCGACAGCTCCAGCCGGATGCCGTTGGGGTCGAAGAAATAAATGCTTTTGAAGATGTGGTGGTCGGTCACGCCCAGCACCTCCACGCCATGCGCCTGCAGGCGGGCCTTGGTGTTTTCCAGCTCCTGCACGCTGTCCACGCGGAAGGCGATGTGGTTGATCCACAGCGGGGTGTTGGGGGATGGCAGGGCTTTTTCGTCGTCGCCGATGTCAAAGAAGGCGATGAAGCTGCCATCGCGCAGGCGGAAGAAGAAGTGGGTGTAGGGGCAGTACTCACCCGTGGAGGGCACATGGTCGCTCTGGATGATGTGGTAGAGCGGCAGGCCCAGGATGTCTTCATAGAAGTGGCGCGTTTCCTCTGCATCGCGCGCCTTGTAGGCGTAGTGGTGCAGCTGCTGGATGGCGGCAGGCGGTGGCAGCGTGGCCAGGTCCGGGCGGGCGCCTGCAGGGAGGCTGACCGGGGTAATGGCCTGGGGACTGGCAGAGGCGGTGGGCATGTGCAGCTCCTTTTACGTATATGCAATGCATTGCACTAAACGGAATTCTAGGAACTGACGGCGCTGTTGGGCAAAGAAAAACCCGCATGCCGGGAGGGCAGGCGGGTGGCAGGCACGGCCGCGTGGGCGGCCATGCAAGGCGGTCGGTGCAGGGCTTACTGCTTGACGGCTTCCAGCTGCAGCACCAGGCGCACGTTCTTGGCAAAGCCCCAGTCCACGCCGTAGTTCACACCCCACTGGGTGCGGTCGATGGTGGCTTCAAAGTCGCCGCCGCAGACTTCACGCTTGAGCATGGGGCTTTCGTAGCAGGTGAACTTGTTGGCCTTGATGGTGATGGGGTGTGTCTGGCCGTTCAGCGTCAGCTGGCCGGTCACTTCCTTGAGCTTGTCGCCGTCGAACACGAACTTGTCGGACACGAACTTGGACACCGGGTACTGGTCGGTGTTGAAGATGTCCTTGCTCTTCAGGTGCTTGTCGAAGGCTGCGGTGCCCGAGTTCACGCTGGTCATGTCCAGCGTCACTTCCACCTTGCCGGTCTTGGCGGCCTTGTCGAATTCCACGGCGCCTTGCTTCTTGTCGAAACGGGCGCGGTTGGTGGAGGCGCCGAAGTGGTCGATTTCGAAGGTGGCGAAGGTGTGGGTGGGGTCGATGGCGTACTGGGCCGGTGCAGCGTGGGCGGCGGTGGCGAACAGGCTGGCGGCAGCCAGAGCAAACAGGGTGGAACGCATGAAGGAATCTCCTGTGTGAAAAATGAATGAGAGAGGGAAAACGGAACCGTGAATCAATGGCTGCCTGTGTGCATGTCGCATTGCCCTGAACGCATCTTGGAAATCAAGATCGCGGTCCTATGCAGCAGAGCGGGTACGCACACCGGTGGCTGTCCAGAACGTCAGAGCTTGCCCACACCGGTCAGTGCCAGCTTGAACTGCACGGTGACTTCGTCGGCCACCATGGAGGTGTCGGCCCAGTCGCCATCGCCGATCTTGAACGACAGGCGCTTGAGCGGCAGGGTGCCGGCAGCGATGGTGGTGGCGCCCGATTGGGTCAGCACCACGGGCACGGACACCTTCTGGGCGTTGCCCTTGATGGTCAGCGTGCCGTCCACCTGGTACTTGCCGCCGCCCAGCGCCTTGACGGCGGTGGAATCGAACGTGGCCTTGGGGAACTTGGCGATGTTGAACCAGTCCGCGCCGAGCAGGTTGCTGTCGGTCTCCTTGGAGCCCATGGTGGCGCTGCCGGTTTCCACGGTGAAGTGGATCTTGCTGGTTTCGGGCTTGGCGGTGTCAAAGCTCACCTGCGCGTCGAACTTCTTGAACTGGCCTTGCAGGGGCACGCCCATCTGCTTGGCGGTGAAGTTGATGCTGCTTTGCGCCGGCACCAGGGCCTGGGCGGCCATGGCGGCGGTGCCCAGCAGGGTTGCACTGGCAAAGAAGGCGGCGCGGAAAGTGGTGCTGAAAGTCATGGTGAACTCCTGACGCTCGAAAAAAACAGGGGACGAATTACGCGGCTTTGCCGGGCAGCATGCGGCGCAGCAGGCCGTCGCGGTCGATGAACTGGTGCTTGAGTGCTGCCGCAATGTGCAGGGCAATCAGGGCGGCCAGCGTGTAGGCGCTGATCATGTGCCAGGGCTTGAGGGCTTCGGCCAGGGCCGGATCGGCCGGCACGAAATTGGGCAGCTGCCACAGACCGAACCACACGATGGGGAAGCCGGCGGCCGAGCTGTAAGCCCAGCCCAGCAGCGGCACCGCAAAGAACAGCAGGTACAGCAGGTGGTGCACGCCATGGTGGGCGAGGTGCTGCCAGCGCGGCATGGCCGCGGCCATGGCAGCAGGCAGTGCGGGCGAGCGGTGGGTAAGGCGCCAGACCAGGCGCAGCAGGCTGAGCACCAAAATGGTGACGCCGGCCCATTTGTGCCAGTTGTAGTACTTCAGGCGTGCCGGGGAAAACGGCAGTCCGGTCATGTACCAGCCAAAGGCCAGCAGGCCGATCAGGCCAACGGCCAACAGCCAGTGCAGTGCGATGGCGGGCAGGCTGTAGCGGGTGGAAGCGGTGGGGGTGGGCATGGTTATGCGTTGTTTTTAAAGCACCTGGCAAGCGGCCATGAAGCGCGACAAGAGATGGAGTGTAGGAAGCAAAGGTGACAAAAAAGTTCAGGCAAATTGACGTGACAGTTCAAAAAGCTTGAATGCCGGAGTGGCCCGCAGTGGGGCCCCAGGCTCAGGTAAGCTCAGCAGCCCTATGGCCCAGACCCTTGCTTCCCCGGCGCACAGTGAATTGATCATCAAGAAAAGCCGTTTCATCGGCTGCGTGCAGCCCATGCGCGACCGCGCCAGTGCCCAGGCCGCCGTGGATGCCTTGTGGAAGCAGCACCCGGCGGCGGCCCACATCTGCTGGGCCTTGCTGGCCGGCGGCCAATCTGCGGCGGTGGATGACGGCGAGCCCAGCGGTACGGCCGGCCGCCCGATGCTGGATGTGCTGCGCCACCAGGAGCTGGAAGGCGTGCTGGCCACCGTGGTGCGCTACTTCGGTGGGGTCAAGCTGGGGGCCGGCGGCCTGGTGCGGGCCTATACCGACAGCGTGGCGCAGGCGCTGATCGGCGCGGAAAAAATCACGCTGCAGCGCATGGCGCTGCTGCAGTGCGAGGTGCCCTATGCCATGGAAGGCTGGCTGCGCCGTGAAATCGCCCAGGCCGGGGCCGAACTGCTGCAGGTGCAGCACGGCAGCATGGTGGCCGCGCAGTGGACCTTGCCGGAAAGTGCCGCCTTCGCCCTGGTGGAACGCCTCAACGATCTGGGGCAGGGACGACTGGGCTGGCTGGAGCACTGGCCGGACTGACGCCGCAGGCAAAGGACGCTCTTTCGCGCCAGGCTGGCGCCGGCGGCGTTCCCTGTCCGTTGTCCGAAGTGGTGGGCCAGGGGGCTTACTTGCCGTGCAGCGCCGCCTGCTTCCAGGCGTGGGCGGCTTCGTCGGGCGCTTCGTGGCGCTCGGCCAGAATGGCCAGGGCCGTCCAGGCGCTGTGCAGCAGTGCCTGGTCCTTGAGCTGCTGGGTAGACTGGCCCAGCAACTGCTGGGCCTTGCCCCATAGCTGGCGCTGCAGGCAGGCCATGCCGGCCAAGTACTGCAGGCGCGGGTTGTGCGGGGCATGCCGCAACGCCGCTTCGATGCGGCCCAGCCAGGCGGCGTCCAGATCGTCCAGGCTTTCCTGCAGGGCCAGGACCAGGCGGGTGCTGTGCTCGCTGTGCAGGCCCTGGGGCTGCTGCAACTGGGCCTCCCAGACCGGCAGCAGCCATTCGCGTGCGGTGGCGCTGTCACCCCCCAGGGCCACCAGGCGGCGGGCGGCGGGAATGGCCAGCTCGGGCGCGCTGCGTTCGCGCGCTTCGGCTTGCGACCAGGCGTGCAGCAGCTGCCCTGCGTCGTGGGCGCTGTGGATCTGCTCCAGCAGCAGGCTGCGCAGCAGGCTGGCCGATGCTTCGGGCGAGAATGCCTTGTGCTTGGCCAGCAGGCGCGCGGTTTCCAGTGCCGGCTGGGTCTGCCGGGCCAGGCGCGTGGCCTTGAGCTTGATGCGCAGTGCAATCGTGCGGCGTGCCGCGCCATGGGGCAGTTCGCCCAGGCGTTCCAGCGCGCCACTGGCGTCGCGGTCGTCCAGTGCCCAGCGGGCCGAGCGCATTTGCGCGCCTTCGCGCAATTCCTGCTGCTGGGTGGTGCCGTTCAGCGGCGCCAGATCCAGCGCGGCGTCCAGGTGTTCGTCCCGGGTGGCCCGGTCCTGCAGGGCATGGGAGCTGTCGGCCGCCGCCATGTGGGCGATGGTGCGCAGCTGCAGCCGGTAGGCCACCGTGGCCTTGTCCTTGTCCAGGCCGTCTTCCAGCGTGAGCGACTGCAGGGCCGCCTTGCGGGCCCGCAGGAAGCGGCCGGCATGCAGATGGGTCAAGGACTCCAGCAGGGCCTGGTGCATATTGCGTTCGCGCTGTTGCAGGCGCCAGCGCTTGGCCTGCAGCGGCAAGGTGACCAGGGCGGAAAAGCCGCGCAGGGCGCCATACAGAATGAAGAATGCCGCCAGCAACAGCAGCACCACCATGTTCAGGGACAGGTCCAGCCGGTAGGGCGGCCAGAACAGCATGACCGAGCCCTGGTTGTTGCCCGCAAACAGGGCGCCAGCCACAGCCAGGCAGAACAGACCGACAAACCACAATGCAGCGCGCATGCTGGGCCTCCCCGGTCAGCGGCTGGAAGCGGCTGTGGCCAGCGCGCTCAGCGTGTCGTTGATGGAAGGCTGCTCGGTCTGGCGCAAATGCGTCTGGATCTGCAGCATCAGGGCCTGGGCGCTTTGCGTGCGGCGGGACTGGCTGTCGAAGTACTTGGCCAGGGCGGTGTTGGCACTTCCCAGATCGGAGCGTGCCGAGTCATATTGGCGCGCCAGCAGGCCCAGGCGGGCATTGAGCAGCTTGAGCTTGAGGTTCTCGCGCAGGAAGAAAGCCTGTTCGGGCGCCAGCAGCACGGCGTCCGGGTGGTCGATGCGACGGATGCGCACCAGATCGCGGGCTTCATCGGCCGAAGCGCTCCAGACGCGCTCGCCCCAATGCTTCCACCAGGCCCATTGGGTGGGGGTGACCGCCGCATCCAGCGCGGGCGGCAGCGGCACACCGGTGCTGGCGCTGCCCTTGGCCAGGTTGGGGGCCTGGGTCACGCTGTTGAGCATGGGGATCTCGTCCACCATGCGCACCAGCTCATCCAGCCGGGCCAGCAGGCCGGCGGTGTCGGTGACCGAGGCACGGGACAGGCGTTCCAGATCCTGTTCGATGGCGCGCTGTACCGGGGCCAGGCGCGGCTGGGCCGTGCGTTCCACACGCTGGGCCGAGCCTTTGAGGGTGGCCACCAGCGGTTCCATGCTGCCGGAGAGCTGGGCCTGCTGCACGGCCATGCGCAGGGCGGATTCGAGGTCGATCAGCAGCGTCTCGTCGCGCGAGCGGGAGACGCTGTGCATCAGCTCTTCGAGCTGGGTGCGTTGCAGGGTGGCGTCCTGCATGCGGGCTTCCACCACGGCCAGGCGGCCGGTGGCGTCGCGCACCAGATCCTGGGACTCACGGGCAAGCGCACGGGCTTCGGTGGCCTGGGTGCCGGACTCAGCCGTCTGGCGTGCCAGTTGCTCCTGCATGCCATCCACCTTCTGCCACAGCAGCACGCTGCTGCCCAGGCCGGCAGCGGCCAGCACCATGGCCACCCAGGCCAGGGGCGAGGGACCGGTACCGGTGCGCACGGGGGCGCCTGGTGGCGTCGGGGGCTGCTCGGAAGATGGGGGGAAAGGAGGGTGCTGTGCGCCGTCGGTGCTCATGACCAGGATTCTATCGACGCAGACACACTTTCCACATCAGGCTTACATTCCAAAACATCGCCAAAGCCCGCGGCGCGTGCCGTGGCGGCGATGCGGGGGTGGGTGGCCAGCGCGCGCTGGCGGCTCCAGTCCTGTGTGGGGTACAGCTGCAGCAGGTGGGCAATGGCTTCCGAGCTGCTGAACAGCCACAGGTCGCGGGCGGCGCAGTGGGCCGCAAGGCGTTGCTGCAGCGCTGGGGTGGCTGCAGGGCATTGGCGGCTGTAGACCCCCACCAGCTCGACCTGTGCACCCAGGCTGCGCAGCTGGCTGGACAGCCATTCGCGGCCAGAGCCCTGGCTGTCGGTGGTGCTGTGGAGGCTGGCACCGCGCACGATCAGCACGCGGTCGCCGGGGCGGATCTGCGGTGCCACGACGGCCCACAGGGATTCGGAATCGAACTGCCGCGCATCGGCGGGCGGACTGTCGATGGCGGAGGCCGCAAGGCCCGCCTGCTCCAGCACCTTGGCGGTGCCGGGGCCGGGGGCCCACAGGCGCAGGCCCTGGGCATGGACGGCCTGGGCCAGGAGGTCAGGCAGGTCGGGGGCGGCCAGCAGGCCGCGCACCGCATTCGGGCTGACAAACATCACGGCCCGGTAGCCCGCCAGTTCCTGGCCCACGCGCTGCAGCGCGGCCAGCGTGGCGGGATCGGCAGCGGGGGCAATGTCCAGCAGCGGCAGCACGGCGGCATCCAGGCCCCGGGCCTGCAGCAGTTGCTGCCAATGCAGCGCCTCCGGCAGGGGACGGGTCAGGATGACGGCGGGCCGCGCGGCCATCACTCCGCCTTGGCGGCGCAGCGGGCGCCCTGGGCCAGCAGCTGTTCGGCCACGGCATTGCCCAGGGCTTCGGCCTGGTCCAGCGTGGTGACGTGGGCCTGCTGGCGCACCTGGATCAGGGCCTGCACGCCTTCGATATCGCCCCAGGCGGCATCCAGCGTCAGTGTGCCATCGTCGGCCAGCAGGGCATGGGCGGCCAGCGGCACGGAGCAGCTGCCGCCCAGGCGGCGGCTGACGGCACGCTCGGCCGCCACGCGCAGCCAGGTGGGCATGTGCACCAGCGGCTGCAGTGCCGCAATCAGGTCCGTGCGGTCGCTGCGCACCTCGATGCCCAGTGCGCCCTGACCGGCAGCGGGCAGCATGCTGCCCGGTTCGAATTCACAGCGGATGCGCTCGACCATGTTCAGGCGCTTGAGACCGGCGGCTGCCAGCACGATGGCGTCGTACTGGCCTTCGTCCAGCTTGCGCAGACGGGTGTCGAGGTTGCCGCGCAGCGGCTCGATCTTCAGGTCCGGGCGCAGGGTCTGCAGCAGCACCTGGCGGCGCAGGCTGGAGGTGCCGACGACGGCGCCCTGGGGCAGCGCATCCAGGCTGGCGTAGCGGGGCGAGACGAAGGCGTCGCGCGGGTCTTCACGTTCCATCACGCAGGCCAGTGCAAAGCCTTCGGGCAGTTCCATGGGCACATCCTTGAGGGAGTGCACGGCAATGTGGGCACGGCCTTCTTCCAGGGCCACTTCCAGTTCCTTGACGAACAGGCCCTTGCCGCCGACCTTGGACAGCGAACGGTCCAGAATCTGGTCGCCCTTGGTGGTCATGCCCAGCAGTTCCACCTGGTGGCCACGTGCGCGCAGCAGGGCCTGCACATGTTCGGCCTGCCACAGGGCCAGGCGGCTTTCACGGGTGGCGATCACAAGAGAGGAAGAAGTGTGGGTAGCAGTCATGGGTTGTCAGCCTTCGGGGCAACTGGGAATGCTAGCATGCGCGCCGACACCATCCGCCACCTGGAGCCTTTTGCATGAATGCAGCAGCCCGCCGACGTTCCGAGTCCCCCACCACCGCGCCCGTCCGCCGTACCGACAAGGACCAGCCGCTGATTGACGATATCCGGCTGCTGGGCCGCCTGCTGGGCGATGTGATCCGCGAGCAGGAAGGTGCCCCCGCCTATGAGCTGGTGGAGCAGGTGCGTCAGCTGTCCGTGGCATTCCGCCGCGACGCGGACCAGGCGGCCAACAAGGCGCTGAAGAAGCTGCTCAAGGGGCTCACGGGCGACCAGACGGTCAGCGTGATCCGCGCCTTCACCTATTTCTCGCACCTGGCCAACCTGGCCGAAGACCGCCACCACATTCGCCGCCGCGAGGTGCATGAGCGCGCGGGCCACAGCCAGGAAGGCAGTGTGGAGGTGGCCCTGTCGCGCATCCGCTGGGAAGGGATCGACACCGATGCCGTGGTGCAGGCGCTGGCCGCCGCCTACGTGGCCCCGGTGCTGACCGCCCACCCCACCGAAGTGCAGCGCCAGAGCATTCTGGCGGCCGAGCAGGACATTGCCCGGCTGCTGGCCGAGCGCGACCTGATCCGAGCCCGGGCCCAGCTGTATGCCAGCAGCAAGGATGCGCTCAGCCCCAGGGAGCTGGCGCAGAACGAGGAGCAGCTCAAGGCCCGCGTGGTGCAGCTGTGGCAGACGCGCCTGCTGCGCCATGCCAAGCTGACGGTGGCCGACGAGATCGAGAATTCGCTGCGCTACTACGAGGCCACGTTTCTGCGCGAGATTCCGCGCATCTACCGCGAAATGGAGCAGCAGCTCGATGGCAAGCGCATCCACAGCTTTCTGCGCATGGGCCAGTGGATCGGTGGCGACCGCGATGGCAATCCGAATGTGACGGCCGAGACCCTGGCGCTGGCACTGCGCCGCCAGTCCGAGGTGGCGCTGCGCCACTACCTGACCGAGGTGCACTTTCTGGGCACCGAGTTGTCCATGGCCGCGCGCCTGGCCGACGTTTCGCCCGCCATGCAGCAACTGGCCGATGCGTCGCCGGACCGCAATGCCCACCGCGAGGACGAACCCTATCGCCGCGCGCTGACCGGCATGTACGCCCGCCTGGCGGCCACGCTGCGCAAGCTGTCGGGCGGGGAAGCCGCCCGCCACGCGGTGGCGCCGCAAAACCCCTATGACACGCCGCAGGAGCTGCTGGGGGATCTGCGCACCATCGAGGATTCGCTGCAGCGCAACCATGGCGGGGCACTGGCAGCACAGCGCCTGTCGCCGTTGATCCGTGCGGTGGAAGTGTTTGGTTTCCACCTGGCCACGGTCGACCTGCGCCAAAGCTCGGACCAGCATGAACTGGTGGTGGCCGAACTGCTGGCGGTCGCCAAGATCGAGGCCGACTACAGTGCGCTGGACGAAGCCGGCCGCCAACAGCTGCTGCTGCGCATGCTCAGCGATGCGCGCCCGCTGCGCGTGGTGGGGGCGGCGTACTCCGCACACAGCCAGGCCGAACTGGCAATCTTTGCCACCGCCCGCCAGGCCCGTGCCGACTACGGCGCCGAAGCACTGCGCCACTGCATCATCAGCCACACCGAATCGGTCAGCGACCTGCTGGAAGTGCTGCTGCTGATGAAGGAAGTGGGGCTGATGCGCGGAACGCTGGACAGCAGCGAAGCCGTGGCCGACATGGTGGTGGTGCCGCTGTTCGAGACCATTGGCGATCTGCGCCAGGCGGCGTCCATCATGCAGGCCTATTACGACCTGCCCGGCATTGCCGCGCTGTGGAAGCGCTCCGGCGCCGAGCAGGACATCATGCTGGGCTACAGCGACAGCAACAAGGACGGCGGCATCTTCACCAGCAACTGGGAGCTGTACCAGGCCGAATCGGCACTGGTGCAGGTGTTCGATCCGCTGGCGGCGCAGTACGGCATCCGCCTGCGCATGTTCCACGGCCGGGGCGGTACCGTGGGCCGGGGCGGCGGCCCCAGCTACCAGGCCATCCTGGCGCAGCCGCCGGGCACGGTGCGCGGCCAGATCCGCCTGACTGAGCAGGGCGAGGTGATTGCCTCCAAATATTCCAACCCGGAGATCGGCCGCCGCAATCTGGAAACCCTGGTGGCCGCCACGCTGGAAGCCACGCTGCTGCAGCCCACCAAGCTGGCGGGCAAGCCTTTTCTGGTGGCGGCCGAAGCGCTGTCGCAGTCCAGCATGGCGGCCTACCGCAAGCTGGTGTACGAGACCCCGGGCTTCACCGATTACTTCTTCAGCGCGACACCGATCCGCGAGATTGCCGAGCTGAACATCGGTTCGCGCCCGGCCTCGCGCAAGCCTTCGCAGAAGATCGAAGACCTGCGCGCCATTCCCTGGGGCTTCAGCTGGGGCCAGTGCCGTCTCACCTTGCCGGGCTGGTACGGCTTCGGCACGGCGGTGCACGAGTTTGTCCATGCCAAGGGGCAGGACCCCGCCAAGCAGCAGGCCCTGCTGCGCCGCATGTGCAAGCAGTGGCCGTTCTTCCGCACGCTGCTGTCGAACATGGACATGGTGCTGGCCAAGAGCGATCTGGCGCTGGCATCGCGCTACAGCGATCTGGTGCCCGACGCCAAGCTGCGCAAACGCATTTTTGCGTCCATCCAGGCCGAATGGCACCGCACGGCCGAAGCGCTGGAAATGCTGACCGGCGAGAAGGACCGCCTGGCACACAACAGCGCGCTGGCACGCTCCATACGCCACCGCTTCCCCTACATCGACCCCTTGCACCACCTGCAGGTGGAACTGGTACGCCGCTGGCGCGATGGGGCGGGCGATGAGCGGGTGAAGATGGGTATCCATATCTCCATCAACGGCATTGCGGCAGCGCTGCGCAACACGGGCTGACAGGGCCTTTGCGGCGCCCGCTGCGGCGCTGTGTGCCGGGAGCTGGCGCCATGCTGCGCGCGGGCGATGGCCTGGGGTGGCAGGCGCCGGTGTGCGTCAGGGCCGGCACGCTGAAACCGCCATGGGCTAAAGCCCAGCGGGCTTGCGGGCCATGCTCCCGTGCTGATAGCGGGCAGCGCCATAATGCGGCCCATGCACCAAGCTCCCATCCCGTTGTCCACGGCGTGCGGTTCTGACCGTGCCGCATCGCCGCCTGCTCCTCAATGGCCTGCCCGCCGCCTGCTGTTGCTGGGCGCAGCGGCGACGGCCGCCGTCCTGGCCGGCTGCGCCAGCAGCGGCAAGCGCAGCAGCTCGGCGGCCGCCGTGCCCAAGGCGCGCGGCGGCGGGGTGCCCGCGGTGAACCCGCTGGCGCTGAGCAGCGATCTACGGGAAGCCTTGCTGGCGCGGACCATGCTGGTGGTCAACACCCCCTATACCTATGGCGGCAACAACCCGGAAGGCGGGTTTGATTGCAGCGGGCTGATCCAGTGGGCCGTCGCGGGCATCCATGCCAGCCGCCTGCCGCGCACCACGGCCCAGTGGGCCCAGGCCAGCAGCCCGGTCAACCGCGATCTGCAGCGCGGCGACTTCGTGTTCTTCAACACCCTGGGCGGCGCGTATTCGCACATGGGCATTTATGTGGGCAACGGCCAGTTTGTGCATGCCCCGTCCAGCGGCGGCACCGTGCAGCGGGTGCGCATGGACAACGTCTACTTTGCCAAGCGCTTCACCGAAGCACGCAGCATCTTCGCCTGAAGACGACACCCCACCCAAAACGGCCTGCGATGGCAGGCCGTGGGCCGCTGATCGCTGACCGCGCTCAGCCCTGGTGCAGCAGAGTGGTCTGTACCGGGCGGCCGGGCAGGTTCAGCGTGGCCACCGGTGCCGGCGTGCTGGCAATGCGCTGGCCGCGGCGCCACACGCCCAGGCGGGCACTCTTCAGGCGCAGGGCTTCGACCGGGTCCTTGGCGTGCAGCAGCACGAAGTCGGCGTTGCAGCCGGCCTGCAGGCCGTAGCCTTCCAGACCCAGCAGCTGGGCAGGGTTGCGGGTGATGGCATCGAAGCACTGCTGCATGCCTTGGCGGCTGGTCATCTGCGCCACATGCAGGCCCATATGGGCCACGTCCAGCGCATCGCCGCTGCCCAGGCTGTACCAGGGGTCCATCACGCAGTCATGGCCGAAAGCGACGGTGAGGCCGGCGGCCATCAACTCAGGCACGCGGGTCATGCCGCGGCGCTTGGGGTAGGTGTCGTGGCGGCCCTGGATGGTGATGTTGATCAGCGGGTTGCTGACCACGCCCAGCTGGGCTTCGGCCATCAACGGAATCAGTTTGCTGACGTAGTAGTTGTCCATGCTGTGCATGGAGGTCAGGTGCGAGCCGGTGACGCGGCCGTGCAGACCCAGGCGCTGCGTGTGGTAGGCCAGGGTCTCGACATGGCGCGACAGCGGGTCATCGGACTCGTCGCAGTGCATGTCCACGCGCTTGCCCAGCTCCGCCGCCAGTTCGCACAGCTGCTTCACGCTTTCGGCACCATCGGCCATGGTGCGCTCGAAGTGGGGGATGCCGCCGACCACGTCGACCCCCATGGCCAGCGCGCGCTTGAGGTTGTCCATGCCGCCCGGGGTGCGCAGCACACCGTCCTGGGGGAAGGCGACCAGCTGCAGGTCGATGTAGGGTGCCACGCGCTTCTTGACGTCCAGCATGGCTTCCACCGGCAGCAGGCTGGGGTCGCTGGTGTCCACATGGCTGCGGATGGCCAGCAGACCGCGCGCCACCGCCCAGTCGCAATAGGCCAGGGCGCGTTCCACCAGGGCGTCGTGCGTCAGCTGGGGCTTGAGCTCGCCCCACAGCGCAATGCCTTCCAGCAACGTGCCGCTTTCGTTGACGCGCGGCATGCCGTAGCTCAGCGTGGCGTCCATGTGAAAGTGCGGGTCCACAAAGGGGGTGGACAGCAGCAGACCTTGTGCATCCACCGTTTCGTGTGCAGGGGCCTGCAGGCCTTCGGTCACTTCGGTGATCTTGCCGTCCTGCACGGCCACGGACATATGGGTGCGGCCGTCGGCCAGCGTAGCATGGGTGATCAGTAAGTCCAGCATGGGTGTTTCTCTTGGTCGGTGGAGTTGGTCGCTCCCGCACTCGGAAGGTGCAGCAGCGGCCATAGACAGGATGGCGGAGCCTTAGCGTTCGCCCTTGCGGTAGGGCTTCATCAGCGCCTGGGGATAGGCCGCCTTGCGCGCCACCAGCACCAGGGCCAGGATGGACAGCAGATACGGCAGCATCAGATAGAACTGGTAGGGCAGCAGGCCTTCGCCCGACTGCTGCAGGCGCAGCTGCAGGGCATCGAAGAAGGCGAACAGCAGCGCACCCAGCAAGGCCTTGCCCGGTTTCCACGACGCAAACACCACCAGCGCAATGCAGATCCAGCCCCGGCCGTTGATCATGTTGAAGAAGAAGGCGTTGAAGGCCGACAGCGTCAGGAACGCCCCGGCCACGGCCATCAGCGCCGAGCCGGCCACGATGGCCGCAGTGCGCACGGCGATCACCGGGATGCCCTGGCCCTCGGCCGCCAGCGGGTTCTCTCCCACCATGCGTACGGCCAGGCCCGAGGGGGTGCGGAACAGCCACCAGGCCAGCACCGGCACCAGCAGCAGGGCCAGCAGGGTCAGCACCGTCTGCTCGCCCAGGATGGGAATCGGCAGCCAGTCCATGGCCTGGAAGGGCTCGATGGTGGGCGGGGTGTTCACCTTGGGAAAGCTCACGCGGTAGCCGTAGTACGACAGCGCCGTGGCCAGCATGGTGATGCCCAGGCCCGACACGTGCTGCGACAGCGCCAGGCCCACGGTCAGCCAGGCATGCAGCAGACCGCACAGGGCGCCGGTCAGCGCTGCCACCAGCACCCCGGTCCACAGCCCATGGCCGGCATACACGGTGAGCCAGCCGGTGAAGGCGCCGGCCACCATGATGCCTTCGATGCCCAGGTTCAGCACGCCGGCGCGTTCGCACAGCAAAACGCCCAGGGTGCCCAGCAGCAGCGGCGTGGCGGTGCGCAGCACGGCCACCCAGAAGGCGGAGTTCGACAGGATGTCCAGAAATTCGGTCATGCTGCGCACTCCCCGGTGAAATGATCGGAAACGGCGCTGCCTGCGTGCTGGCAGAGCGCCTGGGGGGCCGCAGGGGCCGTCAAGATGAAGTCATGCATGTGCCGGCTCCTCACTTCCAGCGCAAGCGGTACTGCGTCAGCAGACTGGCCACCAGCACCGAGAGCAGCGATGCGGCCACGATCACATCGGCAATCGCATTGGGCACGCCCACCACGCGGCTCATGCTGTCGGCACCCACCTGCATGCCGGCCACAAAAATGGCGGCCGCCACCACACCCAGCGGGTGCAGGCCCGCCAGCATGGCGATCACGATGCCGGCGTAGCCATAGCCGGGCGACATGTCCAGCGTCAGATAGCTGGTGCGTCCGGCCACTTCGATCGCGCCGGCCAGCCCGGCGAGACCGCCGGACAGCAGGGCCACCAGCACCACGGTGCGGGTGACCGGGACACCGGCAAAACTGGCGGCCTTGGCGTTGGCGCCGGCGGCACGGATGTCAAAGCCCGCCGTCGTGCGCTGCAGCAGCAGCCAGGTGAGCACGGCCAGCACCAGGGCCATCAGCAGGCCGGTGTGCAGACGGGTCTGCTCGATCAGGCGCGAGAGTTCCAGGTCCGACTGCAGGGCCACGCTCTGCGGCCAGCCCAGTGCCATCGGGTCTTTCATCGGGCCGTCCAGCAGGTAGGCCACCAGCAGCAGCATCACAAAGTTCAGCAGCAGCGTGGTCACCACCTCGTCCACGCCCAGGCGGGTCTTCATCAGCGCCGGGCCCAGCAGCATGGCGGCGCCGGCCAGGGCAGCGGCCACCAGCATCAGCGGGAACAGCACATAGATGGGCAGCTCCAAGCCGGTGCCGCCATGCATGCCGCCCAAGGCAATGGCCGCCACGGCGCCGGCGTACAGCTGGCCTTCGGCGCCGATGTTGAACAGGCGTGCGCGAAAGGCCACGGCCGCCGCCAGACCGGTCAGGATCAGGGGCACGGCACGGGTCATGGTTTCGCTCAACGCAAACAGCGAGCCGAAAGCACCTTTGAACAGTTCGACATAGGTGGCGCCCACGGGGGCCTTGGCCCACAGCACCAGCAAACCGCTGATGAGCAGGGTGAACACCACGGCACCCAGCGGGGCGGCCACCATGGCGGTTTTGGAAGGGGAAGGTCGTTTTTCTAATCGCATGGGAATGTGCTTTCGCCCGGGTTCAATGGGCACCGGCCATGGCCAGGCCAATGGATGCGCGGCTCCAGTCGGCGTGGGGCCGGGCTTCGGTGAGCGTGCCTTCGTGCATCACGGCAATGCGGTCGCCCAGGGCCAGGACTTCGTCCAGGTCGTCCGAGATCAGCAGCACGGCCGCGCCGGCATCGCGGGCCGCCATCAGCTGCTGCTGCACAAAGTGCACGGCACCGATGTCCAGCCCCCAGGTGGGCTGGTGGGCCACGATCAGGCGGGGGGCTGCGCCGGGCTGGCCGTCCACGCCGGGAGGCAGCAGGGCGCGGCCCAGAATCAGCTTTTGCATATTGCCGCCGGACAGCGCACGGGCGGGCGCATGCAGGCCACCGCCGCGCACGTCAAACGTGGTGCTGACATGCTGGGCGTAGTCCTGTGCAGCTTTGCGCCGGACCCATCCCAGGCGCGAGAACCAGCGGGTGCGCAGGCGCTCGGACACGGCGTTTTCCCACACCGGCAGATCGCCCACCACGCCGGTGCCGTGGCGGTCTTCGGGGATGCGGGCCACGCCCTGGGCCACCAGGGTGACGGGCGACCTGGGCAGGGGCTGGCCCAGGTAGGTCAGCTGTCCGCCGGTGACGGCGCGCACGCCGCACAGCACATCGGCCAGTGCGACCTGGCCGTTTCCGGACACCCCGGCGATGGCGACGATTTCACCGGCTTTCAGCTCCAGCGACACGTTCTTCAGCCGGTCGCGGCTGTCCTTGCCTTTGGCCGGTGCGGAATCCAGCTGGCGCAGGCTGCAGACGCTGTCGCCCACATGCTGGGCCGGGCGGCGTTCGGGCAGCGTGACGGCGTGGCCCACCATCCATTGCGCCAGCTGGGCCTGGGTGCAGCCGGCGGTGGCCGATTCGGCCACCAGCTTGCCATGGCGCAGCACGGCCACGCGGTGCGAGACACGCAGCACCTCGCCGAGCTTGTGGCTGATGAAGATGATGGACAGGCCTTGCGCCACCATCTGGCCCAGGGTGTCGAACAGGGCCTCGCTCTCGGCGGGGGTGAGCACGGCCGTGGGTTCGTCCAGGATCAGGATGCGGGCGCCGCGGTACAGGGCTTTCAGAATCTCGACGCGCTGGCGCTCGCCCACGGACAAGGTGCCCACGCGGGCGTCCGGGTCCACCTGCAGGCCGAATTGCTGCGCCACGTCCAGCAGCCTGCGGCGGGCCCCGGCGGGGTCCAGGCTCAGCCGGGCCAGCGACGTGCCGCCGGCCATGATGTTGTCGAGCACGGAAAGGTTGTCGGCCAGTGCAAAGTGCTGGTGCACCATGCCGATGCCGGCGGCCAGCGCGGCGCGCGGCTGGCCCGGCGGCAGGGGCTGGCCGAACACCTCGATGTGGCCGGCATCGGCCACATAGTGGCCGAACAGAATCGACATCAGCGTGGATTTACCGGCACCGTTCTCGCCCAGCAGCGCGACGATTTCGCCCCGCTGCAACGTGAGCGAGATGGCGTCGTTGGCCACCAGCGTGCCAAAGCGCTTGGTGATGCCCTGCAACTGCAGGACGGTGGGGGGCGTGGAGCCCGGTGGGGTGGATGCGGTCTCAGTGAGCATGTGTGCGGGTGCCATGGCCTGTGCAGGGGCGCGAAGGGGAAGAGCGCGCGGGGTGGCATCAAGGTACAGGCCCGGGGCAGGCTTGTACAGGGCCGAAGTCCCGGACTTGCGCCCGGGAAGAGCAAAGCGGTAGCGCCGACGTGCAGCGAGCCGGTGGTACCGGCTCGCTGCAGGGGCGGTGCGCAGGCTTGCGCGGTCCGGCGCTTACTTGGCCGTGGTCTTGGGCTGGCTGTCGTTGACCTTGACAGTGAACTTGCCGGCCAGGATGTCGGCCTCGCGGGCCTTGACCTTGGCTGCCAGGTCCGCCGGCACCTTCTTCTCGAACGTGCCCAGAGGGGCCAGCGACGAACCCTTGTGCTTCATCATCGAATACGGGCCGTAGTCTTCGGCCTTGTACGTGCCGGCCTTCACGGCCTGGATGGCGCGGTCCACGCTGGGCTCCATGTGCCACAGGGCCGAGGCGACCACGGTGTCGGGGTACTGAGCCTGGGTGTTGATCACGTTGCCGATGGCCAGCTTGCCTTTTTCCTTGGCCGCATCGCTCACGCCAAAGCGCTCGGCGTACAGCACGTCGGCGCCCTTGTCGATCATGGCGAAGGTGGCTTCCTTGGCCTTGGGTGGGTCAAACCAGCTGTTGATGAAGGAGACCGTGAATTCCACCTTGGGGTTCACTTCCTTGGCGCCTTCCATGAAGGCGTGCATCAGGCGGTTCACTTCGGGGATGGGGAAGCCGCCGACCAGACCGATCTTGTTGGACTTGGTCATGCCGCCGGCGATCATGCCGCTCAGGTAGGCAGGTTCCTGGATGTAGTTGTCGAACACGCTGAAGTTGGGGGCCACGGGCTTGCCCGAGGAGCCCATCACGAAGGCGGTCTTGGGGAAGTCCTTGGCCACCTTGCGGGCGGCGGCTTCCACGCCGAATACTTCACCAAACATCAGCTGTGCGCCACCGGTGGCGTACTCGCGCATCACGCGCTCGTAGTCGGCGTTGGCCACGTTCTCGCTGGACTTGTACTCGATCTCGCCACGGGATTCGGCGGCCTTGAGCGCCTGGTGGATGCGGCTGACCCATTGCTGCTCATAGGGGACGGTGTAGACCGCCGCCACCTTGATCTTGGCCTGGGCCATGGCGGAAGCAGGCAGCATGCCGGCCAGTACCAGGGGCAGCGCGGCCAGGCCGCCCTTGATGAGGTTGCGCCGTGTGTTCATAGGAAAGACTCCTTGTGTGTATAGCAGGCCTGCCCCATACCGGAGCAGTCCTGATGTCTAGCAAGTTCCGCACCCAACGGGCGGCTATCTTGCGTCGGAACAGGGCCGCAGGGGACTCCGTGGAATCCCTGGCCGTGCAACGGGCAAGAAAAAGCCGCGAGGGTGTGCATCCACGCGGCGGGGTCATATGGTAGCGCGATTGGCGGGGTGTGCAGGACTGGCCAGCGATGGTCATGTGCTGCACTCGGGATGGCGGTGTGCGCCGGGGGCGATGGCACAGCCGCCGCCGGCGGGTGGGGCTGTGCCGGGCTAGGCCGGGTCGGGCCAAGGGCGCTGGGGCCCGGCACCGGCCGGGCGGTCAGCTGCGCACCAGCACTTCGCCGCGCAGGGTGTAGGTCTTGGCTTCGGTGACGCGAACGTCCACCATCTGGCCGATCAGGCGCTCGTTGCCGGGGAAGTTGACCACGCGGTTGCATTCGGTGCGGCCCATCAGCTCGCTGCCGTCGCGCTTGCTCAGCCCTTCGACCAGCAGGCGCTGCACCGTGCCCACGCGCTCCTCGCTGATTTCCTTGATGTTCTGGTTGATGACGGCCTGCAGCTCCTGCAGACGGCGCAGCTTCACATCGTGGGGGGTGTCGTCGTGCAGGTTGGCGGCCGGCGTGCCGGGGCGGGGGCTGAAGATGAAGCTGAAGCTGTTGTCAAAGCGGACGTCGTGGATCAGCTTCATCATCTTCTGGAAGTCGTCTTCGGTCTCGCCAGGGAAGCCGACGATGAAGTCGCTGCTCATCGCCAGATCCGGACGGATGGCGCGCAGCTTGCGGATGGTGCTCTTGTACTCCATGGCCGTGTAGCCGCGCTTCATGGCCATCAGGATCTTGTCGCTGCCGTGCTGCACGGGCAGGTGCAGGTGGCTGACCAGCTGGGGCAGCTTGGCGTAGGCCTCGATCAGGCGGGGCGTGAACTCGTTCGGGTGGCTGGTGGTGAAGCGGATGCGTTCGATGCCGGGGATCTCGGCCACATACTCCAGCAGCAGCGCAAAGTCGGCGATTTCGGTGGTGTCGCCCATCTTGCCCAGGTAGGCGTTCACGTTCTGGCCCAGCAGCGTGACTTCCTTCACACCCTGGTCGGCCAGGCCGGCGACTTCCACCAGCACGTCTTCGAACGGGCGGCTGACTTCTTCACCGCGCGTGTAGGGCACGACGCAGTAGCTGCAGTATTTGGAGCAGCCTTCCATGATGGACACAAAGGCCGAGGCACCTTCCACGCGGGCAGGCGGCAGGTGGTCGAACTTCTCGATTTCGGGGAAGGAAATGTCCACCTGGGGCTTGGCCTTGGCGGCGCGCGCGTTCAGCAGATCGGGCAGGCGGTGCAGGGTCTGGGGGCCGAACACCACGTCCACATAGGGGGCGCGCTTGATGATTTCTTCGCCTTCCTGGCTGGCCACACAACCGCCCACACCAATCAGCACGCCTTTTTCCTTCAGGTGCTTGAAGCGGCCCAGGTCGGAGAACACCTTCTCCTGTGCCTTTTCCCGCACCGAGCAGGTGTTGAACAGGATCAGGTCGGCCTGCTCCGGGTCGTCCGTGGATTCATAGCCCTGGGCAGCACCCAGCACGTCCGCCATCTTGTCCGAGTCGTACTCGTTCATCTGGCAGCCAAAGGTTTTGATAAAGACTTTTTTCGTGGTCATGGCAGTGGGGCGGCCGCAGAGGTCATGGCCTGTGCGCCTTGAAGAAAACCATCCACCGGCACCATTGCAGGGCGCAGGCGGCAGTCAGAAAGAAAAAAGAAGCGGGTGGGGCTCAGCGCTGGCTGGGCAGCTTGGCCTGGACTTCTTCCGGGGTCAGGATCCAGGCCTGGGACAGCCACTGGGTGCTGGGCTCGATCACATAGTTCACAGCGAACTTCTGGCCTTGCAGCGTGTGGGCAAGGACCAACTGGTTCCTGGCATTGAACAGGCGAAAGTCCGGCGTGGTGCGGATCTTCTTGCCGTTGAGCGCGACCTCGGGCATGGCCGAGATCAGCAGTTCGCCGCGCTGGGCGGTATCGGGGAAGCTGCGCGCAGCGTCGGGGTAGGTGCGTGCATGGGCCGCAGGCACGGCCATGCCGCCGAGCAGGGCACAGGCCAGGGCGGCAGCAGAAAAAACAGTGGAACAGCGGGTCATGGTGTACATCCAGGGGCTGAAGCCTCCATTGTACGAAGCCGCCGCTTTCACAGTGCGCTGCCGGGTCAAGTCGCCGGGGAGGCCACTGCCAGCGGTGGCAGGCCGGCGCCTGCGGCATACAGCACGGCCTGGGGCGGGCGGCACAGCCCCCAGAAGCGCAATCCGGTCAGCTCGGCCATGCGCACGCCCATGGCGGTGGGGGCCGAGATGGTGGCCAGTGCGGCGACTCCCAGCTTGGCGCATTTGCGCACCAGTTCGTGGCTGCCCCGGCTGGACAGCACCACGAAACCCGGTTCGCCCAGGTGGCCGCTGCGGGCCAGCCGGCCCAGCAGCTTGTCGAGTGCGTTGTGGCGGCCCACATCCTCCAGCACATCGTGCAACTGCCCGTCCGGCGTGGCCCATCCGGCCGCGTGGATGGCGCCGGCCTGGGTGTTGAGCACCTGCTTGGCCGACAGCGCGTCGATGGCTCGGCATACCGTGGGCAGATCCACCCGGGCCAGCCAGTCGTGTGCCGGCAGCGGGGCAAAGTCCAGGTCCAGGGCGGCAAAGCTTTCCACGCCGCAGACCCCGCAGCCGGTGCGCCCGGTCATGCTGCGGCGGTGGTCCTTGAGGCGGGCAAAGCAGCGGGAGGAGATGTCCAGTTGCACTTCCACCCCGTCCATGCCGGGGGGCAGGCCTGCGGCGGAGGCGGCCACCGGTGTGACGTCGATGCCATAGCAATCGGCGGTGCTGTCCAGAATGCCTTCGCTCAGGGCAAAACCCAGGGCAAAGTCTTCCAGGTCCAGGGGCGTGGCCATCATCACTGCGTGCGAGATACCGTTGAACACCAGGGCAATCGGCACCTCGCTGGCCAGCACGCGCTCTTGCGCGCGCAGGCCGTCCTGCAGATGGTGGCGCTCCACGGGGACGTGGCGGATGGCAGGGAGGACGAGGGGGGCACCGTCTGGTGGAACCAGGGGGCAGGTGCCGGCGGCAGTGTCGGTCATGGCTGCCATTATCGATTCAGCCCTACAAACTGTCCCGGGCAAGGACGGTCTGCAGGGCTGTGGGGGCGCAGAAGGCACGCAGAAAGCGGACAGCAGGTGGGCCGAGGGTGGAAGGGTGAATCAGGCCAGCGGCGGCAGCATCAGCGGGTTGATGCCGCTGCGCACCAGGTCCTGCGCTTCCATCTCGGCGTCCAGGGCCAGGCTGGCCAGGTCATCGGCCACCAGTTCCAGCTGGTGGTCGGCCTGTAGGTAGAAGGCCTTGAGGTAGCTGTGGCAGTCGCCGCAGCTCTCGGCCTTGATGGCGGCTTTTTCGTCTTCCAGGCACCAGTAGTCCAGCTTGCCGGTGGCATCGCAGCTGGTGCAGGTGGTGCGCACCACATGCCACTGCGTCTCGCACAGGCTGCATTGCAGGTAGCGCAGGCCGGCCTGGGCACCGCCCAGCACCAGGCTGCCGGCGGGGGCGTGGCCGCACACGGGGCAGTCGTGGCGGTGGGCGCCCAGCTCGGCCATGCCGCTGCCGGGCAGCTGGCTGGCCAGCTGGCGCCAGTACAGCGACAGGGCGCTGTGCAGCAGCTGGGCGACGCCCGCGTCGGGCAATTCGGCGCCATTGGCCGGTTCGTCGCCGCGCAGCATGGCCAGCAAGGCACTGGCCCAGCGGTTGCGCTGGCCGCTGTCGGCCGCGCGCAGCGCTGCCAGGGCCTGCTGGATGGGCGCGCCCTGCATGCTGGCGGGCGACGCCAGCTGGGCCAGCAAGCCGTCCAGCAGCTGCAGCCAATGGGCAGAACGCTGCAGGCAGTGACTGTGCAGCGGGGCATGGGACTGGCGCAGGGCCTCGGCCAGACCGTGCACTTCGGCGGCGCTCAGGGGCGTGGCCTCGGCCGCAGCCTGCTGGGCGCCGACCAGGTCGGCGGCCCACAGCAGGTAGTCGGCCATGGCGTGGCCATCCGCCAGCTGGCGCAGGCGCGCGGCCCGCCGGGCGTAGGGCCGTGTGGCATCGGGCAGGCGCACCGGGGCGATGTATTCCACGCCCGGCGAGCGTTCCGATTCAGGGACGATGCGGATGCTCATCGTGCCGGCCTCGCAGTCTTCTTCTTGCCGGGAGCCTTGGCGCTGATCTGTGCATGCCAGCGGTCATGGTGGGCCTTGGCCCAGGCATGGCTGACATAGCCGGTCACCATGCCGCGGATCGAGCCCTTCACCCAGAAGGCCAGGTAGATGTGGCCAATGATCAGCAGCATCAGGCCCACGCCGGCGACCGCGTGCAGCAGCAGGGCCACGCGCAGCACCGGGATAGGGAACAGGTGGGCGAAATAGGCGCGCCAGATCACCAGCCCGGTGAGCAGCAGCGCGCAGATCAGGCCCATGATCCCCCAGAACATGAGCTTCTGGCCAGCGTTGTACTTGCCGACGCGCAGCGGCTTGCTGTGATCGCCGGCCACCACGGACTTGACGTTTTCCAGCCAGAGGCGGTCTTCCTTTTCAGGCAGGTTGTATTTCACAAACCGGATGAACAGGTAGACCAGGGCCACGAACACCACGATGCCGAAGAAAGGGTGCAGCAGGCGGGCCATCTGCGGCGTGCCGAACACGCCGTTGAGCCAGTTCAGGCTGGGAAACAGCCAGGACAGGCCCGACATGGCCACCAGGAAGAAGCAGGTCACCATGGCCCAGTGGCACAGGCGATCGGGCAGCGGGGTGCGCAAAATCATGCGGTCTTTTTTCATGCCTTCTCTCCCTTCTTGGCGTGGTCATGCTCCTCGTCTTCATCCTCATCGACCTCGTTGGGGCCGGTACTGATGTAGTGGGCGGCAGCGCCGGCCAGTGCCGTGACAAAGCCGATGGCCGCCAGCGGCTTGAACCAGCCCTTCCAGCCTTCCACCACGCCGCTGATGTGGGGGTCCTTGGGCAGCTTGTGGTAGAGCTCCGGCTGGTCGGCATGGTGCAGCACGTACATCACGTGGGTGCCGCCCACGCCGGGCGGGTTGTAGACGCCAGCGTTCTCTACGCCGCGGCTCTTCATTTCCTGCACGCGGCCTTCGGCCTTGTGCAGCATGTCGTCCTTGGCGCCGAAGCTGATCGCCCCGGTGGGGCAGGTCTTGACGCAGGCAGGCTCCTGGCCCACGGCAACGCGATCGGAACACAAGGTGCACTTGTAGGCCTTGCTGTCTTCCTTGCTGATGCGGGGCACGTTGAACGGGCAGCCGGCCACGCAGTAGCCGCAGCCAATGCAGTGCTCGGACTGGAAGTCCACGATGCCGTTGGCGTACTGCACGATGGCGCCGGGCTGGGGGCAGGCCTTGAGGCAGCCGGGGTCTTCACAGTGCATGCAGCCGTCCTTGCGAATCAGCCACTCCAGCTTGCCCTTTTCGTTGACATGCTCGTCAAAGCGCATCAGCGTCCAGCTCTGGGGCGAGAGGTCGCGCGGGTTGTCGTAGACGCCGAAGTTCTCGCCCACGTCGTCACGCAGATCATTCCATTCGCTGCAGGCAACCTGGCAAGCCTTGCAGCCGATGCAGATGCTCACGTCGATCAGCTTGGCGACCTCGTCCTTGTGGTCGCGTGCATGGGCGGCCGGCGTGAGGTCGTTGGTGGCCGAGCGCCGCACGATATCTTGGGATTGCATACTCATGGGCGCGCCTTATGCTTTTTCGATGTTGACCAGAAAGGCCTTGAACTCGGGGGTCTGGGCATTGGCGTCCCCGATGCCGGGGCTCAGCGTGTTGGCCAGATAGCCCTTGCGCGTGGTGCCTTCGTAGCCCCAGTGGCAGGGAATGCCGATCTGCTCGATCTCCTGGCCATCGACCTGCAGCGTCATCACGCGCTTGGTCACCACGGCCTTGCCCTTGATGTGGCCGCGCTTGCTGGAGACGCGGATCATGTCGCCGGCCTTGATGCCTTTCTTGTCGGCCAGCTTTTCCGAGAGTTCGATGAACTGTTCGGGCTGGACGATGGCGTTCAGGCGCGAGTGCTTGGTCCAGTGGCGGAACATCTCGGTGATCGAGTAGGTCGTGGCCACATAGGGGAACTGCTCGCGCGAGCCCATGCGGGCGGCATCGTCGGCAAAGACGCGCGCCACGGGGCTCTTGCTGACCTGGGGGTGCAGCGGGTTGGCGGCCAGCGGGCTTTCGGTGGGTTCGTAGTGCTCAGGGAAGGGACCGTCGTTCATGCCCTTGAGCGAGAACAGGCGGCCCAGACCGTCGGGCTGCATGATGAAGGGGCTGACGCCGCTGTTCGGCGCTGCCGTCAGCGGGTAGTCGGGCACGTCCGCGCCGCCCCATTTCTTGCCGTCCCAGTGCAGGATCTGGCGCTTGGGATCCCAGGGCTTGCCCGAGGGATCGGCCGAGGCGCGGTTGTACAGCACGCGGCGGTTGGCCGGCCAGGCCCAGGCCCAGCCGGGGGTGTTGCCATGTCCGGTGTCGGTGTTGTCGCGGCGCGCCATCTGGTTGCCGGCTTCGGTCCACGAACCGGCAAAGATCCAGCAGTAGCTCGCGGTGGTGCCGTCATCGCGCAGCATGCCGAAATCGGACAGCAGCGATCCCTTCTTGGCGATCAGCTTGCCGCTGTCGTCGTACAGGTCCGCCAGCGCATAGCCGTTGGTTTCCTTGGCCACTTCCTCGGGGTGCGGATCGTAGGGGTTGTGGTATTGCCAGCGCGTGTTCATCAGCGGCGCCGGGTTGGCACCGCCTTCCTTGGCGTACAGCTCGCGCAGCTTCATGAAGATGCCGCCCAGAATGCGGCCGTCATGGCGCGCCTCGAACGGCGGCTCCTGTGCGGCCCAGTGCCACTGCAGCCAGCGGCCGGAGTTGACGATGGTGCCGTTTTCCTCGGCAAAGCACGACGAGGGCAGGCGGAACACCGTGGTCTGGATCTGGGAGGGGTCCACGTCGTTGAATTCGCCGTGGTTCTTCCAGAAGGTGGAGGTCTCGGTCTGCAGCGGGTCGATGATGACCAGGAACTTGAGCTTGGACAGAGCGTCGCGGATCTTGCCGGAGTCGGGCATGGCCGCCACCGGGTTGAAGCCCTGGGCGATGTAGCCGTTGACCTTGCCGCGGTACATCAGATCGAAGTAGGCCAGCATGTCGTAGCTGCGGTCCCACTTGGGCAGCCAGTCGTAGCCCCAGCTGTTCTCGCGCGTGGCATGGTCGCCGTACAGGTCCTTCATCAGGCTGACGAAGAACTTGGGCGTGTTCTTCCAGAAGTTGACCTGGCCGGGCAGATCGGCCTGCGGCGTGGACTCCTTCAGGTAGTCGTCGATGGTCTGCTGCTGGTCGGTCGGCAGGTTCAGGTAACCGGGCAGACGCGTGGAGAGCAGGCCCAGGTCGGTATAGCCCTGGATGTTGGAGTGACCGCGCAGCGCATTCACGCCGCCTCCGGCCATGCCGATGTTGCCCAGCAGCAGCTGGATCATGGCCGAGCCGCGGATGATCTGGGCGCCCGCCGTGTGGTGGGTCCAGCCCAGTGCGTACAGGAAGGTCGCGGTGCGGTCGGGCACGCAGGTGCTGGCCAGTTGCTCGCACACATGCAGAAAGTCTTCGACCTGGGTGCCGGTGATGGTGTTCACCATCTCGGGCGTGTAGCGCTCCACATGCTTCTTCAGCAGGTTCAGCACGCAGCGCGGGTGCTGCAGCGTCAGGTCCTGCAGCGCATGACCCTGGGCATCGCGCTCGTAGGTCCAGCTGCTCTTGTCGTAGCTCTTCTTGTCGGCGTTGTAGCCGCTGAACAGGCCTTCTTCGAAGCTGTAGTCCTCGCGCACGATCAGGCTGGCGTTGGTGTAGGCCTTGACGTATTCGTGCTGGATCTTGTCGTGCTGCAGCAGGTAGTTGACGATGCCCATCAAGAAGGCCGCGTCGGAGCCGGCGCGGATCGGGGCGTAGAAATCCGCCACCGACGCGGTGCGGTTGAAGCGCGGATCCACCACCATCAGATGGGCTTTGTTGTGGATCTTGGCTTCGATGGCCCACTTGAAGCCCACGGGGTGGGCTTCCGCCGGGTTGCCGCCCATGACCAGAATCACGTTGGCGTTCTTGATGTCCACCCAGTGGTTGGTCATCGCCCCGCGGCCGAACGAGGGCGCCAGGGCCGACACCGTGGGGCCGTGGCACAGGCGCGCCTGGCAGTCGAAGCCGACCATGCCCAGTGCGCGCGCAAAGCGGAAGTCCAGCACGCCGGTTTCGTTGGATGCGGCCGACGAGGCCAGCATGCCGGTGCTGAGCCAGCGGTTGACCACCTGGCCCTTCTCGTTCTTCTCGATGAAGTTGGCGTCGCGGTCGTCCTTGAGCAGGCGGGCGATGCGCTCGTTGGCTTCGTCCCAGCTGATGCGCTTCCACTCGTTGGTGCCGGCTTCGCGCACCTCGGGGTACTTCAGGCGCTGGTCGGAGTGGATGTAGTCGAGTGCCCCCGCGCCCTTGGGGCACAGCGAGCCGCGGCTGACCGGGTGGTCCGGGTCACCTTCGATGTGGAAGATCTTGGCCTTGGCGTTTTTGGCGCCGTCGCCCAGGCTGTACATCAGCATGCCGCAGCCGACCGAGCAATAGGTGCAGTTGTTGCGGGTTTCCTTGGCGCGCAGCAGCTTGTACTGGCGGGGCAGGGTGGCCATGGCCACCGAGGGGGCAAAGCCCAGGGCTGCAGCCGTCGCACCGGCCGCACCGGCGCCACAGAGCTTGAAGAATCTTCTTCTGCCGTGATTCATCGTGATTCGTTTTTCTTCAACCGCGCTCCCATGACCATGGAGGGCGTTAGGTTTGCAGGCGCGGCATGCATGCGCCTGGTGAGCCGGGGGGACAGCCCGGACTCGAAGCCTCGACCTTGACGATTGCCCACGCATTGCCGGACCTCACGGGCCACGTCGAATGTTGAGGGGTGCCAATGGCAAGCAATTGAACCGGTGCGGCAGGCGCCGGTTCGCAAAGCGAGGAATTGCGTGAAGACCCTCAAGTCTTCATGTCATCCAGTTCCTACAAGGAGACGGGAAGGCACGCGAATCTATTCACCTCACACCTTGATGTCCAGCAAACATGAGCGCAAGCCTCGGGTATGCATTCCCCGCGCGCACGGTCACCGCAATGCATGCACTCAATCCAGCAGGGCCACACCCTTGACCTGGGCCCAGGCGGATTGGCCGGCGCACAGGCCCATCTGTTGCACCGAATGCTGGCTCAGCCGGGCCAGCAGCATGGTGGCGCCAGCCTGCAGCTGCAGCATGGCGTAGCCCGGGGCTTCGGGCTGGATGGCGGCTATCTGCACCGGCAGCACATTGAGAATGCTGGAATACGCGGGTGGCACCAGCGCCACACTCACGTCCCGCGCCTGGATGCGCAGGCGCACCGCCGTGCCGGGGGCGCGAGCCTGGGTGCCGACCAGGCGCAGCTGGCCACCGTCGAACTGCGCCGTGGTCAGGTGGTCGCTGGCGTCGTGTTGCGTGACCGTGGCGGGCACCACGGCCGCTGCCGTGTCCCCGTGGGCCAGGGGCAGGTCCAGGCGTGCCAGCAGTTGGGCCGTGTGGCCTTCGGCCACCACCCGGCCGGCGCGCAGCAGCACCAGGTGGCTGGCCAGGCGTGCCACCTCGTCCAGCGAATGGCTGATGTAGAGCACCGGAATGTCCAGGTGGGCCTGCAGACGGTCCAGATAGGGCAGCACCTCGGCCTTGCGTTCGGCATCCAGCGCCGAGAGCGGCTCGTCCATCAGCAGCACGCGCGGGCTGGTGGCCAGGGCCCGGGCGATGGCCACGCGCTGGCGTTCGCCGCCGGACAAGGTGGATGGCTTGCGCGGCAGCAGCGGTGCAATGCCCAGCAGCTCGATCACCTGCTCCAGCGCCACACGCTGGCGGGCAGCCGGGGTGCGGCGCAGGCCGTAGCGGATGTTGTCCTCGGCCGTGAGGTGGGGGAACAGGCTGGCTTCCTGGAACACATAGCCCAGGGCGCGCTGGTGCGTGGGCAGCCAATGCTGGGCCGCGTCGTCCTGCCAGACATCGCCGTTCACGGTGACGCGGCCATGCGCGCGCTCCAGCCCGGCGATGCTGCGCAGCAAGGTGGTCTTGCCGCAGCCGGATGGGCCGAACAGGGCCGTGACGCCCTGACCGGGCAGGTTGAGCTGTACATCCAGTGCAAAGTCGGCGCGCTGCAGTTGCAGGTGGGCCGCAATGCTGCGGTCGTTGGAGTGGGGCGCGGTCATAGTGGAGAGGCGTGGCGGTGTTCGCGCGGCTGCAGCCAGCTCAACAGCACCAGTACCACAAAGGCAAAGGCGACCATGCCGCCGGCCAGCCAGTGGGCCTGGGCGTATTCCATGGCTTCCACATGGTCGTAGATCTGCACCGACACCACGCGGGTCACGCCGGGGATGTTGCCGCCCAGCATCAGCACGATGCCGAATTCACCCACGGTGTGGGCAAAGCTCAGCACGGCGGCGGTGATGAAGCCGGGCCGTGCCAGCGGCAGGGCCACGGTGAAGAAGCGGTCCAGCCGGCTGGCGCCCAGTGTGGCCGCCACTTCCAGAGGGCGGTTGCCGATGGACTCGAAGGCGCGCTGCAGCGGCTGCACGGCAAACGGCAGCGAGTACACGACCGAGCCCACCACAAGCCCGGGGAAGGTGAAAGGCAGGCGCCCCAGGCCCAGGGCCTCGGTCAGCTGGCCGATGGGGCCGTGGGGCCCCATGGTGACCAGCAGATAGAAACCGATCACCGTGGGCGGCAGCACCAGCGGCAGTGCCACCACGGCACCGATGGGCCCACGCCAGCGCGAGCGCGTGTGTGCCAGCCACCAGGCCAGCGGCGTGGTCAGCACCAGCAGCAGCACGGTGGTGACGCTGGCGAGCTCCAGCGTCAGGCGGATGGCGGCCCAGTCTTCCGGGCTGAGGTGGGGTGTGTTCACGGCATGGCGGCAGAAAGCCGCACTATATAAAAACCAAAGGGGCGCTGTCCCGGCGCAGGTGGCCAGGACAGCGGGATCCCCTTATGTGGAAACCCGCGCGGTGCGCGCAGGTGCACTGTGGTGCTTAGAAGGCGTAGCCATAGGACTTGATGATGGCGCGGGCCTTGTCGCCCTTGAGGTAGTCCATCAGCGCCTTGGCGGCGGCATTGTCCTTGGCGCTGTTCAGCACGATGGCGTCCTGGCGGATGGGCTCGTGCATGGAGGCGGGAACGATCCAGGCCGAGCCTTCACGGATCTTGCCGTCTTCCATCACCTGGGACAGCGCCACAAAGCCCAGTTGCGCATTGCCGCTGGCGGCGAACTGGTAGGTCTGGCCGATGTTCTCGCCCAGCACGGTCTTGGGCTGCACCTGGGCGGTGAGGCCCAGCTTGCCCAGGGTTTCCATGGCAGCCAGGCCGTAAGGGGCCAGCTTGGGATTGGCGATGGCAATGTGCTGCCAGTCATTGCGCTGGAGCACGGCACCCTTGTCGTCCACATAGCCTGCCTGCTTGCTCCACAGCACCAGCTGGCCGATGGCATAGGTGAAGCGGCTGGCGTCCACGCCCTTGCCTTCCTTGGCGATCTTTTCGGGCGTGGTGTCATCCGCAGCCAGCAGAATGCCAAACGGTGCACCGTTGCTGATCTGGGCGTAGAACTTGCCGGTGGCCCCAAACGACAGCACGGCCTTGTGGCCCGTGTCCTTCTCGAACTGGGCAGCAATCTTCTGCATCGGGGCGGTGAAGTTGGCGGCCACAGCCACGGACACTTCGTCGGCGTGGGCCGCACCGGCCAGCAGCACCGCACAAGCGAGGGTCAGGTGGCGCAGAGGGAAAGACTGGGACATGGTTCGCTATTCTTTATTTGAATAGCGAGAAGTATAGCCATCCCGTCCGCCTGCAACTTTTTGTGCAGGCATGATGCGGGGCTATGGCTGACCGCACCGCTTCTTCTTCCCCCATGCCCGCGACGGCTTTGCTCGATGCGCTGGGCCACAGCATGTCGGACAAGCGCATCGAGGTGCTGCGACACCTGGTGCACAACGGCTCCATCTCCCAGTCCGCGCGCGACTGCGGCATCAGCTACAAGGCGGCCTGGCAGGCGCTGGACACCTTGACCAATCTTGCGGGGGTGACCCTGGTGGAGCGCAGCGTGGGCGGCGCCGGCGGGGGCGGTGCCACGCTGACCGAGGCCGGTCATGCCCTGCTGCAGGCGGCCGATGCCATGGAGCGTGCCCGCTCCGAGGTGCTGGCCCGCTTGCAGGGCGCCGGCCTGCACCAGCCGGTGCTGGCACGCCTGGCCGTGCGCACCAGCATGCGCAACCAGTGGCCTTGCACGGTGCAGTCGCTGCACACCGAAGGCGGCCGTGTGACCGTGCTGCTGCACACCGACAGCCGCCATGCGGCCCCGTTGCGAGCCCAGGTGACGCGCGAAAGTGCCGAACTGATGGGGCTGGTTCCCGGCCAGGCGGTGCTGGCCATGGCCAAGGCCACAGCGGTGCAGGTGCTGTCCGGGGCGGCGGCGGCCGATGGGTTGCAGGCCACGGTCTGGGACGGCGAAGTGACGCGGGCCGATACCGGCGAGGGCGCGGAAGTGGCTGTGCGCCTGCCGGGCGGCGTGCATGTGGTGGGGTTTGCCGAGGGCGCGCCGCTGCAGCCCGGCGCGCAGGTACAGGTGCGCATTCCTGCGGCGGCCGTGGTGCTGGCACTGGTGGATGAGGCAGGTCTGGCCGGTGCTTGATGCATGTCAATCCCGCCGATGGCCGGTGGTGGGATAGTGGGCCTAATGTGACCCCTGGTACGGCGGATACGCGCCAGCCATGGCGGACAGGTATCGGGGATACCTCATTTTTGACACAATACGGACCATACCGCATGACTCTGCCCGGGGAGGCAGCGCACCACATTGAGAGCTATCTGTGAGTATCTTTGATCGCCTGAAATCCAATCTGTCCGGCAGTGATGCCGCTCCTGCCGCTGCGACATCCGCTGACGATGAGGGGAAGGTGGGCGGTGGCCGCTTCATGGGCAAGGACGAATCCCAGGCCATGCGCCGTGCGGAGCGTACCGCCCCGGAAAAACCGGTGGAAAAAGGGCTGAGCGGACCAGGTGAGGTGTGGGTGTTTGTCTGCCCCAATACCCAGCGCCTGATTCTGGTGCCCCGGCTGGGAGCCGCCCAGGGCGAGGTGCTGACCCAGCACATGCTGTCCGATCTGCAGCGCATCGGCCTGTGCGAAGAGGTGTCCTACCACGCAGGCTACGACCAGTACTGGAAAATGCCGACGCAGGAAGCCATTTTGCGCATGCCCACGCTGCACAGCGTGGAAGTGCTGCCCATGAAGCAGATGAAGCTGACCACCCAGTTGGTCAAGCCGGGCGAGGCGCGCGGCTTCTGGATGCGGGTGCGCCTGCGCGAAGAATCGGAGCTGCCGCAGCCCGATTCGGCACAAGACAGCCGCGTGGGCTGATTCCTCCCAGGCCACCCAGCAGATACCGCCTTCGGGCGGTTTTTTCATGGACAGGCCGGTGCATTCACTGCACCCCGCCCGTCACCGGCAAGCCCGACAGCAGGTGCCACTGGGTCTGCACCACGAAGTCGGCGTAATCCATGGGGCGCTGGATCTGGGCGTCGGCGCTGTTGGGCAGTACATAGGCCCAGGCACGCTGGCTGCTGGCGTCGTAGACCAGCTTGAACAAGTGGTCGGGAACCCAGACCTGGCTGCTTCCCAGCAAGTGCGGCACACCCTGGTAGAGCGGGCCGCTGAAGACAAACACATCGCCCGCCGCGCGCTGTGCGTATTTGCGCACATCGGCCTCCAGCTTGGCCCAGACCTTGCGGTTGTTGGTCGGGTCCTGGGGCACCATGTTCGTCAGGGCGAACGACTGGGCCATACCGCTGGCGCTGTACTGGTTGGCGGCAGCGGCCATGTGTCCGCGGTCATAGCCGCTGCCCTGGTAGTCCGCCAGCGTGGCGCGCTGTGCACTGGGTACGCGCGCGTCGGCATAGAAGCGGTCGGTGCGTTCCTGGCCGGCCGCCTGCTGCAGGCGGCCCCGGTTCAGCCGCTCCACCACCACCATCGGCGTCTTGGTGCGGCCGGAATACAGCACGGCAAACCCTTCCGAGCACAGCGCGCGCGCAGCCCATTCGGTGCCGATGCTGCCTGGTTGCAGGACACGGCCGGCCGGAAACTGCTCACGGCAGGCCGCAAAGCCGCTGCTGTCGATGGCGGAGGAGGCTGTGGCGGTTGTTGGCGTGCTGGCCGTGGTCGCCGGCGATGCCGTGGGGCGTGTGGCCTGGGAGGGGGCGGGGGACTGGGCCCAGTTCCCGATGCGTTGCTTGACCAAGCGTGTGGCTTCATCGGCCAGTCCTTCGCCCCAGCCGCGCAGCTGCTGGCGCGCACCGTCCAGGTGGCTGCGCCAGGATTGGCTGAGCAGGCTTTCCGGACTGCGGGTCAGCAGGTCCCAGGGGCTCAGGGCCTGTACCAGCACGGCATTGCCGAACAGGGCGCCCCAGATGAAGAACGCCAGGCGGCCGGTGAGCCGGTGCCTGAGTCGCTGGAACCAGTGGAGGGGGGCGGGAGAAGACTTGCGCTTGCGGGTGGCCATGGACACACAAAGCCGCTGCCACCACCGTGGGCGCAGGCGACGCACGGCAGACAGGGCGGGCACGGGGAAAGGAGCGGCCGGGCGGGAACCGGAGGTGGTTGCTATTTTTCACATAGCAACTTATCTATGGAGTGTAAGCCTTGCAAGCTTATCTTGTTGCAAATAACTGTAAAAATACCCAGGTGTCTTGCGGGTGCCTCTGCCGCGGTTTTTGGCGCTTTGCTGCGAAAAATTCAGCGTTTTCCCTGAAGCCCTGTTTTTTCTGCATATAATCATGGCTTCGGCGGCTGTAGCTCAGCTGGATAGAGTACTTGGCTACGAACCAAGGGGTCGTGGGTTCGATTCCTGCCAGCCGCACCAAAACGACAAGCCTCAGAGTGGAAACGCTCTGAGGCTTTTTCGTTTTCGGGGCCGTCTGCGGTCAATGTGCCGCCCGCTTTGGATGTCTGTGCACATCCGCATGTGCAACGCTCAGCTATCTATTGCACCCCTCACCCCATCCGCAGACCCGTGCGCAGTGCTGACGTCTTGGCGAAGCCTGCATGCCCCGCTCCGGGTGTAACGTCGGTGCGGGATCAGCGCTTGGCAAACACCAGGCGGAAGGTGCTGCCCTGGCCGGGCGTGCTGTCCAGCTCCATTACGGCGCCGTGGCGCTGCATCACGGTGTGCACAAAGGCCAGACCCAGGCCCACTCCCTGTATGTGGCTGGCTTCATGCTGGGCCAGGCGGGTAAAGGGCTGGAACAGTGTGGCCTGCTGCTCGGGGCTGATGCCATCGCCCTCATCGCGCAGCACCACCACCCAGTGCGCAGGGCGTTCTGTGATGCTGCAGTGCACGGTGCTGCCGGCGGGGCTGTATTTGACGGCATTGCCCAGCAGATTGCCCAGCACGCGGCGCAACTGACCGGGGTCGCCGGTGATCAGGGCTTCCGCCTCCTGGGGCATCCAGTCGATGTCGATCAGCTTGGCATGGGCGGCGGCCCAGCTGTCATCCACGGCCTGCTCCAGCAGCAGGCCCAGCTCCACGGCTTCCTGGCGCGGGGGCTGCTGCTGGGCGCGGGCCAGGTGCACAAAGTCATCCGCCAGCGCCAGGGCGCTGCGGGCATAGCGTTCGATGCGCACTTCGGTGTCGCTGGACACCAAGGGGCCGGCACTGTCTGCCGCCCTGTGGCCGAAGGTGCGGTCCATCTCCAGCAGGGTGACGATGGCGCCGATCGGGGCGCGGATGTCGTGCGAGATGAAATGCATGGCCTGGTCGCGCTGGGCCATGGCCTGGCGCATGCGGGTGATGTCCACCAGGGTCAGCAGCCAGCCAGTGGTGGGCGGCGCGGCAAACGGGCGGCCCACCAGCAGCAGGTGGTTGCCCAGGCGGTCGGTTCCCTCATGCTGGAAGGACGCCTGTCCGCCCGCCAGGGTCTGCGGGTCGAACAGCGGTCCCTGGCTCTCGTTTTCCCGGGCCCCGGCCAGCAGCAGTTGCACGTCCTGGCGTTCCTGCAGCGTCTGGCCCAGCGACTGGGCATAGCGGTGGGCCGCGCTGTTGGCCAGCAGGATGAGGCCTTGCGGATCGCACACCAGTGTGGGGGAGGGCAGCTGCAGCAGGCTTTCGCTGACAAAGTGGTGCAGGGCACGCAGCTGGCGCGAGGCCTGCTCCACCGCCTGGATGCGCTGGGCCAGCATGTCCTGGCCCATCAGGCCGGACTGCAGCGGTGCCAGTGCGCCGCTGCGGCCCAGGTCGCGCATTTCATGCTCCAGAAAGCGGGCCGCGGCATTCAGGCGCCGCCAGCTCCACAGCGGGTAGGCCAGAGCCACCAGCAGCAGTGCCGCCGCAGGAGTCAGCACCAGTTGCCACCACAGCGGTGCCAGGGTGGCCGTCAGCAAGGTGGCGGACCACAGCAGCACGCAGGCGGCCAGCGCGGCCGAGGGGCCCAGCAGGGCCAGGGCCAGCAGAGTCAGCAGCACAGGCAGGACATTGAACAGCCGGTTGGCTGTGGCCGATGCCGGCGTCGCATGCGTGTGCTGGAGCGCACCATTGAGGATCTGGGCCACCATCACCACATTGGGGGTGTGCTGCGCCGTCTGGGTGGGGGTGGCGATGGATGCGGACAAGCCGGTGGCCAGGCTGCCGACCACCACATACTTGCCGCGGAAGGCGCTGGCGGGAATGGCGCCGCGCACCACGTCGATATAGGAATAGGTGGTGAATGCCGGGTTGCCGCCGGCAAAGCCGATGTATTGCAGGGCGGGCGGGGCACCGGCAGGCTGCGGCGCACACAGCGCATCCTGCGGCTGGGCCACGCAGCGCATGGCCAGGCCCAGGTGCAAATGGCTCTGACCGGCCAGGCCGGCGCGCGGTGCAAAGCTGCGTACGCCGCCATCGGCATCCACACGCAACTGCACATGGCCCAGGGCGGCGGCGGCCTGGACCAGGGCGGGCAACTGGCCCACGGGGCGGCCTGCCAGGTCTTGCGCCACCGGCAGCACCACGCGACCGCTGTCGGCAATGGCGCTGGCCAGCAGGGCGTCGTCGGCGGGGTAGTCCAGATCTTCTTCACTGAACAGCACATCCAGCCCGATGGCCTTGGGGTTCTGCGCCGAGAGGTGGCGCACCAGCTGGGCGTGGATGGCCCGGCGCCAGGGCCAGCGCCCAATGGCTTCGATGCTGTGCTCGTCGATGGCAATCACCACCACCTCGGGCGATGCCGGGCGCTGCTGCAGCCGGGTCGCCAGATCCTGCACCAGCAGATTGCTGCGCTCCAGCTGCTGCGGGCCGGCCAGCCACCAGCAGGCGGCCAGCAGCAGGGCGCTGAAGATCCACCATTCCCGCCGCAGTCCCAGGTGGCCCTGTGACACGTCAGAGGCGCGCAGCCGATTCAGCCAGCGCCACATGTGCGGGGCATGGCGGCTTGCCATGGTGCGCTAGGGGTGCGGAGGCCCAGCCGCTTTCTTGGCAAGGTCGACGAGGGTCTGGCGTGGCAACCGCGCAGCCGGCCCGCCGGAGGGAAGTGATCCGCCAGGGGCGCAGTGGGGCTCATGGCGAGAGCACATCCAGGCCGCTACCGCTGCGCAGCGGCATGCCGGAGCCATCGCGCACCCAGGGCAGCACGGTGAACTGGCGTGCGGTCGACAGCGGACTGTCCAGGCCGGACGGATCGCGCACCTGCAGGCGCAGGAAGTACTGGCCGGGGCCGAGGTTGGCGGCCTGCCATGCGGGCTGGTTCACACGGGTGTCCAGCACCGGGTGCTCGGCCTCGGGTGTACGGGCCACGACAATGCGCCAGCTCTGGCCGGGCTCGCCCTGCCAGTGCATCGTGGGCACGCCAGCGGCGGTGTTCCACTGCAGCGCGGCCGCATCGGGCACGGCGGGGCGCGGGATGGCACGAAAATCCTGGGGCGCGGAAAACGGACCTTGGTCCGTCTGGCCGTTGTCCAGCGTGCGGATGCTGGCGGTGCGCCAGTGGTAGTTGCCTGCGGCGAGGTCGGTGGTCTGCAGCGCGCAGCCTTCACGCACCACCCGGTCTTGCAGCGGGACGCTGAAATCCTGGCCGGCGGCCGCAATCTGGATGCGGTAGGCGGACACGCCATGCACCGGCGTGCAGCGCAGGTCCACACCATCGGTGGGCAGTTGGGCGGCGGGCGCTGTCTGGTAGAGCGGTGGCACCGGGTGGGCCTTGACCTTCAGCGGCCCCTGGGCGGGCAGACCGGGAATGCCATGGCCGTCCATGGCCTGCACGCGCAGGAAATAGCTGCCATCCGGCACGGCGGCAAAGCGGGCCTTGTCGCCGGTAAAGCGGCCATTGCGCAGCACCTGCTGGCCGGCCGCATCCTGTGTGACTTGCACCACATAGCCTGCACCCTGGGTGGGGGCCGGCAAGGGGAGGTCCAGCCATTGGGCATCTTCGGCCAGGCGGGGCAACTGGCCCTGGGGCAGTGCCGGCAGCAGTGCCGCCTGGTGCAGCTGGCCGTCGGCTGTCACGGCAGCGCCGCGGCCCTTGGGTACCAGGGCACTGGCGTTGGGGGACTGGTGGGATGCTACCTGCACCGCACCCTGCTGCACGGCGGTGGCGGTGCTGCCGTCGGCCGCAAGGTAGACACCGAACTGCGTGCCGCGCACGCTGCTGGTGGCCGTGCCGGTGCGCACGTCCAGCGCCGCAGGCTGGGCCTTGTTGGGCGGAACAGTCGCTTCCACGGCGCCGTTTTGCAGCTCCACCACCGATTGCAGGCTGCCCGTGCGCCCTTTGCGGCGCAGCTGTTGCAGCAGCAGCGTGCTGTCGGCCTGCACCTTCAGCAGCGAGCCGTCGGCCAGGCGCACGCTGACAAAGGCATCGGGCGCCACATGCAGGCGGCTGCCTTCGGGCAGCTGCTGGCCCGGGGTGAGTGCGGATTCGCCGGCCGATCCGGTGTGCGACGGCGGCGGCAGCACGGTCACCCGGCCCTGCAAATAGTCTACCGAGGCCGTGGCCATGCGCAGCAGGTGGTTGGGAATCTCCAGCACCGAGCCCGGCTGCAGGCGGTAGGGACTGCCGACCTGGTTGTGCCGTTGCAACAGCTGCCATTGGCTGGCGTCACCCAGGTAGTGGCGGGCCAGCTGTTCCAGCGTATCGCCGGTGTGGATGCGGTGGCGCGTCACCCCGGTGGCCGAGGAGGCGGCAGTCTGTGCCTGGGCGCTGCAGGCCAGGGTGAGAAGAATGCAGGCGGCGGCGCTGGGCCACAAAGGTGCAGGACGGAGAAAGTGCATAGGCATACAGCATGCAAGCCTGCAGGAAAAAGCCGATAGCCGCAAGTTGCTGGAGGTGGGGCTAGGAGGCCAGGTCCAGATTGGTGGGCGTGGTGCAGCCCAGTGCATCCAGCCGGTAGCCCAGGCCGTAGACGGCCGAGATGGCGTACTCCTGGCCGGGGCGCAGGCGCAGCACCTGGCGCAGGCGCGAGACATGGGTGTCCAGCGTGCGCGACAGCACTTCGGAGTTCTGCCCCCAGACGGCTTCGCGCAGATGGTCGCGCGACATCAGCCGGCCCTGGTTCTGGAACAGCAGCACGGCCAGCGCGAATTCCCGGTGCGTGAGCACCACGGACTGGTCGTGGAACTCGGCCGTGAAGGTGGACTGGGTGAAGCGGTAGGGACCGAACTCCAGCACATCCTCTTGGGCCTGCGGGTAGGCGCGGCGCAGCAGCGCGGCAATGCGTGCCTGCAGCTCGGCCACGCGGATGGGCTTGACGATGAAATCATCGGCCCCGCAGTTCAGGCCTTCGACCAGATCGCGCTCTTCGCTGCGGTGGGTGATGAACACGATGGGCAGGGTGGCCGGCAGGTGCTCGCGCGCCCAGCGCACGACTTCGGGGCCGGAGAGGTCGGGCACTTCCCAGTCCACCAGCAGCAGATCGAAGCTCTCGCGGCGCAGATCCTGCACAAAGCTCGCTCCGCTGTGGTGCAGACGGCACAGGTGGCCCGCCTGGCGCACCACCTGGTCGATCAGCTCCAGTTGCAGTGGGTCGTCGTCAAGAACTGCGATACGCATAGTGGTGGGGCCTCCCTGGTGTTTGCGTGGATTGTCTCAAACCTGGCGTGGCGGGCAGTGCACCCGGGTCATTCCGCCTGGGCGGCAGCGTGGAGCTGCTGCAGGGCGGCGGTGATGTCGGCCTCCTGCACGCCGTCCAGCGGCTGTAGATGGCTGCGCACGGCCTCCAGTGCGGCGGCACCTTCCTGCTGCAGGCGGGCGATGTGCTGGCCGGCCTCGCGGGGCTGGGCAAAGCCGGTGCTCTGCAGCAGCACCTGGCCGCTGGCGGTGGTGAGCTTGAAATAGAACTGGCCGTCTTTCTCGCGGTATTGCTTGAACACCGGCAGTGCGGCCTTGTCGGCCTTGTCGGCCTTGGCCGCCTTCTGGCTGGTCTGTGTCATGCCAGTCAGCGTGCGCAGGCCCACGGCGGCGCGCAGGCGCTGCAGCAGCGGGCGGCTGAGGGCGCGGGCACGTTCGGCACCGGCCTGCAGCACGGCTTCCACCTTTTCGGGGTGGGCCATCAGGTCTTCGTACCGGGCGCGCATGGGGGTGATTTCGCGCTCGATGCACTCGTACAGCTTCTGCTTGGCATCGCCCCAGCTGATGCCGTCGGCGTAGGCCTGGCGCATGGCGGCGGTCTCTTCGGCCGTAGCAAAGGCCTGGTACATCTGGAACAGGGCCGAGCCTTCGACTTCCTTGGGTTCACCCGGTGCACGCGAGTCGGTCACGATGGAGCCGATCAGCTTCTTCAGCTGGGCAGGGGGCGTGAACAGGGGGATGGTGTTGTCGTAGCTCTTGCTCATTTTGCGGCCGTCCAGACCGGCCAGCAGGGCCACGCTGTCTTCCACGGCCGCTTCGGGCAGGGTGAAGTGCTCGCCATACAGGTGGTTGAAGCTGGACGCCATGTCGCGCGCCATTTCGATGTGCTGCACCTGGTCGCGGCCCACGGGGACCTTGTGGGCGTTGAAGGCCAGGATGTCGGCCGCCATCAGCACTGGGTACATGAACAGGCCGGCCGTCACGCCGTCATCGGGCTCGGTGCCGGCGGCGGTGTTCTTGTCCACGGCCGCCTTGTAGGCATGGGCGCGGTTGAGCAGCCCCTTGCCCGTCACGCAGGTGAGAAACCAGGTCAGCTCGGGAATCTCGGGCACATCGGACTGGCGGTAGAAGGTCACATGGGACGGGTCCAGGCCGGCAGCCAGCCAGCTGGCGGCGATTTCCAGCGTGGAGCGCTGCACGCGGTCGGGGTCCTGGCATTTGATCAGTGCGTGGTAGTCGGCCAGGAAGTAGAAGTTCTCCACATTCGGGGCGCGGCTGGCGGCGATGGCGGGGCGCATCATGCCGGCGTAGTTGCCCAGGTGGGGGGTGCCGGACGGGGTGATGCCGGTGAGAAAACGGGTAATGGCTTGTGTCATGGTGCAGACAGTCTCAGGCCGTGGAGCGCCGGTGGGCGCTCCACGCAAAGGAAAAAATGGATCAGGCGAGCCAGCGGGTCAAAGGGGTGAGTATCCAGTCCAGGGCTTCGTAGCCCCAGGCCATCAGCGGACGCAGCCACCAGGTGCCGACAAAGCCGAAGAGGACCAGACCCAGAACAATGAAGAAGCCGAACGGCTCGATGCGCGAAAACTGGTAGGCCAGCCTGGAAGGCAGCAGGCCCGCCAGAATGCGGCCACCGTCCAGCGGCGGCAGCGGGAACAGGTTGAAGGCCCACATCACCAGATTGGTCAGGATGCCGGCACGCGCCATTTCCAGGAAGAAGCGTTCCTGGATGCCCGACACCACCAGCACGATCAGCAGCACCGCCCACAGGATGGCCTGCAGGAAGTTGGCGGCCGGGCCGGCCAGCGCCACCCAGATCATGTCGCGCTTGGGGTGGCGCAGGCGGCTGAAGTCCACCGGCACCGGTTTGGCATAGCCGAACAGAAACGCGCCCGAGGTGGAAAAGTACAGCAGCAGCGGCATCAGGATGGTGCCGATGGGGTCGATGTGCTTGAGGGGGTTGAGCGTCACCCGGCCCAGGATGGTGGCCGTGGGATCACCGAAATGGCGGGCCACGTAGCCATGGGCGGCCTCGTGCACCGTGATGGCGAACAGCACGGGCAGGGCATAGATCAGAACGGTTTGCAGGAGTTCGGTGGCGTCCACAGTGTCAGCGCAGTCGAGGTATGAAAAAAGGCAAGGTGAGGTTATAGCCCCAAAGCCTGGAGGCTGCCCTGTCCCTGGCGCACCAGCTCTGCATCGCCGCCGCTGTACATGGGGGTGAGGTCCAGCACCGTGGTGGGTTCCATGGGGCAGGCGCCGGCATCCACGATGCCGTCCAGCAGCTTGTCAAAGCGCGCACGGATCTCGTCCGGGTCGTTCAATGGTTCGGTCTCGCCGGGTGCAATCAGCGTGGTGCCCAGCAGTGGCTCGCCGTGCAGCTCCAGCAGCATCTGCAGGCCTTTGCGGTCGGGCACGCGCAGGCCGATGGTCTTGCGTGACGGGTGGCTCACGCGGCGCGGCACTTCCTTGGTGGCATCCAGGATGAAGGTGTAGGGGCCTGGCGTGGCCAGCTTCATCAGCCGGTACTGGCGGTTGTCCACGCGGGCGTAGTTGGCCAGCTCCGACAGGTCACGACACAGCAGTGTCAGGTGGTGCTTGTCATTGATCTGGCGGATGCGGCGCAGACGGTCCACGGCGTTCTTGTCGTCCAGGTGGCAGACCAGGGCATAGCTGGAATCGGTGGGGACGGCCAGGATGCCGCCGCCGCGCAACAGGTTGGTCGCCTGCTGCAGCAAGCGGGGCTGGGGGTCCACCGGGTGGATTTCGAAGTACTGGGCCATGGGGCTGGTTTCCTGGTAGCGGTGCCGGGCGTCAGTGCGCGCGGTGGGGGGCGGGCTGGATGCGGTCTGCCAGCAGCTCCCAGACGGGATTCAGCCTGCGGGGCAGTGCGGGCAGGGTCCCCAGGGCAATGCGGGATTCTGCCGGGCTGTGGAAGTCGCTGCCGCGCGAGGCGTGCAAGCCCCATTCGCGGGCGCATTCGGCGTAGCGCAGGGCTTCTGCGGCGGAGTGGCCGCCGCAGGTGACTTCGATGCCCTGGCCGCCGCAGGTCTTGAATTCGTCCAGCAGCGCATGCTCCAGCGTGCCGCCCAGAGCGTAGCGGGCCGGGTGGGCCATCACCGCCACGCCGCGGGCGGCGGTGATCCACTGCACGGCTTCGGCTACGCCGGCCCAGCGCTGGGGCACGAAGCCGGGCTTGCCCTCGGTCAGAAAGCGCTGGAACACCTCGGTCACATCGGCGCAGATGCCTGCATCCACCAGAAAGCGGGCGAAATGGGTGCGCGAGATCAGATCGGGGTTGCCTACATAGCGCAACGCGCCTGCGTAGGCATCGGGGATGCCGGCCAGTGCCAGCTGGTGTCCCATTTCCTGGGCCCGTGGGCCCCGGCTGTGGCGCAAGGCGTGCAAACCTTGCTGCAATGGCCCATCTGCGCAGTCAAAGCCCAGGCCTACGATATGGATGGTGTGGCCGGCATAGCTGGCCGAAATCTCCACCCCCGTGAGGTAGTCCAGGCCTTGGGCATGTGCGGCCTGGCAGGCAGCGGTCTGCCCGGCCAGCTCGTCGTGGTCGGTCAGTGACCACAGGTCCACGCCGCCCTGGCGCGCACGGGCCGCCAGTTCGGCAGGCGCCAGCGTGCCATCCGAGAAGGTGGAGTGGCAATGGAGATCGGCATTCAGATAGGGGGTGGGCACGCGAACATTGTAAAAGTCTGGCCGCTCCAGCGCAGTGGCCTGAGAAAAGCAGGGGAGAACCGCGCTGGCTGGCCGGGAGCACCTGCCCTGTGCAATGCGGTTTGGAGTGCATCAAACCCTGTGTTTATTGGCCGCTTAGGGGGGGGGAGCGGATGGATACTTTGCTGGCGGTTGCTGGGGCGTGGCCCATGCCTGCGCCGTTGCTGGAGGGGCTCAAGCCTGTTTGCACCATGAAAATCCAAAATCTTTCCGTGGCCCAGAAGATCTGGGTGATGCTGACGGTGGTGATTGCCGCGTTGCTGTGCCTGGGCGGCGTGCTGATCTATGCACTGGGCAAGAATGACGAGAACATTCGCCAGCAGGTGATCGACTATGACCAGCGTATCCGGCTGGCGGAAAAATGGAGCGGCATCACCGAGCTGGCCGTCAGCAGCGTGACGGCGGCCGCCCAGTCTTCCGAGCCGGACATGATCAAGATGCTGGTCGAGCGCACGCAGACGGAAGCCAACCGCGCCAGCGAAGTGCAGCGGGAGCTGGAGGCACGGCTGTCGTCGGAAGAAGGCCGCGCACAGCTGGCTCGCATCCAGGACACCCGGACCAAGGTGCTGTCCCTGAACAAACAGCTGGCGGACCTGCGGGGGGCGGGCGACACCGAGCAGGCCAACCGGGTCATGAAGCAGGAATTTCTGCCGGCGGTCGATGTGTACAGACAGACGCAGCAGGACATGGTCAAGCTGCAGGAAACGCTGCGCGACCGCATCGTGACCGACGGGAACGCCTTGCGCCAGCAAGCACTGTGGATTGCCGCGGGGGTGACGGCGCTGGTGCTGTTGCTGGCACTGGGCCTGTCGCGCGGCATGATCCGCCAGGTGACGCTGCCGCTGGATCGGGCGGTGGCGCTGACCCGCCGCATTGCCGACGGCGACCTGACGGTGGAAGCGCATGACGAGCGCAAGGACGAACTGGGCCTGCTGCTGCGCAGCCTGTCCGAGATGAGTCACAAGCTGCGCGCGGTGGTGGGCGAGGTGCGCAGCGGGGTGGAATCGGTATCGGCGGCGTCCAGCCAGATTGCCACCGGCAACCAGGACCTGTCGGCCCGCACCGAGCAGACCGCAGCCAACCTGGAAGAAACCGCTGCCAGCATGGAAGAGCTGACGTCCACCGTGACGCAATCTTCGGAAACCGCCCGCCAGGCCAACCAGCTGGCCGGCATGGCCGCCCAGGCGGCCGAGCGGGGCGGCTCGGTGGTGCAGCAGGTGGTGCATTCCATGCAGCAGATCACCGACAGCAGCCGCCGCATCAGCGACATCATCGGCGTGATCGACGGCATCGCCTTCCAGACCAACATCCTGGCGCTGAACGCGGCGGTGGAAGCGGCCCGTGCCGGTGAGCAGGGTCGGGGCTTTGCCGTGGTGGCCGGGGAAGTGCGTTCCCTGGCCGGCCGCAGCGCCGAAGCCGCCAAGGAAATCAAGGCCCTGATCACCACCAGCGTGAGCAATGTGGAATCGGGCTCGCAACAGGTGGAGCAGGCCGGCCAGAGCATGCAGGAGATCGTGCAGAGCGTGCGCCGGGTGACGGACCTGATCGGTGAGATCACCGCGGCCTCGACCGAGCAGCGCGACGGCATTGGCCAGGTGAACCAGGCGGTGAGCAACCTGGACCAGATGACACAGCAGAACGCGGCGTTGGTGGAGGAATCCACTGCAGCGGCCACGGCGATGCGCGAACAGGCCCAGCGCCTGGAGCAGGTGGTGGCGGTGTTCAATGTGGGCCAGGACAGCCAGGTGCGCAGCGTTGCGGCACGCCCGGCCGCTGCGGCACCCGTGGCGGTGGCTGCGCCCCGCGCGCAGGCACCTGCGGCGCGCCCTGCCGCCGTGGCAGCCCCTAAGGCCAAGCCCGCCGCTGCGGCGGCAGCGGCACCTGCGTTGGCGCAGTCGCCTGCAGCCAAGTCCGATGGCGGTGCGCTGCGTCGCCCTGGTGTGGCCCACTCCGCGACGGCGGACGATGGGGACTGGGAAAGCTTCTAAGCCAGAGCTCCTCAGCCTGCGCGGCGGGATGGCCGCGCAGCAGCCTCGTCATGCCCAGCCTGGGTGCATGGCGGGGGCTGGCAGCCGCTGGGTGTGGGCTGCCGGGTACAAACCCGCAGAAACTGGGCTGCTGCCTGCACAATAGCGGCAGTTTCTTGAGGTTTGCATGCCTGTTCCGCTCCAGCCCGTACCCCATCCGCAGCGCACGCTGCTGCACAACGAGATCCATGCCCGTCCGGCCGAGCCTATTCATGCGCCGGCGGCCATCACCCATGTGGTCATGCTCACCGACCCCGCCCAGCGCGAGGCCAGCCGTGCGCACCTGGCGGCGCTGATGCGCGACCACCACCAGACCGGACCCGACCGGGAGACCACCCATCTGCGGGTGGACCTGGGGACCTTTCGTCTGCGCTGGGAGCTGCACACCGAATTCGTCACCTGGACTTTCATGGTGCCGCTGGAGCCCGGCGTGCCGCTGGATACGCGCACACCGCCGACGGCCATCGAACAGGTGCCCCAGGCCTGGTTTGCCAAGCTGCCCGGCCTGTGCCTGAGCAGTGTCCACCTGTGGATCGTCAAGGACGCGCAGTGTGCGGGCCAGGGCATTAAGGGCCTGGTGCTGCAGATGCTGAATGAAGACACGCTGGCCGGGTCCGTGGTGCATGTGGGTCACACGGAAGTGTGTACCGACTTTGCCATCCACGCCGACGGGTATTCACGCATGCTGGTCAAGCCGTCCGATCACATCAGCGCACGCCGTCTGGGGCGCCTGGTGCAGCGGCTGCTGGAGATCGAAACCTACCGCATGTCGGCTTTGCTGGGCCTGCCTGTGGCACGCCATGCCGCAGCGGTGCTGGCCACGGCCGAAAAGGAGCTGGCCGATCTGGCCCAGGCCATCCGCGAGGCGGACCGCGAGTCCGAGCCGGTGCTGCTGGACCGGCTGACCCGGCTGGCAGGCCAGGTGGAGAGCGAGTACGCCGCGACCCATTCGCGCTTTTCGGCCAGCCGTGCCTACTTTGAACTGGTGGACAAGCGCATCCATGACCTGAACGAGCAGCGCCTGTCGGGTTTGCTGACCATCCACGAGTTCATGGACCGCCGGCTGTCACCTGCACGCAGCACCTGCGAATGGGCCACGCACCGCCAGAACGCGCTGTCGCAGCGGGTGTCGCGCGTCAGCAACCTGCTGCGCACGCGGGTGGAGATCGAGCAGCAGCAAAGCAACCAGGCCATCCTGGGCACCATGAACGACCGCCAGGGCATGCAACTCAAGCTGCAGTCCACGGTGGAAGGCCTGTCCGTGGCCGCCATCACCTACTACATCACCGGCCTGATTGCGTACCTGGCCAAGGGGGCGCAGAAGCTGGGCTGGCCGCTGTCGCCTGAAATTTCGGCGGCCGTGGCCATTCCTGTGGTGGCCTTCAGCGTCTGGTGGTCGCTGCGCCGTCTGCACCACAAGCTGTTCAACGGCAAGCACTGACGCACGGTCTGCAGGGCTGCCGCTGTTGCACGGCGGCGCGCCTGTGGTGGCCATAGACGCTGGCGTGCATGGCGTGGGCGGTCTTGTTCACCCACGTCGGCGCGCCTGTGCCGGCAGTGGAAGAATGCACTCGGCAAGGCGCTGCAACCGGCAGCGTCTGTGGCTGAGGAATGTGAGTGAAAAGTGTCTTCTGAGCAGGCTTTATCTGCACCCGCAGTTTCCAAAGGGATAGCGGGCGGGCTGCTGCTGGCCACGCTGGGGGCGGTTGCCTTCAGCGGCAAGGCCATCATTGTCAAACTGGGTTACCGCTACGGGGCCGATGCCGTGCTGCTGCTGATGCTGCGTATGCTGTTCGCGCTGCCGTTGTTTCTGGCCATGGCTTGGTGGGCCGGCCGGGGCAAGCCGCCCCTGTCGCGCCGCGACTGGTGGGGTGTGGTGGGTCTGGGCTTCTGTGGCTACTACCTGTCCAGCTACCTGGATTTCGCCGGGCTGCAGTACATCACCGCCTCGCTGGAGCGGCTGATCCTGTACCTCAACCCCACACTGGTGGTGGTGTTCGGCTGGGTGGTCTACAAGCGCGCCATCACCTGGGGCCAACTGGCCGGCATGGGCTTGAGCTATTGCGGCGTGCTGCTGGTCTTTGGCCATGAACTGGGCGCCCAGGGCAGCCATGCGGCCTGGGGTGCTTTCCTTGTGCTGGCCAGTGCCGTCAGCTATGCCGTCTATCTGATCTACAGCGGCGAGATGGTGCGCCGCCTGGGCTCGCTGCGCCTGGTGGGTCTGGCCACCAGCGTGGCCTGCCTGTTCTGCATTGCCCAGTACTTCGTGGTGCGCGATGTGGCCAGCCTGCAGGCCGTGCCGCACGAAGTGCTGTGGCTGTCGCTGCTCAATGCGCTGCTGTGCACGGCCGCCCCGGTGCTGATGGTGATGATGGCCATCGAACGCATCGGCCCGGGCCTGACGGCGCAGACCGGCATGATCGGTCCGCTGTCCACCATCTTGATGGGGGTGTGGCTGCTGGACGAAGATTTCAACCGCTGGATGCTGGCGGGAACGGTGTTGGTGGTGGGCGGCATCTTGCTGTTCACCCGCATGGCCCGCAAGCCGCAAGGCTGAGCATCCGGCTCGACAATGGAATTTTGGTAGGCAACAACAAGGAGATTTCCCATGGATCTGGGTATTGCAGGCAAATGGGCGCTGGTGTGCGGCGCGAGCAAGGGCTTGGGTTTTGGCAGCGCCAAGGCACTGGTGGAAGATGGTGTGAATGTGGTCATTAACGCCCGCACCGATGCCGCGCTGCAGGAGGCGGCTGCGCAGTTGCGGGCTGTGGCCACGCAATGGGCCGGCACGACAGGCCGCAAGGCGCCTGAGGTGCTGGCGGTGGCCTGCGACATCACCACCGAAGCCGGTCGTGCGGCCGTATTCAGTGTGCCGGGCGGCCCGGGCAAGGACTACGACATCGTGGTGACCAACGCCGGCGGCCCCCCTCCGGGCGATTTCCGCAACTGGGACCGCGACGCCTGGCTCAAGGCCGTGGACGCCAATATGCTGACCCCCATCGAGCTGATCAAGGCCACGGTGGATGGCATGGCCGCGCGCGGCTTTGGCCGCATCGTCAACATCACCTCCAGCGCCGTGAAGGCGCCCATCGACATCCTGGGCCTGTCCAACGGCGCGCGCAGCGGCCTGACCGGCTTTGTGGCGGGCGTGGCGCGTTCCGGCATTGCCGCCAAAGGGGTGACCATCAACAACCTGCTGCCCGGCAAGTTCGACACCGACCGCCTCAAGACCACTTTTGCGGCCAATGCCGGCAAGAGCGGCAAAACCGTGGATGAAGTGCGCAAGGCGCAAGAAGCCATGGTGCCAGCCAAGCGCTTCGGCACGCCCGCTGAATTCGGTGCGATCTGCGCCTTTTTGTGCAGCCAGCATGCCGGCTATATGACCGGTCAGAACATTCTGGCTGACGGTGGCGCCTATCCGGGCACTTTCTGAGATAGTGGCTGCAATTCGGGCCTGGGAGCCCGGCCTGCAGCTGCCTATCACGGCGACCGGCTCCGCCGGTCGCCAGACATCTCCTGACGGGCAGGGGCATTGACCCAATTGCACTGCGCTTGTCACATGATGTAACCCAAGGCGTGGCGATAGCTTGGGTGGTATGTCTCCAGGGTGCTGCGAAGAAGTGAAGCGGGCTTGTCCCGCAGGTTTCTCCCCTCGAACGGATTGGATGCATGCTGTCCCCTGATCGCCACGGTTTCCCGGTTGCACCTTGCTCCGCCGCATTGCGCGCTGCGGGCGGACGCTGAGCCATGGAAAGAATCCCTCGGCTTCCACGTCATGCCGCGCGGGTGGTGTGGTCCAGTGTGCTGGCCCTGGTGGCCGTGTTGCTGGTGGGGGCGCTCTGGCTGCTGCAAGACATGCACACCAGCACCCGCGAGGAAAGCGAGCAGCGCCTGACGCGCTTTGTGCAAGGCGCGCAGAACGCCCTGAACCGGTCAATGAGTGCCATCGATATGCTGCTGACCGGTGTGGACGACATGCTGCGCCTGAATGAGGCCCCGCTGTCCGAGCAGGATCCCGCCTACCTGCAGCAGGTGCTGCAGCTGGCGGCCAAGCAAAATGCGCTGATCAGTTCCATCGTGGTGGTCAAGTCCGATGGCAAAGTGCTGGCAGCGGCCGACAACCTGGGCAATTACCGTGTGGTGCGCATTCCGCAGAACTGGCTGCAGACGGTGGCGCAAACTCCCGAGCGTGAACGCATGCTGCACATCAGCATGCCGGATGAAAGCTGGGCGCAGGTCCGCACCTTGCACATTGCCCGTTACCTGAACAGCAGCCAGGGAGGCGAGCATTACCTGGTGGTGGCCCAGGTGCCGGTTTCCAGCTGGGTGGGTCTGCTGATGCAGGGCACCGCGCTCAAGAACCTGGAAGTGACGCTGGAGCGTGCCGATGGCACCCTGGTGCTGCGCGTGCCGCTGGAAAGCAGCGCCCGCCTGCAGGCCGATGCCCCGCCCCTGGACCGCTATCTGCACCAGGGCGTGCAGCAGGCCGCCTCGCGCCTGGACGGCGCTCCGAGCCTGCTGGAAGCCGTGCAGCTCAATTACGACCAGCTGCGGCTGACGGCGGCCTTGCCGATGTCGACCGTGCTCGGCCAGTGGTATGGCACGCGCGATGCGGTGCTGGCCGGGGTGGTGGTGTTTTCCCTGCTGCTGCTGGCGGGCGCGGGCATGATGCAGGTGTACATGCGGCATATGCAGCGTGCCCAGCAGCGGGTGATGGAGTCGGAAGCCACGCTGCACCGCGCCATGGATTGCATTGCCGCGGGCTTTTTGCAGCTGGACGATGCGATGCAGGTCGTGCACTGGAACCAGCGGTATGCGGAAATGTTTCCCTGGCAGCTGACCGCACTGGTGCGTGGCTGTCTGTGGCGCGATGTGCTGATCTCGGCGGAAGGCAGTGGCGCAGACGCAGCGCTGCACAGCGAGGTGATCCAGCTGCGCCGCATGCTGGCGGCATGGGAAGACGGGGATGAGAGTGGCAGCGAACTGGCCACCGCCTCGGGACTGACGTTGCAACTGAGCCAGCGGCGCACGCCCGATGGTGGGCGGGTCATTACCTGCGAGGACATCACGGCCATCCGCCTTGCCTCGGCCGAGATCGAGACCCTGGCTTTCTACGATCCGCTGACGGGGTTGCCCAATCGCCGCCTGCTGCTGGACCGTCTGGGCCAGGCCACGCACCTGGCCCAGCGTGCGGGCTGGCTGGGGGCGCTGATTTTTGTGGACCTGAACAAGTTCAAGGTACTCAACGATACCCAGGGCCATGAAATGGGCGACCTGCTGCTGCAGGAGGTGGGGCAGCGTCTGCATGCGTCCATCCGTGCCTCCGATACCGTGGCGCGCCTGGGTGGGGATGAATTCGTGATCATGCTCTGCGACCTGCCGGGCAATATGGACGAAGCCGGCAAGCTGACCAAGAAGATTGCAGAGAAAATGCTGCGCCGTCTGGCCGAACCCTACGTGCTGGGGTCCTATGTGCACCGCTGCTCCGCCAGCCTGGGAGTGACCTTGTTTGGCAATGCGCAGGTGGAGGTGGGCGAGCTGCTGAAGCAGGCCGACATTGCCATGTACCAGATCAAGACCCAGCAGGGTGCGGGGGTCTGCTTCTTCGAACCCCATATGCAGGAGGTCCTCAGCGCGAGGGCACAGCTGGAGGCGGATCTGCGCTACGGCATCGCGCACGACCAGTTTGTGCTGCATTACCAGCCGCAGTTCATGGCCGACGGCAGCATCGACGGCATCGAAGCCTTGGTGCGCTGGGAGCATCCCGAACAGGGCATGGTGCCGCCAGGGCAGTTCATTGCCGTGGCCGAAGACAGCGAGCTGATCGTGCAGATCGGCCAATGGGTGCTGCACACGGCCTGCCAGCAACTGGCGCGGTGGCAGAACCACCCGCGGCTGGTGGGCATCCACCTGGCAGTGAATGTGAGTGCGCGCCAGTTCCGTCAGCAGGATTTTGTCTCCCAGGTGCTGCGCGCCATCGCCGAGAGTGCGATCCCCTCCAGCCTGTTGAAGCTGGAGCTGACGGAAACGCTGGTGATTGACGACATGGAAGACTCCATCGCCAAGATGAGCGAGTTGCGCTCGGCCGGTGTCCGGTTCTCGATGGACGATTTCGGCACAGGACAGTCTTCGCTGTCCTATCTGACACGGCTGCCGCTGAGCCAGCTGAAGATCGACCAGTCCTTTGTGCGCCACCTGGGTGAGCGCCATACCGACGATGTGGTGGCCCAGACCATCATCGGCATGGCCCACAACCTGGGCCTGACGGTGATTGCCGAAGGCGTGGAGCTGCAGTCGCAATTCGATAGCCTGGTGCGCTTTGGCTGCCAGCGTTTCCAGGGCTATTTCTTCAGCCGGCCCCTGCCGGTGGCCGACCTGGAGCGCTTTGTGGAGCAGATGCCGGCCAGGCAGCCCTCCATGCTGGGCAACGGCGCAGCGCTGGGGCTGGGCCGGCACATGGAAGCTTCAGCGCCGGGAGGAGACGACGATGCCGCCCACGATCAGGAGGAAAGCCACGCCGTGGTAGACATGGGGCAGCTCGGCCAGCACCAGGGTGGAGAGAATGGCGGTGAAGACCGGGATCAGGTTGGCAAAAAAGCCGGCCACGGCCGGACCGGCACGTGAGACTCCCACGCCCCAGAAACGGTACGCCAGAATGGCCGGGCCCAGAGCGATGAAGAGCAAGGCGCCGGCCAGTGGCAGGCTCAGCTGCAGATTCATGTGGCTCAGCGCCAGTTCGCCGCTGGCGAACAGGGCCGACCAGCCCAGGCCGAAGACCAGCTGGGCCATCAGAAAGCCGGCCCAGTCGCCCCGGATGCTGGTGGGCTCCCGGGTATCGGCCAGCATCCAGCTGTAGAGTGACCACAGAATGGTGGCCAGCAGCACGAACAGATCGCCCGGCACCAACTGCAGGCTCAGCAGCTGGCGCAGGTCTCCGCGGCTCAGCACCACCGCCACACCCAGCACCGAAAGTGCCGCGCCCAGCATCTGGCGCAGCGAAATGCGCGCACCAAAGCAGAGTCGGCCAATCACCAGCATCCACACCGGCATGCTGGAGCCCACCAGGGTCACATTGATGGGCGAGGAAGTCTGCAATGCCAGGTACAGCAGCGCGTTGTAGCAACCAATCCCCACCAGCCCCAGCAGGGCATAGCGACGCCAGTGCGGCCACAGTGCACTGTCACGCCGCAGCACGGACCAGCTCCAGGGCAGCAACAGGGCAAAGGCCAGCACCCAGCGCAGAAAGTTCAGTGTGAACGGAGAGATCAGGTCGTGGACCATGCGGCCCACAATGGCATTGCCAGCCCAGAGCAACGGCGCTGCCGTCAGCATGGCCGCCGTGCCCAGTGTCAACGGTGAAGTCATAGGGGCCCCATGGTAGCGCCGTTGCGACAGGCCACAGGGCCGGTCGTGGCAGCATGTGGGGCGTGGGGGCATCGCGTTTTGCTGGCAGCGGGCATGCCCGTGGCGGCGGCGAGTGCCCTGCCGAAGCGTTTAGAGTGTGTGCCAATTCCAAGGAGATGCCATGAAATCCCGTGCCGTGCAGATCACCCACAACGGTGGTCCGGAGGTGCTGCAACTGGTGGAGCAGGAGGTGCCGGCACCGGGCGCCGGGGAGGTGCTGCTGCGCCACCATGCGGTGGGCCTGAACTTCATCGATGTCTACCAACGCTCCGGCCTGTATCAGCTGCCGCTGCCGCTGAACCTGGGCATGGAGGCTGCCGGCGTGGTGGAAGCCGTGGGACAGGATGTGAAGCACCTGAAGGTGGGGGACCGCGTGGCCTATGCCAGCCACCCGCCCGGTAGCTACAGCGAACGCCGTGTGATGCCGGCCACCCATGTATGCCATCTGCCCGATGCCATCAGTTTCGAGACCGGTGCCGCAATGATGCTCAAGGGCATGACGGCCCAGTACCTGCTCAAGAAATGCAGGCCGGTGGAAGGTATCCAGCCCGGGGATTTCGTGCTGTTCCATGCGGCGGCCGGTGGCGTGGGACTGATTGCCTGTCAGTGGGCCCGGGCGCTGGGCCTGCAGCTGATTGCCACCGCAGGATCTGATGAGAAATGTGCGCTGGCGCTGGCCAATGGGGCCGTGCACGCTATCAATTACAGAAGCGAGAACTTTGCCGAGCGGGTGATGGAGATCACCGAAGGGCAAGGGGTGAAAGTGGTCTACGACAGCGTGGGCAAGGACACCTGGGAAGGCTCGCTGGCCTGCCTGCGGCGCTTTGGTCTGATGGTCAGCTTCGGCAATGCCTCCGGGCCGGTGGCGCCTTTTGCGCCGGCTGTGTTGGCCGCCAAGTCGCTGTATGTGACGCGCCAGACCCTGTTTGCCCATATGCACAGCCGGGAAGCCACGCAGGCCATGGCGGACGATCTGTTCCATGTGGTGTCCAGCGGGCTGGTGAACATCCACATCGACCAGCGCTACCCCCTGGCCGATGTGCAGCAGGCCCACCGGGACCTGGAAGCGCGCAAGACCACCGGCTCCAGCATCTTGACGCTGTGAGCGGCCTGCACATGCCGGCCGGAGCCGGAACGCAATGGGTGCAGCCGCTGCGCCAGGCCAGTCAGCAGCCGCCGCAGGCTCCGCGATGGCCGCTGTGGTGCAATGGCCAGCGCATCGGCAGTGTGGCCGAAGCGGTGTTCGATGCGGCCCAGGCCACGGTCTGGGCCCGGCAGCAGGGCTTTGTGCTGGAGGCCGCCACGGTGCAGGGCGCACAGGCCTGGCAGTTGCAGGCCGACGATCCCACGGCGGCACTCAATGCGGTGGCGCAACTGCTGCGCACACAGGGGCGCTGTGGCCCCTGGCGCAATGAGCAACTGGATGTGCATGGCCAGGACGGTGCGCTGGTGGCCACGGTGGAACGCGGCGCCGTGCGCGTGCTGGGCGTGGCCACGCAGGCGGTGCACCTGCTGGGCTCTGCCCCGGACGGGCGCATGTGGGTGCAGCAGCGCGCACTGAACAAACCCACGCACCCGGGCAAGTGGGACACGCTGATGGGGGGGATGGTCTCTGCCGGTGACAGCCTGCAGACCGCGCTGGCACGCGAAACGCAGGAGGAAGCCGGCCTGGACCTGGCTCCGCTGCAGCAGCTGCGCCGGGGCGGCCAGGTGGACTTTGCCTGTCCCAGTGAAGAAGGTGGCGATGGCACAGGCTATATGCTGGAAAGTATCCAATGGTTCCATGCCGTGGTGCCGCAGGGCGTGCAACCGCAGAACATGGACGGGGAAGTGGCGCAGTTCCAGTGCATCACGCCGCAGCAACTGCAGGCCTGGCTGCTGCAGGACTGCTTCACGCCTGAAGCCAGTCTGATTCTGGCCGACCACCTGGGCTGGTAGCCGCCGGAACGCGGTGCAAAAAAAGGCGCCCGGGGGGCGCCTTTTTTATGTCTGCGGAAGCTCCCGTCGGGGGCTTACTTCGCCACCGGCTCGCGCAGCCGGCTGGGCGCCAGTGCACCGGTGGACTCCAGGATCGGGTAAGCCACGGAGCACAGTAGCGAGTTGATGCGCTTCAGGTCGCTGATCAGGTCGATGTGCAGCGAGCTGGTCTCGATGCTGGGCACGGTGTTGTCGGCCAGGCGGTTCAGGTGGGTGGCCGAGTAGGCCAGCTCCAGGTCGCGGAAGCGTGCTTTCTCTTCCAGCAGCTTCTGTGCCTCGCGCGGGTTGCCGTTCAGGAACACGCTCATGGCCAGGCGCAGATTGCTCAGCAGGTGCTCGTGCAGCTGGCTGATCTCCTGCTTGCCGGCTTCCGAGAAGTGGCGACCCTTCTTGATCTTCTTGTCCTCGATTTCCTGCAGCACGCGCTCGATGATGTCGCCGATCTGCTCCATGTTGATGGTGAAGCTGATGATTTCCGTCCAGCGCTGGCCTTCGCGTTCGTCCAGTTCGGCACGCGAAATCTTGGTCATGTAGTACTTGATGGCGGAATACAGGTCATCCACCGTGTCTTCCAGCTTGCGCACCTCGTGCGAGAGCTTGGCGTCATCGCTCTCCACCACCTTCTGCAGGCCGATCAGCATGGACTCCACCACATCGGCCTGATGCAAGGCCTCCCGTGCGGCGCAACTGATGGCCAGCGAGGGGGTGGACAGGGCCGAAGGATCCAGGTGGCGCGGGCGCAGCAGGCTGCCGGCGCTGTGGTCGGCCGGCTTGGGCAGCAGGTTGGACACCCAGCGTGCCACGGTCTGGGTCAGGCCGATGAAGCACAGGCTGTTGAAGATGTTGAACGCCAGGTGAAACAGCACCACATTCTGGCCCGCGCCGGGAATGTGGGGTTGGGCATAAGTGACCCACAGGCCCATGAACGGCGCCACGATGGCCACGCCCATGATCTTGAACAGCATATTGCCCACGGTGACCTGGCGCACCTCGATGGCGGCCTTGGCGGTGGTCAGCACCGCCACCATGCCGCTGCCCAGATTGGCGCCCAATGTCAGGCCCAGGGCCACGTCCAGCGGAATGGCACCGGAGCTGGCCATGGCCGCAATCAGCAGCACGATGGCCAGGCTGGAATAGGCCAGCACCGCCAGCACGGCGCCCAGCATCAGTTCCAGAAAGATGTCGCTGCTGACCGAGGCCAGCAAGGTGCGCACGGTGGCGGATTCCAGCAGCGGTTCGGTGGCTTCCACCACCAGGCGCAGTGCCAGCAGCATCACGCCCAGCCCGATCAGCACCCGGCCAATGCGTCCCGGCGTGGTGTCCTGCCGGGTGATGAACAGCACCACCCCGACAAAGATGAACAGCGGTGACAGCCAGGACAGATCGAAGGAGAACAGCACCGCCATGGCGGCCGTGCCCACATCGGCGCCACGCATGACCGCCAGGGCGGCAGGCAGCGGAATCAGGCCCTGGCCGACAAAGGCCGAAGTCATCAGCGACGTGGCCGTGCTGGACTGCACCAGGGCCGTCACGCCCAGGCCCGACAGGGCCGCCGTGAAGCGGTTGCGCATGCTGTGGGCCAACAGATTGCGCAGGTTGGCGCCGAACACGCGCAGCACACCGGTGCGCACCATATGGGTGCCCCAGACCAGCAGGGCCACAGCAGCCAAAAGATTGAGTAAGTGCTTCATGAACGGTTCGCTAGGAAGCGAACTAATATAACCCTGAGACCCGGTGTTGGACACCGGGTGGCCATCGATAGCGCACCAGGCAGTGCGGGATAGGAATATTTTAGAAAAAAAACGAAACAAAAAGAATGGGTACTAACGGCATCCCATCCACCCGGTGCGCTGCGTCTGCCTGACAAGCATTTCCTGTACCTGAAACGCTAGCACGATCGCCTGTATCTGTACGCGTTGGCGACCCTCCGATCTGTTGCATGGCGGACACCCGGCGGCCCGGACAAGGCCCTCAAAAAGCCAACCCCTCGCAGCGTGGGGCCGGGAGGGGGTACGAGGGAGGGGGAGGCCGGTGGCGGCGTGTGGCTTACACGCCGCGTTTGGCCCGGCGGCTGCGCAGGATTTCGTCCAGGATCAGGCAGGCGGCCCCCACGCTGATGCCGACGTCGGCCACGTTGAAGGCGGGAAAGTGGCTGCTGCCCCAGTAGAAGTCCAGAAAGTCCACGACATAGCCGTGCTGCAGGCGGTCCACCACATTGCCGATGGCGCCGCCCAGGATGCTGGACAGCGCAAAGCAGAACAGCTTGTCGCCGGGGTGTTTGCGCAGCTGCCAGACGATCAGCAGCGTGGCCACCACGCCGATGCCGACGAACAGCCAGCGCTGCCAGCCGCTGCCGTCGGCCAGGAAGGAAAACGCCGCGCCGGTGTTGTGGGCGCGCACGATGTTGAAGAAGCCGGTGATGGGCGTCCAGTCGCCCAGCTGGTAGACATCCAGAATCCACTGCTTGGTGATCTGGTCCAGCGCAATGATGGCCAGTGCCCAGGCCAGCCAGGGCCAGATGCGGGCGGTGCGCAAAGCAAGGGGTGCGGTCATGGCAATCGGGGATCCTGTGAAACTCAAAAAATCATAGCTGCCGGCACTATCCCCACATGAATTTCAGGTGGATTCGTGCCTGGATCCATTGGTGCAGGGGCCTAAGCAGCTTCTGTCTTTGTACCAAAGCACACCGCCCACGCGGGCGTGGGCGGTGAGGGGGGCGTGTGTGGCAGTTTAGGCCTTGCTGCGCACTTCGCCGCTGCCGTGCAGATTGCTGTCGCAGCGGCCGCACAGTGTGGGATGGGCGGGGTTCACGCCCACGTCATCGCGGTAATGCCAGCAGCGCTCGCACTTGGCGGCTTCCGACGGAGTGACGGCCACGGCCAGCGCATCGCCTGCCACTGCCCGGGCGGCCGAGGTGATGAGCACGAACTTCAGGTCGTCGGCCAGTGACTGCAGCAGGGCCAGGTCTTCGTGCTGGGCCGAGATGGTGACTTCGGCCTGGAGCGATGCGCCGACCTTGCCTTCCACGCGCACGGCTTCGATGTCCTTGTTGACCACGTCGCGGATCTCGCGGATGCGGGTCCACTTGGCCAGCAGGGCGGCATCGCCTTCGGGCAGTTCGGTGAACTTCTCCAGGTAGATGGTTTCGCTGTGGCCCACGATCTTCCAGGCTTCTTCGGCCGTGAAGGACAGGAACGGTGCCATCCAGCGCAGCAGTGCCTGGGTGATCTGGTGCAGTGCGGTCTGGGCCGAGCGGCGGGCCAGGCTCTTGGGCGCCGTGGTGTAGAGGCGGTCCTTGAGCACGTCCAGGTAGAAGCCGCCCAGGTCTTCCGAGCAGAACAGCTGGATCTTGGCGACCACGGGGTGGAATTCATAGACCTGGTAGTGGCCGATGATTTCCTTTTGCAGCTGCGCCGCGCGGGCCAGGGCGTACTGGTCGATCTCCAGCAGGTCCTGGTAGGGGACGCTGTCGGTGGCTGCGTCGAAGTCACTGGTGTTGGCCAGCAGGAAGCGCAGCGTGTTGCGGATGCGGCGGTAGGCATCCACCACGCGGGCCAGGATCTTGTCGTCGATGCCCAGGTCGCCCGAGTAATCGGTCGAAGCCACCCACAGGCGGATGATTTCGGCCCCCATCTTGCCGCTCACGTCCTGTGGAGCGACGGTGTTGCCCAGCGACTTGGACATCTTCTTGCCCTGGCCGTCCACGGTGAAGCCGTGGGTCAGCAGCCCCTTGTACGGGGCGCGGCCGAAGATGGCGGAGGCCAGCAGCAGCGAGGAGTGGAACCAGCCGCGGTGCTGGTCATGGCCTTCCAGGTACAGGTCGGCTTCCGGGCCCTGGTCATGGTGCATGTCGGCGTGGGTGCCGCGCATCACATGCCAGAAGGTGGAGCCGGAGTCGAACCAGACTTCAAGGATGTCGGTGCTCTTGGTGTAGTGCTTGGCTTCTTCCGCGCCCAGGATGTCTTCTGCGCTCACGCGGCTCCAGGCCTCGATGCCGCCTTGCTCGACCATGTCGGCCGCCTGGTCGAGGATCTCCATGGTGCGGGGGTGCAGCGCACCCGTGTCCACATGCAGAAAGAAGGGGATGGGCACGCCCCAGGAACGCTGGCGCGAGATGCACCAGTCGGGACGGCCGGCGATCATGGCGCGCAGGCGGTCCTGGCCGTTTTCCGGGTAGAAGCTGGTGCTGTCGATGGCTTCCAGCGCGATCTGGCGCAGGGTCTTCTCGGGCTTCTGCGCGGGGTCGGTGAACACGCCTTCGCCTTCATCCATGCGGATGAACCACTGTGCGGCCGCACGGTAGATCACCGGCGTCTTGTGGCGCCAGCAGTGCGGGTAGCTGTGGGTCAGGTGGGTGGTGTCCATCAGACGGCCTGCGACCTTCAGGGCGTCCAGGATGACAGGCACGGCCTTCCAGATGTACTGGCCGCCGAACAGCGGCAGGTCCGCCGCGTACACGCCATTGCCCTGCACGGGGTTGAGGATGTCCTTGTAACCCATGCCGTTGTGCATGCAGGAGTTGAAGTCATCCACGCCGTAGGCCGGCGCCGAGTGCACGATGCCGGTACCGTCGTCGGCCGTGGCGTACTCGGCCAGGTAGACGGGGGAGATGCGGTCAAATCCCTTGTCCACATGGGCCAGCGGGTGCTTGAAGGGCATGTGGTCCAGCGCCTTGCCTTGCGCGGTGGCCACCACCTGGCCGGTGATGTTCCAGCGTGCCAGGCACTTTTCCACCAGGGCCGAGGCCACGATCAGCAGGCCGCGTTCGGTATCGACCAGGCTGTATTCCAGATCGGGGTTGACGTTGAGCGCCTGGTTGGCAGGGATGGTCCAGGCCGTCGTCGTCCAGATGACGATGAAGGCTTCCTTGTCCAGTGCGGGCAGGCCGAAGGCTGCGGCCAGCTTTGCAGTATCTGCAGCGGGGAACATCACGTCCAGCGTCTGCGACTGCTTGTCCTGGTATTCGATCTCGAACTCGGCCAGCGAGGAGGCGCAGTCAAAGCACCAGTACACCGGCTTCAGGCCACGGTAGACAAAACCACGCTCCATCACCTTCTTCAAGGCGCGCAGTTCCAGCGCCTCGTTGGCGTAGTTCATGGTCTTGTAGGGGTGGTCCCAGTCGCCCAGCACGCCCAGACGCTTGAAGTCGACCATTTGCTGCGCGATCTGCTCGGTGGCGAAGGCGCGGCTCTTGGCCTGCATCTCGTCACGGGGCAGGTTGCGGCCGTGCAGCTTCTCGATGGCGTTCTCGATGGGCAGGCCGTGGCAGTCCCAGCCGGGCACATAGCGGGCGTCATAGCCTTCCAGCTGGCGGCTCTTGACGATCATGTCCTTCAGGATCTTGTTGACGGCGTGGCCGATGTGGATCTTGCCGTTGGCATAGGGCGGGCCGTCGTGCAGGATGAACATGGGCGCGCCGCGGCGGGCCGCGCGCAGCTTCTGGTAGGTGCCCTGGTCTTCCCAATCCTTGGCCCAGCCCGGCTCGCGCTTGGGCAGGTCGCCGCGCATGGGGAAGGGGGTGTCGGGCATGTTCAGCGTTGCGCGGTAGGCGGACGCTTCGGGCTTGTTGGACTTCGAATCAGACATGGAAAACCTTGAAAGCAGGGCAAGGCCATGGCCGGCGCGTTGGCGTCGCGGCCAGGACGTGAATGGGATGCAGGTGCCCGAAGCGCTGCCGCGCCCAGGCTGGGACGGCGAGCGTCAAATTCGGTCGCGCGTGGTCTGGCGACGGGTTTCGGTGTAGGAAGACGCGGGAATGGACGCAAAAAACGCGCATGCGTCATCGCAGTCCTTGGCGATACCTGCTGTCAGGGCATCGAGACTGTCGTACTTCAGCTCGTCGTGCAGTTTGTGCAGAAGTTCCACGCGGATGATTTTACCGTAGGCGCCTTCGCCACCCAGATGGGTAGGCCAATCCAGGCAATGTGTCTCCAGCAGCACACGGCCGCCGTTGACGTCGTTCGGGTCCAGCGAGGGGCGCACCCCCAGGTTCGCCACGCCGCGCAGCGGCTGTGCATCCAGGCCGTGCACCAGCACCGCAAAGATGCCGCTGGCCGCCGGTTTCCAGTGGTCAAAGCGCAGATTCAGGGTGCGAAAGCCATCGGCCGCCCCGGCCTTGGATTCCGCCAGCTGCCTGCCCAGCTTGCGGCCATGGACCACATGGCCGGAGATGGTGTAGGGGTGGCCCAGCAGCTTGGCCGCCTGTGGCATGTCGCCGGCCGCCAGCGCCGCCCGCACCGTGGTGCTGGAGACACGCTCGCCATGCACCTCGTAGCTGTTCATGCGGGCCACGTCGAAGCCCTGGGCCTGGCCCGCGGCGTCCAGCATGGCGTAGTCGCCGGCCCGTTGGCTGCCAAAGCGGAAATCATCGCCCACCAGGATGTACTGGGCGCCCAGGCCCTGTACCAGCACGTTCTGGATGAAGGCTTGCGGGGATTGGCCGGCCAGCGCATCGTTGAAAGGCAGCACCACCGTCTGGTCCACGCCGCAGATGGCCAGCTGGCTGAGCTTGTCGCGCAGCGTGCCCACGCGGGCGGGGGCCAGATCGGGCTTGTTCAGCTTCTGCGCAAAGTAGTCCCGCGGGTGGGGCTCGAAGGTCAGCACACAGGTGGGCAGGTCGCGTTGCGCGGCTTCGGCACGCAGCAATCCCAGCATGGCCTGGTGGCCACGGTGCACCCCATCAAAGTTACCAATGGTGACCGCGCATGCGGGGGCACGATCGGGGTGCTGAAGGCCTCTGAAAATCTTCATGGGAATGCTTTGTTTTTCATAGCGCGCGGCGCTTTCCAATTCAGCACGGGATGGCTGTCTGACAGTGAAAGCGAGTATATTGCCATCCATAGGGTATGCCTGTCGCATGCCTTATCGGCTTGCCGCGAAACCCGTCCTGGACGTTGACGTTCATTCGAGGAGGTGCATCGTGAAGGTTCTGAAGCTGTCCGCCCACGGACTTCCCCAGTCATGGATCAGCCTGGAGGAGGCCGTGCTGCACTACGCCGCCGATGAGGTCCGCTGGGAATCGGGCGCGCAGATCGCGGTGTTCCGTGGGGGCCATAACGCGCACACCGGCGAGCAGTCGGTGATCCACATCAACAGCATCATCGGCACCAAAGGCATTCCGCGCATCAACCCGCATGCGCTCAAGCCCGGCCTCACCAACAGCAAACTGTTTTCCCGCGACCGCCACCTGTGTGCCTACTGCGGCCGGGTCCACGACGAGCGCGACCTGACGCGCGAACACATCGTGCCGTTTGCCCAGAAAGGCCAGGACCACTGGATGAATGTGGTCACGGCCTGCCGTGCCTGCAACCACCGCAAAGGGCCGCGCACGCCGGAGCAGGCGCGCATGCCGCTGCTGTATGCGCCCTACACCCCCAGCCTGTGGGAGGACTTCATCCTGCGCAATCGCCGCATCCTGGCCGATCAGATGGAGTTTCTGCTGGCCCATGTGCCCAAAAGCTCGCGCTGGGCGTTGTAGCCGCCGTGCCGGGGCCCGCATGCGCGGCGCTATCTCCACGAGGAGGGCAGGGTCTCCACGCCAGGCGCCCAATGCAGACCTTGCTTCTGCGAGGGAAGCGCCTGCCACGGACACAGAATTTTCAGCATTTGCCGAAACGCCCGTCTGTCCTGTGGTGCAATAGGTGTTTACCCTCGATCGCCTGCTGCGCATGATCGTCCGCGACCGCCCCACCGGCTTCAACCTTTTCCTCATCCTGCGCGGTTCCGTGCTGCAGCGCATCCGATGGGTGCTGTGCCTGAACATCGTGCTGGCCGTGCTGGTCACCTACGCACATGGCAATCTGTTCGATCTCAAGATCACCGTCACGCCCATCCCGTTCACGCTGATCGGCCTGCCTTTGGCCATTTTTCTGGGCTTCCGCAACACCACGGCCTACAACCGTTTCTGGGAAGGGCGCAAGCTCTGGGGTGAACTGGTGATCTGCGCCCGCACGCTGTCGCGCCAATGCCAGAACTTCATCCGCGTGCCGCTGGTGCTGGATCCCCGCAACCGCGTGGGAGATGTGCGGGTGCGCATGGTGCACCGTGCCATTGCCCACGCCCATGCACTGCGCTCCCAACTGCGCGGTCACCAGGACGATGGCGCGCTGGAGCGCTGGCTGACGGCCGAGGAATGGTTTGCCATGCGCAACCACCCGCTGAATTTCCGCTCCGATGCGCTAATGCTGGCCAACGGCCATGACCTGAGCGACAGCCTGCGCAAAGGCTGGATAGACCCGGTGCTGGCCGCCCAGATCGACAACACCTTCACCGCGATGACGGCTGCGGCTGCATCCTGCGAACGTATCCGCCACACGCCGATTCCGTTTTCGTACATGCTGCTGCTGCACCGCACGGCCTATATGTACTGCTTTCTGCTGCCGTTCGGCCTGGTGGACACCACGGGCTTCATGACGCCGTTTGTGGTGGGCATCGTGGCCTATACCTTCTTTGGTCTGGACGCGCTGGGTGACGAGCTGGAAGAGCCCTTCGGTGTGGAAAGCAACGACCTGCCGCTGGATGCCTTCTGCCGCGGCATCGAGATCAGCCTGTGCCAGTCGCTGGGTGACCCCGAGCCACCGCAGCCGCTGCAGCCGCTGGAGTACCGGCTGACCTGAGGGGCGGCCTCCTTCTTCCCGGCATAAAAAAACGGACCCCAGGGGAGGGGCCCGTGCCAAAAGCGGCCGGTGTGCTGCAGTGCGCAGTGCCGGCCGCGAGGGATGCCGTTGGCGCTGGGCTTATTCCATCACGCCTGCGGTCTCGCGCATGCGGGCCGACACTTCTCCCAGATGGTGCAGGCTGTCGCCGTAGGTCATCTCCAGCTGGGTCAGTTTCTTGAAGTGGTGGCTGATGATGTACTCGTCCGTCACACCGATGCCGCCATGCAGTTGCACGGCCTGCTGGCCGACGTAGCGCATGGACTGGCCCAGTTGCACGCGGGCGCGGGCGATGGAACGGCGGCGGGTTTCGGCCGGCTGGCCCAGTTGCAGGCTGGCGTAGTAGCTCATGGAACGGCCCAGTTCCAGCTGCATCTTCATATCGGCGGAGCGGTGGCGCAGGGCCTGGAAGCTGGCGATCGCCACACCGAACTGCTTGCGCTGGTTCAGGTAGTCGGCCGTGGTCAGCAGGGCCTGCTCCATCACCCCCACGGCTTCGGCGCAGACGCTGGCGCTGCCAACGTCCACCGCCAGTTCCAGCGCGGACAGGCCGTCGGTGGTGACCAGGGTGGCAGGGCTGCCGTTGCACTGCAGCTCGGCAGCACGGCTGCCGTCCTGGGTGCCGTAGCCCTGGGTGCTCACGCCCTCGGCCGAGGCTTCCACCAGGAACAGCGCCTGCTGGCCGTCCAGCAGAGCGGGCACCAGAAAAGCATCGGCCTTGTCGCCAATGGGCACGATGCTCTTGCGGGCGGTCACCGCATAGCCCGCACCGTTCCTGGTGGCCTGGGCCTCGCAGCGGTCAAGGCGGTAGCGTGCCCTGCGTTCCTGCTGGGCCAGCACCACGATGGACTCGCCGGCCGCAACGCGCGGCAGCCACTGGGCCTGCACGGCTTCGGGGGCAAACTGGCCGAGCACGGCGCCGGTGATGAAGGCCTGGGCCAGTGGCTCCAGCACCATGCCGCGGCCGAGTTCCTCCATCACCACCATGGCGTCAACGGCGCCCAGGCCCAGGCCGCCATGGGCTTCAGGCACGGTCAGGGCCGTCAGGCCCAGGTCGGCCAGTTCGGCCCAGGTATCGCGTGAAAAGCCACCGGCCTTCACCGCCGCACGGCGGTGCTCGAAGGTGTAGGCCTTGTCCACCCAGCGGCGCACGGCATCGCGCAGTTGCTGCTGGTCTTCGGAAAAATTGAAATCCATAAATCTCTCCTGGTGCTGTCATCCCGGGCGGCGCCGCCGCATGGGGTGTCCAGCAAAGCTCTGTCTGGCGCCCCCTCCCCGAGGGGGCGTGGGGGAGCCGTCCCGCTGTGCGCAGCGCGGACGGCGGTGGGGCATCAGCCGAGCACCGTCTGCGCGACGATGTTGCGCTGCACTTCGTTGGAGCCCCCGTAGATCGTGGTCTTGCGCATATTGAAGTAGCTGGAAGCCAGCGGGGCCAGGCCCACCGTGCCGCCGGGGAAGTCGCCCTGCCAGCCGGCTTCCATGGCCTCGTAGACCAAGGGCAGGCTGTAGGGGCCGCCGGCCAGCATCAGCAGTTCGGTGTAGCGTTGCTGGATCTCGCTGCCCTTGATCTTCAGCAGACCGGCAATGTCCAGCGGGTTCTTGCCGCTCTTTTCGGCCGACAGCACGCGCAGCACCAGCATCTCCAGTGCCACCACGTCCACTTCCAGCAGGGCGATCTGGTCGCGGAAACGCGGGTCTTCCCACACGCCTTCGGCCCTGGCCACGCGCTTGAGGCGTTCCAGTTCACGCTTGGCGCGGTTCACGTCGGCAATATTGGTGCGTTCGTGTGCCAGCAGGTGCTTGGCGTAGGTCCAACCCTTGTTCTCTTCCCCGATCAGCTGGTCGGCAGGCACCTTCACGTTGTCAAAGAAGACTTCGTTGACTTCGCATTCGCCATCCAACAGCTTGATGGGGCGCACCGTAACGCCGGGCGACTTCATGTCGATCAGCAGGAAGCTGATGCCGGTCTGCGGCTTGCCTTCGTTGCTGGTGCGCACCAGGTTGAACATCCAGTCGCCATGCTGGCCCAGCGTGGTCCAGGTCTTCTGGCCGTTGACGATGTAGAAGTCACCCTGGCGCTCGGCGCGCGTCTTCACACTGGCCAGGTCCGAACCCGAACCCGGCTCGCTGTAGCCCTGGCTCCACCAGACTTCGCCGCTGGCAATGCCGGGCAGAAAGCGCTGCTGCTGCGCCGGCGTGCCAAAGGCCTGGATCACCGGGGCCACCATCACCGGCCCGAAGGGCACGATGCTGGGGGCGCCGGCCTTGGCCAGTTCTTCGGCGAACAGGTGCTTTTGCACCGCAGTCCAGCCGGGGCCGCCAAATTCCTTGGGCCAGCCATAGGCCAGCCAACCCTTTTTGCCCAGGGTCTTGGCCCAGCCCTGGATGTCGTCGCGCGTTAGGCGCAGGCCTTCGCGGACCTTGCGGGCGGCGGCGGGGTCCAGGTGCTCGTGTATCCAGGCGCGGACTTCCTCGCGGAAGGCCTGCTCTTCGGGCGTGAATGCCAAATCCATGCTGCGGTCTCCTTGTAATGCAAGGTTTTTAGCATGGTCGTTCGCTGCCGCCATGTCGGGGCGGCGACAGCCTAGGGTGAGTCCGGAGTCAGATTTTGGCTGGCGGGTTCTGCTCTGCAGAATCCATGCCACTGTGGGGCACCGGCGCTTCCACTCCCAGGGCGCTGCACAGCTGCTGCACGGTGGCGCGCAGCAGTGCCACTTCGGCTTCCAGTGCGGCCAGGCGCTGGGCGGTGGCGCCATCGGACGGGGCGACACTACCGGCTTCACTGGCCGCGGCCAGGGCGCTGACATCCACCTCTCCGCACAGCAGGTGCGCCCAGCGTGCTTCCCGGGCGCCGGGGGCGCGCGGCAGCAGCACCACCAGCGGACCGCCTTTTTCGTCGCTGCGGTCGCGCAGCTCTTCCAGGAAGGCCTCGACCGAGCCGATATCGGCAAAGCGGTGCCAGCGCTCGGTGTTGATGCGCAGCTCGCCAGCCGTCTGCGGGCCGCGCAGCATCAGCAGGCCCAGGATGGCGCTGGCCTGGCTGGGCACGCCCACCACCCGCTCGAAATTGTGTTCCCAGCGGGTGGCGCGCTGGCCGCTGGCTTCCATCACCAGGTGGCGCTGGCGCAGCTCGTCCAGGGCGGCCTGGATGTCGCCTTCGCTCAGCTGCATCACCGGCGCGCGGCTGGTCTTCTGGTTGCAGCCCGACTGCAGGCTGTTCACCGTGAGCGGATAGCTGTCCGGTACGGTGCGGGCTTTCTCCATCAGCGTGGCAAGCACACGGGCGGCGTGGGGCGACAAAGGCTGAGCGCGGTGGTCGAATGGCATGGCTGGGATAATTCGCAGGAAATGAAAAACATCGTGATTTTGATCTCTGGCGGCGGCTCCAACATGGCAGCCATCGTACGGGCTGCCCAGCAACAGGAGTGGGTGCGCCGTCTGGACGCCCGCGTGGCCGCCGTCATCAGCAACAAGGCCGATGCCCAAGGCCTGGTTTTTGCCCGTGAGCATGGCATTGCCACGGCCGTGCTGAACCACAAGGATTTCGACAGCCGCGAAGCGTTTGATGCGGCGCTGGCCCAGCAGATCGACAGCCATGAACCGGCGCTGGTGGTGCTGGCCGGCTTCATGCGCATTCTCACGCCCGGATTCGTGAACCATTTTGCCGGGCGGCTGCTGAATATCCACCCTTCGCTGCTGCCGGCATTTCCGGGCTTGCATACGCACCAGCGTGCCATTGAGGCGGGCTGCAAGTTTGCCGGTGCGACCGTGCACCAGGTGACGGCCGAGCTGGATGTGGGGCCCATTCTGGACCAGGCCGTGGTGCCGGTACTGCCGGAGGACACTCCCCAGACCCTGGCCGCGCGGGTGCTGACGCAGGAACACATCATCTACCCGCGTGCCGTGGCGCACTTTCTGCGCCATCTGTAACGGCGGTGGTCGGGAGGCTCTCCGGCTGGAGCCCGCTGCCATCGACCACGTTGTGCCCCTAGTTCACCACCGGAAACGGGGTGACGTTCCTCCACGCCGCTCACCTGCGGCGCAGAGGGAAGCCAGAACTCAGACCGTATAGCTGTAGGTGCTGCGGGCTGCGGCGGGTTCGCCGTTGGCGGCCTGGTAGGCACGGTGGGCGGTGTCCAACAGGGCGTTGCGGGCATTCTGGGTCCAGCTCTCGGTGGATTGCTTGAGCTGATCGACCACGTTGAGGGCCGCATCGGCGGCGTCTTCGGCGGCGCCGGCCAGGCGTTCGGCCAGGGACACGGTGCCGTCTTCATTGGTGTCCAGTTCGTCGTAGACGGTGGTGGTCGAGCCCCCTGCGCCGCCGGCTCCCCCGACACCGCTGGCTGCAGCCGTGCCCGTGCTGTCGCTGTCGGATTCCGTGCTGGCACTGGCCTGGGCGGGCGGTGGTGGCGGCATGCCGCCGGCGTTCTGGGGTCGGGCGGCATCGAATTCGGCCTGGCTCAGGCTGCCGTCGTCGTCGCTGTCGAGCTGGCTGAACAGGGCCGCTGCGTCTTCCTCGCTCACGCTCTCCTGGCCGTTCATCTTCTGCAGCAGCGCCGTCAGCTCGTCGCTGCTCACATCGCCGCTGCCGTCGCTGTCCACCTTGCTGAACAGGTCATCGCTCTGGCCCGCGCCGCGCGATTGCGCGAAATCCATGGTGGAGCGGGGTGGCGGCAGCATGCTGGACGGTGCGGCTTCGAGCTCGTCGGTGCTCAGACTGCCGTCTGCGTTGCTGTCGCTGCTGGACAACAGGTCCTTGGCGCTGCTGCCGCCGGATTGGCCGGTGCGGCTGCCGATGTCATCCATCAGCGACTGCAGCTCGGTCTCATTCAGGCTGCCGTTGCCGTCGGCATCAAAGTTGGCCAAGAGTTTTTCTGCGAGCTTGACGCTTTGCTGGCTGCGCTGGCTCTGAATTGCAGAACTCCACGCATTGCTGCTGCCCAGACTGGAAATGCTGGTCATGGGAGGTCCTTTCAAGAAGATCCAGCCCGCCAGCGGCCTGCATGCCCTCTGCCGCAGACATGGCTGCGAGGTGAACCGCTGCACATGCTGAGGCCGCCGCGTAAACCGTTGTTGTCCTGTTTGTACGGCAGTCGCTACAAAGCGCGTTGTAAGCCCCTGAACTGTCTATGGGGCATCCTTTCTTTCCTCCCATACCAAGCGAAGCACGTCCTTACACTGGCCTCCTGTTGACGCGGAAATGCAAGGAGTGAGCACGCGATGTACCGAATCTTGGTGGTGGATGACGATGAAGAGATTACGACGCTGCTCAGCCAATACATGGAGCGTTTTGGCTTTGAAGTGCATGTGGCCAGCGATGGCGCCAGCATGCACAGCCAGCTCAAGGCCCATGCCATCGATCTGGTGGTGATGGACGTGATGCTGCCCGGTGTCGATGGCCTGACCTTGGCCCGCTTGCTGCGCCAGCAGTCGCAGATGCCCATCATCATGCTGACCGCGCGTGCCGAATCCTATGACTGCGTGGTGGGGCTGGAGCTGGGCGCCGACGATTACATGGGCAAGCCCTTCGAGCCGCGCGAACTGGTGGCCCGCATCCACAGTGTGATGCGCCGCCAGGCCACGGCCCAGGCCGATACCAGCCAGGCCGCGAATGTGCGTTTCGATGCCTGGACCTTGCAGCGCCTGGAGCGCCAGGTGGTGGATCCGCAGGGCACGGTGGTGCCGCTGTCGTATGCGGAATACCGTCTGCTGTGCACCTTGCTGGAAGCGCCACGCCGTGTCTTTAGCCGCGAGCAACTGCTGGAGCAGGCCCGGGGGCGCAGCATGGACAGCCTGGACCGCAGCGTGGACCTGCTGATCTCGCGCCTGCGCCACAAGCTGGGTGAGGACGGGCCTTCGCTGATCAAGACCGTGCGGGGGGCTGGCTACATGCTGGACGCCCGCCATATCCAGGCCTGCGTGGCATGAGTCCGGTGACTGCACCTGCCGCTGACGGGCTGGGGCCTGCCGCCGCGCCCAGCGTGGCGCCACCGGCACTGGGCTGGGCTGACCGGCTGCGCAGGCTGCTGCAGCGGCTGCGGCGCGGGCCGGATACGCTGTTCGGCCGGCTGGCCTGCCTGCTGGCCGTGGTGGTGGTGGCCAGCCATCTGCTGGCGCTGTCGCTGATGTTCGAGCTGCGCGGGCCTCCGCCGCCCCCGCCACAGCCGCCGATGCCGCCGCAGCAGGTCCAGGGCGAGACCCTGAGCAACCCCATCACCGTGACCAACGAGAAATCCTATGTGGTGCGCCGTGGACTGCCGCTGCAGTTGCAGCCGGAAGGGCGACCGTTGCCGCCGCAAAAAGAACCCCAGCGTTCGCTGTGGGCCTTTGTGCTGGACGTGGGCTTCCGCCTGTCGGCGCTGCTGATCGCAACCTGGTTCGGCGCGCGTTGGCTGGCCACTCCCATGCTGCGCCTGGCGGCGGCGGCGCGGGAGCTGGGGGGCAATATCAACCGCCCCCCGCTGCCCGAGACGGGCACCGTGGAATGCCGCGAGGCCAGCCGTGTGTTCAATCAGATGCAGGACCGCATCCGCCAGCAGCTGCAGGACCGTGACCGACTGGTGGCGGCTGTCTCGCACGATCTGCGCACGCCGCTGACCCGGCTGCGCCTGCGTGCCGAGCTGCTGGACGACCATCACACCAACCTCGAATTCCAGCGCGACATTGCCGAGATGGACGCCATGATCCAGGACACGCTGGACTATCTGCGCGGCCAGGCCCAGGCCACGCCCATGGTGCGCGTGCAGGTGCAGGCCTTGCTGGAAAGCGTGGTGGACGACCATGAATTGACGGGGGTGCACATCCCGCTGCGGGGAACGGCCGGGATCATCCAGGCCCAGATCGGGCCACTGCGCCGCTGTGTGGACAATCTGATTGCCAATGCGCTGCGCTACGGCGGCGGGGCCGAGGTGTTGCTGGAAGAAAGCCCGCTGGGCGTGCGCATCACCGTGCGCGACCATGGCCCCGGCCTGCCCGATGCGGCGCTGCGGCAGGTGATGCAGCCTTTTGTGCGCATGGAAGCATCGCGCCACCGCCACCACGGCGGGGTGGGGTTGGGCCTGTCGATTGCGCGCGATATTGCGCTGCGCCACCATGGCGAACTGCGCCTGCACAACGCCCACGACGGCGGCCTGTGCGCCGTGCTGGAGCTGCCCTACAGCCAGCCGTAGCCGTGATGCGCCCGCTTCTGCAGCTGCTTCTGTCGTAGCTGCGTGCAGGCGGGAATATCCACGGTTGGCGCGCTGTGTATGCCGCCGCTTGTGTTTTTCAGGCCGGCTGGCATATTCAGGGGGCATGTGGAAAATAAGCCTTGCTGCATTATCTGGTGGCTAAAAGATGGGTGCCGAAAATCGGCGCCAGTTTTCGTCCGGCTGCCACCGCGTAAATAGCAGAAGTGACATATTGTTTCAGTCCGCCTACAAAAAACGGGCTTTGTAGGTGTCTTGCGGTCCTTATGTACGTGGTTGCGTACGTAAAGAGTGAAAAAAGTATAAAAAAACTGCTTAAGTTTTCACCGCAAGTGCCGAGGGGTGCCTACACTCGCAGTCAAAACGACCACAATTATTTTGACTCAGCACGGTTTGCCTATGCACCATATTCTGGTGGTGGATGACGACGAGGAAATCACCGCATTACTCACGCAATATCTCACCCGTTTCGGTTATGCCACTTATGCGGCCTGCGACGGAGATTCCATGCGTGCCCAGCTGGCTGCCCAGCCCATCGACCTGGTGGTGCTGGATGTCATGCTGCCGGGCGTGGACGGAATCCGGCTGGCCAAGGAGCTGCGCTCGCACTCCCAGTTGCCCATCATCATGCTGACCGCCCGCTCCAACCCCTTTGACTGTGTGCTGGGGCTGGAGCTGGGGGCCAACGATTACATGGGCAAGCCCTTCGAGCCCCGTGAACTGGTGGCACGCATCCAGAACGTGCTGCGAAACTCGGCCGCCGCGGTGGCTGCGGCGATCAAGCCGGTGACCTTGCCCCCGGATCTGCTCGAGGTGGTGCAGTTCGATGGCTGGCAGCTCTTCACCATGGAGCGCCACCTGGTGTCGCCCGACGGGGTGGTGGTGCCGCTGTCGGGGGCCGAGCTGCGCTTGCTGTGCACTTTTCTGCGCACCCCCCGGCGGGTCTGCAGCCGGGACAAGCTGATGGAGCAAGCCCATGGGCGCACGATGGCGGCGTTCGAGCGCAGCATCGACCTGCTGGTATCGCGCCTGCGCAGCAAGCTCGGCGACGATCCCCGTTCGCCCACGCTGCTCAAGACCGTGCGCGGCGTGGGCTATGTGCTGGAGGTGCAGCACGTCCAGGGCCATCCGGTCTGGCAGCGCTGACCAGGTTGGCGGAGCGTCTTCTTGGTCTCAGCTCAGGCCTAGCAGGGCGGTCTTGAGCTGCGGATCGTCCGCCTGCTCGCCCAGCCAGAAGTTGAGCAAGGTGTTGTAGAAGGCAATGTCCTGCATCGGTTGCACCACGCGGCGGCGGTTGTGCTCCACCACCGTGCCGGTTCCCGGAATCCAGTCCAGGGTCAGCAGGTCGCCGCTGCGCAGCCCGGACGGCAGGTGCGCCAGGGCCTGGCTCAGGCCGTTCATCTGCTCGGCCACGCGGGCATCCATCTGGGCGATGTCCTTGGCCAGCTTGTCCAGCACGGCTTCCTCGAACTCCTTGGCCGAGATGTCGCGCATCAGCCGGATCACCAGGCGGCGCGGACCATCGCTGGAGAGCACGGCTTCGGTGGTGCGTCGCTGGTCACGCAGGTACAGACCCACCGTGTAGACCTTGAAGAGCAGGCGCTTGCTGATGCCTGCGCCGTTGAGCTGCAGCTGCTGCCCCGCCACCTGGGCGGACGCGCCGATCAGGGCAGGCTCCGCTTCGGCGGCGCGCCCCAGGCTGGGCAGGCAACTGGCCACACAGGAGGCGATGGCCAGTGCAGTCTTGAATGGGGTGGGCATGGTGATCTCCTTGCAAAGACAGGTGCAGCATCCGGCACTGCTGCGGGTCAAAAAAAGGGGACGCCGGCAGGGAAAAACCGCGTGGCGATTACCAGATGGCCAGGGTGTTGGTGAGTACCCGCTGCAGCCAGGTGCGTTGACCGGCTTCCGAGACATCGCCCCGACCGACCACTTCCATCTTGGCGTTGATGACGTCGGACGAGGCCACGATGTTCTGGGGACGGAAGTCGCGTGGGTCGACGACACCGGAGAAGCGCAGGGTCTTGGCGTCGCCGTTCATGGCGATGCTGCGCTCGCCCGCCACCACCAGGTGGCCATTGGGCAGCACGTTGATGACCGAGGCCGCAATCTGTCCGGTGAAGTTGCTGGAATTGCTGGAGCTGCCGTCACCGCTGAAGGAATCGCTGCCGGAGGCCTGGGCGTCCAGATTCAGGATGGAGCCCAGAAAGCCGGTACCCGAATTGCTGCCTGGGCCCTTGTTGGCCATGGCGTTCTGGCGGCTGGCGTCGGTCTTGGCCTTGCTGGTGGCGCTCATGGACTCGGCGATCTCGATCTTCAGCGAATCCCCGACATTGCGCGGCCGGGCACGGCCGTTGAATGGGCTGGTGAAGGTGTTGTTGTTGAAAAGGCTGCCGGTGTTGACGCGCTCGATATTGGCCATGCGCGGCATGGCGGCCACGGCAACCGGGCTGTTGACGATGGAGGGGTCGCGCGTCACGCAGCCGGTCAGCATGCCTGCGCACAAGGCGGCAGAGGCCAGGAACAATGGGCGGAAAGGCATGGGCATCGGAATCTCCTGCGAAATCGGAAAAAAGGGGAATCAGTCTTGGTAGCCGGTGACCAGGGCGGTCACGACCGGGCTGACCTTGGTGCGGGTGCTGGTCCACTGGCCGCGTGACAGATAGGGGTCCAGCTGGAACTGGCTGCTGGAGATCAGCTCGCCTTCCTTGGAGCGCAGGGCCAGTTGCACCGAGGTCACATACGGGCGGAAGTCCCCCGTGAAGGGCGGGCGGCCCCAGTCGAAGTAGGCGGTGTACTCCAGCCAGACATTGCACAGGCGTGCCGCGGGGGCGGTGTCATACACCTTGCTGTCGATGCCGTGCTTCTGCAGTTCGGCCTGCAGGGCCGGCACCAGGTCGGGCACCTGCGTCTGGGGGTTGTACTCAATGCACACGCTGTTCAGCGGGGTGCGCAGGTTGTAGAGCGTGTTGGATGCCGAGGGGGGCGACAGCGCCACAGCGCTGTTGGCGACGACGGCGGCGGCCTTGGTCAGTTCCCACAAGGGTTCGACGGTGATGATGGCGCAGCCGGTTTGCAGTGCGCAGGCTGCAATGCCCAGGGTGGTGAGCAGAGGGGTAGGGATTCGCATGATGGGGCGTCCTGCAGTCTGTGTTCAGACCAGTTCGTTGAGAAGGGCGCGTACCGCCGAATTGCCCAGGGCCACATAGGAAGCCACGTTGCGCGAGCCGGAGCCCACGACATCCAGCACCGTTTCGGCGCCGTCGGTCACCGCGCCTGCCACGGTGGAAGCCATCTCCACGGTGTCATCCCAGAGATCGGCCACGCCGGACGCCGTCGATTCCACCGACTGGGCCACGCTGGTGGCCGCCGAGCCCAGGGAGTTGGCGACGCTGGACGCGGTGGACTCCACGGTCTGGGCCAGGCTCACGATGGCGTCCAGGCCGTCTTCTGCCAGCCCGGCAATGCCGTCTCCCAGATCGCTCACCCCTTCCACGGTGCTGTCGATGCCCGCTTCCAGCCATTCCAGACCGGTGTGGCCTGCTTCGCTGAGCAGGGCCAGGCTTTCGTTGCTGAAGGAGCAGATGGCGCTGGCAAAGTCGGACTCGCCCGCTTCCTGGGTGTCTGCCGCCACGCGGGGGCGCTTGGTGTTGGTCAGCGCAGCGAGAGAACTGGAGCCGCTGCCTGAAACAGATGTGATGTCGCTCATCGCAATCTCCTTGAAAAGATGAGCGAATATTAGGAGTGTGCTGATTGATTAAATAAGGCGATGAATGGGAGAAAATCAGGCCAAACTACAAATCGCATACAAATAATCAACAGTTTGGATACCAAATGTGAGGGGCAAGTATTATTTCGGCATGCGTTATGTACGTTATTTGAAATTATCAGGTGACGCTGTGCATGCAAATTGCGATTGATGCTGTGGTATTGATTGTGGAGTTTTGTATATTTTATGTAGACAGTTTGTGTGGATTTTGTATGGCGCCATTTATTCTGGAATGTTTGTGATACAAATGCGGTGTAGAAATGAAAAAGAAATGAAGACGACATGAATGCACTTCAGGCCATCCAGACGGTGCGTGGTGCCCTGCAGCTGGGCACTGCCGTGCACCAGAAGCGTTCACTGGGCGATGTGGTGGGGGCCGTGGCGGGAACGGCCTTTGCCGCCCAGACGGGGGGCGTGGGCAGCATTGCCAGCGGGCTGGTCGAAGACGTGACCGCCGCCGTGGTGGATGGCGTGGTGGCGGGGGTGACCGGCGTGGTGGATACCACGACCACGGCCGGCAAGGCCATTGCCGCCTACACCAGTGGCGGGATGAAGACCTTGGGCAAGGTCGTGGACTTTTTCGTCTGAAGCGCGCGCTGCCTAGGCGCAGGGCAGTACATGGTGAATGCCGGAAGGCTGTGACGAGATACCTGGGGTGCCGCGGTCATCGCCGGGTGTCCGCTTCCGTCCGGCGAGCGTATCTCCAACGGGCTGCAGGCATGCAAAGACCTGCGGGGCGCAGGCGGGCTGCCGCCCTGGCTCAGTCCCCGTCGCCCACGTGCGCAAAGCGTGGTTGCTCCACGCCATCGACCACCACGGTCTCGGTGAACATGGCAGCAGGCCGCACCCACAGCGCGCCTTCGCCGTACAGGGGCCGGTACACCACCAGGGCCTCCAGCGTCTCGCTGTGCCGGGCGACGTCCAGCACCTGGTAGAAGTTGCCTTTGTAGTGGCGGTAGCGGCCGGCGGGAATCTGCGGCAGAGGGGGAAGGGGTTCGGGGTGTGCCATGGCCGCCATGCTAGTGCCTGGGCAGCACGTTCACGGAAAGCACGGCGCAAAAAAGCGATGTGGGCGGATCCCGGTAGGCTGATGGGCGTGCTACCACCCACAGGCCGCCAAGCCGCGGCCATACCTGGGAATAGCCCGCAATGGGACAATGCAGGCTATGCACCCCAAAGCCCTTCTGGACGCTTGCGCCGAACTGGTCAAGCTGACCCTGCAATTTCAACACCCGGCCGATGCCGTGGTGTCCCGCTATTTCCGTGACCACCGCAACCTGGGCCCGCGCGAGCGCGGCACGCTGGCCGAAACGGCCTACACCGTGTTGCGCAAGAAAACCCTGTTCGAAGCCCTGGCCCGCAACGGCAGCGGCCCCAAGGAGCGGCGTCTGGCCATCCTGGGCTTTCACGGCCCGCGCGACTTTCTGAAAGCCGCGCTCAGCCCGCAGGAGATCAAGTGGGTCGATGAATGCGATGCGGTGAAGCCCGCAGAGCTGATGCCCCAGCACCGCCACAACCTGCCCCAGTGGATGGCCGACGCGCTGCAAGCCCAGGTGGGCGACCAGTTCGAGGCACTGGCCGCCAGCATGCTGGAGCCTGCTCCGCTGGACCTGCGGGTCAACGCCCTGAACGCCAAGCGCGCCGAGGTGCAAAAGGAGCTGAAGGAAGCCGGCATCAAGGCCGAAGCCACGCCGTACTCCCCCTGGGGGCTGCGCGTGGACAGCAAGCCTGCGCTGACCCGGCTGGAAGCCTTTGTGAAGGGCCGCATCGAGGTGCAGGACGAAGGCTCGCAGCTGCTGGCCCTGCTGCTGGACGCCAAGCGCGGCGAAATGGTGGTGGATTTCTGCGCCGGAGCCGGCGGCAAGACCCTGGCCATTGGCGCGCAGATGCGCAACACCGGTCGCCTGTACGCGTTCGATGTGTCCGCCCACCGCTTGGAAGCGCTCAAGCCCCGTCTGGCGCGCAGCGGCCTGTCGAATGTGCACCCTGCCGCCCTGGCCCATGAGCGCGACGAACGCGTCAAGCGCCTGGCCGGCAAGATCGATCGCGTGCTGGTGGATGCGCCTTGCTCCGGCCTGGGCACCCTGCGCCGCAACCCCGATCTGAAGTGGCGCCAGGACCAGAATGCGGTGGCCGAGCTGACCGAAAAGCAGCTGTCCATCCTGACCAGCGCTGCGCGCATGGTGAAGTCCGGCGGCCGCCTGGTCTACGCCACCTGCTCCGTGCTGCCCGAAGAAAACGAGCGCATTGCCGAAGCCTTCCAGCAAGCGCATCCCGACTTCGTGCCGCTGGATGCCGGTCAGACGCTGGAGAAGCTGAAAGTGGAGCACGCTGCGACCCTGTGCGCTGGCGGCGACACCGGCACGCAGTATGTGCGCCTGTGGCCCCACGCCCACCAGACCGACGGCTTTTTTGCCGCCGTGTGGGAACGCAAGTAAGCGCGGCTTCCGCCCTGTACTCCGGCGGTGTTCACCGCTGGCAAAAAAATCCCCGCAGTTGAAAGGCTGGCGGGGATTTTTTATCGGCTGGTCGGGCGCGCCGGGCGCGCTGGCGTTCAGTCTGCTGACGTGGACAGGGCAAAGCCTTCATCCTGCCAGCCGGTGATGCCTCCGGCCATGATTTTGACGGGCCGGCCCAGTCTGGCCAGACGCAGTGCGCCCCGGGCAGCGCCATTGCAATGGGGTCCTGCGCAGTAGGTCACAAACACGGTGTCGGCAGGCCACTGCACGAGTTGGCTGGCGACCAGTTTCCCGTGCGGAAGGTGGATGGCGCCCGGAATGTGGCCCCGGGCAAAAAGGGCGGCCGAGCGCACATCGAGCAAGACGAAATCGGCGCCCTCGGACAGTGCGGCATGCACGTCCCAGCAGTCGGTTTCAAACGCAAACGCGGCCGCAAAATGGGCTTCGGCAAGTGCAGCGGGCGCGGCGGGAGTGGCAGTCACGGCGGTGGGCATATCAGGCTTTCTGGGTGGTGAAGCCGAGATGGTGCTCTGCCACCAAAGCTGCAACAATTGGCAGAAAAGACATTGATCGACAATTTTTCGCCAAACTGTGTGACTCATACCGCACCCGCACCCACCTCTGCATCGCTCCCGGAACTCCAAGGCCCTCTGGTGGTGACCTTGGTGCACGACCAGCTGTGCACGTTCGAGTTTTCCATTGCCGCAGAGATCTTCGGGCTGAGCCGGCCTGAAATGGGACCCGGGTGGTACCGCTTCGCCAGCGCGGGCGTCGAGCCCGGGCTGTTGCGCGCACAGGGGGGCCTGCTGGTCACCCCGACGGCGGGGATGGAGTTGCTGGAGCAGGCAGATCTGATTGTGGCGGCCGGCTGGAAAGGGGCCGATGTCCCGGTGCCGGGCGAATTGACGGCGGCGCTGCGCCGGGCATGGCAGCGCGGAGCGCGCCTGGCTTCCATCTGCTCGGGGGCATTTGTGCTGGCGGCCACCGGCTTGCTGTCAGGCAGGAAGGCGACCACCCATTGGCGCTACAGCGAAAAGCTGCGCGCGCTGTACCCCGACATTGCCGTGGATGCCGATGTGCTGTACGTGGCGGAGGAGCGCATCTACACCTCGGCAGGCAGTGCCGCCGGCATGGATTTGATGCTGCACATCGTGCGCGAGGATTTCGGCGCGGAAGCCGCCAACCGGGTGGCCCGGCGCCTGGTGATGCCGCCGCACCGCAGCGGCGGTCAGGCACAGTTCATTGAAAGGCCGGTGCCGGCAGACCGCCACCACCGCATGGTGGACGTGCTGGAGCGGGTGCGTGCAGAGCTGGAGGCCCCATGGACGGTGGAGCGCATGGCGGACGCGGCGGCGATGAGTGTGCGCACTTTTCTGCGGCGTTTCACGGAATCCACCGGGCAGTCCCCCGGCCAGTGGCTGATTGCCGAGCGCATTGCCGAAGCGCAGCGCCTGCTGGAGTCCAGCCATCTGTCCGTCGAACGCATCGCCGCCCTGGTGGGCTTTGGCAGCGTGCAGGCCCTGCGGCACCACTTCCAGGGCAAGCTGGCGGTGCCACCGTCGGAGTACCGCCGCATGTTCAAGCTCCATCCCTGACACGGGGTGGTGACCCTTGCGGCGGCCGTCCACCAAAGCGCCCCACCTGCGTGTGATGGATGCAGGTGGAAGCAGGGTATCCCCACTGGCCGCAGAGCGTGCCAGCGCCGGGTTTATTTCGTCGTTCCGACCTGGGGCCGGCTGACCGTGCTGAACACGTATTTCAGGCTGTCGCCCAGCGTGGTTTCCCAGACCATCCATTCGTGCTTGCCGTTGACGATGCGCAGCTCGGCCGGTTGCTTGGCTTTGCGCAGCTGGCTGTAGAGCTGAGTGGCTTCGGCCTCGATGGCAAATTCATCGTCATCGCCCGAGTTGATGTACATGGGCACCTTGATGCCCTTGGCCAGGAAGGCGTCCATCAGTACCGGATAGTTGTACTGCTGCCAGACCGTCTTGCTGTAGGCGCCGCTGGTGTTGGGCTCGGCAAATACCTTGACGTGGCGGGCGGAGGAGTCGGCTGGCGGCTCGGGGTTGTAGATGGCGGGAGAGAGCAGGGCCGCAGCCTGAAATTTTTCGGGGTACTGCAGCACCATGCGCAGTGCACCGTAGCCGCCCATGGACAGGCCGCCGATCACCCGGCCATTGCGGGCGTTGATGGTGCGGTAGGTCTTCTCCACATGGGGCATCAGGTCCTGGAGAAAGGCGGTTTCCATCTTCTCCTTCAGGTCCACGTACCAGTTGGTGTTGGCGTCGGGCATCACATAGATCGCTGGCGGAATGTCGCCATTGGCCACCAGCGTATCGACGGTTTTTTGCATCTTGCCTTTGACGGCCCAGTCGTTGCGCGCACCGTCATTGCCGTGCAGCAGGTACATCACGGGGTAGCGCACATTGGGGCTTTCGGCATAGCCAGTGGGCAGGTAGACGTTGTAGGTCAGGGCGCGACCCAGGGCGGGGCTTTGCACTTCGGTCGAACGCACTTCGCTGGCGTGTGCAGCCGGGGCGATGGCTGCCATGGCGGCGCAGGCCAGCAAGGCTGTGGAACAGGGGGAGGGGATGCGCATGGTTGTTGTCTCCGGTGGTTGTAATGCGATCCCCATTATTGGGAGCAAGCTCTGCCGCCAGCTGTCGCGCGGGTGGAACGGGACTGCGGCTTTGGGCAAGGCGGTGGGCGCGGGTGGCGAATACGGAGAGGGATGGGGATGCCACGGCGGCCAGGAGGCAGCATGTGGCCATTGGCTTCTGTGCGGGCTGCGATCCGGGATTCTGGGAGTGCCCGTCAAGCTATCATTCCCTCGGTCCTCTTGATGGCGAGGGATGGATGCATAGGGATCTGCATGTCCGCCGCCATGGGCGGATGTCTCCATACAGTACAGGTTGTACAGGCAATGGGCCAGAAACTCCCGCAGGAACACATCGATTTTTATCGGGCAATTGACGATCTGCTCTGGAACGAATGGGACCCCATCGGTATATCGACCATGGACTGGCCCAGGGATGAATACCACGCATACCTGCCTCGCGTCTTCAGCCTTGCCATGGGGACGAATGAGCCACAGGTGATTGCGGACTACCTTGAATGGGCCGCAGTGGAAAGAATGGCGCTGGACCCGAATAGGGGGCACTCCTTGGAGATTGCCCGCAGGGTGCTGGCGAAGAAGCAGAAATATGGGCTTTGAGCGCCATGCATCACCCCCTATGGCTTGCCGGGCCTGCAGCTGCCCGTGAAGACGAAGACAGACATGTGATGGAAAAACGGGCATGGCACTGCTGATCCAGGAGATTCCTTCCACCGATGCGCCCTTGGCGCTGTTGCTGCTGGCGGACCCGTCGGAAGACAAGGTGCGTGCCTATCTGGCCGGGTCAAGGTGCTTTGTTGCTTCCCGTGATGGCGTGGTGGTGGGAGCTTGCGTCGTCCAGCCGCGCGGCGCCGGCGTGCACGAGCTGATGAGCATTGCCGTGCTGCCTGAGCATCAGCAATCCGGTTACGGCACGGTGCTGCTGCAATCGGTCATCGATTGCTTTCGCGCATCTGGCGCCAGCCAGTTGGAGGTGGGTACCGGTACGTTCGGCTACCAACTGGCCTTCTACCAGCGCCATGGTTTCCGGGTGGCCAGCATTGACCATGACTTCTTCGTCCGACACTACCCCGAGCCTGTTTTCGAGGACGGCATACAGCACCTGGACATGCTGCGCCTGAGACTGCGATATTGACGCTGCTGCCGCAGGCCGCCGATCCGGCGCTCGCCTCCGCATCTGATTCCGGCATGGGATGGCAGGCCGTGGGCATCCCTGCCAATGGACCGAAGCAGTCTGCCGGCGGCTGAGGCAGGGTGCACTGGCAAGGCGCTTGCCGCAAGGTCCACTGGCAAGGCGCTTGCCGCAAGGTCCACTGCCATCACCGCTGCCGTTGGCGCCAGCGGATGGATCCGGCAGGTGCTGCAGTGGGGGCAGCCGGCTGTGCGGCATCAAAAATCCCTGCACCGGCAGGAAGCCGGGCAGGGGTGATGGCTGCAGCGCCTGCACACGGCGTTGCAGCGGTTCAGGGCGGCAGGCTTACGCCGCCACCGCCTGGGTCAGCAGGGCGTCGATGTCGGCGTGGGCGGCCAGGGTCTGGGCGCAGGCATCGGCGGCTTCTTCGCCTTTGTGGACAAAGTGGTTGCGGAAAAAGCCCAGCAGGTCTTCCGTGGGCTGGAAGTTGTGCGGGGTGAGTGCCACCGAAAACACGGGCACACCGGTGTCCAGCTGCACGCGCATCAGGCCGTCCACCACGGCGGCGGAGACAAATTCGTGGTGGTAGATGCCACCGTTGACGATGACGGCGCAACCGATCACGGCATCAAACTGGCCGGAAGCGGCCAGCTTCTGCGCCATCAGCGGGATTTCAAAGGCACCGGGCACTTCCACCTGGTGCAGGCGTGCCGGGGCGGCGCCCAGCGCGGTCAGGCGGCGCACGGCGGCGTCGCGGGCCTGGTGCACCACATCGCTGTGCCAATTGGCGCTGACGATGGCGATGCGGGCCTGCTGCAGTGCTGCACGGGTGGCCTGGGAGGAAGAAACGTTGGCGATAGTGGTCTGATTCATGGTGTTGGTCTTGCAAAGACATGGAACAAATGAATCAGGGCGCGCGAAGGCAAGGCAGCCCGCAGCAGCCGGCACACCGACGGGCAAAGGATTGCCACGCCCATGCGCTGCCGCCCCAGGCTGGGGGACAGGTCTTCACGTTGCTCTTTCATCCGGACTGTGACCGTCGGCTCTGGCATCGCACCAGATCTGCTGACCCTGAAAGGCGTGGCCTTCCAGGCGCTCGCGGGCTCACAGCCGAGGCTGTATACCGCCGGTGGGGAGTTTCGCCCCGCCCTGAGAACGTCGCCGCTCCAAGGAAGCGGCAGTGCCATTGTAGGGCGGCGCCGATGGCACCAGCGGTCACATAGGCAACCGGGCGACTCGGCCATGGCCTTGCTTCAGCCTGCCGCCGTGCGCCGCCCGCCCACAGAGCGCAGCAATGTCCGCAGGCGCTGCCATGGCGTGGCAGGAGGCGCTGCCGACGCGGGCAAGGGCGCCATGCTGCACTGCAAGCGGGCCGTGCCACCCTGGCTGCTGGCCTGCAACCACAGCAGGCAGGGGGCGCGCCAGCGTTGGCCGGTGGACAGCTGCCACTGCAGGCTGGGCGCACCATCGACCAGGCCCTGCGGGCCGCTGTGCAGCAGCAGGCTGCCATGACTGCAGAACACTTCACTGCCTGCAGGAACGACCAAGGCATGGGCCTGGCCGGGGTGGATGCAGAACAGTTGCGGTGTGGGCTGCGCTGCGGTGGAAGATGTGGGAGAGGGGGCAGAAGAAGGGGAGAGGATGGGCATGCCAGGGCCTGTAGAGCGTGTGAAACAGTGTCTCCAGCGTAAGCAGACGGGCCCTTATGCAACAGGCACAGCCTCGACCTTTGTGCACCGCAGCAGTGCAGGTGACAGAACGGCTGTTCTGGTGTTGTGGATGTCAATCTGTATCTGTTGCAGAACAGATGCCTGGGGCATGATGGCGCCCTTGCTTGTTCCACCGGCGTTCCTGCGGGAACGAGGCCCATGACCCTGGCCCCTGCTGCTGCCCCCCTTCCCCTGTACCGCCGCCTGGCCGGCGACTATGCCCAGGCCATGGGCCTGGGCACCTTGCGTGTGGGCGAGCGCATGCCATCGGTGCGGGAGCTGATGCGCCGCCACCAGGTCAGCCTGTCCACGGCCCTGCAGCTGCTGCGCCATCTGGAGACCCAGGGCCATCTGGAAGCCCGGCCGCGCGTGGGCTACTTTGTGCGCGATGCCCGGACACCGGCCAGTGGCGCGCTGGACCTGACCAGCGAGCCTGACCTGAGCCAGCCGGTGCAGCCCGGTGCGCAGGCGCACTTTGTGGGCATCAACGAACATATTTCGCTGCTGCTGGAGCGTGGCCGCCAGGCCGAGGTGTTTCTGGATGTGGGCGGGTGCACGCCACCGCCGGCACTGTTTGACCACAAGCACCTGAACCAGCTGGTGGCACGCCTGCTGCGCGAGCACCCGCAGTTGCTGGTGCAGGGGCGTTCGCTGCTGGCCAACCAGGGCAACCACCCGCTCTTTCAGCAAGCCATGGCGCGACGCGCGCTGGCATCGGGCATCCGCGTGGCGCCGACCGATGTGCTGGCCACTACCGGCAATTCCGAGGCGGTGAGTCTGGCGCTGGCGGCCGTGGCCCGGCCCGGAGACATGGTGGCCGTGGAGTCGCCCACCTACTACGGCCTGCTGCAGGTGGTGGAGTCGCTGCAGCTGCAGACGCTGGAAATCCCCTGCAGCCCACGCACCGGCCTGTCCATCGAGGCGCTGGAGCTGGCGTTCCAGACCCAGCCACGGCTGAAGGCCGTGGTGGTGGTGCCCGAGTTGCAGATGCCGCTGGGCACGCGCATGCCCGATGCGCACAAGGCGCGGCTGGTGGCGCTGTGCGCCCAGTACGGTGCGGCGCTGATCGAAGACGATTCCTATGGGCTGTTTGTCGAAGGCAGCCAGCCGGTCAAGCCGCTGAAGGCCTGGGACAGCGTGTCCGGCTATGTGGTCTATTGCCAGGCTTTCAACAAAAGCTTGGCGCCCGGACTGCGCCAGGGCTGGATGAATGGCGGCCAATGGCATGGCCGGATACAGATGCTGAAATTTGCCCAGAGCCGCAACACCCAGACCCTGGGTCAGATGGTGGTGGCCGAAGTGCTGGGATCACCCGCACACCAGCGCAGCCTGGAGCGCCTCAAGGCCCAGCTCAAAGCCCAGCGCGAAGCCATGGCCCGGCTGGTGGCACGCCACTTTCCCGTGGGCACGCGCATGAGCTTGCCGGCCGGAGGCCTGTGCCTGTGGCTGGAGCTGCCCGAGGGATTTTCCAGCGCCCAGCTGTTTGGCGATGCGCTGGCGCAGGGCATACGCATTGCGCCGGGCAGCATGTTTTCCAATTCCGGCCGTTATGAGCACTGCATGCGGCTGGCCTGCACCCACCCGGTGGATGCCACGGTGGACAAGGCGATGCAGCTGCTCGGGAGCATGGCCTGTCGCCAGCTGGGCCAGGCGCCGCGTGGTGCATAGGCGCGCAGCGGGACAGGCAATAAAAAAACCGCCAGGGCAGATGCCGGTGGCGGTTTTGGCAGAAAACAGGCTGAATTACTTCAGCTTGGTTTCCTTGTACTCGACGTGCTTGCGAGCCTTGGGGTCGAACTTCATGATCGACATCTTTTCAGGCATCGTCTTCTTGTTCTTGGTGGTGGTGTAGAAGTGACCGGTGCCAGCCGTAGATGCCAGCTTGATCTTGTCGCGTCCGCCTTTAGCAGCCATGGTGTTTCTCCTTCAGGAAATTAAGCTTGGCCACGGGCGCGCATGTCTGCGAGCACGGAGTCGATACCGTTCTTGTCGATCAGGCGCAGAGCAGCGCTGGAAACGCGCAGACGCACCCAACGGTTCTCGGTTTCCACCCAGAAACGACGGTACTGCAGGTTGGGCAGGAAACGACGCTTGGTCTTGTTGTTGGCGTGGGAAACGTTGTTGCCCACCATGGGCTTCTTGCCCGTAACTTCACATACGCGTGCCATTGGGACACTCCGATAGTTGAATCGGCTGCCGGCTCTGAGGTCCTGCAACTGCAGGTTGTGCCGACAACCTCACCTCGCCAGTTTGTAATGGGTGGCGGTAACCCGTTTGCTATCCATGTCCCAGTCTGTAGTTACAGAAGTCCCATATCCAGCAAAGCCAAGGATTATAGCCAGGAAGTGGAAAAGCCCTGGAGTGCGGCCTGGAATCCCCCGGTGAGGCGCTGTACCTGCATCCCGCTGGCCGCGCCGTCGAAGGAGGACTCCAGCGCGGCGGGGGGCCGTGCAGAGCCCAAGCCTGGGCGGTGCGGCTTTCGCGCCGGCTGGCGCGGGCTGGATGCGGGGCTGTGAAGGCGACCCGGAACGGGAGGTGTGGACACTGCGCCTCCCAGGGAGGGCTTATTCCTGTTCCAGGAAACGCTGGGCGTCCAGAGCCGCCATGCAGCCGGTGCCGGCGCTGGTGATGGCCTGGCGGTACACATGGTCCTGGCAGTCGCCGGCGGCAAACACGCCGGGCACGCTGGTCTGGGTGGCAAAGCCTTTGAGGCCGCCCTGGGTGACGATGTAGCCGTTTTCCATTTCCAGCTGGCCCTGGAAGATGTCGGTGTTGGGGTGGTGACCGATGGCAATGAAGGCACCTTGCAGGGCGATGTCTTCGGTGTGGCCGTCCGTCGTGCTCTTGATGCGGATGCCGTTCACGCCCGACTGGTCGCCCAGCACTTCATCCAGGGTGAAGTGGGTCTTGAGCTCGATCTTGCCTTCCTTGACCTTGTCCATCAGCTTGTCCACCAGAATGGGCTCGGCCTTGAACTTGTCGCGGCGGTGCACCAGGGTGACCTTGCTGGCAATGTTGGACAGGTACAGCGCTTCTTCCACGGCGGTGTTGCCGCCGCCGATCACGCACACGGGCTGCTCACGGTAGAAGAAACCGTCGCAGGTGGCGCAGGCCGACACGCCGCGGCCCATGAAAGCTTCTTCCGAGGGCAGGCCCAGGTACTTGGCGGAGGCGCCGGTGGCGATGATCAGGCTGTCGCAGGTGTAGGTGCCGCTGTCGCCGGTCAGGGTGAAGGGGCGCTTGCTGAAATCGACCTTGCTGATGTGGTCGAACACGATCTGGGTCTTGAAGCGCTCGGCATGCTCCAGAAAACGCTGCATCAGCTCGGGACCTTGCACACCCATCACGTCGGCAGGCCAGTTGTCCACTTCGGTGGTGGTCATCAGCTGGCCGCCCTGGGCCATGCCGGTCACCAGCAGCGGCTTGAGGTTGGCGCGGGCGGCATAGACGGCGGCCGTGTAGCCGGCGGGGCCGGAACCGAGAATCAGGACTTGGGCGTGTGTCGGAGTGGTCATGTGCGCAATCAATCAGCGGGCCGCGCGCAGGCGCTGCCCCTTGGAACCCGGGTCCACCACTACCAAGGTGCTGGACCGGAACAAGCAAGCATTGTAGAAAGCGCAAGAGCCCTGTGCCGAATCGGGCTGTTGCTGCATGCATTGCCTGATGCAGTGCAAGTTTTGTTGCAACTGTTTGCATTTGCCCTGCGGCCGGAACCCTGGGGGAGCCCGGAGCGCTGCGGTAAGCTACCCGCCTTGCGTATGACTTATTCACTGAATGCCTTGAACACCGCGTCTGCAAAAGTCCCGCCCAAAGCGGGCATTGTTCGTTTCGGACACGAGGTGTGCCTGGTGGTGGCGTTGCTGGCGCTGATCTTCTGGCTGCTGGCACTGTGCACCTACTCTCCCCAAGATGCGGCCTGGTCCACCAGCGGCCTGGCCAACGGCGTGGTCGTGCGCAACTGGGCGGGGCGTTTCGGGGCCTGGCTGGCCGATACCTCGTACTTCGGCTTTGGCTATTCGGTCTGGTGGGCGGTGCTGGCGGCGGTGTTCGCCTGGGGTCGTTCGCTGCGCCGCTGGATGCGTGGCGAAACGCTGGAAGGCCATGCCTGGCGGGACAACCTCACGTTCTGGGGCGGGCTGCTGCTGCTGCTGGCGGCCAGCACGGCGCTGGAATGGTCGCGCCTGTACCGGCTGGAAACCCATCTGCCCGGCCATGCCGGTGGCGTGATGGGTTATCTGCTGGGCAAGGCCGGTGTGGGCTGGTTCGGCTTCACCGGCTCCGGGCTGCTGGGCATCATGCTGATGATTCTGGGTCTGGGTCTGGTGTTCCATTTTTCCTGGGGCACGGTGGCAGAGACCCTGGGCGCGCGCATCGACACCCTGGTGCGCATCGGCCAGCAGCACCGCGAAAAGGTCAAGGACGTGGCGGTCGGCCGCAAGGCCGCACAGGAGCGCCGGGACGTGCTGGACGACGTGCACCTGGGTGCCGAAGAGGCCTACCAGCCCAAGCCGGTGCAGATCAACACCCCTGCACCACCGCCGGTGGTGCCCAGCGAGCGGGTCATCAAGGAACGCCAGAAGCCCTTGTTCGAGGACAAGGAAATGGCCGATAGTGCGTTGCCGCAGGTGGATTTGCTGGACGCCCCGCCGGCCAAGCAGGAAACCGTGTCCGCCGACACGCTGGAGATGACCAGCCGCCTGATCGAGAAGAAGCTCAAGGACTTCGGCGTGGAAGTGCATGTGGTGCAGGCAACGCCCGGCCCGGTGGTCACGCGCTACGAGATCGAACCCGCCACCGGCGTGAAGGGTTCGCAGGTGGTGAACCTGGCCAAGGATCTGGCGCGCTCGCTGTCGCTGGTGTCGGTGCGGGTGATCGAGACCATTCCGGGCAAGAACTACATGGCGCTGGAGCTGCCCAATGCGCGGCGCCAGTCGATCCGGCTGTCGGAAGTGCTGGGCTCGCAGGTCTACCACGACGCCAAGAGCCTGCTGACCATGGGCCTGGGCAAGGATATCGAAGGCAAGCCTGTGGTGGCCGACCTGGCCAAGATGCCCCATGTGCTGGTGGCAGGTACCACCGGCTCGGGCAAGTCGGTCGGTATCAACGCCATGATTCTGTCCCTGCTCTACAAGGCCGAGGCCAAGGACGTGCGCCTGTTGATGATCGACCCCAAGATGCTGGAAATGTCGGTCTACGAAGGCATTCCCCACCTGCTGTGCCCGGTGGTGACCGACATGAAGATGGCGGCCAACGGCCTGAACTGGTGCGTGGCCGAGATGGAGCGCCGCTACAAGCTGATGTCCAAGCTGGGAGTGCGCAATCTGGCGGGCTACAACACCAAGATCGATGATGCCAAGAGCAAGGGCGAGATCATTGGCAACCCGTTCAGCCTGACGCCGGAATCGCCCGAGCCCTTGCAGCGCCTGCCGCACATCGTCATCGTGATCGACGAGCTGGCCGACCTGATGATGGTGGTGGGCAAGAAGATCGAAGAGTTGATCGCCCGCTTGGCGCAAAAGGCGCGTGCCGCTGGTATTCACCTGATTTTGGCCACCCAGCGCCCCAGCGTGGACGTGATCACCGGCCTGATCAAGGCCAATATCCCGACGCGTATCGCTTTCCAGGTCTCCAGCAAGATCGACAGCCGTACCGTGCTGGACCAGATGGGCGCCGAGTCGCTGCTGGGCATGGGCGACATGCTCTACATGGCCAGCGGTACCGGTCTGCCCATCCGCGTGCACGGTGCGTTCGTGTCGGACGATGAGGTGCATCGCGTGGTCTCCTACCTGAAGGAGCAGGGCGAGCCCGACTATATCGACGGGGTGCTGGAGTCTTCGCTGTCCGACGAAGGCGGCGGGGGTGACGGAGAAGGTGGTGGCGATGGCGAGCAGGATCCCATGTACGACCAGGCCGTCGAGATTGTGCTGAAAGACCGCAAGGCCAGCATTTCCTATGTGCAGCGCAAACTGCGCATCGGCTACAACCGGTCGGCCAACCTGCTGGAGCAGATGGAGCGGGCCGGTCTGGTCAGCTCCCTTACATCCAGCGGCCAGCGTGAAGTGCTGGTGCCGGCTGGCCGTGGGGATGAATGAGGGCGGCTGCCGTTGGCTGCCCCTGAGATTGCGACAAGGAGTTCGCGCATGCGCAAGATGATTTCCGCCCTGGCACTGTCGGTGCTGCCACTGTGGGCCCTGGCCGATGGCATGGGCAGCCTGGAATCCTTCATGAAGGAATCCCAGGCGGGCAAGGCCCAGTTCACCCAGACGGTCACCTCCCCGGGACGGGACGGCCAGCCCGGCCGTACCAAGACCAGCAGTGGCGAGTTCCAGTTCCAGCGCCCGGGCAGGTTCAGCTTCCACTACACCAAGCCGTTCGAGCAGGTGATCGTGGCCGATGGCAAGACGCTGTGGATGCTGGACAAGGACCTGAACCAGGTCACGCAGCGCCCGCAAAGCCAGGCGCTGGCCAGCACGCCGGCGGCCATCCTGGCCTCGGCCACCGACCTGAACGGTCTGCGCAAGGATTTCAACCTGGGCAACGCCCCCGATGCCGACGGCATGGAATGGGTGCAGGCCGAGCCCCGCTCCAGCGACAACCAGCTGCGCCAGGTGCGCGTGGGCTTTGCCGGCGGCAAGCTGGCGGCACTGGACATTGTGGACAGCTTTGGCCAGCGTTCGCTGATCCGCTTCAGCCAGTTGCAGCTGCTGCCTTCGCTGCCGGCATCTACATTCCACTTCACCCCGCCGGCCGGGGCGGACGTGCTCAAGCAGTAACGGTGTTCCACGCCGGCGTGTGTCGGGGTGGTCCGTACCGCGCGAACGCCGTGTCTGAAATTTAGGTGTGAGCGCACGCTTTTTATCTGTGGTCCTGCGGATGATGATCATGCTGGATGGAGTGCTGCATGCAAGGTTGCCATGCCGTCCACCGCAGCCTGCAGGCATAGCTGAAAGAGATTCCCAACAAAAAGGGCGCACCCCGCAAGAGGTGCGCCCTTTGGCATGGTGCGGCGGAAAAGCCGCTCAGGCCTGTGCCGGGTGGCTGCGGGCAGGCAGCAGGCGGTCGGCGGTGGCGGCCAGCAGCAGCATGGCCAGCACCGGGGTCAGCCAGGCCATGCCCATGGCAGCGCCGGGCAGGCTGGTGATCCACGTGGGCAGCTCCATCAGGCCCACGGCCTTGGCACCGTCCAGCAGGCCCAGCAGCAGGGCCACGGCCATCACCGGGGCGTAGACGCGGCGGGCATGCTTCCAGCAGCCCGACAGCAGGCTCAGCGCCACCAGGGCGATCGCCACCGGGTAGACCGTCACCAGCACTGGCACGGCCACGGCGATCAGCTGTTCCAGGCCCTGGTTGGCCACCACGGCGCTGAACACGCACAGCGCAGTCACCACCGTGCGGTAGGAAAACGGCAGCAACTGGCTGAAATAGCTGCCGCAGGCGCTGACCAGGCCCACGCCGGTGGTCAGGCAGGCCAGCAGAATCACCACGGCCAGCAGCACCATGCCGGCGGCGCCAAAGGTGTGCTGCACGTAGGTGGTGAGGATCTGCACGCCGGTGGAGGCGCTTTGCACCAGGCCGCCGCTGGTGGCACCCAGGTAGATCAGCGATACATAGACCAGGCCCAGGCCGGTGGCGGCGATGATGGCGGCAATGATGGTGTAGCGGGTGTGCAGGCGGGTGTCGGTGATGCCGCTGTCCTTGATGGCGTTGACAATGACGATGCCGAACACCAGTGCGGCCAGGGCGTCCATGGTCTGGTAGCCCTGCACAAAGCCCTGGCCCAGGGCCAGGCTGCTGCTCTGGTAATCGGGCAGGCTGGCCGACAGCGTGCCGGCGGGCAGCAAGAAGGCTGCGCCCCCCAGCACCACCAGGGCCAGGATCAGCACCGGGGTGATCAGCTTGCCGATGGTGTCCACCAGCTTGCCGGGGAACAGGGCCAGCAGCAGGGTCAGGCCAAAGTACAGCACGGTGTAGGCCCCCAGCGCCAGCGGGCTGTTGCCCACGAAGGGCGCCACGCCCAGCTCGAACGACACGGTGGCCGTGCGCGGCGTCGCAAACAGCGGGCCGATGGTCAGGTACACGGCGGCGCCCAGCAGCACGCCCGCCACCTTGCCGATGGGGGTGGTGATGGTCTGCAGGCCGCCGCCCACGCGGGCCAGCGCCACCACGGTGACCAGCGGCAGGCCCACGCCGGTGAGCAGAAAGCCCACGGCGGCGCTCCACAGGTGTTCACCTGCGGCCAGACCGACGATGGGGGGGAAGATGATGTTGCCTGCGCCCAGAAACAGCGCAAACGTCATGAAGCCGAGGGCCATCAGGTCCCGCGTCTTGAGTGTTGTCATACCAAAAGCCCTGCACCCCGGCGGCGCAAGCGCGCCCGGGGATGCGTTGAAAACATTGCAAACCAAACGAAAGCGGGGATTCGGTAGAGTGCATTGGCACTGGCCGGCGGTAGGTCGGTCGCAGGCTGCACGTTGCCAGGCACTGGGTGGCAGCAGGCGGCAACCGAATCGGGCAGGGCATGGGCCGTTAAGCTTGTGGCTGACGGGCCAGAAGGCGCTGCTGTTCCATCTGCGTGAGGGGTGACCTCGCAAATGGAGAGCATGTGTCCGCTGAAACCCTATTTTGCCTGATGTGAACTTCTGATATATGGCTATGCCCCGTAACCCTGCCACAACCACTGATTTGTTTGGCGCCCCTGCGGCCGGTGCCGCCGGTGGCGCAGCGGCCCTGCCCGCCCACCAGCCGCTGGCCGAGCGCCTGCGCCCGCATACGCTGGGCGAGGTGGTGGGGCAGCAGCAGGTGCTGGGCGAAGGCATGCCGCTGCGGCTGGCGTTCGAATCCGGCCGGCCGCACAGCTGCATCCTGTGGGGCCCCCCGGGAGTGGGCAAGACCACCATCGCCCGGTTGATGGCCGATGCGTTCGATGCCCAGTTCATCTCCATCAGCGCGGTGCTGGGCGGGGTCAAGGACATCCGCGAGGCCGTGGAAAAAGCCCAGATGGCGCGGGACAGCCTGCTGCAGCAGCGCACCATCGTGTTCGTGGACGAGGTGCACCGCTTCAACAAAAGCCAGCAGGATGCCTTCCTGCCGCACGTGGAAAGCGGGCTGTTCACCTTCATCGGCGCCACCACCGAGAACCCTTCGTTCGAGGTGAACTCTGCCCTGCTGTCGCGCGCGGCCGTCTATGTGCTGCAGAGTCTGACGGCCGAGGATTTGCAGCGCATCGTGGCCAAGGCGCAGGCACTGGGCGCCGTGCCGCCCATCGAGGAAGATGCGCTGGAGCGCCTGATTGCCTATGCCGACGGCGATGCGCGGCGCCTGCTGAACACGCTGGAGACGCTGTCCATCACGGCCGAGCAGGCGAAGGTGGAGGTGATCACTGATGTCTGGCTGCTGCAGGTGCTGGGCGAGCGCATGCGCCGCTACGACAAGGGGGGCGAGCAGTTCTACGACACCATCAGTGCGCTGCACAAGTCGGTGCGCGGCTCCGACCCGGATGCGGCCCTGTACTGGCTGGTGCGCATGCTCGACGGCGGCGCAGACCCGCGCTACATGGCGCGGCGGCTGATCCGCATGGCCTGGGAAGACATCGGTCTGGCCGATCCGCGCGCCATGCAGATCACCAACGAGGCGGCACAGACCTATGAGCGGCTGGGCAGCCCCGAAGGTGAGCTGGCGCTGGCCCAGGCTGTGCTCTATCTGGCCGTGGCCCCCAAGAGCAATGCCGGCTACAACGCCTACAACCAGATGCGCGCGTTGGTGAAGAGCGACAGCACCCGCCCGGTGCCCATGCACCTGCGCAATGCCCCGACCCGGATGATGAAGGACATGGACTGGGGCAAGGGCTACCGCTACGCCCATGACGAGGAGGGCGCGTTTGCCGCCGGCGAGCGCTACTTTCCCGATGGCATGGACGAGCAGCGCCTGTACCAGCCCGTGCCGCGCGGCCTGGAAATCAAGATCGGCGACAAGCTGGCCCAGCTGCGCGCGCTGAATGCGGCGGCCCGGGAGGCGGCAGAGCCCGGCGTGGACCCGCAACCGTCTGCGCCAGGCGACACAGGGTCCGTCCCAGGCTGACAGGCGGCTGAAGACTTGGTGCCTGCGGGTTGTCCCTGAGCCCGCGTGTGGTGCGCAGGTGTGCACGCTGCTGGTGCGTCGTTTATTGATGCGTGGCAGGCATTAATTGCTGCGAAGCAACAAACACTTTCATTGCATGCTGTGCATGGATGGGCGGCCTTGCACGCCTGCTGTCCCGGCACGGCGGTGCACCGCAATGGCAAGGGTAACCCCCATTTTGGGGAGCTGACCAAGTCCATAACGTGCTGCCATTGCTTTTTCCGGCAGCCCGCCCGAAATCTTTCTGGCGGGTTTTTTGCTACTGGAAAAAGGCGTGCGCGGGGCTGGGTGGACCAACGGGTGGTTTGTCTGGAAATCTGCCACCTTGAAGGGAAGCGACATATGGATATCTTGCTGCAGCAGATCATCAATGGTCTGGTCCTCGGCAGCATGTACGCCTTGATAGCCCTGGGCTACACCATGGTGTACGGCATCATTCAGCTCATCAACTTTGCCCACGGCGAAGTGCTGATGGTGGGCGCGTTGACGAGTTGGAGTTGTATCGGCCTGATGCAGGAGGCCATGCCCGGCGCACCGGGCTGGGTGATCCTGCTGCTGGCCACGGTCATCGCCTGCGTGGTGGCGGCCTGCCTGAACTTTTGTATCGAAAAGATCGCTTACCGCCCGCTGCGCAACAGCCCGCGTCTGGCGCCACTGATCACCGCCATCGGCGTGTCCATCCTGCTGCAGGCCCTGGCCATGATCATCTGGAAGCCCAATCCCAAGGCCTACCCGGTGTTGCTGTCGCCCGATCCCTATGAGATCGCCGGTGCCGTGATCACGCCCACGCAGATCCTGATCCTGGCCGTGACGGCCGTGTCCCTGGCCACGCTGGTCTACCTGGTCAACTACACCCGCCTGGGCCGCGCCATGCGCGCCACGGCCGAGAATCCGCGCGTCGCGGCCCTGATGGGCGTGCGCCCGGACATGGTGATTTCCGCCACCTTCATCATCGGTGCCGTGCTGGCGGCCATCGCCGGCATCATGTGGGCCTCCAACTACGGCACGGTGCAGCACACCATGGGCTTCCTGCCCGGTCTGAAGGCCTTCACGGCGGCGGTGTTCGGCGGCATCGGCAACCTGGCCGGCGCCGTGATCGGCGGCATCCTGCTGGGCCTGATCGAATCCATCGGCTCGGGCTACATCGGCCAGCTCACCGGCGGTGTGCTGGGCAGCCACTACACCGACATTTTTGCGTTCATCGTGCTGATCATCATTCTGACCCTGCGCCCCTCGGGCCTGATGGGTGAGCGTGTGGCGGACCGCGCATAAGAGAGGGAACGCAACATGCAATCCAAGAAAACCGTGCAATGGGCGCTGTGGGGCATTGTGCTGCTGGTGCTGCCACTGGTGCTGCAGTACTTCGGCAACGCCTGGGTGCGTATCGCCGACCTGGCGCTGCTGTATGTGATGCTGGCCCTGGGGCTGAACATCGTCGTGGGTTATGCCGGCCTGCTGGACCTGGGCTATGTGGCGTTCTACGCCGTGGGCGCCTATATGTTCGGCCTGATGGCCTCGCCCCATCTGTCCGAGACCTTCGCCTGGTTCCAGTCCATGTTCCCAGACGGGCTGCACTCCAGCATCTGGCTGGTGATTCCGCTGGCAGCGCTGCTGGCGGCCTGTACCGGGGTGCTGCTGGGGATCCCGGTGCTGAAGCTGCGCGGCGACTACCTGGCCATCGTGACGCTGGGTTTCGGTGAAATCATCCGCATCTTCATGAACAACCTGGACCATCCGGTGAACATCACCAACGGTCCCAAGGGCCTGAGCCAGATCGACTCGATCCAGGTGTTCGGTGTCGACCTGGCCAAGCGCCAGGAGATTTTCGGTTTCGACATCAGCTCGGTGACCATGTACTACTACCTGTTCCTGGTGCTGGTGCTGATCACGGTGGTGATCTGCTATCGCCTGCAGGATTCGCGCATCGGCCGCGCCTGGATGGCGATCCGCGAAGATGAGATCGCCGCCAAGGCCATGGGCATCAACGTGCGCAACATGAAGCTGCTGGCCTTTGGCATGGGGGCCACCTTCGGCGGCGTCTCGGGCGCCATGTTCGCCGGCTTCCAGGGCTTTGTGTCGCCGGAATCCTTCAGCCTGATGGAGTCCGTGATGATTGTGGCCATGGTGGTGCTGGGCGGTCTGGGCCATATCCCCGGCGTGATCCTGGGCGCCGTGCTGCTGGCTTCGCTGCCGGAGGTGCTGCGCTATGTGGCGGGCCCGCTGCAGGAGTTGACCGGTGGCCGCCTGGACGCCGCCATCCTGCGCCAGCTGCTGATCGCACTGGCCATGATCGTCGTGATGCTGTTGCGTCCGCGCGGCCTGTGGCCGACCCCGGAACACGGCAAGAGCCTGGCGCAAAAGGGATGAGCGCCATGCAAGGAGTTGAAGCAATGACAGCCACCACGGCCCCCGCCGCAGCCGACACCGATGTGGTGTTGAAGGTCGCGGGCATTTCCAAGCGATTCGGCGGCCTGCAGGCCTTGAGCGATGTCGGCGTGACCATCCGCCGCGGTCAGGTCTACGGGCTGATCGGTCCCAACGGCGCCGGCAAGACCACGTTCTTCAATGTGATCACCGGTCTGTACACGCCGGACAGCGGCAGCTTTTCGCTGGCGGGTCACCCCTACGAGCCCACGGCCGTACACAAGGTGGCCAAGGCCGGCATCGCCCGCACCTTCCAGAACATCCGTCTGTTTGCCGAAATGACGGCCCTGGAGAACGTGATGGTGGGGCGGCATGTGCGCACCCATTCCGGTCTGATCGGCGCCGTGCTGCGCACCCCCGGCTTCAAGGCCGAGGAAGCCGCCATCCGCCAGCGTGCCCAGGAGCTGCTGGAGTACGTGGGCATTGCCAAGTACGCCGACTTCAAGGCGCGCACGCTGTCGTACGGCGACCAGCGGCGCCTGGAAATCGCCCGCGCACTGGCCACCGACCCACAGCTGATTGCACTGGACGAGCCGGCTGCCGGCATGAATGCCACCGAGAAGGTGCAGCTGCGCGAGCTGATCGACCGCATCCGCAAGGACAACCGCACCATCTTGCTGATCGAGCACGACGTGAAGCTGGTGATGGGCCTGTGCGACCGCGTGACGGTGCTGGACTACGGCAAGCAGATTGCCGAAGGCACGCCGGCCGAAGTGCAGAAGAACGACAAAGTGATCGAGGCCTATCTGGGCACCGGAGGGCATTGAGCATGGCAGAGCAAGCAACACAGCGCACCAGGGAGGTGCTGCTGCAGGTCAAGGGCCTGAAGGTGTCCTACGGGGGGATCCAGGCCGTCAAGGGTGTGGACTTCGAGGTGCGCCAGGGCGAGCTGGTCTCGCTGATCGGCTCCAACGGTGCCGGCAAGACCACCACCATGAAGGCCATCACCCGCACGCTGAATGCCAATGGCGGCGAGATCAGCTACCTGGGCAGGAGCGTGCAGGGGCGCGGTGCCTGGGATCTGGTCAAGGAAGGCCTGATCATGGTGCCCGAAGGGCGTGGCGTGTTCGCCCGCATGACCATCACGGAAAACCTGCTGATGGGGGCGTATACCAAGAACGACAAGGCGCAGATTGCGGCCGACATCGAGCGCATGTTCGTGCTGTTCCCGCGCCTGAAGGAACGCCGCGACCAGCTGGCCGGCACCATGTCCGGCGGCGAGCAGCAGATGCTGGCCATGGCGCGCGCGTTGATGGGCCACCCCAAGCTGCTGCTGCTGGACGAGCCATCCATGGGCCTGTCCCCCATCATGGTGGACAAGATCTTCGAGGTGGTGGCCGATGTGCACGCCCAGGGCATGACCATCGTGCTGGTGGAGCAGAACGCCAGCCGTGCGCTGGCACTGGCCAACCGTGGCTATGTGATGGAGTCCGGCAACATCACCATGGAAGGCGAGGGCAAGACCCTGCTGGACGACCCGCGCGTGCGCGCTGCCTACCTGGGCGAGTAAGCACCCAGCCCCTGCTGCCGGCCGGAGTGGCCGCAGCGGGGTGGGGTGGCCCTGGCAAAGGCATGAAACCGGTTGGTAACCGGCGCCCTGCAGCCCTCTGTGCGGGGAAATGCACAGCAGTGCTGACGGTGCATAAAACAATTGCTATTAAAAACATAGCTATCTATGCATATCTATATTTGTTTTTGATATAAAAACACCGTCATATCCATGGCAGAAAAGAATAAATAGCTCCTTTATTAGGAGTGAATGTGGCGGATGGCCGCACGGCGAGGCCTTTGTCGCTGCGGCGCAACATTTTGCGCAGATTTATTTTCTGCCGCCCGCGCTGGCGCCCGCCCCTCTGAAAACACGGCCTGCCAACGGAAGTGAGTCGTCCCTACGCAGGAGGGGGTGATGCCCTACTGCCTGCGAACCCCAGGCGGTTTGGGTAAAAATTGCCGCCTATCGACAGTACCGACATGTGCACGTCACACGAAAAACGTACTGCGATGGCCTGCCGGCGCCCATGGAAAAGGGCACCGCAGGCTGACGGCACAGAAGGCCGGCAGCCAGGCCCGATTACCCGGCGGTTACACTTCGCCGAAATTTCGCGCCAGCTGCCATCCGGGTGACTGGCATCTGTCAGTCATGAGGAGCCATTGATGCTGTTTGGCAAGCTTTTGCCGCGCGAGGGCAATTTTTTCGAAATGTTCAACCAGCATGCGGATCGCATTGTGGAGGCCGGACGTGCCTTTTCCCAGCTGGTCGCCAATTATGGCGATGAACACCTGCGCGACAAGTACAACCAGGACGTGGACAACGCCGAGCGCGCTGCCGATCGCGTGACGCACGAGGTCAACAAGACCCTGCACCAGACCTTCATCACCCCCATCGATCGCGAGCACATCCACACGCTGATCAACACGATGGACGATGTGGCCGACCTGCTGCAGGACTGTGCCGAATCGATGGCGCTGTACGACGTGCGCCACATGACGGCCGAAATCCACCGCCTGACGGACCTGAGCGTGAAGTGCTGCGAACGCGTGCGCGACGCCGTCAAGCTGCTGGACCGCATCGCCGACCAGAGCACGGCCGAAGCCGCACTCAAGACCTGCGAAGAGATCGACCGCCTGGAAGGCGATGCCGACCGCGTGCTGCGCGCCGCCATGAGCAAGCTGTTCCGTGAAGAGCCCGATGTGCGTGAAGTGATCAAGCTCAAGGCCATCTACGAGTTGCTGGAAACCGTCACCGACAAGTGCGAAGACGTGGCCAACATCATTGAGGGCATCGTCCTCGAGAACTCCTAAGCACGCAGGAGCTCTCCACCATGGAAACCGTACAAGCCGCCCTGTGGGTGGTGATTCTGCTGGTGGCGATGGCGCTGGTGTTCGACTTCATGAACGGGTTTCATGATGCGGCGAACTCGATTGCGACCGTTGTCTCCACCGGCGTGCTCAAACCCACGCAGGCCGTGGTGTTTGCCGCCTTCTTCAACTTTGTCGCCATCTTTGTCTTCCACCTGAGCGTGGCGGCCACGGTGGGCAAGGGTATTGTCCAGCCGGACATTGTCGACACCCATGTGGTGTTCGGTGCGCTGGCCGGGGCCATTGTCTGGAACGTCATCACCTGGTACTACGGCATTCCGTCCAGCTCGTCGCACGCGCTGATCGGCGGCATCGTGGGTGCCGCCATTGCCAAGGCCGGCTCCAGCGTGCTGATCGCAGGCGGCATCCTGAAGATCGTGGCCTTCATCTTCATCTCGCCGCTGCTGGGCTTTCTGTTCGGCTCGCTGATGATGGTGGCGGTCGCCTGGATCTGCCGCCGCACCCGTCCCAACAAGGTGGACAAGTGGTTCCGCCGTCTGCAGCTGGTGTCGGCCGGAGCCTATTCGCTGGGCCACGGCGGCAACGATGCACAAAAGACCATCGGCATCATCTGGCTGCTGCTGATCGCCACCGGCTACTCCACGGCAGGCGAAGCTTCTCCTCCACTGTGGACGATCATCAGCTGCTACCTGGCCATCGGCCTGGGCACGATGTTTGGTGGCTGGCGCATTGTGAAGACCATGGGCCAGAAGATCACCAAGCTCAAGCCCGTGGGCGGTTTCTGTGCCGAAACCGGCGGTGCGATGACGCTGTTCTTCGCCACCTTCCTGGGCGTTCCTGTGTCCACCACCCACACCATCACCGGTGCCATCGTCGGTGTGGGCTCCACCCAGCGCATGAGCGCGGTGCGCTGGGGCGTGGCCGGTAACATCGTCTGGGCCTGGATTCTGACCATCCCGGCCAGCGCCTTTGTGGCCGCCATCGCCTACTGGGTCAGCCTGCAGCTGTACTGATCCAGCCGCAGCGGATAGCTGCAGCTGCGTATGAAAAAAAAAGGACTTCCGGGCAGCAATGCCTGGAAGTCCTTTTTTTGTTTCTCTTTTTCTCTTTTCTCTTTTTCTATGCGCAAGGGCCGCTATTTGGGATCGGTGCGGCGTGGTGTCTGGCGGCGCAGCCAGCCGAACCACAAGCCCACCAGCACCGGGATGCCCAGGCACAGTGCGGCCAGGTGGTCACCCCAGCCATCATCGCTGAACAGGGCCGCGACGAGGCCTATCGCGGTCAGCAGCCCCAGAGCGATGGGCCAGGCCCAGAGAAAGACAAAGTGGCGGTACTTGAGAGGTTGCGTCATGCGGCACTTTCTGCGCTGTCCGGGGTCGCGGTGGATGCTGCGGGAGCCGTGTTCCTGGGCGCTGTATTGCGCTTGCGCAGCCACAGGTACAGGCCACTGCCCAGCACGATGATGGAGGCGATGTCCAGCAGCGCCCACAGAATCTGCATAGGCCGCCCGCCGTAGTCGCCAAAGTGCAGAGGCTGGGACAGCAGCAGGGTCTTCACATACCAGGGCATGGACGGGGCGGCGGTCACCTCGGCGGTGCGGGCATCGACCAGAACCGGCCACAGCAGCTTGGAGGTCAGGGGCTCGTTGCCCTTGAGAAAGAAGGTGTAGTGGTGGGGGCTGGAGTAGCTGGTGCCGGGGAAGGCCACAAAGAACAGCCGGCTGTCCGGCACCTGGCGCTGGGCCGCTTCCAGCGCGGGTTGCAACTGGGCTCGCTGCGCGGCGGGCACCAGGGGCTGGCCCTGGTAGGGCTGCAGGATGCTGGTGAGCTGGTCGTGCTGCCAGTATTTGATGACCAGGTCCGCCCAGGTGTTGATGACGCCGGTGGCGCCCACCACCAGCAGCCACACCAGGGTGACGATGCCCAGCAGGTTGTGCAGGTCCAGCCATTTCACATGCGTCTGGCGCTCGCGGCGCACGCTGCCGAACTGCAGCTTGCGCATGAAGGGGGCGTACAGCACGGTGCCGCTGACGATGGCCACCAGCAGCAGCAAGCCCATGAAGCCCAGGAACAGCTTGCCGGCCAGGCCTGCGAACAGGTCCACATGCAGCTTGAACATGATCCACATGAAGCCCTGGTCAAAGCGGGGCTCGGCCAGCAGCGCGGCGGTGCGGGCATCGACCACCACGCTGCGAAAGTCCGTGGTGGGCTCGGGCGTGGGTGTCATGGTGACAAACCACAGGTTGTAGTCGTCCTCACCGGGGGAGGCGAACTGCACCACCCGGTCGGGGTACTGGGCGCGGGCCACGGCCAGCACGTCGTCCAGGTTGGCGCGTGGGGTATCGGCTGGCATAGCCGGGGCTTCGACCTCGGTACCCAGCAGGTGGCCGATCTCGTGGTGGAAGATCAGGGGCAGGCCGGTCAGGCACAGCAGCAGCATGAAGACGGTGCAGACCAGGCTGCTCCATTTGTGCACCCAGGCCCAGGTCTTGATGGTTGTGTTTTGCATGGCAGCTCAAGAAAAGAAGGAGCGCGAGGGCCCTGCGCGGCCGGTGGGGGCGGCAGCGCAGGGCCAGAGAGAGCCTCTGACGGGTGTCAGAAGTCGATGGCCGCAGACAGCGTGAAGGTGCGCGGCGCGCTGACCATGGCGTAGGAGTAGCTCGAGGACACGGTGGTGGTCAGCCAGTAGCGGCGGTTGGCCAGGTTTTCGATGTTGGCGCGCAGCACCACCGGCTTGCCGGCCACCTGCATGGCGTAGCGGGCGCCGAAGTCCAGGCGCGTCCAGCCGGGCACGCGCAAGGTGTTGGCGTTGTCCAGGTGGACGGACGAGACATACAGCGCGCGCCCGTTCAGGCTCAGGCCCTGCACGCCCGGCACATCCCAGTCTGCGGCCACGCTCACCGTGCGGCGCGCCACATTCGGGGCGTTGTTGCCTTGCACGCTGAGGTCTTCGATGCGGGTGAGCTTGGCCTGGGTGAAGGCCGCGCTGGCCATCAGGCGCAGACCGCGCTGCAGCTCGCCATAGGTGGACAGCTCCAGGCCGCGGTTGCGTTGCTCGCCCGCGTAGCTGTAGACATTGCTGACCGGGTCGGTATAGCCGCTGGGCTTTTTGATCTGGAACACGGCAGCCTGCGTGACCATATTGCCCCAGTCCACCTTGACGCCGGCCTCCAGCTGCTTGGATTTGAAAGGTGACATGGTCTGGAAGGCATTGCTCACGCCCACCGGTGCTGTGCCCCCATCGGTCAGACCGGCGGTGTAGTTGACGTACAGCGCCAGGTGCTCCACGGGTTTGATGACGATGCCCGCCAGCGGCGAGTTCGCCGAGGTCTGCGTCTGGCTGTAGGGGGTGTGGGTCTTGATGCGCTGGTGGCGCAGACCGAAGGTCAGCAGCAGGCGGTCGTCCAGCATGGCCAGCGAATCGCTCAGTGCCAGGCCCTGCTGGCGCAGGTTGCTGTCCTTGACGGGCTTGCCGTGGCTGCCATCGACGATGGGCAAGGGGTCGTAGATCGTGGAGCTGGTGGAAGGCAGAGTGCCGTCGTAGTAGTAACCGCTGTCACGGTCCAGCCAGTTGGCGACCAGGGCGACACGGTGGTCGACGGCGCCGGTGCGGAAACTGGTCTTCACCCCCAGGTCGGCGGTGGTGGTTTCCCGGGCATCGTCGTAGATGGAGTTGCCCACCAGCATGCGGCCGCTGGAATCCAGAAGGTTGCCCGACGGGAAATTCTGGTTCACGCGAAAGTGGTTGTAGCCCACGCCGGCCATCAGGGTCAGGCGGTCGGTCAGGTCATACTCCAGCCGGCTGGTCACCATCTTGTTGGTGGAGTCGACGGACGTGCCGGGGTAGAAGTTCAGGCGGCCGTCGGGAGGGGCGGGCAGCCGCGTGTCGCTGTAGCCGCCGGGGCCGAAGAGCACCATGGCCTGGGGGCGAAATTCCCGGGTGTCGTCGTGCAGGGCCAGGGCATCCAGCGACCAGCGCAGGCGGCTGGAGCGGTAGTCCAGCCCCAGCGAGCCCATGCCCATCTTCTGGCGGCCACCGTCGATATTGCCTTCGCCGCCGCGCAGCACGCCGTTCACGCGAATGCCCCAGGCCTTGTCCTCGCCATAGCGGCGACCCACGTCCAGGTGGGTGCTCAACTGGGCCTGGCTGGTGTAGGTGGTGGTCAGCCGGGTCAGGGGGGTATCGCCGGCGCGCTTGGTCACCAGGTTGATGCTGCCGCCAATGCTGCCGTCGGGCCCTACGCCGCGTGCCAATGCGCCCGGGCCCTTGAGCAGCTCGACCCGTTCCACCATTTCTACGGGGATGGTGGTGGTGGCGGCCAGGCCGCCGAAGTTGTTCACAAAGGTCTCTCCGTTCGCGACATTGAAGCCGCGGATCTGGAACGAATCCCCAAAGCCCCCCGAGGCCGTGAGCGAGCGCACCGAGGCGTCGTTGACCACCACATCGGCCAGCGTGCGGGCTTGCTGGTTCTCCAGCAGCTCGGATGTGAAGTTGACCACGCTGAAAGGTGTATCCATCACGTCATTCGTGCCCAGCACGCCCAGGCTGCCGCCGCGCGCGATCTGGCCGCCGGCATAGGCTTCGGGCAGTCCGTCCGCACGGCTGCGCACGGTCACATCCTGCAGCGCTGTCTCGCCGGTGGCGGCGGTGATCAGCAGCGTGTTGCCGCTGATGCGGGCGTTCAAGCCACTGCCTTGCAACAGCTGCTGCGCGGCAGCCTGGGGGCTGAGCGTGCCCTGCACACCCGCGGTCTTGCGGCCTTGCAGCAGCGCCGGAGAGGCCATCAGCTGCAATTGGGCGGTGCGGGCCAGCTGGGCCAGGGCACTGTCCAGCGCCTGTGCCGGGATCTGGAAGGCGATAGGTGCCGGGGCGGCGGTAGAGACGGGCGCCGGCTGGGCGTGGACAGGGGCGCTTGCCATGGCCACCAGGGCCGCGGCGGCCAGCAGGCGCAGCCTGGCGGGGGGATGGGGGGCGAAAGAGCGGTCGGGCATAACGGAAAGAGAAATGAGAGTGCTTCGTTTTCCGGTCTTCGTCGGAAATGGCGTGCCGGAATCCTCGATCTGCAACCCGCAGTCCACGGGACGTGCTGCGGCAGATCTCATGCGGTACAACGCACTCGCGCTGCAAATCCCTCAAAGAAAAGCAGCAGCCTCCTGGAAAAAGCCTCAAGACCGGGTGATGACGATCCACGCCTGCCCGTGGGCTTGCTCGGCCCGCAGCTGTACGGGCAGCATTGCGGGCAGCAGCTGCACCCAGTCGGCGGCGTGGCTGATCTGTACGCGCCCAAACACCCGCAACTGCGCCGCAGAAGGCTCCACCCGCACGGGCTGGGCGCAATAGCGGCTGATGCGCTGGATGGCGGCTTCCAGCGGAAGGTTGTCCAGTTCCAGCCAGCCGTTGCGCCAGGTGGCAACCTCGCCGCCGGGTTGGCTGCGCTGGGGGGCGTGGCCCGCCGTCCAGCGCAGGGTTTCGCCGTCGTGCAGCTCCACGGCCTGGCGTTCTGCCGCGCCGTCCCGCTGTGCCACTTGCACATGGCCTTGCTCCACGGTGACGCGCACGGTGTGCGCATCTTCCAGGGCCACCTCGAAGCGGGTGCCCAGCACGGTGATGCGGGCACTGCCCGCATCCACAATGAAGGCCCGCTGTGCATCGCGCTGTACGTTGAAAAAGGCGGTGCCGCGGTGCAGCTGCACGTGGCGCTGGTGGGCGTAGAAGGCCACGTCGGCCAGGCTCTGTGCATCCAGTGCCAGGCTGCTGCCGTCCGGCAGGGCTTGCAGCAGCGGCTGGTGCTGGGCGGCGCTGAGGGTCAGCTGCCAGGACGGTACCCACTGGCGCCATGCCAGCCAGGCGCTGGAGCCGCCCACGCCGATGCCCGCCAGCGACAGCAGGGCTCCCAGCGTCCGCCGCCGGCCCTTGCGTGCGGCCGGAGCGGGGTCGCCGCGCCAGCGGTGCAATGCCTGCTCGATGGCGTCCATGGCGCGCTGCACTTCGCGCTCCACTGTCTTGACGGAGGTGCCGTGCTGCGCGGCAATGTCGGTCTGGGGGGTGCCATCGAGCCGGTCGGCCAGAAAGATGGCACGGCAGCGAGGGGGCAGGTCGGCCAGCGCATGGTCCACGGCCGCAATGGCCTGGCGCAGGCTGTGGGTGTCTTTCACATCGTCGGTCTGCGCGGGCTGCCACAGTGCCACGCCCTGCAGCGCATCCTGCTGGCGCTTGCGGCGGCGGTAATGGTCAATCACCAGGTTTTCCGCCACGGCATACAGGTAGGCGCGCGAGGAGGGGGTGTGCAACTCCTGCGAGAGCGTGGGCTGGCTCTCGGCAGCGCGCACCCAGGCGTCATGCACCAGGTCATGGGCCTCTTGCCGGTCGCCCATCCTGCGGGCGACAAATCCCACCAGGGAGCGGTAGTTGTCGAGGGCACTGTGCAACAGGGGGGAGGAGGACATGGGCGGCAGCGGCGGCGGTCAGGAATTTTTCTATTCTAGAAAATAGTTCTTATTCTTATTTGGGTGTGTGCATCCAAGCCACAGACCCCTGGGGCTTCTGAAAACCGGTCCTGCGGGTGCGCAGTGTCCAAAGCGTTCTGGCTGTTTTCAGTCGTATCGGACGGCCCGGCAAGCCTGGGTTGCTTCGATTTTGGATAGCAACGGGCCGCCGCAGAGAGGCCGCCGGTGGGGCTTTGCGCTATTGGGAGATCTTGCGCGCTTCTTCGATCTGGTACTCGAAGTAGTGCTGGAAGCTGTAGGCCAGGCTGGCCATCAACACGGCGGCCCCCACCATCAGTGCTGCGGCAATGGCAAAAATCGTGGGCCAGCCGGTACGGCCGGGTGCGGCATCGGGGGCGGCCGAGGGGTTGTGGAGCGCATTCCAGCGCTCGGGCGTGGCCAGGCCGTACAGAATGGCCTTCAGCGCGCAGCCGGCGATGGTGAAGCCCAGCAGCGGAATCAGCACCCAGCTGAGCTGGTCGTCCTGGCCCAGCTGCTGCATGCGCTGGATGCCGTACAGGCCCAGCGCGGTGGGGATGGGCAGCAGCCAGCCGGGCAGATCGCCCAGGCCGTGCAGGTAGAAGCGGTGCAGGCCCAGCGGGCCACCCAGAAAGGCCAGCCAGGCGGCGACGGTCTTGTTCTTGCGCATGCAGGGATTATTCGGGTCCCTGGCCGCCGCGACCAGCTAGGGACTACGCCATGGACTGCCGCCGGGCACTGGCCGGGTGGCTGCATGCCGTGGCCTGCAGGGGCGGAATGCGGCCGGACGGCACTGGACCAGCGCCCGTGATTGCGAGGGGTGTAGGCAGCTTGCACAGAAGCCGCTATAATCGCGAACTTTGCTGCGTGTCGCTGGCCGGGTGGCTATGTCGCGTGTCTCAAACGGAGCAAAAAATGTGGCAGCGCAAGCTGCCTATACCACCCGAAGGATTAATCATGGTCGTTATTCGTCTGTCCCGCGGCGGCTCCAAGGCTCGCCCTTTCTACACCATCGTTGCCGCCGATAAGCGCGTGCGTCGCGACGGTTCGTTCATCGAGCGTCTGGGTTTCTACAACCCCAGCGCCCGTGGCGCTGAAGAAGGCCTGCGCGTGGCGCTGGACCGCGTGACTTACTGGAAGAGCGTTGGTGCTCAGGCTTCCGACACCGTGGAACGCCTGATCAAGCAAGCTGCCGCCAAGGCTGCTGCTTAATCAGCACTTCCCTTAAAACGGGTTCCGTCGGCCAGTCTGACGGAGCCCGTTTTTTTGTTTTCTCTGTGTGCAAACCTGTCAGTGACTGCCATGAGCCAGATGCCCGAACTTGAAGTGACCACCCTGCCTGCCGACGCCGTGGAAGTGGGCCGCATTGCCGATGCCTGGGGCATCAAGGGCTGGTTCAAGGTCATCTCCTACAGCAGTGACGCCGAAGTGCTGCTCACGGCCAAGAACTGGTATTTGCTGCCGGCCGAAAAAGGCGCCAAGCATTTCACCGGCACCGTGCTGTTGCCCGTGAAGCAGGCGCGCACGCACTCGGATTCCATCGTGGCCACTGCGGCAGCCGTGGGAGACCGCAATGCGGCCGAGACCCTGCGCGGCGCGCGCATCTTTGTCTCGCGCACGGCCTTTCCGGCGGCCGACGAAGGCGAGTTCTACTGGGTGGACCTGCTGGGACTGTCCGTGGTCAACCGCGAAGGCGTGGCCATGGGTGTGGTCAAGGATCTGCTGGCCACCGGTCCGCAGACCACGCTGGTGCTGGCCTATGACGAAGGCGGCAAGGAGCGTGAGCGCATGATTCCCTTTGTCGACGCCTATGTGGACAAGGTCGACCTGGCTGGCAAGAGCATTCTGGTGGACTGGCAGCTGGACTACTGATCGGCTGCGAACTGGGGCGCTGCTTGCGCCATGGCACCATGCGTTTTGACATCATTACCCTGTTTCCCGAAATGTTCGCCCCGTTCCTGGAGAGTGGGGTCACACGGCGCGCCTACGCTTCGGGGCAGGTGGCGGTGCATCTGTGGAATCCGCGGGACTACGCCCAGGGCAACTACCGCCGTGTGGACGACCGCCCCTTCGGTGGCGGGCCCGGCATGGTGATGCTGGCCGAGCCGCTGCAGCACTGCCTGGACGCCATCCGCGCCGCGCGTGTGGCGGAGCAGGCGCAGGAAGCCACGCAGCCCGCGCCGCTGGTGCTGTTTTCGCCCATCGGCGCCACGCTCAAGCACGCGGCGGTGGCCGACTGGGCCGGGAGCCAAGGTGCCGTGCTGCTGTGCGGCCGCTATGAAGGCATTGACCAGCGTTTTATCGACACCCATGTCACGCACCAGATCAGCCTGGGTGACTTTGTGCTGTCCGGTGGCGAGCTGGCGGCCATGGTGCTGCTCGACAGCATTGCCCGCCTGCAGCCCGGGGTGCTGAATGACGAAGGCAGTTTTCAGCAAGACAGTTTCAACCCGGCGCTGGATGGTCTGCTGGACTGCCCGCACTACACCCGGCCGGAGCAGTGGCATGGGCAGGAGGTGCCGGCCGCGCTGCTGAGCGGACACCATGCCCAGATCGAGCGCTGGCGCCGCGACCAGCGCCTGCGCATCACGGCCGCCCACCGGCCGGAGCTGATTGCCCAGGCACGCAGCAAGGGTCTGTTGAACGCCAAAGACGAAGCCTATTTGGCAAAAATCGCGTCCCCGCTATAATGGCTGGTTCTTCGATCCTCTATCCGGCCGCTGCATCGGTTTGAATGCAGCCTATAGCGCCAATCCCGGCGCTTGCCAATTCTGGCGCGGACACGATCGAGTGGATGCAACCATGAACCTGATCCAGACCCTCGAGCAAGAGGAAATCGCCCGTCTGAACAAGACCATCCCCGCTTTCGCCCCTGGTGACACCGTCATCGTGAGCGTGAACGTGGTCGAAGGCAGCCGCAAGCGCGTGCAGGCCTACGAAGGCGTGGTGATTGCCAAGCGCAATCGCGGCCTGAACAGCGGCTTCACCGTGCGCAAGATCTCCAGCGGCGAAGGCGTGGAACGTACGTTCCAAACCTACTCCCCTCTGATCGCCGGCATCGAAGTCAAGCGCCGCGGTGACGTGCGCCGTGCCAAGCTGTACTACCTGCGTGAACGCAGCGGCAAGTCGGCTCGCATCAAGGAAAAGCTGCCCCAGCGCGTCAACAAGGCTGCCGTCGCAGCCGCGTAAAGCGCGAACGTGTGGGGCTTGGCCGCTGCGGTGGCCAGGTCATCCACGCGACCGGAGCTTGACCGGAAAAGCCGCTACAGTTCGCTGTGGCGGCTTTTTTTATGCCTGCTGCGTACCCCTTGTCTGCGTACTCCGCTTGCCTGCACCGCTCTGCACCGCCCGCCATGTCCACTGCCTCTTCCGCACCCGCGCCGGCCCCCACGGGTGGCACTGCACCGACCGGGACCCCAGGTCGCCTGCCTCCTGCATTCGATCCGCGCCATGCCCCTCTGGTGGGGGTGGATGCCCATCTGCCGGCGGTGCCGCTGGCCTGGCAGACGGAAGCGGCGCTGCGCCAGCGCTTTGCGGCGGCTGTGCAGTGGGAGCCCGAGCTGCGGCGTGAGCCGCGTTTCTCCGACCGTCCTCCCACCCAGGCCGCCGTGCTGCTGCCGCTGGTGCTGCGCGAGGAACTGACGGTGCTGCTGACCGAGCGCACCACGCATCTGTCCACCCATTCGGGCCAGGTGGCTTTTCCTGGAGGCAAACGTGATCCGGAGGATGTGGATGCGGTGGCCACCGCGCTGCGCGAGGCCCATGAGGAAGTGGGGCTGAATGCGGCCTACGTCCAGGTGCTGGGCTGTCTGCCGGTGTATGCCACCGGCACCGGTTTTCAGGTTACGCCGGTGGTGGCGCTGGTGGACCCGGCGGCGCCGCTGCGGCCCAATCCCTATGAGGTGGCGGATATTTTTGAAGTGCCGCTGCGTTTTGTGCTGGACCCCGTCCACCACGAGCGCCACAGCTACGAGTGGAACGGCATGCAGCGTGAATGGTTTGCCATGCCCTACCAGAACGGCGCCCGCCAGCATTACATTTGGGGCGCCACGGCGGGCATGCTGCGCAATTTCTACCGCTTCATGCAGGTGCCGCTGGCATGAAAATCGTCGCCAGGCTGACGGCCTGAGCAGCGCTTTACCTGCAGCCGGTATTATGGGGGGATGAGTTTTTTCGCCATCCTGATTGCCCTGCTGCTGGAGCAGGCGCGCCCGCTCTCCCGCAGCAACCCGGTGCACGCCGGCCTGCGGGCCTGGACGGTGTCAGTGCGACGCAACTTCGATGCGGGCCAGGCACACCATGGCTGGGTCGCCTGGGCGCTGGCGGCCATCGTGCCGGCGGCGCTGGCGGCGGGCATCTACTGGTTGCTGGACTACTTCATCGGCTGGCCTGCAGCCATGGTGTGGAATGTGGCCATCCTCTACACCACGCTGGGCTTCCGCCAGTTCAGCCACCATTTCACCCGCATCCGCGATGCGCTGGAGGCCGGGGACGAACACGCCGCACGCGAAGCGCTGGCCGACTGGCAACAGGTGGACGCCAGCGAGCTGCCGCGCAGCGAAGTCGTGCGCCATGTGGTCGAGTATTCGGTGATCTGCGCCCACCGCCATGTGTTTGGCGTGCTGCTGTGGTTTGTGGTGCTGTCCATGCTGGGTCTGGGTCCGGCCGGTGCGGTGGTCTACCGCACGGCGGAATACCTGTCGCGCTACTGGTCGCGCCGGTCGATTGCCGGGGCGCCTCCGGTCAGCGAGCGCCTGCAGCAGGCTGCGCGCGCCGCCTGGCAGGCCATGGACTGGCTGCCGGCCCGCGTGACGGCCCTGGGCTTTGCCATTGTGGGCAGCTTTGAAGAGGCGATTGACGGCTGGCGCTACTACGCCCAGCGCTTTCCACATGACAACGATGGTGTGATCCTGGCCGCCACTGCCGGCGCCATCAATGTGCAGCTGGGGGGCGAGGCGCTGCGCCAGCGCGAAGAGCTGGCCACCGGCCCCTTGTATGACGATGAGGAGGGGTCCAGTTCCACCCCCGGCCGTGCGGCCGAGGTCAGCCATCTGCGCAGTGTGGTGGGGCTGGTGTGGCGTTCGGTCGTCGTCTGGATGCTGCTGCTCGCCCTGCTGACCCTGGCGCGCCTGCTGGGCTGAGTGTCGCGCAGGGCGCGCATGCAGCCTTGCTGCCGGCGCCCATGCACCTTGTACCTGGGGCGCTGAAGCCTGCATCGCCTGCGTCGCCGGCCTTCTGTGCCTGCATCTGCCCGTAGCCGGGCAGGCTCAACGCCAGGGTGACTGGCTCAGTTCCTCGAACAGCTCGCTGTAGATGCGGTAGCGGTTCGCGTCAATGTGGTGCGGGCTGCCCTCGTTGTCCACTTCGGCCATCACGGCGCAACCGGGTTCGTGCAGGTGGGTGCAGTTGTAGAACTTGCATTCCTGCGCCTTGGCGCCGATGTCGGGCATGCAGCGCGGCAGGTCGGTGGGGGCGATGTGGTACAGACCGAACTCCTGAAAACCGGGCGAGTCGATCAGCGCGGTGCTGCGCGCCTCGTCCATCCAGTACCAGGTGGTGGTGGTGGTGGTGTGCTTGCCGGAGTTCAGGGCCTGCGAGATCTCGTTGGTGGCCACATTGGCACCGGGCACCAGCAGGTTGATCAGCGTGCTCTTGCCGGAGCCGGACGGGCCCAGCACCAGGGTGCTCTTGCCGGCGAACAGGTCCATCAGCGCTTCGCGCTGATCGGGGTCGTCGCTGGTCAGGTTCAGCGGAATCACGGGGTAGTGGTCGCTGCCGTCTTCGTCCTGGATGGCACGGTAGGCGGACAGGCGCATCCAGGCGTCGAAGAAGGGCTCTTCCAGGTCGCTCTTGTTCAGCGCAATGATGGGCTGGATGTGTGCGTCCTCGGCCGCGATCAGCGCACGCGCCAGCTGGCTTTCGGAAAAAACGGGTTCGGCCGCGATCAGGATCAGCACCTGGTCGATGTTGGCGGCAAACATCTTGGTGCGGATTTCGTCGCGGCGGTACAGCAGGTTGCGGCGCTCCAGCACCTTCTCGATCGTGCCTTCTTCGCCCTGGCCGGGCGGCGGGGCCAGCCACAGCACACGGTCGCCCACGACGGCCTGGCTCTTCTTGCCGCGCGGGTGGCAGATGCGGCGGTGGCCGTCGGCCGTTTCGACCACGCAGTGGCGGCCATGGCTGCCAACCACCAGGCCTTCTTGGGGGGCATTGCCCGCGCTGGAGGCGGGAGGGGCGGATCGGCGTTTGCTCACAGGGTGCTTACCAGGGTGTCGGTGCGCTGGGCGCAGTCAAAGTCGGTGTCGGACAGGCCGCCGGCATCGTGCGTGTTCCAGCGCACGGTGCAGCGGCCGTAGTCCACCTGCAGGCTGGGGTGGTGGTCCTGCTGGTGGGCGATCCAGGCCAGGGCATTGACGAAGGCCAGGGTCTGAAAATAGTTCGCAAAGTGGTAGGTCTTGGCCAGGGCGGTGCCTGCACCTTCGCCCTCGATGGCCCAGCCCGGGTGGCGCACCAGGCGCTGGGCGGCATCGGCGGCGGAAATGGCGTGGCGGCGGGGCAGGCGGGACCAATCGACGGGCTGCAGCTGGGAAGGCGTGGTCATGCGGCGGCTCCTGCAGAGTGGGCCGGAGCCGGCATGCGTGCCAGCCGCTCCAGCGCCGGAGGGTGGGAGTAATAGAACTTCGCGTACACCGGGTCGGGCGTGAGCGTGGAGGCATTGTCCTCGTACAGCTTCAGCAGTGCACTGGCCAGGGCCGAGCCGTCGGCCTGGGTCATGGCATAGGCGTCGGCCTGGAATTCATCGCGGCGCGAGCCCATGGCCACCAGGGGCGAGACAAAAAAGGTGAACACCGGCAGGGCCAGCAGAAACAGCAGCAGCGCCACGGCGTTGTCGTCCCCCTGGGGCATGCCCATGGCCAGCTGCACGCTGGGCAGCACGCCCAGACCGCTGTAGAACCAGGCTTGCTGCGACAGCCAGCCAAGCAGCGCAAAACCGGCCAGGCTGAGTGCGAACATCAGCACCATGCGCCTGGCGATGTGCTTGTGCTTGAAGTGGCCCAGTTCGTGGGCCAGCACGGCTTCCACTTCGTCGCCGTCGAGCTGCTTGAGCAGGGTGTCGTAGAACACCACGCGCTTGGACGAGCCAAAGCCGGTGAAGTAGGCGTTGGCATGGGCAGAGCGGCGGCTGCCGTCCATCACGAACAGGCCCTTGGCCGCAAAGCCGCAGCGCTGCATCAGCGCCGTGACCCGGGCCTTGAGCGATTCATCGGCCAGCGGTTCGAATTTGTTGAACAGCGGGGCGATGAAGCTGGGGAAGATCCACATCAGCAGCACGTTGAACCCCGTCCACAGGCACCAGGCCCAGAGCCACCACAGGCTGCCGGTGGCCAGCATCAGCCACAGCACGGCCGCAGCCAGCGGCAGGCCGATCAGGGCGCCGACCAGCGTGGACTTGAGCAGATCCGTCAGCCACAGGCGCGGTGTCATCTGGTTGAAGCCAAAGCGCTGTTCCAGCACAAAGGTCTGGTAGTAGGACAGCGGCAACTCCAGCAGGCCGGAAATCAGGGCGAAACCGGCCAGCACCGCCAGCTGCTGTGCCAAACCGGTTCCCAGCTGGGTCAGTAATAATTGGTGCAGCGCATCCAGGCCGCCCAGCAAGGTCCAGCCCAGCAGCATCACCGTGGAGAGCGCCAGGTGCAGCAAGCCCAGCCGGGCCTTGGCCAGGGTGTAGTCGGCGGCCTTCTGGTGCGCAGCCAGGGAGATGCGTTGCGCAAACGGCGCGGGCACGGCGCCCCGGTGCATCGCCACATGGCGTACCTGGCGGGTGCTGAGCCAGAGCTTGAGCAGCAGCTGCAGTGCCAGTGCGGCGGCAAAGGCCAGAGTCAGCAGCAGCGAAGAAGGAAAAGAGTCGGTAGACGGCATGTGCGGCGAGTGTAGGCGACAATTTAGAGATGTCTGATGCCGCCTCCCATGAAACCCCAGTGCTGCCCAAGTCCGACCTGAACCTGGTCTGGCTGGACTGCGAAATGACGGGCCTGCAGCCCGAAACCGACCGCCTGATCGAGATTGCCGTGGTCATCACCAGCGCCGATTTGTCGGTGCGTGTGGAAGGGCCGGTGTTTGCCATCCACCAAAGCGATGAACTGCTCAACGGCATGGATGCGTGGAACAAGGGCACGCACGGCAAGAGCGGGCTGGTGGACCGGGTCAAGGCCTCGACCATCACCGAAGCCGATGCCGAGAAGCAACTGATCGCCTTCCTGTCCAAATACGTGCCCAAGGGCAAGGTGCCCCTGTGTGGCAACAGCATTGGCCAGGACCGCCGCTTTCTGGTGCGTTACATGCCCAAGCTGGAGGCCTACTTCCACTACCGCAATGTGGACGTCAGCACCCTCAAGGAGCTGGCGCGCCGCTGGAAGCCTTCCGTGGTGGACGGTTTCAAGAAAGCCCAGCGCCACACGGCCCTGGCGGATGTGATCGAGTCCATCGACGAGCTGGCCCACTACCGGGCGCACTTTCTGGCGCTGTAGGCGCGGGCGGACCGCAGGGCTACGGGGGCACCGGGGGGCCGGCTGCCGCGGCTCCTGCCTGGTTTGGTCGGAGAGGGAGTTCCGATCTGCTATAAGGGGTTTACGTGAAAACCCGAAGTGTGCGACAATTGCGGTCTTGCCCCATTACCCGCCACTTTTGTATGGCAGGGCAATCGCGCATCTCCCATCACACACCGGGCCCCATTTTGGCGATACAGGACTGTGGTTCACCTCCACAGCCTCCGCCGCGAAGCACGCCCTCCAGGCTCTTGCAGAGCCGAAGCGTTTGACGGTTGATGTTTTTATGACCGTCAAGCAGCCACCGCAACACCGATGTTGTGGCGCTGCTCGCATGAGAAAACCATGAACGACACACTCCTTGAGCAGGGCATTGCTGCGCCTGCCGCATCTCTTTTGCAATCCGAAGAATCCCAACTGGACGCCATGCTGGCTGCCCAGGACACCGACACCGTGGAAACCGAAGTCGAAGCCGAACCCGAAGTGGAAAACGGTTTTGTGCAGCTGGGCCTGGCGCCCGAGCTGGTGCAGGCTGTGGCCGACCTGGGCTACACCCAGCCCACCGCCGTGCAACAAAAAGCCATTCCCCTGGCCATGGGCGAAGGCGCTGATGCCAATGGTTTCATCGACCTGATGGTGTCCAGCCAGACCGGTTCGGGCAAGACGGCCGCTTTCCTGCTGCCCGTGCTCAACACCCTGATCCAGCAACGCGCTGAGGCCGATGCCGAAGCCAAGGCCGAATTCGACCGCCTGTGCGCCGAAGCCACTGCCAAGGGCGAGCCCACTCCCAAGCGTTCCAAGCGCAAGGACCCGACCAACGCCCGCAACTTCAAGGCTGCCGTGCCCGGCGCCCTGGTGCTGTGCCCCACCCGTGAACTGGCCCAGCAGGTCGCACACGACGCCATCGAGCTGGTGAAGCACTGCCGCGGCATCCGCATCGCCAATGTGGTGGGCGGTATTCCTTACCAGCTGCAAATCGCCAAGCTGCAGAACGCCGACCTGGTGGTGGCCACCCCCGGCCGTCTGCTGGACCTGCAGCGCTCGCTGCAGATCAAGCTGGACAAGGTGCAGTTCCTGGTGGTCGACGAAGCCGACCGCATGCTGGACCTGGGCTTCTCGGACGACCTGGCCGAAGTCAACCAGATGACCGCCCAGCGCAAGCAGACCATGATGTTCAGCGCCACGTTCGCACCGCGCGTGCAGCAACTGGCCATGCGCGTGATGCACGACAACGGCGCCGGCGTGAAGAAGGTGACCGTGGACACCCCCCAGGAAAAGCACGCCAACATCAAGCAGGCGCTGTTCTGGGCCGACAACGCCCAGCACAAGCGCAAGCTGCTGGACCACTGGCTGCGTGACACCTCCATCAACCAGGCCATCGTGTTTGCTTCCACCCAGGTGGAATGCGACGGCCTGGCCACCGACCTGCAGCAGGAAGGCTTCTCGGCCGTGGCACTGCACGGCGCCCTGAGCCAGGGTCTGCGCAACCGCCGCCTGATGGCGCTGCGCAACGGCCAGGTGCAGGTGCTGGTGGCCACCGATGTGGCTGCACGCGGTATCGACGTGCCCACCATCACCCACGTGTTCAACTACGGCCTGCCGATGAAGGCGGAAGACTACACCCACCGCATTGGCCGTACCGGTCGCGCTGGTCGTGAAGGCATTGCCGTGACGTTTGCGGAATTCCGCGACCGCCGCCGTGTGTTCGACATCGAAGGCTATACCCGCCAGCAGTTCAAGGCCGAAGTGGTGCCTGGCCTGGAGCCGGTGCAACGCTTCCCCGCCGCTGGTGAGCGCGATGGCCGCCGTGGCGGTGGTGGTGCCGGTGGCCGTGGTGGCTTCGGTGGTCGCCGTGATGGCGACGGCTATGGCCGCAAGCAAGGCTTTGGTGACCGCGGCGGTGACCGTGGTGGCTTCGGCGGCGGACGTGAACGCAGCTTCGGTGGCGACCGTGGCGGTTTTGGTGGCGACCGCGCCCCCCGCTTTGGCGGTGACCGTGAACAACGCGGTTTCGGCGGCCAGGACCGTGGTGGCTTCGGCGACCGTGGCGAGCGCAACTTCGGTGGCGATCGCGGCGGCTTTGGTGGTCAGGACCGTGGTGGCTACGCTCCGCGTGACGAGCGCTCGTTCGGCGGCCGCCGTGACGGCGCTGGCGACGGCTATGCCCGCAAGAGCTTTGGTGACCGTGCTCCCGAGCGCAGCGACCGTGGTGGCTTCGGCCGCTCGGAAGCCCCGCGTGGCGAAGCCCGCAGCTTTGGCGGCGGCGACAGCCGTGGTTTTGGTGGTGGCGAACGCCGCAGCGGTGGTTTTGCCGGCAAGCAGCACACCGGTGCGCCCAAGCCGTACGCACCGCGTGGCGGTGACCGCGAACACGGCGCTGGCCGTGGTGGCAAGGGCTTTTCGCGCAACGATCGCTGATCTGCGCGCAGCGGTGCTGCAGGGGGCGGTTAAGATGCACTCCACGCTTTTGCAAGGAATGCATCCATGAAGTTCGCTTTGATCGCCGCCACCTTGGCTGCCGCTGCACTGGCCGGTTGTGTAAGCAACCCGCCAAAAGACCCGATGGCCAAGGACGCCGCGCCGTATCTGGAAAAGCCGGATTACGACTACGCGCTGGTGTGTGATCTGCGCCACGACGATTTGCGCAAATGCGAGGCCACGCTCAAGCAGCTGTGCGGCGAGCGTGGGTACATCGATCTGCGTGTGCGTCCCTTGCGGGAACCAGGCGCTGCGGCGGAGAGCTCCACGCACCGCTTGCTGCAGGTCCAGTGCAAGGCGCGCTGAGTCTTCGGCTTCCAAGCTGTCTATCCACCGGGCACCACAGAAACGCTTTGGCGTTTCCTGTAGGTGCCCGTTGTCATTGCAGCCTCATTACAATGCGCCGGTCGTCGGAGGAGGGCTTCCGGCATGCATTCACACCAGCAGGGCTGGGTGTACGCAGCAATTTTTCATAGCAGCCATCGTATGCCGCAGGGCATGTGGATGCAGGCATGGCGTACACCGCCACGCGCATTGACCATCAAAGGATTTTCATGAGCCTCAAATGTGGCATCGTGGGCCTGCCCAATGTGGGCAAGTCCACCCTGTTCAACGCCCTGACCAAGGCCGGCATCGCCGCAGAGAACTATCCCTTCTGCACCATCGAGCCCAACACCGGTGTGGTGGAAGTGCCCGATCCGCGTCTGGACCAGCTGTCTGACATCGTCAAGCCCGAGCGCATTGTTCCCGCGATCGTGGAGTTCGTGGACATCGCCGGCCTGGTGGCCGGTGCGTCCAAGGGCGAAGGCCTGGGCAACCAGTTCCTGGCCCACATCCGCGAAACCGACGCCATCGTCAATGTGGTGCGCTGCTTTGAAGATCCCAACGTGATCCACGTGGCCAACAAGGTGGATCCGATTGCCGACATCGAAGTGATCCAGACCGAACTGTGCCTGGCCGACCTGGCCACGGTCGAAAAGGCGATCAACCGCTACAGCAAGGCGGCCAAGTCCGGCAACGACAAGGAAGCCGCCAAGCTGGTGTCGCTGCTCACGCCCATCCAGGCCGTGCTCAACGAAGGCAAGCCTGCCCGCATCGTGCCGGTTTCCAAGGAAGACGCACCGCTGCTCAAGCAGTTCTGCCTGATCACGGCCAAGCCCGCCATGTTCGTGGGCAATGTGTCGGAAGACGGTTTCGAGAACAACCCGTTGCTCGACAGCCTGAAGGCCTATGCCGATGCGCAGGGCGCTCCGGTGGTGGCCATCTGCGCCAAGATCGAAGCCGAGATGTCGGAGATGGACGATGCCGACCGCGACATGTTCCTGGAAGAGCTGGGTCTGGAAGAGCCGGGTCTGAACCGCCTGATCCGGGCCGGCTTCAAGCTGCTGGGCCTGCAGACCTACTTCACCGCTGGTGTGAAGGAAGTGCGCGCCTGGACGGTGCCGATCGGTGCCACCGCTCCGCAGGCTGCAGGTGTCATTCACGGCGACTTCGAGCGCGGCTTCATCCGCGCCCAGACCATTGCCTTTGATGACTACATCCAGTTCAAGGGCGAACAAGGTGCCAAGGATGCCGGCAAGATGCGCGCCGAAGGCAAGGAATACATCGTGAAGGACGGTGACGTGCTGAACTTCCTGTTCAACGTCTGACTGCTCTTGCGGCGCCCATGCGCCGCAATGGAATCGCTACAAAGCCCCGCAGGTGAAAATCTGTGGGGTTTTTTGTTTCTGTCTATTCCATTGATCGGTAATGAGGTCATAAATCCGACGGACGGTTTATTTATGACAGATTGGTTATTGCTGATGGCCAAGTCAATTATTGAAAAAAACTATTTAACCCATGCGGGCGTAAAAAATAGTTATTTCTGGGGATGGTGCCCGGGTGCCATCCCTCTTTCAATAGCGCATTCCGGGCAATAGATAGCAGTATCCCTGGGGTGGGTGTTGGTCCCTGTTGGACAGGGGCGCACCGCCACAGATGGACCACATGCCGCAAAGGCTGGCAGTGCTGCACCACGTGATGGCCCGATCAAGCGAGGCATCATGGATCTGGGAATACACCACAGGCATTGGGGCGATGGCGCCATTCGGAACGGCGATGGCAGTCTGGCCCATACGCCGCAGGCAGCAGACACGCATTTACATGGGGTGGTGCTGCTGCATGGCCCCAGGCTGTACCGTTTCGTCTACCAAAAAATCGGCCATGTCGCTGATGCCCAGGATCTGGTGCAGCAGACCTTTCTGGAAGCACACCGTGCGCTGTCCAGTTTCAAAGGGGATTCCGAGCTGTCGACCTGGCTGTATGGCATTGCCAAGAATCTGGTGCGCAATTACCTCACCCGCTCGCCCCACAGGCGCTTCGATTTCTGCAGCGATGAGCTGCTGATGGAAGAGCAGGACGGCGGGCCTTCACCGATGGATGTGCTGGACCAGGGGCAGCAATTGCGGGCACTGACGCTGGCCATGTCCGAGATTCCCGAACATATGCGCCAGCTGGTGTGGATGGTTGTGGTCGATGAGCTGTCCTATGAAGAGGCCGCTGCCGCGTTGAATATTCCCAAGGGGACGGTGCGCAGTCGTCTGTCGCGTGCCCGCAGTGCCTTGCGGGCGCGCATGCCTGAGCCTGTGGCCGTGGCCTGAGCTCAGGGCTCTTCGGCGGCGGGGGGCAGCGGCGCAGCGCTCTCGGCTGGTCCGGAAGCTGCGCCCAGCACGGCCGGTCCATGCTGGCGGCGTAGCTCGTCCGAGGCCTGGAGCAGAGCGCGCAGACGCGCAATCATGACCTGGGCCTGGGCGATGATCTCATCGGTGCTGTCGGGATCATTCATCGGCTGTGGGGGAGAAGAATGTGGCAACTCTCTCTGTAACACGGCCGCGGGTGAAGTTCCACTGCGGAATGGGTGTCCATGTGCCGTTCGTCGGGAACGGCCCGCCGGCTGGATGCTCAGCCCGGGATGACGGCCAGGATGGCGCTGGTCATCACCAGGTAGCGCAGGAATTTGCCGATGGCCATGTAGAACAGGCAGGGCCAGAAGGGAAACCGCAGCCAGCCGGCCACGGCGCACAGCGGGTCGCCGACGGCGGGCAGCCAGCTGAGCAGGCAGGCCTTGGGGCCGAGCTTGCGCAGCCAGATGCGGGCACGGCGCTCATGGCGGGACAGTGTGCGGGGCGGCGGGTGGGCGGCGTCGGCCGGATGGCCGGCCTGGCGGCGTGCGCGTGCCAGGGCCCAGGCCTTCTGGGCACCCAGGCCCATCCACCAGCTGATGGCACCGCCCAGCGTGTTGCCCAGGGTGGCCACGCCAATGGCCTGCCAGAACAGCTCGGGGTTGAGCTGCAGCAAACCGACCACGGCCGGCTCGGAGCCCAGCGGCAGCAAGGTGGCCGATACCAGGGCCACGATGAAGAGTGTGCTCAGACCGAATTGCGGCAGGGACAGCCACTGCAGCAGCTGGTGCATCCAGATTTCCATGGGGTGCAAGTGTAGGTGTTGGCTGGCGTGCGGCCATCCATTGACCCGCTATCCTGCCGCTATGACCCCAATGTGTAACCGAATCGTGCGCAGGCCGCGGCCCGCTTTTCACGCCAGAGCCCGGAGGATGCAGCCCCGCCTGCGCCGCTGGCGTGCGTGGAGCCTGGTCTGGATCTGGTTGGGAGCGGTGCAGCTGGCATGGGCCGGCAATGCGGCCCCGCCGCCGGGCGCTGGCGCGGCGAAACCTGCCGCACGTGCCGCCGCAGCCCCAGCCCCGTCCTCGGCGCATCCGGCGGCCGCGCCAATCCCCATCCAGGGGCCGGCCGAGATCGCGGCGCGCCTGGCCGCCGCCGATTGCAAAGGGCTGCGGCTGGAAGCCGCATCTTTGACTGCACTGCAGCAGATCCTCCATCCGCTGGGGCTGGCGATTCGCATTCTGGGTTGTCCGCTGGCTCCGGCCCCGCTGAACCAGCGCGTGCTGGCCGTCACGGCCGTGGTGCTGGACGGCGACAAGGCCATGGACACGGTGCGTGGGGCGCTGGGCGATGGCGAGCTGGTGGACATGGGCTCAGACTACCGTCCGTCGCCCTGGCCCAGCCACCAGCGGCCGGCCGATCTGGAGACGCTGGACGACAGCGAGGTATCGCCGGACGTGCAATTCAACCGCCGCTGGCTGCGCAGCGTGATGGCTTCGCAGGGCTATGCCTCGGTCACCGGCCCCTGGTGGGCCTTCATTCCGGTGCAGCAGCGCCGGCGTTGAGCGCTGCCCGGCGTGCGGGCTGGCGCATCCGACGGACGGGGGCTGGCACAGCCGGGGTACCTGACGTGGGGTTGGTGCTTTTGTGCAGTGCGGTGGTTGCTGAAAAAATGGGCAGGTACAATCTCGCCTCCTTTCGTCCCGCGCTCTCCGTCTCTTTTTCTCCAGCATGTCTGCCCTTCGCATTGGCCAACACACTTTGGCAAATCGCCTGTTTGTCGCTCCCATGGCGGGTGTGACGGACCGGCCATTCCGCCAGCTGTGCAAGCGACTGGGTGCGGGCTATGCGGTCAGCGAGATGGTCACGTCGCGCAAAGACCTGTGGAACAGCCTCAAGACCAGCCGCCGCGCCAACCACGCCGGTGAGCCCGGTCCGATTGCCGTGCAGATTGCCGGCACCGATGCCCCCATGATGGCCGAAGCAGCCGTCTACAACATCGAACGCGGCGCCCAGATCATCGACATCAACATGGGCTGCCCGGCCAAGAAGGTCTGCAACAAATGGGCGGGTTCCGCCCTGATGCAGAACGAGCCGCTGGCCGTGGAGATTGCCCAGGCCGTGGTCGAGGCCGCACGCCCCTTCAATGTGCCGGTCACGCTGAAGATGCGTACTGGCTGGTGTGATACCCACCGGAACGCCGAGCAGTTGGCACGGCGTTTCGAGGATGTCGGCATCCAGATGCTGACGGTGCATGGCCGCACCCGCGAACAGGGCTACAAGGGCTTTGCCGAGTACGACACGATTGCGGCCGTCAAGCAGGCCGTGAAGCTGCCCGTGGTGGCCAATGGCGACATCACCAGCCCCGAAAAGGCGCGCGATGTGCTGGCCTATACCGGTGCCGACGCCGTGATGGTGGGACGCGCCGCCCAGGGCCGGCCGTGGATCTTCCGCGAGATCGCCCACTTTCTGGACACCGGCACCCACCTGGCGCCACCCACCGTGGCCGAGGTACGGGAATTGCTTTTGGAGCATCTGCAGGACCACTATGGTCTGTACGGCGAGCTGACCGGGGTGCGCAGTGCGCGCAAGCACATTGCATGGTATGTGCGCAGCCTGCCGGGCGGGGACGAACTGAGACGACATATCAACACCATCGACGACTGCCAGGCGCAGTGGCAGGCCGTGGCCAGCTACTTTGATGCACTGGGCAGCCAGATGGAGCGCCTGCCGGAGGGTGGCGTGGAAACCGACATTGAGGAAATGGCCGCATGAGCCAGCAGAACCAAAACATCGAGGAGTGCGTGCGCTCCAGCCTGGAAATCTACTTCCGCGACCTGGGCGGCGAGGCCCCCAACGACATGTACGACATGCTGGTGCGCCTGGTCGAAAAGCCGCTGCTGGAAGTGGTGATGCAGCAGGCCGACCAGAACCAGTCGCGCGCGGCGCAATGGCTGGGCCTGAACCGCAACACCTTGCGCAAGAAGCTGGTGGACCACCAGATGCTGCAAGGCGGCACGACCAATTGACAGCAGCTTGCTCTGATCCCGCAAGCGCCTGAATCTGATTTTTATCCACTTTTCCAAAGCTCCCATGAAAGCTCTGATTTCCGTCTCCGACAAGACCGGCATTGTCGAATTTGCACAAAGCCTGCATGCCCTGGGCGTGCAGCTGCTGTCCACCGGCGGTACCGCCAAGCTGCTGGCCGAAAAAGGCCTGCCCGTGACCGAAGTGGCGGAAGTCACCAAGTTCCCCGAAATGCTGGACGGCCGTGTCAAGACCCTGCACCCCATGGTGCACGGTGGCCTGCTGGCCCGCCGCGAGCTGCCCGAGCACATGGCCGCGCTGAAGGAACACGGCATCGAGACCATCGACCTGCTGGTCGTGAACCTCTACCCGTTTGAAGCCACCGTCGCCAAGGCCGGCTGCACGCTGGCCGATGCCATCGAGAACATCGACATCGGCGGTCCCGCCATGGTGCGTTCCGCTGCCAAGAACTGGAAGGATGTGGGTGTGATCACCGCCGCCGACCAGTACGAGGCCGTGATCGGCGAGCTGAAGGCCGCCGGCAAGCTGAGCGACAAGCTGCGTTTTGCCCTGTCCGTGGCTGCGTTCAACCGCATCGCCCAGTACGACGGCGCCATCAGCGACTACCTGTCGAGCGTGAAGTTCGAAGACGAAAAGCTGTCCGAGACCTATGTGCCCGAGCGCGGCCTGTTCCCCGGCCAGAGCAACGGCCAGTTCATCAAGGTGCAGGACCTGCGCTACGGTGAAAACAGCCACCAGCAGGCCGCGCTGTACCGCGACCTGTACCCCGCACCGGGTTCGCTGGTCACCGGCGAACAGTTGCAGGGCAAGGAACTGTCCTATAACAACATTGCCGATGCCGATGCGGCCTGGGAATGCGTCAAGAGCTTTGAAGAATCCGCCTGCGTGATCGTCAAGCACGCCAACCCCTGTGGCGTGGCGATCGGCAAGGATGCGCACGAAGCCTACGCCAAGGCCTTCCAGACCGACCCCACCAGCGCCTTCGGCGGCATCATTGCCTTCAACCGCACCGTGGACAAGGCCGCAGCCGAAGCCGTGGTCAAGCAGTTCGTCGAAGTGCTGATGGCCCCCGACTTCACCGCCGAAGCCCTGGAAATCTTCAAGCCCAAGGTCAATGTGCGCCTGATGAAGATCGCCCTGCCTGCCGGCGGCGACACCGCCTGGAAGCAAGGCCGCAACGCCATGGACGCCAAGCGCGTGGGCTCCGGCCTGCTGCTGCAGACCGCCGACAACCACGAGCTGGCCCTGGCCGACCTGAAGGTGGTCACCGTCAAGCAACCCACACCGGCCGAGCTGCAGGACCTGTTGTTCGCCTGGAAGGTGGCCAAGTACGTCAAGTCCAACGCCATTGTCTTCTGCAAGGACGGCATGACCATGGGCGTGGGCGCTGGCCAGATGTCGCGCCTGGACTCGGCCCGTATCGCCTCGATCAAGGCCGAAGCTGCCAAGCTGAGCCTGAAGAACACCGTGGTGGCGTCGGATGCCTTCTTCCCGTTCCGTGACGGTCTGGATGTGGTGGTCGATGCCGGCGCGAGCTGCGTGGCCCAGCCCGGTGGCTCCATGCGCGACCAGGAAGTGATCGACGCCGCCAACGAGCGCGGCGTGGCCATGGTCTTCACCGGCGTGCGCCACTTCCGCCATTGAGAGGCCGTGCGCCTTCCCCGCTGCGGTTGTGCTGCACGGGGAGGGCTTGCGAAATCCCGCAGGCACGCCAGTGCCTGCGGCGCATGCGACAAGGCATTTTTGAGTGTCAATGACTGATCACGACGACGAAGACCACTACCCGCCCAAGCCGCGCTGGATCGGCTGGGCAATTGCCATCTTCATGGTGGCTGCCGCCCTGGGTGTGGCCAATATCGGCTGGCGCATCATGATGGTGAGCCCGGCGGAAAAAGCCGCCGAGGCCCTGGTGCAGCAGCACCCGGAACTGGCCGCCGGCAAGAAGCTGGTGGAGACTTCCGATTGCATGCGCTGCCATGGCTGGGACCGCGGCTATGTGGGCCCGGCATTCGTCGCCATTGCCGAGCGCTACCGCGGCCAGCCCGATGCCGAGGCCTACCTGGCCCGCAAGATCCGCGAGGGCAGTGTGGGCGCCTGGGGCAAGGTCATCATGCCGCGCCAGTCGCAGGTGGATGAGGCGCAGTCGCTGCAGATTGCCCGCTGGCTGCTGGCAGCAGAGCCTGTGGCCAAATAAGTGCAGCTTGCTCTGCACACCGGCATGCGGACAGCGTGCCGGTTCACCCAGCCTGCCTTAGGGGCAGGCTTTTTTGTGTCCGGGGTACACCGGAGCCGAAGTGGGCGGGGCAGCGAGGCATGTGCGCAGTGCCCAAGCCCTGCGGTATGCAGGATTGGCGGCGCGGTGGCGTATGGCTTTGCAGTCTGCCTGCGTGATAGGCACGAAAAGCACAGCCTTTGTGAGCGGTGTGGTGGCGCTTAACCGCTTGCGAAGGGACTTGCGGCAAGCAAGCACACAAAACATGCGTCTGATCAGGAAAAGCTGCAGGATTCTGCATAAGGTAAGTAAAAACCCTAGGATTCGCTTTTGAACAATTCAATGGAGTCGCTGTGCCTGGGGCCGGTCCGGCTCCTGGGGGTATGCATGCAGTGGCTGAAAACCAAAACCATTGAACAGGCGCTGGCCGACTCGGATGAGCCGGGCCGCCAGCTCCAGCGCAGTCTGGGTGCGTTCGACCTGATGATCCTCGGCGTGGCCGTGGCCGTCGGGGCGGGCATTTTCTCGGTGGGCGCACGTGCGGCAGGCAGCTTTGCCGGGCCGGCGGTGATCTTCTCCTTCATCCTGGCGGCCGCCACCTGCGCCGTGGCCACCATGTGCTACGCGGAGTTCGCTTCCAGCGTGCCGGTCACCGGCAGTGCCTACACCTACACCTATCTGACCATGGGCGAAGGCCTGGCCTGGATCATCGGCTGGAACCTGCTGCTGGAGATGGTGTCGGCCGGTGCGGTGATCGCCAAGTACTGGGGCATTTACCTGTCCACCATCTTTGCCACCGCGGGTTGGGATGTGCCCAGCACTGTTTACCTGGGCCCGGTGGCCATGGAGTGGGGACCGTTCGTCATCGTCGCCATCTTCACCGCGCTGCTGGTGCGCGGCACCAAGGCGTCGGCGCGGGTGAACAATGTGTTCACGCTGGTCAAGATCGCCATCACGCTGTTCGTGATCGCGGTGGGCTTTTCCTACATGGATGTGAAGAACTTCACCCCCTTTGTGCCGCCGGCACAGCCGCCGGTGATCGGCCATGGCGTGACCGGCGATGTCTGGGGCCAGCCCATGCTGGCCTGGCTGTTTGGCGCCCAGCCCAGCCAGTACGGGTGGCTGGGGGTGATTTCCGGTGCATCGCTGGTGTTCTTCGCCTTCATCGGCTTCGATGTGGTGGCCACCTCGGCCGAAGAGGTCAAGGACCCGCAGAAGACACTGCCGCGCGGCATTTTTGGCGGGCTGGCGCTGGTGACCTTGCTGTACGTGCTGGTGACCCTGGCGCTGACCGGCATGGTGCCTTATACCGAGCTGGCCAAGGCCGAGAACCCGTCGCTGGCCACGGCCTTCGTCAGCGTGGGGGCCAACTGGGCTGCCCAGGTGATTGCCGTGGGCGTGCTGATGGGCCTGACCACCGTGGTAATGGTGCTGCTGATGGGCTCGGCCCGCGTGCTGCTGGCCCTGTGCCGGGACGGCCTGCTGCCGCGCAGCTGGAGTGTGACGTCTTCCACGCACAAGACGCCGGTGCGCCTGCAGCTGCTGGTGGGTGTGGTCATTGCGGGCCTGGCCGGTTTCACCAAGGTGGAGCTGCTGGAGGAGATGATCAACATCGGCACCTTGTCGGCCTTTGTGCTGGTCAGCCTCGGTATTCTGGTGCTGCGCAAGAAGCGCCCCGATCTGAAGACCGGTTACCGCGTGCCGCTGGTGCCCGTGCTGCCCGTGGTGTCGGCGCTGCTGTGCAGCTATCTGATGCTGAACCTGACCACGCTGACCTGGCTGCGCTTTATCGGCTGGATGGTCATCGGTCTGCTGATTTACCTGGCCTACGGCATGCGCCATTCGCGCCTGGCGCGGCCGCAGTAAAGCCTAAAACCCCTTGCAGGGGGCGCAAGCCCCCGCAGGACATGGCGCTTTGCGTACAGTGCAGCCATGTCTCACACTCTTTCCTCTGCCGATGGGCAGGAACGCTGCTTCTGGTGCCATGGCTCGCCGCTGTATGTGCACTACCACGACCACGAATGGGGTTTTCCGGTCACGGAGGACCGCAGGCTGTTCGAAAAGCTCAGCCTCGAAGGCTTTCAGGCCGGGCTGAGCTGGCTCACCATCCTGACCAAGCGCGAGAACTTCCGCGCCGGCTTTGCCAACTTCGATTTCCACCAGGTGGCGCGCTTTGGCGCGGCCGATGTGGAGCGCCTGCTGCAGGACGCGGGTATCGTGCGCCACCGCGGCAAGATCGAGGCCGTGATCCACAACGCCCAGCGCGCCCTCGAGATGGTGGCGCAAGAAGGCTCGCTGGCGGCCTTCTTCTGGCGCTACCAGCCGGCCACGCCGTCCACCGGGGAGGTGGTGCCGGCGCAGACGGCCGAGTCGCTGGCCCTGTCCAAGGAACTGAAAAAGCGCGGCTGGAAGTTTGTCGGCCCCACCACGGTCTATGCCTTCATGCAGGCCATGGGCATGGTCAACGACCATGCGCCGGGCTGCGTCACCCGGGCTGCTGCGGCGCAGGCCCAGCAGCGCCTGCAGCGCCCGGTCTGAGGCCGCGCCCAGGCCCGGCCGGTGTCCCCCGCAGGTGGAGCCCCTGGTGCATCCCCGCCTGCGTGCCTCAGTCCAGCTGGCGGTCCAGGTCCTGCAATGTGGCAGCCAGCACCTGGGTGCCGGCCAGCACCTGGGCGGGCGAGGCCCATTCCACGGCGCTGTGGCTGCGGCCGTCCAGGCAGGGGATGAAAATCATGCCCGAGGGGCCGCAGTGGGCCACATACATGGCGTCGTGGCCGGCGCCGCTGGGCATGCTCCGGCAGGGCAGTTCCAGGCGCTGCGCAGCCTGCGCCACGGCGGCCGTGACCAAGGGGGCGCAGGGCACGGGGTCCACATGGGTGCGTGGCTCCACCCGCCACTGCACGCCCAGGCGGGCAATGGCCGGGTCACAGCGCCGCGCCAGCACCTCCCAGAATTCCTGCAGCACGGGGGCATGGTTGCTGCGCACTTCCAGCGTCAGATCGACCAGGCCGGGCACGGTGTTGCTGGCGTTGGGGGACACCGCCATGCGGCCCACCGTGGCCACCACATAGTGGGGCCGGGTGCGGCTCCACTGGCGCGCCAGGCGCTGGGCCTGGCGAATCACGGTGGCGGCGGCCACCAGGGCATCGCTGCGCTCCTCCATGGGCGTGGTGCCGGCATGGTCGGGCTGGCCTTCAAAGAACAGCTGGGCGCGGCGTATGCCCACGATGTCGGTCACGGCACCGATGGCCAGCCCGGCGCGCTCCAGCATCGGGCCCTGCTCGATGTGCAGCTCCACAAAGGCGGCAAAGCCGTCCGCGCGGCGGTCGGCCTCGGCCAGCGCGTCGGGGCGGGCGCCCAGGCGCTGCAGTGCCTGGCCCAGGGTGTCGCCCTGGCAGTCGCTGGCGGCCAGCATGTCCGCGCTGAGTTGGCCGGCCATGGCGCGGCTGCCCACGCAGGAAATGCCGTAGTCGCTGGGTTCCTCGCAGAGGAAATCGATGACCTCGAACGGGTGCTCCAGCATGGTGCCTGCATCCTGCAGGGCATGGGCCACTTCCAGGCCGGCCAGCACGCCCAGGATGCCGTCAAAGCGCCCGCCGGCATTCACCGTGTCGGTGTGCGAACCCGTGGCTAGGGGCTTCAGATCATTGCGCCGGCCGGGGCGGCGGCCGATCAGGTTGCCGGCAGCATCCAGACGCACCTGCAGGCCGGCCGCTTCGAAAGCCTGGCGCAGCCAGGCGCGCGCGGCCGTGTATTCGGGGCTGAAGGCGCGGCGGGTCCAGGGCCCATCGGGCCGGGTGAAGCCGGACAGGGTCTCGAGGCTGCGCCACAGGCGCTCGCCGTCAATGGGCGGCAAGGCGGGGGGCTGGGTGGCAGGGAGGGAGGAGGGGGTGGAAGCGTCGTGCATATGGCCTAATCTTCGCCTGCGTCAGCTATGAAAGGAATCTTGGGTTGCTTATGCAAGGTATCAGCGAAACTTTGGCCAATGCCCCCAGCCTGGTCCTGCTGCGCAGCTTCTGCCTGGTGGTGCAGGAAGGCAGCTTTTCCCAGGCCGCAGCGTTGCTGCAGCTGTCCCAGCCCGCGGTCAGTCTGCAGCTGCGGCAGCTGGAGCGCCAGCTGGGCACGCGCCTGATCGAACGTGTGGGCCGGCGCGCCGTGCCCACGGCGGCAGGACAGGCCCTGCTGGCACAGCTGCCGGCCGTGGCCCTGGCGCTGGAGGGGCTGGAGCAGGCGCTGGGCTCCCATGCGCGCGGGGTCAGCGGCCAGGTGCGCATCGGCACCGGGCTGACCGTGTGTCTGTACCTGCTGCCTGCCGTGCTGCGCCAGGTGCGGGCACGCTATCCCGGCATCGACATCGTGGTGGTCACCGGCAATACCGAGGAATGTGTGCGCCGCGTGGAGGACAACAGCCTGGACCTGGCCCTGGTGACCTTGCCCGTGAACCGCCGGGCCCTGCTGGCCACGCCGGTGCTGCGCGACGAGCTGGTGGCCGTGGCCCGTGCCGGGCTGCTGGGGGCGGGCGCAAGCGCCACGGCGGCCCAGTTGCGGCCGCTGCCGCTGCTGGCGCTGCAGAAGTCGGCCAGCACCCGGGGCGTGGTGGATGCCTGGCTGCGCCGGGGTGGCGAGCTGCCGCGCCCCCAGATGGAGCTGGACAGCGTGGAGGCGCTCAAGGAAATGGCGGCCATCGGCCTGGGCTACGCCGTGCTGCCGCGGATGGCCATGCAGGGCCGGGGGGCGCGGGACGATCTGGAACTGCGCCCGCTGGCGCCACGGCTGGAGCGCAGTCTGGCCATGGTGCTGCGCAAGGACAAGCCGTTGGGCCGGGCCCTGTCCGTGGTGTGCCAGAGCATCCAGGCCCATGGCCAGGCCTGGGAGCAGGACCAGGACCTGGAGACCCGCCCGGCACCCTGATCCAGGCAGCAAAACGCCGGGCAAGCCCGGCGTGGTGAGCAGCGGTCGGACGCTCAGAGCGTCTTGAACACCTGGCGGGCCGCTTCGATGGTGCGATCGATGTCCTCGTCCGTGTGGGCTGCGCTGACAAAGCCCGCTTCATACAGCGCCGGGGCAAAGTAGTGGCCCTGGTCCAGCATGGCGTGGTAGAACTTGTTGAAGACCTTGCCGTCGGTCTTCATCACTTCGGCGTAGGTCGTGGGCAGTTCGGGCAGGAAGTAGAAGCCGAACAGGCCGCCTTGCCAGTCCACGCTGAAGGGAACGCCTGCGGCGCTGGCTTCGGACTTCAGCCCTTGCATCAGGTGGCCGGTCTTCAGATGCAGCTCGGCATGGAAACCGGGGCGGCTGATCAGCTCCAGCGTCTTGAGGCCGCAGGCCGTGGCGATCGGGTTGCCCGACAGCGTGCCCGCCTGGTAGACCGGGCCCAGGGGCGAGAGCTTTTCCATGATCTCGCGGCGGGCGCCAAAGGCCGCCATGGGCATGCCGCCGCCGATGACCTTGCCCATCACGGTGATGTCGGGGGCAAAACCCGGGATCTGCTGGGCATACAGGCTTTGTGCGCCTCCCAGGGCCACGCGGAAGCCGGTCATGACCTCGTCGTAGATCAGCAGGGCGCCGTGCTCCTGCGTGAGTTCGCGGATGCGGCGCGTGAACGCCACGCTGGCGCGCACGAAGTTCATGTTGCCGGCGATGGGCTCCATGATCACGCAGGCGATCTCGCTGCCCATCTTGGCAAAAGCCTCTTCGAGCTGGGCCACATCGTTGTACTCGAGCACCACGGTGTCCTTGGCCACATCGGCGGGCACGCCGGCCGAGGAGGAGGCGCCGAAGGTCGCCAGGCCCGAGCCGGCCTTGACCAGCAGGGCATCGGCATGGCCGTGGTAGCAGCCGTTGAACTTGATGATCTTGTTGCGGCCGGTGTAGCCGCGGGCCAGACGCAGCGCGCTCATGCCGGCTTCGGTGCCGGAGCTGACCATGCGCACCATGTCCATGCTGGGCATGAGTGCGCGGATCTGTTCGGCCAGCACCACTTCGCGCTCGGTGGGGGCGCCGTAGCTGAAGCCTTCGAGCACGGCGGCCTGCACGGCGGTCACCACTTCGGGGTGGCCGTGGCCCAGGATCATGGGGCCCCAGCTGCCGATGTAGTCGGTGAACTGCTGGTCGTTCTGGTCCCAGAAATAGGCGCCCTGGGCGCGTTGCACAAAGCGGGGGGTACCGCCCACAGCGGCAAAGGCCCGCACGGGCGAGTTCACGCCGCCGGGGATCACGGCCTTGGCACGTTCGAACAGGGCAATATTCAGGTCAGTGTTTGGTGTCATGGGGGGGCATCACAAAGCCCTCGAGGGGCGCAGTGGTTGCAGGGGTTGCCGTGCCACCCGGGGTGGTGGCATCGGTGTCTTCGTCGTCTTCGGGCTGCGCCCAGAACATGCGGTCCGGCAGGAAATGGCCCATGCCGGGGCGAAAGCCGTGGTCCAGGCAGCGGTCCAGGTATTCCAGGGCTTCCTCGGACGCGGCCCCCAGGTCGTTGCCGGTGGCCAGCAGGGCGGCCAGTGCGGCCGACAGGGTGTCACCAGCGCCGATGAAGCTGCCGTCGAACAGCTCGTATTTGCTGCTGCCCAGCACGGTCTCGGGCGAGGACAGCACGTTGTCCACAAACTGGCCCGGCAGGGGAATGCCGGTCACCAGCACGAACGGCACATCCTTTTCCTGGGCCGCCATGGCCAGGTCGCGGGCCGTGGGCGGGCGGCTGTGTTCCCAGTCGGGCAGCAGCCAGCGCCACAGCGTGCCGTGGTTGCCCACCAGCACCGAGGTCTGGGGCAGCAGCAGTTCCTGGAAGGCATCCAGGTACTGCTCCATCTGGTCGCTGTCCCACCAGGACAGGTCGGGCATGTAGCTGATGATGGGGATGTCGGGATAGTCGGTGGAAATCTCGGCGATCACCGTCAGGATTTCCGGCGAGCCGACAAAGCCCACCTTGATGGCGCGCACCGGAAGGTCTTCCAGCACGGCGCGTGCCTGCTCGGACACCCATTCGTCGTCCAGGCGGTGGTGGTCAAAGATGCGGTTGGTGTCGCGCACATAGGTCCCTGTCACCACGGCCAGCGGGTGACCGCCCACGCTGGCGATGGTGGTGATGTCGGCGGTCAGGCCCGATGCACCGCAGGGATCGCAGGCGTTGAAGCTCAGCACACACACCGGATCCGTGAGCGCCAGCTCGTCGTCTGCCTCAGATTCGGTGGGTGGAGGGGAAGGAGGGGAAATGGCCATGCGCGAGTCCAGGCGTCGGCTCGATCAAGACGAGCGCCGCTAAGGGCTGGATAAAATGATTCATTCTATGTGAAGGCCTTTTTAGCTGTGGTGGACCCTAAAACTTGGATATGTGTAGTGTGTGGTTGGATGTATGACGAGGCGCAGGGCAGCCCCGAGCATGGCATTGCCGCAGGAACGCGATGGGAAGATGTGCCCGCCGACTGGACCTGCCCGGAGTGCGGTGTGGGCAAGTCCGACTTCGAGATGGTCGAGTTCTGAATTCTGAAGACTGCGTGTCCACCCGCTGCAGCCCTCCGCGCGGCGGTGCAAGCCGCCCAGGCCCTGGCGGCAGGGCTTGGGCAGGCGTTGTTGGAGCAGAACAGTCAGTTATTCCGCCATCCGAATGGCGGGAATAACTGCCAAGCAAGCACAGGCAGCTCACATTTTTTCTGTCGTCCTATGACCCCATGCGCCACGGCGGTCCGCGGGCGGCCTGCGACCGGCGGGGGCGAACCCCGCTAAAATCAGGGCCATGCCCGCTGAATCTGCGCCTATCAATCTGACGCACCATTTCCTGATCGCCATGCCCGGTCTGGAAGATGAATCTTTTTCCCGCAGCGTGGTGTACTTGTGTGAACACAGCGAGCGCGGCGCGCTCGGCCTGATCATCAACAAGCCCATGGAGCTGAGCCTGGAAGGCCTGCTGCACAAGATCGACCTGCCCATGGGGCGGGATGATCTGAGTGCCGCCCCCGTCTTCAAGGGCGGCCCCGTGCAGACCGATCGCGGCTTTGTGCTGCATGACCCCATCGTGGTCGAGGGCGCAGCGCCCGATACGGCCATCTATGCCTCCACCCTGACCATTCCCGGCGGGCTGGAGATGACCACCTCCAAAGACGTGCTCGAAGCCCTGTCCACCGGTGCCGGCCCGCGCCGCGTGCTGGTGACGCTGGGCTATGCCTCCTGGGGCGAAGGCCAGCTCGAATCCGAGCTGGGCGAGAACGCCTGGCTGACGGTGGCCGCCGACGCCGACGTGGTGTTCGACACCCCGCCCGATCAGCGCTACGACAAGGCCCTGGGCCTGCTCGGCCTGCAGGCGTGGATGCTCTCGCCTGACGCGGGGCACGCATGACCCATCCCACCCCGGACCACCGGCCCGGCAGCGCTGCTGCCCCGGCCGTGCAATTGGACGCGACCCCATCGGCCGCATCTGCAGCACCTGTCGCCGCCGCACCCGTGCCGGCGGCGCCTGCCGTTCCGGCCCATTTCCAGCAGTTCCTGGCGTTCGACTTCGGCACCAAGCGCACCGGTTGCGCCTCGGGCAACCGGGTGCTGGGAGGCGCCAGTCCGCTGCGCACCATCCAGGCCGAAGGGGCCGATGCGCGCTTTGCCGCCGTGGAAAAGCTGATCCAGGAATGGCAGCCCCAGGCCCTGGTGATCGGCGTGCCCTACCACCCGGATGGCGCGGCGCACGAGAACACGGCCCGGGCCCGGAAGTTCGGCCGCCAGCTGCATGGGCGTTTTCGCCTGCCTGTTTATGAAGTGGATGAGCGCTACAGCACTACCGAGGCCCTGGCCGGTGGCGCCAAGGATGCGGATGCCGCATCCGCCTGCATCATCCTGGAGCAATTTTTGAGGAGTCTTCCATGAGCGTTTCCGTCGCCGGCACTGCCGGTTCCCTGGTGCTGGATGCCGAGGCCCTGTACCGCGAGCTGCTGCGCGGCGTGCGCAGCCTGATGGGCGCCAACACCCAGTTGGCCGGTGTGGCCTCCGGTGGCGCCTGGCTGGTGGAACGCCTGCACAAGGACCTGGGTCTGCCCGGCACCCCTGGCGTGCTGTCCTCGGCCCTGCACCGCGACGACTTCGCACAGCGCGGCATGGCCTCCAGCGCGCAGACGCAGCTGGGCTTCGACGTGAATGGCGCGGACATCCTGGTGCTGGACGATGTGCTCTACACCGGCCGCACCGTGCGCGCCGTGCTCAACGAGTTGTACGACTACGGCCGCCCGGGTTGCGTGCGCCTGGCCGTGCTGGTGGACCGGGGCGGTCGCGAGCTGCCCGTGGCCGCCGAATTTGCCGCCGCCCGCGTGGCCTTGCCTGCCAGCCAGTCGCTGGCGCTGGCGCGCACCGAAGACGGCACCTTCCAATTTGAAGTCAAAGAGGCATGAACGTGCTGTACAAGCGCAACCCCCAGCTGAACAAGAACGGCGAGCTGATCCACCTGCTCACCACCGAAGGGCTGTCCAAGGACATCCTGACCCATATCCTGGACACGGCCAGCAACTTCGTGAACGTCAACGACCGCGAAGTCAAGAAAGTGCCGCTGCTGCGCGGCAAGAGCGTGTTCAACCTGTTCTTTGAGAACAGCACCCGCACCCGCACCACGTTCGAGATCGCGGCCAAGCGCTTGAGCGCCGACGTGTTCAACCTGGACATTGCCCGCAGCTCCACCGCCAAGGGCGAGACGCTGCTGGACACCATCGACAACCTCTCGGCCATGGCGGCCGATATCTTTGTCGTGCGCCACAGCGAATCCGGCGCGCCCTACCTGATTGCCCAGCATGTGGCGCCCCATGTCCACGTGGTCAACGCCGGTGACGGCCGCCACGCCCACCCGACCCAGGGTCTGCTGGACATGTACACCATCCGCCACTACAAGAAGGATTTCTCCAACCTGCGCGTGGCCATCGTCGGGGATGTGCTGCACTCGCGCGTGGCGCGTTCGGACATCCACGCCCTGACCACCCTGGGCGCAGCCGAGGTGCGTGTGGTTGGCCCCCGCACCCTGGTGCCGTCGGACATGGCGCAGATGGGTGTGCGCGTCTTCCACAACCTGGAAGAAGGCATCAAGGACTGCGACGTCATCATCACGCTGCGTCTGCAGAACGAACGCATGAGCGGTGCGCTGCTGCCGTCGAGCCAGGAGTATTTCAAGAGCTTCGGCCTGACCGAAAAGCGCCTGGAGCTGGCCAAGCCCGATGCCATCGTCATGCACCCGGGTCCCATCAACCGCGGCGTGGAGATCGACTCCGCCGTGGTCGACGGCCCCCAGGCGGTGATCCTGTCGCAGGTGACCTTCGGCATCGCCGTGCGCATGGCGGTCATGTCGATCGTGGCCGGTAACGAGGCCTGATGCATCCGGCCACGCCCCTGAGCGGTTGTGCCGCTTCCCCCTTCGCCCGCTGCGTTGCCGGGGGCAGGGCGGCGACACCCTTGCGCCGGGACGGCGCGGGTTCGGTGTCACTGCGACAGCAGGCGGTGTGCAGGGGCGGGTGGCGTGAGGCTTTGCTGGGTATGTTTTTGATTGCTGCTTGTGTGCCTGCAGAGCGCATGGGCAGCCCATTTGGTGTGAAACCATGAAAATCTTGATTCAAAACGGCCGCGTGATCGATCCGGCCCGCGGTTTTGACCAGGTCTGTGATGTGGCGCTGGCCGCCGGCCGTGTGGTGGCGGTGGGCCAGGCACCGGCCGGTTTTGAGGCCGACCGGGTGGTCGATGCTTCGGGCCAGTGGGTGCTGCCCGGTCTGGTGGACCTGGCCGTGCGCCTGCGCGAGCCCGGTTATGAACACGAAGGCATGCTGGCCTCCGAAATGGGCGCCAGCGTGGCCGGCGGCGTGACCAGCCTGGTCTGCCTGCCCGACACCGATCCGGTGCTGGACGAGCAGGGCCTGGTGGAGATGCTCAAGTTCCGTGCGGAAAAGCTGCACCAGTCGCGCCTGTTCCCCATGGGCGCGCTGACGGTGGGCCTGAAGGGCGAGACGCTGACCGAAATGGCCGAGCTGACCGAGTCCGGTTGCGTGGCCTTCGGCCAGGCCGATGTGCCGCTGGCCAGCATCACCACCCTCAGCCGCGCGCTGGCCTACGCCAACACCTTTGGCTACGCCGTGTGGCTGCGCCCGCAGGACAAGGACCTGGGCAAGGGCGTGGCCGCCAGCGGCCCGCTGGCCACGCGCATGGGCCTGTCCGGCGTGTCGGTGGCGGCAGAAACCATTGCGCTGCATACCATCTTCGAGCTGATCCGTGGCTCGCAGACCCGCGTGCACCTGTGCCGCCTGTCCAGCGCCGCAGGTGTGGAACTGGTGCGCAAGGCCAAGGCCGAGGGCCTGAACGTGACGGCCGACGTGTCCATCAACTCGCTGCACCTGACCGAAAACGACATCGGCTACTTCGACAGCAGTGCCCGTCTGGTCCCGCCGCTGCGCCAGCAGCGCGACCGCGATGCGCTGAGCGCCGCACTGGCCGATGGCACCATCGACGCCCTGGTCTCCGACCACTGCCCGGTGGATGAAGATGCCAAGGTGTTGCCGTTTGCCGAGGCCGAGCCCGGTGCGACCGGGGTGGAACTGCTGCTGGCCCTGGCCGTGAAGTGGTCGCAGGACCAGAACGTGCCGCTGGTGCGTGCCCTGGAAGTGGTCACCGCGGCTCCGGCCCGCGTGCTGGGCGGTGCCCTGGGTACGCTGCAGGCCAGCCTGGGCCAGCTGGTGGATGGCGGCGTGGCCGACCTGTGCGTGGTCAACCCGCAAGCGGCCTGGACCGTGGGTGCCAGCGAACTGGCCAGCCAGGGCAAGAGCACACCGTTCAACGGCTACGAGCTGCCCGCACGCGTGCAGCTGACCGTGGTGGGCGGCCATATCGCCTTCGAGCGCGCGTAAAGCACGGCCGAAAGCACAACCCATGGCCAGTCATCTGCGGGCCAGCGCCCGCGCGCTGCACATGCTGGGCCATGTCCTGCAGGGCATGGCCACGGTGGTGTGGCGCTTTCCGCGCCTCAACAGCCTGGAACGCCAGCAGCGTGTGCAGGCCTGGGCCAGCGCCTTGCTGGGCAAGGCCGGCATCCGGCTGGAAGTGATCGGCCATCCGGTGTCGGACGGGCCGGCCCTGCTGGTGGCCAACCACATCTCGTGGCTGGACATTCCTGTCATGCACGCGGCACGCTTTTGCCGCTTTGTCTCCAAGGACGATGTGCGCAGCTGGCCGTTGATCGGCCGGCTGGCCACGGCGGCGGGCACGCTGTACATCGCACGCAGCTCGCGCCGCGACGCGCAGCGCATGGTGCAGACCATGGCCGACAGCCTGGCCCAGGGCGATGTGCTGGCCGTGTTTCCTGAAGGCACCACGGGCGATGGCCTGCGCCTGCTGCCGTTCCACAGCAATCTGCTGCAGTCGGCCGTGGTGGCCGATGTGCCGGTGCAGCCCGTGGCGCTGCGCTTTGTGACGGCGGCGAGCGGCGAAGTCAGCACTGCACCCAGCTACGAGGGTGATACCACGCTGCTGACCTCCATCTGGCGCACCCTGCGCGCCGACGATCTGGTGGCCCAGGTGCACTATGGTGTGCCCGAGACGGCCCGTGGGCGCGACCGCCGCACATGGAGCGAAGACATGCGCCAGCGCGTGGCGGCCCTGGCAGGCCTGCCCTGCGGTCCGGCGGGCGACTGAATTTGCCCGCGCTTTTCCCCGCCACACGGCCCGGTGATCCCGGGCCGTGTTGGTTTCCGGGCGCATCGGGCCATTTGCCTACTGCAGATTGCACGTTCTGCTATCAGAATGGTGAGCAAGTCATCAGTTCAGGAGGGCAGACATGGGAGCGAACGTGCAAGTGGATGTGGCCGTCATCGGCGCCGGAACAGCGGGCATGAATGCCTTCAGCACGCTGCGCAAGGCCGGCGTGCGGGCCGTGATTATTGACCAGGGCCCGCTGGGCACCACCTGTGCCCGTGTGGGTTGCATGCCGTCCAAGGCCGTGCTGCAGGCTGGCAAGCGCTGGGACATGCTGCGCAGCCTTTTGCCAGCGGCCCACCGCGACCGTGCGCTGGACCTGCTGCCCGCAGGCAGCACCACGCCCCAGCTGCTGTGGGAGCAGGCCCTGACCACACGCGACCAGCTGGTGGAAGGCAATATCCGCCAGCTCAACGATCTGGCGGGCGATGCGCTGCTGAGCGGCCAGGCGCGTTTCACCGGGCCGCAGACCCTGCTGCTGGAAGGCGGCACCACGGTGGAAGCCAAGGCCTTTGTGCTGGCCACGGGCTCCGAAGCCACGCGGCCCCAGGCGCTGCACGATGCCCTCGGCGACAAGCTGATCACCACCGACGAATTGTTTTATCTGGACGCGCTGCCGCGCAGCCTGGCCGTGGTGGGCCTGGGCCCCATCGGCCTGGAGATGGGCCTGGCGCTGTCGCGCCTGGGCAGTCAGGTGGTGGGCAGCAACCGGTCGCGCCGTATCGGGCTGATGGAAGACCCGGAAGTGAATAGCGCGGCACTGGACTACTTCGGCAGGCAGTTTCCCATGGCGTTCGAGGCGCCGGTGACGGCGCAGCGCCGCAGCGACGGGCGGGTGGACTTTCAGGCCGGGGCCGTGCAGGCCCAGGTGGACTGGGTGCTGGCTGCGACCGGCCGCGTGCCACGGACCCAGGCGCTGGCGCTGGAGCAGGCCGGTGCGCATTTCGACGACAAGGGCCGTTTGCGCTGGGACGCGGTCACGCAGCAGGTGCTGGGCGTGCCCATGTTCCTGGCCGGCGATGTGAGCAGCGACCGGCCGCTGATGCACGAGGCTGCCGTGGGCGGCGTGATTGCCGCCCAGCGCGCGCTGCAGCACCTGGGGCTGGAAAAAGGCCAGCCCGTGCGCCGGCGCAGCGCACCGCTGTCGATCGTGTTCAGCGACCCGGATCTGGCCGTGGTGGGCAAGCGCTTCCACAGCCTGCCGCCCGATGCCGTGGTGGCCACCACGCGCGGCAGCGGCAATGGGCGCTCCAAGATCATGCAGGCGCCCCACCATGTGCTGCGGCTGTATGCCGATGCCAGCAGCCGCAAGCTGCTGGGTGCCAGCATCTTCTGCGCCGGTGGCGAGCACCTGGCCCACCAGCTGGCCTGGGCGGTGCAGCGCGGCGAAACCTCGGAGAGCCTGCGCGATCTGCCGTACTACCACCCCACGGTGGAGGAGATGATTGACAACGCGCTCAAGGAACTGCGTAAGGCTTTCAAGAAAATCGGCTGAAGGGCAGGGGGCTGCAGCGCAGCCCCTCAGCAGCCTTCAACGCAGTGCGCAGCGCTCAGGGCACCGGGCTGAGCTGTTCCTCGCGTGGGAAGGTCACCACATGGTCCATGTCCAGACGGATGCCCACGCGCGAGCCCACCGCGTGGTCGTGGTGGCTGGGCACATGGGCCATCACGTTGTGGCCGCTGTCCAGCCGCAGCGTGTAGAGAAACTCCGAACCGCGGAACGCCTTGCGCAGAATCTGCGCCTGCACCGGTGCATGGTCGTCGTGCACGATGTCGTCGGCGCGCAGCAGCACATCGCACTGGCCTCCGGGGTAGGCCGAGGGCAGGGGGCATTCATCCCCATCCAACAGATCGCCCAGCGCGGTGTGCAGCACCACGCCGTGGTCGCCGTGCGGGCGCAGCTCGGCCGGCAGGAACACGCCGTGGCCGATGAAGTCCGCCACAAAGCGCGTGGCCGGACGGTGGTAGAGGCGGTAGGCGCTGTCCCATTGGTGCAGATGGCCATCGTGGATGACGCCGATTTTGTCGCCAATGGCAAAGGCTTCCAGCTGGTCGTGCGTCACAAACAAGGCCGTGGCCTTGGCTTCCTTCAGGATGCCGCGCACCTCGTGGGCCAGGCGTTCGCGCAGGTCCACATCCAGGTTGGAAAACGGCTCGTCCAGCAGCAGCAGCTGCGGGCGTGGAGCCAGCGCGCGGGCCAGGGCCACACGCTGCTGCTGGCCGCCGGAGAGTTCGTGCGGAAAGCGCGCGGCCGATCCGGCCAGGCCCACCAGTTCCAGCACCTCGGCCACACGGCGCTCCTGCTCGGCCTTGGGCAGATCGTGGATGCCGAAGGCCACGTTGCGGCCCACGCTCAGGTGGGGGAACAGCGCGTAGTCCTGAAACACCATGCCGATGCGGCGCTGCTCGGGAGGAAGGGCCACCGTGGGCGAACTGACCACGCGGCCTTCCAGCGCAATCGTGCCCTCGCTCACCGGCTCCAGCCCGGCCACGGCGCGCAGCAGCGTGGTCTTGCCGCAGCCCGAAGGGCCGATGAGCACGCCGATATCGCCGGCCTGCAGATTCAGGGACACGCCGTCGACAGCCGGGCGGGGGCGACCGGCGTAACGCACGCCGAGTTGGGACACTTGGAGGAACATGGCTAAATTGTAGAAGACGGCAAATGCGTAGAATTTGCATTTGCATTCTTTCCATTCCCTGCGGAATGGACACTTGTGGTGGGTCGCTGACCCCGGGATGTGACCTCCATCTTCCGCCAGGACCTGCTCTTGCGTTTCCGTTCCTTCTCTCCCCGCGCCCTCCCGCTGTTGCTGCTGGCGCTGCTTCTGACTTTGCCGGTGCTGGCCGTGCTGGCCTCGTGGCTGCCCATCGACCAGGCCCTGGGCCAGGGTGAAGCCACCCCCGGCAGCATCCTGCGCGAGATGGCATCCACCGTGCTGCCGGGCTATCTGGGCACCACCATCTGGCTGGGCCTGCTGGTGGCCCTGGGCGCTGCCATTGTCGGCACCGGCACGGCCGCGGCCGTGACGCTGTTCGACTTCCGGGGCCGCCGCGCCATGGAGTGGCTGCTGCTGCTGCCGCTGGCCATGCCGGCCTATGTGACCGCCTACGCCTACACCGATTTCCTGCAGTTCAGCGGTCCGCTGCAGGTCTGGCTGCGGGACACCTATGGCCTGGAAGGCCGCTTGCTGCCCGAGGTGCGCAGCCTGGGTGGTGCCGTCTGGGTGTTCATTTTTTCGCTCTACCCCTATGTCTATCTGCTGGCCCGCACCGCGCTGGGCGAGCGCGCCGCCCACCTGATGGAAGCGGCGCGGCTTATGGGTGCTTCGCTGCGCCGCCGCATCTGGACGGTGGCCCTGCCGCTGGCCCGCCCGGCCGTGGCGGCCGGTGTGGCGCTGGTGCTGATGGAAACGCTGGCGGACTTCGGCGTGGTCAGCTACTTCGGCATACAGACCTTCACCACCGGCATCTACAAAGCCTGGCTGGCCATGGACAACCGCATTGCCGCGGCCCAGCTGTCGACCATGCTGCTGGTGCTGGTGGTCCTGCTGCTGCAGCTGGAGCTGCGTGCCCAGCGCCGCATGCGCTTTACCACCAGCGGCGTGGGCCGTGCCGGCTCGGCCGAAGCACAGCCCCAGCGCCTGCGCGGCTGGCGCTGCGCCCTGGCCTGGCTGGTATGCCTGTTGCCCGTGGTGATGGGCTTTGTGGCGCCGGTGGCCTTCATGCTGCGCCCGCTGGCGGCCGACTGGACGGTGCTGCCGTGGAACCGCTTTCTGGAATGGGCCGCCAACAGCGTGCGCCTGGGCGCCATCACCGCTGTGCTGGCGGTGGCGATTGCGCTGGCGCTGGCCTATGCCGTGCGCCGCCGCCCCGATGGGCTGACGCGTGGCGTGGTGCAGCTGGCCAGCATCGGCTATGCCGTGCCGGGTGCCGTCATCGTGGTGGGCCTGCTGCTGCCGGTGGGCTGGCTGCAGCAGGCGGTGCCGGAATGGGGCTTGCCCGCGTTGATCACCGCCACGGCCGTGGGTATTGTCTGGGCCTATCTGGTGCGTTTTTGTGCGGTGGCACTGCAGTCGGTGCAAAGCGGGTATTCGCGCATTCCCATGAGCCTGGATGAATCGGCCCGCATGCTGGGCACGGGCGGCTGGGGCCTGCTGCGCCGCGTGCACTGGCCGCTGCTGCGCCGTTCCACGGCCGCCGCCGGCCTGCTGGTGTTTGTCGACGTGATGAAGGAGCTGCCTGCCACCATGGTGCTGCGGCCTTTCAACAGCGATACGCTGGCCGTGGTGGCCTACCAGCTGGCCCGCGACGAGCGCCTGGGCGAGGCGGCACTGCCTTCGCTGGCGCTGGTGGCCGTAGGTCTGATTCCCGTCATCATGCTCAGCCGCACCCTGCGGTCCGGGCGAAAGTAAACCAAGCAACAAGGAAAGGGCCGAGAGCCATGGGTGGACGAATCTGGATTGCAGTGGCAGGGCTGCTGGGCGCCGTGGGCGTGGGCATGGCCGCCTATGCAACGCATGGGCTGGGCTTTATCGAAGACTCCACCCTGCGCGAAGCGGCACGGGCCACTCTGCAGACGGCCGTGCAGCAGCAGATGTTCCACGCGCTGGCGCTGCTGGGCGTGGGGGCACTGGCGCAGCGGGCGGAAAGCCGGCTACTGGCGCTGGCCGGCCTGTTGTTCACCGTGGGGGTGCTGCTGTTCAGCGGGCTGGTCTATCTGCGCATTCTGGGCGGTGTGGAAAGCCTGCGCATGTTCGTGCCCTGGGGCGGCACCTGCCTGATTGCCGGCTGGCTGGTGCTGGCTGCCGCCGGACTGGGCTTGCGCAACCGGCCTTGAATCCGTGCCGGACCGGGTGTGCGGGGGCTGCGCTGCCTCTACACTCGCGGCATGAGCGATATCACCATTTTTCACAACGCCCGCTGCAGCAATTCGCGCGGCGCGCTGGCTTTGATCCGCGAGCGCGGCATCGAGCCCAATATCGTCGACTACATTGCCACGCCGCTGACGGCGCCCGAACTGGCCGAGCTGGTGGAACACCTGGGGGTGCCGGTGCGGGAGCTGCTGCGCACCAAGGAAGCGGTCTACCAGGAGCTGGGTCTGGACCAGCCGGGCGTGAGCGATGTGCAGATCATCCAGGCCGTGGCGGCCTATCCGGCGCTGCTGAACCGCCCCATCGTGGTCACCCCCAAGGGGGCCGCGCTGTGCCGCCCGCCCGAGAAGGTGCTGGAGCTGCTGTAAGTGCCACGCGCCGCCACGGTGGCGCAGACATGGCCGCATGGGGCAGGGGGCCGAGGCGCAGCGCGCAGCTGCGGGCCATCCATCCAGCGCATCCATTGCTGTGCCTAGGTGGGGCCACTGCCTGTGAAGAGCGCTGACCAAGGTGCCAGGCCCGCAGTCGCAGGCGGCAGCGGCGGCTTAAGTCACGTCTTAAGTCACTTTTAAGTCTGGGCGGGAACACTGCAGTCCATCGCAATGCCGGCATGCCGGTAGGACTGAAAAGGAACTGCCATGGATACTCTGCTCTCTACCCCCCGTCGTCTGGTTCTGGCCCTGGTGGCCGCTGGCGCCATTGGCGCAGCGGGTGCCGGTCTGGTGACCGGTCTGCACCATGAAGCACGCGCTACCCCGGTCGCCGCCGTGGCGGCTGCGGTGGCCCCGGCCGCACCGGCCTCCGTGCCCACGGTGGCCATGCCCGACTTTGCCGCGATCACCCGTGCCAACGCACCGGCGGTGGTGAACATCAGCGTGGTGGGCGATGCCCGCGCCATGCAGATGCGTGGCGACGCCGCAGCCGACGACGATGACGACGACAGCGGCGCCGGCCCGCAGATCAGCCCGGACGATCCCTTCTTTGAATTCTTCCGCCGCTTTGGCATGCCGGGCCTGCCCGGCGCCCAGGCCCAGCCGCGCGATACACCGGCACGGGGCGAGGGTTCGGGTTTCATCGTGGGCAGCGATGGCTTGATTCTGACCAACGCCCATGTGGTCTATGGCGCCAAGGAAGTGACCGTCAAGCTCAGCGACCGGCGCGAATTCCGGGCCAAGGTGCTGGGCATGGACCCCAAGACCGATGTGGCCGTGATCCGCATCGATGCGCAGAACCTGCCCACCGTGCGCCTGGGCAACACCAAGGACCTGCAGGTGGGTGAATGGGTGCTGGCCATTGGCGCACCGTTTGGTTTCGAGAACAGCGTGACGGCCGGCGTGGTCAGCGCCAAGGGCCGTTCGCTGCCGGACGACAGCCTGGTGCCTTTCCTGCAGACCGATGTGGCCATCAACCCCGGCAATTCGGGCGGCCCGCTGTTCAATGCGCGGGGCGAGGTGGTGGGCATCAACAGCCAGATCTACACCCGCTCGGGCGGCTACCAGGGCGTGTCGTTTGCCATCCCGATCGAGCTGGCCACGCAAATCCAGCAGCAGATCGTGGCCCACGGCAAGGTGGAACATGCGCGCCTGGGCGTCGCGGTACAGGAAGTGAACCAGGGCTTTGCCGAATCCTTTGGCCTGCCCTCGCCCGAAGGTGCGCTGGTGTCCTCGGTCCAGGACGGCTCGCCCGCTGCCAAGGCCGGTCTGCAGCCGGGCGATGTGCTGCGCGAGGTGGACGGCCAGCGCATTGTCTCCTCCGGCGATCTGCCAGCCTATGTGGGCATGCGCCGGCCCGGCCAGCAGGTGCAGCTGACGGTCTGGCGCCAGGGCAAGCTGCAGCAGCTGAGCGCCACCCTGGCCAGCGCGGACGATGCCAAGGCCAAGAAGACCGCGCAGGCCAGCGTGGAAAAAGGCAAGCTGGGTCTGGGCCTGCGTCCGCTGACCCCGCAGGAACAGCAGCAGGTGGGCGTGCAGGGCGGTCTGCTGATCGGCCAGGTGGCCGGGCCTGCAGCCCAGGCCGGTGTGGTGGCCGGCGATGTGCTGCTGTCCATCAACAACCAGCCGGTCAGCAGCATGGACACCGTGCAGGCCGCCATGGCCAAGGCCGGCAAGACCGTGGCCCTGCTGGTGATGCGCGGGGGCGACAAGATCTTTGTCCCCGTGCACCTGGGCTGAGCGGGATCCATCGGGACGCCACACGGCTATGCTTGCACCATGCGATTGCTGCTGGTTGAAGATGATCCCATGATCGGCGAAGCCGTCCAGGACCTGCTGCGTGGCGCCAGCCACGCCGTGGACTGGGCGCGCGACGGTGCGCAGGCCGACACGGCCTTGCGCACCACCGCCTACGACCTGGTGCTGCTGGATCTGGGTCTGCCCAAGATGGATGGCCTGGACGTGCTGCGCGCACTGCGTGCCCGCAAGGACCGCACGCCGGTGCTGGTGGCCACGGCCCGTGACGCCGTGGCCCAGCGCGTGGCCGGGCTGGATGCCGGGGCGGATGACTACATCGTCAAACCCTATGACCTGGATGAATTGCTGGCCCGCATGCGCGCACTGCACCGGCGCAGCAGCGGGCGGGCCGAGCCGGCGTACTGCCACGGCGGCGTGGAGGTGGACCCCAGCACCCGCAGCGTGACCTTGCACGGCGCCAGCGTGGCGCTGTCGGCACGCGAATGGGCGGTGCTGGAAGCCCTGACCGCCCGCCCGGGCCAGGTGCTCAGCCGCGCCCAGCTGGAAGACAAGCTCTACGGCTGGGGAGAGGAAGTGGGCAGCAACGCGGTCGAGGTGTACATCCACGGCCTGCGCAAGAAGCTGGGCGCTGCGTTCATTCTCAATGTGCGCGGGCTGGGCTATATGGTGCCCAAGGCATGAAGACGACTTCGCTGCGCTTTCGCCTCATCGTGCTGATGGGGCTGGCCATAGTGCTGGCCGCGCTGCTGCAGGGCGCGCTGGCCTACCGCAATGCGCTGGCGGAAGCCGATGCCCTGTTCGACTACCAGATGCGCCAGACCGCGCTGGCACTGCGCGCCGGCCTGCCGGTGGATGCGCGTGCCGCCTCCCCCCTGCTGCCGCCGGAGGACGAGAACCACGAATTCATTGTCCAGGTCTGGACCAATGAAGGCCTGCGCATTTTTGAATCGGCCTTCGGGGCCGCGCTGCCGCAGATGGCGGTGTTGGGCTTTGCCGATGTACCGGTGCGCGGCACGACCTACCGGGTGTTTTCGCTGCAGTCCCCGGCCCAGGTGATCCAGGTGGCGCAGAACCTGCAGGTGCGCCGCCAAATGGCACGCACGCTGGCCTGGCGCACGGTGTGGCCGATTGCGCTGCTGGCACCCTTGCTGGCGCTGGCTGTGTGGTGGGTGGTCGGCCATGCGCTGCGCCCGGTGGAGCGGGTGCGGCGCGAGCTGGCCGGGCGCAGCGCCGCATCGCTGGCGCCGGTGGCCGAGGCCGGTTTGCCGCAGGAAGTGCAGCCGCTGGTGCAGGAGCTGAACCTGCTGTTCGCCCGCGTGCAGCAGGCGTTTGCCAGCCAGCAGCATTTTGTGGCCGATGCCGCCCACGCCCTGCGTTCGCCGTTGCAGGCACTGAAGCTGCAGCTGCAAGGCCTGCAGCGCGCGCCCGATGAGGCGGCGCGCCAGCGGGCCCAGCAGCGGCTGGCAGCCGGCATCGACCGCGCAGCCCAGCTGGTGGACCAGTTGTTGCTGCTGGCGCGCGAAGATGCGCAGCAAGGGGCGCACAGCAGCCCGGCCCCGGTGGTTGACCTGGCGCCGCTGGTGGCACAACAACTGGCCGATCTGGCCGCCAGCGCCCAGGCCCAGGGCGTGGACCTGGGGCTGGCCGAAGGCAGTGCCGCTGCCGCCAATGTGCGGGCAGAGTCCGCCAGTCTGCAGGTGCTGCTGGGCAATCTGCTGGACAACGCCATCAAGTACACGCCCACCGGTGGGCAGGTGGATGTGCGGCTGGCATTGTTGCCAGCTGTGCCCGACAGCCCGGCCCAGGTGGAACTGCGCGTGGAAGACAGCGGCCCGGGCATCCCCGCCGCAGAGCGCGCGCGGGCGCTGAAGCGTTTTGTGCGCGCCGACGGTGCCGCCGCATCGGGCGTGCCCGGCAGCGGCCTGGGGCTGGCCATTGTGCAGACCATTGCCCAGCGCCAGGGCGGGCAGGTGGAGCTGCTGGAATCAGCCGCACTGGGAGGGCTGTGCGTGCGGGTGTGCTGGCCGGCCGTGGAGTCGGCCTAGGCGGTTGCGGTGCGGCCGTGGAGGTCGCAGCGCTTCGGATGGAGCGAAGGGCGCGCGCATCTGGAGCGCGTTGTTTGCAGGCTCTGTAGGCCAGTCCGCTGGCTCAAGGTTTCTTCTTCAAGGCCACGATGGCCGCATGCAGCTTGTCGCGTGTCTGCTGCGTGGCCTGCTGGGTGCTGTGCTGTACCGCATCGGCGGCGCGTGCCGTGTGGTCGGCCACCTGCAGCGTGGCCTGGTGCAGCTTGCCGGTGGCCTGGTCCACCCAGGCGCCGGACGTGCTGGCTGCACTGCGGGCCGCATCGCGCGTGGCGTCCACCACGGTCTGGCCGCTCTGGCGCACGCTGTCCACTGTGGATTGGGCGGTCTGGCTAACGGCATCGCGCATGCGGCCATAGACCGCCTGGCTGACGCTGCTGCCTGCTTCGCGCACCAGCTGGCCCAACTGGCCGGCCGCGCGCACGGTGGCACTGCGGCGCACGGCAGCGTGTTCCGGGCGCTGCAGCGGCGCGCAGTAGGCCTGGGCCATCAGGCCCACGCGCAAAGTCAGAAAGGCATTGGCAGCGCCGCTGGCTAGGCTGTTGGTCAGCAGGCTGCCCATGGCGCCCAGGCCGGGCACGCTGGCCAGGGCTGCGGGCGTGGTGGCCTGCACCAGCGGGGCCGCCAGTTCGGCAAAGTCCATCTCGTCCAGGCTGTTGGCCAGCAGCATGCAGGCGCCCACATTGCCGTAGAGGTAGCCCATCTGGCGCAGCGAGGGGCGCAGGCCGTAGATGCGTGCCACACGCCACACCAGCCGCAGTTGGCTGGCCAATACCACCAGACCGTCCAGCCGGCCGTTTTGCAGCAGCGCCGTGCTGGCCAGCACGCTGGCGGCGGTGCGGCGGGTCTCGGCGTCGGCCAGGGTTTGCAGTTGCGCCAGTGCCTGTGCCACATCGTTCTCCGCCTGCAGCGGCTGGCCTGTCAGGTGGGCGTTGCGCGCCAGGTGCTGGCGCAACCGTGTCTGGTAGGCCGCCTGCGCTGCGGTGTCGTCGCTGGCGGGTGGTTGCAGTGCCGCAGGCAGGCGCAGCAGCAAGGCAGTGGGCACCACCACCGCCACGGCCAGCAGGGCCAGCAGGCTCCAGAAGGTCCACTGCCCGGCACCGGCATGGACGCGGTCGGCCGCGTCGGCCAGTTGGGAGACCATGGCCACCGTGAACACGGCCACATAGGCCAGAAAGGCGACCAGCAAGGCCATCAGAATGCGGCGGGTGGTACGGTGCATGGCAGGGCTTTCTCCAAGGGGCAGAGCGTGTGCAGCGGAATCAGGTGTCCATGTCCTTGCGCTGCACCGGGGGCTGCTGGGCATGTTTGCGGCTGGCCCCGGCACGGCCTGCCTTGCTCCAGTCGTAGAGTTCGCCGTCCGGGGTGCGGCCACCTTCCACTGCCGCCACGCCGACAGGGCCGACCATGTTGCGCAGCTCGGACGAAATCGTGACATGCGCATGGCGGGCATCGCTGCGCAGGCGCTGGCATTGCTGCAGCGCTTCGCCCATCTGTGCATCGGAATACGGCAGGCACTGCGGCTGCCAGGCAGGCTCGGCGCCTTCGGGCGAGGTGTTCAGCAGATAGTAGACAACAATGCTCATGGCGGATATCTCAAAACCGGAGCCCCGGTTGTACTGCAGTTGCAGGCGGCGGCCGCGTTGTCAGGTTTTGCCGGGCGCAACAAAAAGGCCGTCGGAACGTGTGCTCCGACGGCCTTGCATGTGGTCTCTCCGACAGGAATCGAACCTGATAGCGCGGGAAATAGGCTGAAAACCACTGAATAGGCATCCAGCTTTCAGCCTCGAAATAGCGTTTATTTCAGCCTATTTCAGCCTTCATGTCCCCGGGTTCTGCGGATATGTAACTGTCCAGCTTCCGCCGCTCTGCGCCCTTGTCGGCATGGTCGATCCATCGGCTGTAGACGCGGTAGAACATCTCGACAGAGTGGCCCATCTGTTTGGCGGCCCACGCCGGCTTGATGCCAGCCATCAGGCAGATGGTGGCGAACGTGTGGCGCGTCTGCCGGGCATCGCGTTGCCGGATCCCGGAAACCTTCATTGCCGGTTTCCACCAGCCCCGCATGGGCCCATCGGTCGATGCGAATTCCTGGCCATCGTCATCAACAAAGACACGTCCACCCGATAGCTGCGACACCTTGCGCTGCCTCTCCAGCACGTTGCGCGCACGGCTGGTCAGCTCAAGCACGCGTGCCGTGGAGGTCTTTGTGGCTTTCACCTGGCCACGGGTCAGCGCCGAATCCACCAGCACAGTGCCTGTTCGCAGATCCACGTTTGCCCATGGCAAAGAGATCAGCTCTGAGGGGCGCATGCCTGAGAAGAAAGCGAACTCGAAATAGCCCCTTGCGCGCTCGGAACGAAATTTCGTCAGCAGGTGCTCGACCTCCTCCAGCGTGAAGGGGTCAGGCCCGGGCGCCTGGTGCTTGCGCATCTTCACTTCCAGGTGCAGAGGCTCTGCCAGGAATTTGGCGTGGTGCGCGTACTCCAGCACCATGCTGAGCACGCTGGCTATGTTGTTGAACGTCTTTGCGTTCTCCGGCAGAACCGCCAGCAGCAGCTTGAGCTCTCGGTAGTTGAACTCGTCGGCAAGCATTTTGCGGACCGTATCGAAGTGGTAGCTGTCCAGCGATTGCTGGTAGTGCAGTGCGGTGCTGTGCTGCACCTCGGGCCGCTTCACCTTCAGCCATTCCGCAAACACTTCACCCAGCGTCGGCCGCACCGAGATTTCGGCGGGCGCCGCGGGCACTTTCACGACCCTGGGGCTGTCGGGGAAGTATTCGGCCAGCACAAACGTGCCGCGCTCGATCTTCCCCAGGATTTCGAGCCGCAGGCGCTCGGCGTACTTGATGTTTGCCGGTGTGGGCGACAGGGACAGGGGCTCTTTCCCGTAGCCATTGGCCCGCAGATCGATCTGCATGGCGTTCTTGCGGATGATTACGCCTGGCATGGAGTGGCTTTCTTGCGTCCGCGTTTACTTGGGGCACTGGTGTCGTTGTCAATGAAGCTATCCATGGCATCAACGTCGATCATTTTTCGGCCTTCAAACCACTTCCAGACTACCCCCTCGGGCCAGTGACCAGAGCGGCCGGTGCGTTCATCGTAGAAAGAAGTCGCCAGGCCAGAGAGCTCTGATGCCTTTTTCAATGTAATCCATCGCATGTTTACCTCCTGTCGTGGTAGGCGGAAAAAAGCCCCGACTGGCGGGGCTGGTTGTCGTAGGGGTCGGGGTAGGGCGCTCGCTTGTCGCGGCGCTGACGCGCGCGGCGGCTCATGGTGTGGGCGCCGAAACGTCGATGGCAAACACTTCCACCGGTTCGGTGCCGAAGTGCGGATGCGTGATGGTCTTGATGGTGAAGCCGCGCCAGGCGCGCACCAGCCGCCGGGCCTTGTCGTCCCGTGCCGGGTAGCCCAGCGTCAGCACCACCTGGTCGAACTCGCGGCCCTCCAGGCGCTTGCGCCAGAAAGGTGTGCACAAGCGGTATTCCTCCGGCTTGCGGCCGTCGCGGATGGCCTCGAAATACTCGCGCTTGAGGGGTAAATTCAGCGTTCGCATTCCTGGCCTCCTTGCCTTCGACTGTGCTGCTGGCGCAGCCATCCGGCCGCGTAGGCTTGCCGTGCCCACATCGGCCACTTTTGCCGATCCCCGCGCCCGTGCAGCGCGGGCAACCCCATGGCGCTGGCCCGACGGCCCATGGCCTCAAACCAGCGTTTTCCTGCGAGTCGCTTAGCCATGGCTACCAGCCTCCTGTGCTGCGCTGGCCGCGATAGCGGCGCGGATTGCCTCGCGTGGGGTATTTCCGCTGCCGCACGCCACTGGTTCGCCTTCCTCTCCGTAGAGTTCGGCGTCCCACGGCCCCTGGAATTCGGGCGCCACTGCGATCCGGTTGGCGGTCATGGCATCAAGCAACGCGGTGTCATCCAGCGCATCCCGCTGCACGTCCTGCGCCTGGGTGGCTGGGTGCTGCTCGCGCAGCTTTGCGACCATCTCAGCAGTGACAGCAGAGTTCACGCTGAAGTTGCCCAAAGGCTTGAGGGTCGCGCATGCTTCAGGCGACGTGATCCCCAGGTCGCGGGCAATGTCACGCACCAGCAATGGTAGATACGTCGGGGTAGGCGCTGGTGGGGGGGCGGCAAGCGCTGCCCGGGGGGGGCAGATTTCGTCACGATAGGCCCAATGCGTGCAGGCTCGGGTGACCTCGGTGCCAACGCTATCGGGATCGGTGGGGCCTTCCGGGTCGCGGATATGGAAGTCGGCGGCCGCAACGTCATGGACCTGGGCGCCGCTGAAATCGTCCTCCGCTGTGATTGCGATCACGCGAATGGAATTGTCATCCGTCCATGCCGGCATTCCATCTTTGATTGCACGCCACTGCATCGCAGGCACTGCCACGGCTGCTTGTTCGATCGCCTGGGCTGCCGTTGCTTCCGGGCCCATAGGCTCGGTGGCTGCGGCCTGCACCTCTGCAGGAGCGCTGCCGTCGATGAATCGCAGCAGCTTGCATGCTGCGTTCCATGCCCATTTCGCTTTGACGCGGGCCGACTGGCGCAGCAGGGTGTCCGGACTGGCGGGCATCTGGCCGTATTTCCAGCCCAGGAGAAAGCGGGCTGTGGTTTCTGCGCGTGCCATGGTTTCGGCATCGGAGCGGGTGGTGTGCTCGGCAGGTAAGGGCTCGGTAGGTGCGGGTGCGCTTTTCATTGCCTGCTGGAAATGTGTGGTTGCATTGGCGTTTTCTATGTGCCCATTCCAGCCGGCCAGGAAGAAATGCGTATCGCGTGCGTTTTGTGTGCTCATGCTGTGCGTGCTCGGCTTAGGCCGGGCGGCCGGTGGTGCTGATGGTTTTGAATTCGTTGACCCAAACCCAGGGGTTCGCGGCCCAGTTGCCGCCGGTGGTTTCCCAGATGTGGCGGAAGTGCTCCAGGGGCGTGGCGCTGTAGGCGTAGCCTGGGATGGCACCGTGGCCGCCCGTGGCGCCTTCGGCAATGCAGTCGGCCTCGGTGATCGACTGGAGGCGTTCAGCGCGTACGCCGGTGTTTTCCAGCCAGATGCGGGCGGCCCACTTGGGCATGTGGATGGCCGGGCGCCATGGCCGCAGGTCAACGCAGTCACCATCCGCCCGATAGAAGCACTCGCAACCATCTTTGAAGTTTTCATTGCGGACAAAGTGGCTGAACGTCTCGCGCACATAGATGCGGTCGCCTATGTCGCCGCACGGCGCCGGCTGCCATACGTCGTCCGCGCGGTCTGGGTGCTCTGCCCAGGGCCACCAGCGGCCGTCGTCACGTTGCTCAAAGTCGAAGCCCGGGCGCAGTTTCAGAATGCGCCGCGTCTGTGTCTTCTGTCCTGCCAGGATGGCGCGCACTAGGGGCGCTTTGAACATCAGTCCAGTTTCTTTCACGGGTGCTCCTTCAATGCCCGCAGGGCAGGCCTTCGCCCTCGGCGGGCTCTTTGTGGATCGGTGCGCCGCAGCTGCCGCAGCGCTTGATGGGTTGGGGTGTGGTCATGGGGTTCAGAAAGAGAAAGGCCCGCGGTGGGCGGGCCTAGATTTGGTTCATAAGGGCGGCGATCACATCGCGCGCCACGGGCGGGCAGACCGCATTTCCCAGCATGTGGATGGCCTGGTGTGCCGGCGCTGGGAGTCGGTAGTCCCTGGGAAAGCCCATGGCCGCGCAGTTCTCGGGAACGGTCAGCATGCGCATTCGGTCCCCATCGATCAGGGCCCAGCGCGCTTTTGTCGTCACCGTGCCGATGGGGCGGTGCAGACTTCGGCCGGTGGTGCCTGAGCCGCTGCCGTAGTAGGGCGCCAGGAAGCGGTCGCCATGGGCGGCGCGGCCGGCGGACACGCGCGCCAGGGTTGCGCAAGAGCGGCGGGGCTTGTTGATTGGGCTCCAGCTCCCAGAGTCGAAGTCCAGAAAAGCGCTGGCAGGTATGTGCTGGCGCTTCGGCAGGTCCAGCACCAGCGGTGAGCGGCTCCGGGTGGCGACGATGAACATGCGCACGCGATGCTGGGGCACACCATTGTCTGCGGCATCCACAATGTGCGGTGCCAGCGTGTAGCCCAGTTTCTGCATGGCCAGTTCCCAGGCGGGGAATAGATCCCACTCCAAGAACTCGGGCACGTTCTCGACAACGATGGCCTGTGGCCGGAGGTATTCAGCGGCGCTGACCACCGCCCAGGCGGTGCTGCGGCTGGCGTCGTGCTGCGGGTTGCCTTTGGCCTTTCCGCGTGCCTTGCTGTGGCCCTGGCAGCAGGGGGCTGCCAGCAGTATGTCGGTGGATGGAACCAGGCTCCAATCGGCCTGGTGCAAGTCTTGGCAGAGGTGGTCCGCATCTGGATGGTTGGCAGCGTGGTACTGCACAGCCAGCGGCCAGTGGTTGGCAGCCCAGATCACCTGGGCCCCGGCCATGGTGGCGCCGGTGCTGAAACCGCCTGCACCGGCAAAGAGGTCGATTGCTTTCATGGGGCTCCAGAAAAGACAAAGCCCGCGAGGCGCGTGCCGGGCGGGCTGGGTTGGTGTACCCTCTTTACGCAGTTAATCAGAGGGATGGGAAGTGAATAAATTTAAATCTGTTATTTCGGCTATTCAGTCAAATAAAAAGGCTGCTTACTCAATTTTTATTTTTATATGCTTGTTGCTTATTGCTCGATTTTATTGGAGTGATATTGTTTGTTGGATCGAAGTCCACCCAGGAATGGCATCGTGGATTCAAGCGATTGGCGTTTTAGCAACTCTTTTAATGATGTGGATTGGCGCGAAGAGAGATAAAGATATTATTAATGCTGAGCGCGATAGAATAAAATATTCAGAATTGACGGCTATAAAATATTATCTGCAAGGATATAGGGGTCTTGTAGGAAATATCGATGCGCTGACAATACTTTTTGAGATGCTTTACCGACATTACGAAGTAAAGAAGGATGATAATTCAAATGGTGTAAATGGAGTTGATGCAGGCGAAGTAGTTTCGTGTGCAATAGATTGCTTTAAATCAACAAAGGATTCTTTTCAGGCTATAAGTGTCGATATTAATAATATTGACTTTAATGAACGGCCGGACCTACTTTCCAACAGATATGTAATTTATGTTGATAAAATAATAAACTCTGTTCGTGCATTAAGCGGTTTGTATTCAAGGTACGATTTTTTGGAGAATGGGTTAAACAGGATTCGACCTGCTTTTGACGATTTTTCAGGATTGAGTATGAATAATTACTATCATCATCTTGATAATAACTATAGTGAATTTAATGTATATGCAGATTCAGCGGCAGTGCATATATTCGAGATTAAGCAGTCATGGGAAAAGATTGAATCCGAATTAAGGAGTCTTCGGGCTGTTTAGTATTTCTTCTCTAAAAAATATCACGCTGGTCGCCTCATCTCTTTCTGAGCAAGATAAGTAGTCCACCATTGCTCCAGCTGCGCTGGGGTTCGGTCATTGGTCAGCCAGGCCGGCCCCTCGGTGGGGCGCACACGGTGGTACACAAAGCGGTAGAAGCCATCGTCCTGGCAGTTCCACAGGCCCAGGCAGTGGTGGGGCACGCTGCTGACGCTCGGCTCTGTGAGGCGGGCGATGTCGATGCCGAAGGCGGCCGCCAGGGCTTGCACATCCGCTGGCGTCATGCAGTGGCCTGGGTCTTGGGCACCAGCTCCATGCTGACCACGCGGGCCTGCATTTCTGCCGTTGGGGGGCGGGTGTGCAGCGTGTGGGGGCGGGCCGCTTCAAGGGTGACGTTAAGCACGGCGCCGGGGTTCAGGTCGGCTTCATGCTGCTGCCAGAAGCGCTTGGCGGCCACGCCGGTCCAGACGATGCGCCAGGGCTCTGTCTGGTGCGGGCCAATGCGGTCATAGGCCAGCAGCTGCAGCTGGAATGTGCCGCAGCGTGCCGGGGCGGCCTGGGGCCGTTGGCGGCTGAGAAATAGCTGTCCGGTGTGGCGCATGGCTTATCTCCGGCGGCGAAGCTGCGCGGCCTCGCCCTGAAAGTAGTTTTGGAGGGATGTGCTGGGCGGCAGGGTGCTGGCCGCCTCGCCTTCAATCGCGCGCAGCACCTGGCTGCGGCGGTGGTCCTGCGCGCTCAGCGCGGCCAGTAGCTCATCCAGCGGCGTGGGTGCGCATGGGCTTGGCACCCACGGTGCGGGCTGCGGGGAAGAGAGCCATGGCGTGCTGGATGGCCTCTGCGCCGCCGGCGTGCACTGCGGGATAGGTGGTGACGCCGGTGGCGGTGACGACTTTGACCAGGTAGGTGCGCATGCTGTGCTCCGGGTATTCATAGAGTTGGCAATTCAATCGGGGTGCCCAGGCCGGCGCGGATGTGGCGCACGGTGGGCTTGGCAGCAATGCCCGGCAGCAGCGGCTGTGCGGCAATGGCCGCCAGTTCCTTGGCCCGGGCCTCCTGGGCCAGCAGCGCACGCTCTCGGGCGATGGTCTCTGCCACGTTGGTGGCAGCAGCGCAGCTGTAGGCGAAGCTGCGGTCAAGCAGCGAGACGCGCGGCAGCGTCAGGCGGCCGGGCGGGTGCGGTGCGTGTGATGGCATGGCTGTCTCCGTGGGCAACAAAAAAGCCCGCATATAGCGGGCTGGGTGTAAAGGAGCCGGTGCCCGCGGTTACGGGCATGCCTGGGGAAGGAGAAGGAGGGATGGCAGAAATGCTGCCCAGGCCCGGCGTGGAAATTGAAGATGGCTGCCGTGTTCGCCCCGGCTTGTTTGACGGAAATGGAGGGGGTCGACTTTCACGCCTTGCTGGTGGGCAATTACCAGTCACGATTTGCCATCAAGAAAGCCTCGGGGCTTGCTTCATGGCCCCGCTGTAGCCCTGCGGGTGAAGGCGGCGATCAAGGCTCGCGTGGGCCCGGGGTTGGCATGGGTGTCTCCGGTGGATGGGCGAAAAAAAGCCCACCGGTTAGGGTGGGCTGGAGGGGGGGGCGCCTAAGCGGCAGCTATTTGAATGCTGAAAATATTCCGAGCCAGTGGAATTCCATCAGACGTATCACCTGTTTTTGCACTGCTGACAGAGATTTTTGTTCCGTGTGCGTTGGCAATTATCTGAGCAAGATAAAGGCCAACGCCTCTTCCGTCCACAGCTTTTTTTTCTGCCCAGCGACCACGTCCTCGCTTTTGAAAAATTTTCTCTTTTTCGTCTTCATCAATTGGAGGGCCAATCGAAGTTACAGTGAGTTCAATATATTGCCTTCTATCTTCAAGCACAACTTCGATATTTCCTTGTAATGAGTATTTGACTGCATTCGAAAGAAGTGCAAATGGAATCAGTTTGAAGCTTTCATACAGAAATACATTACGGTAGCATGAACCAGAAATATATATTTTTGTACTCGATCGAGTGATTCCTCCATCATCAATACGGAAGATGGCTATTAGCTTGAGAAGTAGTCCGTGCAGATTTATGGCAGACTTTCGTCCAAATGTTGCTGCATGTGGATTGAAATAGATTGACAATAAATCAAAAGAATCCGAAAGTAAATCCGAGGCTTTAACGAGGGTCTTTAGCTCGAATGATGCATTGTCAATTTGTTGCTCAAAAGATGATCCTCTTGACTGGGTCTGAACGAGTCGATTGGCTATCGTGTTAACTTGTTTTGCTAAACGGATCGGATCGTGCAGCGGATCAAGCATTTCAACTTGTCGCTCTAAAAAGTCTTGCTCAATCTTCTCGAGAAGCTGGTGAATTGAATTTGACCAACCCAATACTTCTAAATGCGTGACAGATCGGCCCTTTAATCCATCTTTTGTATATCTGTTTATTTGTGTTGTATTGCGCTCACCCCGTACGCCATATGTGATGGCTTTCTCTTGTCCAACTTGTGTTATGAAGTAGCTCATGCCATTAGTGCATTGATGCTCTCCTAAGTCGACTTTGGAGGCGCACTCTTTAGTCACAGGACATTTTCTATCACATATTTCCGATACCGGCAACAGCGGTTTGGGTGCAATCTTCCCAGATATTATTACAGGCCATGGTGTTTTTATGGCGTCAGTTGCGAGGAGTTGACTAGCTAGCATGTTCGACAGCCCTAGCAATATTAACTATACGATATGCAAGGTCGTGATCATTAACGTTCCTCCGCATGAAATCTCTGAGCTGGTCAATTGAAATTTCTTTAGCAACAAACTTTTTAATTTGAGCAATAGCTTCAACTCGTATTTTTCTTGGGATTCTTGTGTTTGCTTCACTAGCTGTAGTTTTCAGCACAGATGGGTCGAATAGTTCAGCGAAGAATGTATTTAAGACCGTGCGACATTCTTGAGCGGTGAGAGGCTTCTTTTTCGCATCATCAGCCTGGCGGAAAAAGTCGGTCGCATTAATATCAAATGTCTTGCTTGAAACAGCACAAATTTTTTGTGCTGGATTGATTCTTCTAAGCTCTGCGATTAATTTCAGTCCGCCGGTTTCAACGTCGTCCTTTACAATCCCCTTCATGTCCAAAAATACTACATCGAATATGGCAATTTGTGCTGTGGTTGCCAGTGTTACTTGTTTGAATACTTGTATTTGGTAGCCGTCGCCTTTCAAGTCAGCTTGAGGGAAGTCGGCAGGCTGGTCATCAACAATAGCTACTCGTGCAACTTTTTTAATAAGTGCTTCATCCCACACTCTTTCAAAGTTACGGGGAATTATCTTATTAAAATCTTTATTTGCAAAAATCCCATGAACTTTTCGGCGAATAAAGAAATAGATCGTCAAAAGAACGGTTGCAATTCCAAGTAGGTTTGCAAGCCAGCCGGTTTTTTCGAAAAATTCTATAATTTCCGTCATTTATGTCATTCCTGATTTCAAAAATTTACTTGTAATCATTACTAAGTGTGCAGCCGGGGTGTCTGGTATGTCTCTTAAGTTAATTAAGAACATGATTATGGACTTCTACCCCACTTTGCTTTGAAATCAGACTCCATCTTTTCACAGGTGCTTGCGACAAACCGTGCGGTTGAATCAGATAAGGATTTCTTTGACTGCTCTTTCCAGCAATAGCTAATGGCGTCACGTGAACTAGCTCGCTCTTTACCTTCGGGGCTATTGCCAGCGCACGAGCCAATAACCATCATCAAGACGAATCCGCCGACAGGTACGCCAAGAATCCACTTCCAGATGCGGCCACCGCTTTTTGCTTTGGTCTCTTTGGGATCAGGGCTTGGCCTGGGAGTCGGTTTGTACGGCGTCGGCTTCCAGCCGCCGGTCATAAAGTCGGCGCCGCACATTTGGCATGTGCTGGCGTCAAGCTTGCATTCGCTGATGCAATTCGGACACCAGCCACTGGTTGGTGCTGTTGCAGGTGCTTTTGCCGGCGCCGGGGCTGGTGCAGGGTCAGCGTCAGCGGCGTTCATCCTGCGCTTGACGTACAGGGCCCGGGCTTTACCTTCATCACCATCTGATTCTGCAAAGCACTGCGCCCATAAATTCGGATCACGCGCAGCACTGTCTTCGGCTTCCTTTAGGGCTTCTGCCCATGTGATTTCTGCCATCTCCCTCTCCTTATCCAGAAGAGTTTAGATGGTGAAGCGTTTTGTCACAAATATCAGAGCACTAGCGCAGTGCTCTGATATTTGTGCAGTGCCCGCCAGCCCGGCGGCTACTGCACATCCAGCCGTTACCGCGCCACGGTTGGTGGGCGCTGCCGCATGTGTTTCATGCGGCCATCACACACTGTGCCGTCAACGCGGAGCGCGGTGGACTTGGCTCCGCTCGGGCAGGGAGGGTGTGGGTTTTGCGCACTTCGTTGTCCACGGGCGCAGATCTGGCGTGGGCCGCTTTCTACGTGGGCAGCTGTGGTGGCTGCGCTCAGTGGCGACTGGGAGTATCCGGCATCAGCTTTAAAGACCTGGGGCATAGCCCAGGTCGATGCCGTGGTGCCCATCGCGAAGTAGTGCGATGGGTTGGATTAAAGCATGCTTTTTAAATTGTTGTAAAGCATGTTTTAAAATTAGTTGACTTCATCCGTCCTCCCATTTGCCGATCACGGTCCCGAGGATGTGGAAGATGTCACGAATTGGCTCATGGAGAGGGTTGAGCGGCTGCAGCCATTGGCGGCCATCCTCATTCTTGTAGACCTTGAACGTCACGGCGTTGGTGTCCCGCAGGCATGCAACTACGCGGGCTCCGTTCACAGGCGAGCGCCGTTCAGAGTCCACAAAAATGATGCAGCCATCTGGGTAGGTGCGCGATGCGCCGCTTGGGGCAGTCATGGAGTCGCCACGGACGCGGAGAGCAAAGGTGTTTGCACTATGTGGTGCTGGGCAATCCATCCACAGCTCTACATCCTCCAGAGGGCCCATGTTTGCAATATCGCACCAAGCGCCTGCTTGCACCCAGGAAATCAGAGGGACCTTCCCAGAGGTGTCAGGGCCGGGCGCCAAGTTGTCAGAGCTGATGTGCCCCCATTGTGGCGAGCCTTTGCCTGATGCGAGCCATGACGGGTTGCAGTTGAAGTACATGGCTGCCGCTGCGTTGTTGTCAGCGGTTGCGGACTTGGTTTGACCCCTCTTAATTGCGTAGACGGCTTGCTTGCTAATGCCCATGGCAGCAGCTACGCCGGCCACGCTCTTGCCTGGCTGATCTAAGCCCTCATTGAATCGATCTGCATACGTGCTCATTGGTTCAAGTATGCTTTCGGATTCATCAAGCATGGTTGCCTTCAATTGGTAAAGCATGGTTTAATTCGGTCCCATGAAGAAAAGTGACTGCATTGAAATTCTTGGTGGAACGCCTGGATTAGCGGCAGCGGCCATTGGCGTATCGCCTCAAGCGGTATCGGACTGGCCAGACGTGCTGCCGCCGCGCATTTCTGATCGTGTCCTTGCGGCGTGGGCGCGCAAACACGTCCAGTCCTTGCCTCAGGCCTTCCGCTGTGGCGCGGATGCCAGCAATGCAGATGCTCAAGCGCCCGACCAGATCCAGCGCCAGGAATCACCTGGTGCCGCTTTGCTCAAGTCCATACCCCAGGCTGGGACCTCTCTGTGACCTGCATGCCCATCGCTCGATCGTGCTGCATGGCCACGCATTGCTCTCCTGTCGCACTGAAGTGCGGTGGCGACGCGCCGCTGCATAAGCCCGCCGGCCTTGCCGCAGCGGCTATCCAAGCTTTTTCCCAGATCTGCTTCCGGGCGGGCGCCTATCAGCTGCAGGTATTGCTCCAGGGTCTGGGCCTGTGCGCTGCGGCGTTGTTGTGAGGAGTGCTGTTTCATGATGGGTATCAGTCTCTCAATTGGTGGTTTGCTCGGCAACGCTGACAAAGGCCTGCCGCTGGACATTCCGGGGATGGATGTGGAGGAAGCGGCGCACCAGACGGCGCTGCGCTACCCGGGCGGTGTGGCCACGCTGGCCGAGCGCATGGGCGTGAACGCCGGCACGCTGCAGAACAAGCTCAACCCCAACAAGTCCACCCACCACCTGTCCCTGCGCGAATCCGTGCTGCTGCAGCGCGCAGCCAATGACCACCAGGTGCTGCAGGCCATGGCCCAGCAGCTGGGGCACGCCTGCTACCGCGTGATGGGCCACCAGGATGGCGGCGACCCGGTGGAGGCGTTCATGCACTTCCAGCGCGCTGCGGGCAACTTCACCTGCGCCAATGCCGATGCCTTGCACGGCAAACCCGATTCATCCCGCAACGAACTGCGCCGCGTGCAAGAGGCTGCTGCCGAGCTGATCGAAAAGATCGGCGCCATGGTGGCCGCCATCGATGCGCGCGTGCCGCAGCGCCCGCCCCAGGGCTGACCGTTGACTACAAAAGGTATAGCAATGAATAAAGCAATCGCAAGGGCAGGGCGGCGCGACGGGCTTGGCCCGTTCCCCGCACCCCTTCAGGCGGAGGAAGGCCGGCACACGGGTGTCAGTTGGGGTGGGCATCGATTGGTAGAAATGCGAAACATTCGCACCCCCGGGGTTGGGTCCTCCCCCTGTTCCTTGGGAGCGGGTAATTCGAGCCGCGTGAAGTGTGTAGCTAGTGAGGCTGCGGCTTACTGACATGGCAGCCAACTATGAAGATGTGCTGTTGCAGCTGCAGGCTGCAGGGCTCCTGATTGACACCCTGGAGGTGGGCCGGCGCCGGCGCTGCCGCGTGGACGGCGAAGGCCGCGAGCGCAAAGGCTGGTACTGGCTGCACGAAATCCGCCTGGATGACGGCGTGGATGCCATCGTCGGCAGCTATGGGGTGTGGCGCGGTGCCGAGAACAACGCCACCAAGGTCAAGCTGAACCTGAAGCAGAAGCTGAACAAGGAACAGGCCGAGGCGCTGCGCAAGCGCCTGGCCGAAGACCGCCGCCGCACCGATGGCGAGCGCAAGGCGGAGATAGAGCGGGCGGCCAAGCGCGCCACCGAGGCCTGGAAGCGCTACCAGCCCTCCGGCGAGAGCGAGTACCTGCAGCGCAAGGGCGTGGGCGCCTATGGCGTGCGCTTTACGCCCAGTGGCGCGCTGATCATTCCGCTGCTGGATGTGCACAACAACATCCACGGCCTGCAGGTGGTGCGCGGCAAGAGCCGTGCCGCCGGCAAGCTGGAGAAGGAGTACTGGCCCAGCGGGCTGGAGAAGAAGGCCAAGTTCCACATGATCGGCATGCCCCAGGATGGTTGCATCATCCTGGTGGCAGAAGGCTACGCCACGGCGGCCAGCCTGCATGCCTGCACCGGGCTGCCGGTGGCGGTGGCCTTTGATGCCAACAACCTGGCCGCGGTGGCCGGTGCCCTGGCCAAGCGGTACAAGGGCCTGCGGATTCTGGTGTGCGCCGACGACGACAACACCCAGAAGTGCCACGCCGAGAATGCCCACGCCACTGCCGAAGCCGGCCACCACGTGGAGTGCAAGCACCGCATCTGGCTGCCTGACGGGCCCAAGTGCCCGCACTGCGGCAACGACCACAAGGCCAGCAATGCCGGCATCACCATGGCCAGCACCGCTGCCATGCAGGTGGGCGGCGCGTGGTTGGCGCCGGCGTTTGCAGACCCCGCTGCGCTGCGCCAAGGCTGGCTGGAGCACGGCCGCAAGTTCAACGACTTCAACGACCTGCATTTGGCCGAGGGCCTGCACGTGGTGCGCGCCCAGGTGGAAGGCCGCCTGCTGGAGCTTGGCTGGAAGTCCCGCCAGGCCAAGCAGCGCCTTGCACTCACCGCTGGGGGGGCGGGGGTGGATGCTGCCGGAGAGCTTGCCCCCCTGGCACCGATTGATTCCCTGGATGAACTGCTGGAACGCTTTGCCCTGGTGTACGGCCAGGGCGGGGCGGTGTTTGACCATACCGAGCACCGCCTGGTCACCCTGGCCGATATGGGCCACCTGTGCCTGAACAGCGATGTGTTCAGCACCTGGCGCGAGCACCCGGACCGCCTGATCGTGCGGCCAGAGGAGGTGGGGTTCGACCCAGCCTGCAAGGACGCCAACATCAGCTGCAACCTGTGGGGTGGCTGGCCAGTCAAGCCCAAGGCTGGGGACTGCAGCAGCCTGCTGGACCTGCTGTGGCACATGTGCAGCGAAGAGGGCGGGAAGAAGGCGGAGGAGTTGTACCACTGGGTGATCCAGTGGCTGGCCTACCCGCTGCAGAACCCGGGCGCCAAGATGAAGTCCACCATCGTGCTGCACGGCCCGCAGGGCACCGGCAAGAACATGTTCTTTGAGGCGTACATGCAGATTTACGGCAAGTACGGCTGGACCATTGACCAAAGCGCGATCGAGGACAAGTTCAACGACTGGGCCAGCCGCAAGCTGTTCCTGATTGCCGACGAAGTGGTGGCGCGGGCCGACCTGTACCACATCAAGAACAAGCTCAAGGCCTTCATCACCGGCGACCAGATCCGCATCAACCCCAAGAACATGCAGGCCTACTACGAGGCCAACCACGTGAACATGGTGTTCTTGTCGAACGAGGCCATGCCCGTGGTGCTGGAGGAGGATGACCGGCGCCATGCCGTGATCTGGACGCCGGCCAAGCTGAGCGCGGAGTTCTACGCCAAGGTGAAGGCCGAGATCGATGCCGGCGGGGCGCTGGCCCTGTATGACTATCTGCTGCAGGTCGACCTGACGGGGTTCAGTAATGCCACCTTGCCGCCCATGACGGAGGCCAAGGAAGAGCTGATCGGCCTGAGCCTGGACAGCCCCAGCAAATTCATGCGGGCGTTTGAGGCGGGGGATGTGCAGGGCTTCCCGGCCAAGGGCAGGCCGGCGCTGCTGGCCCCGTGCCTGACCATGGACCTGTACGAGGTCTACAAGATCTGGTGCGGCGCCACCGGCGAGCGGGCCTTGCCGCTGCCGCGCTTCAGCAATGCGCTCAAGCGCAAGCACGGCGCAACCGTGCTGCAGAAGCGGTACGAGACCACGGGGGGCATCAAGGGGCCCAGCAGCGTTTGCTTCCTGGCCGGCGGGCACGAGCTGCCTGCTGGTGCTGCTGAGGTGCAGTGGCTGGGCGAGCGCATCGACATCTTCAAGACCGCCATCCGTGACCTGCGTGGGGGTGCCATCTGATGCGCCGCGCTGACGTTCGCCCTGCCGTGTGGGGTATGTGGCCCATGGTGTGGGGTATGCCGTGGGGCAATAAGTGCTTGATTCATATGGGCTGTGGGGTATGTGGGGCATTGCGCCTTACGGGTGTGTGCGCCTGCGCGTGCAAACGCGGTGCCGCCAAACCCATTTCATGCATGTGCATGCATGCGCTCACCCATACCCCACATAGCCCACATACCCCACACGGCAAGCAAACACGCCGTTTTTATGCCCCACAGCATGCCCCACACATACCCCACACACCATTTTTTGAAGGAATAGAGATGGGAGAGGTGAAAAGAGTGATCGCCTGCACGGAAGAGAACGCTGCGCAGATGCGTGAGGTGGTCCGCCAGTGGCCGCAGCTGCAGTCCCTGGTGACCGGTTTGCAGGCCCAGGGCCTGTTCCCAGGCCTGCGCGCCATGCAGATCACGCTCACAGGCGACGCTGCGAAGGTGGGCAAGGGTCTGGCAGCCCTGACTGGTGAAAACGGGATGTTGAGCGCTTTGCGCACAGAACAGGGGAAGGGGGAGGCGGCATGCAGCTGAACACGAACATCATCGGGGTGGACCGGGTGCGCAAGCAGCTGGAGGCACTGTCAGATTTCCAGATCTGCGAGGCATCTGCCAAGGCGCTGAATGACGCCGCCTTTCAGCTGCGCCGTGACATGCAGGCGCACATGCGCAGCACCTTTGACCGCGTGACACCCTGGATTGAGCGCAGCCCCAAGGTGATCATGGCCACCGCGGACAAGCTGGAGGTCAGCATTCTGCCCACGTACCGCAGCGATGCCGGTACCACCGGCGGCAAGGTGGGTGTTGACCCCCAGCAGGTGCTGCAGGCCCAGGAATATGGTGGCCGGCGTGCCGACAAGCGCAGCGAAGTGCGCCTGCGCAGGGCAGGCATCCTGCCCACCGGCTATCAAACGGCCATCCCAAGCTCGCCCTTCCCTGGCAGCGATGACGGGCGCGGCAACATTCGCGGCCCATTCCTGACCCAGTTGCTGAGCTACCTGCAGACCTTTGGTGATGCAGGCTACCGGGCCAACATGGGCAAGGCCGCGCTCAAGCGCATGCATGAACGTGGCGGAAAGGCCAACAGCTTTGTGGGGCCGGTCCGTGGCCGCCGCTACATCGTCACCTACGGCGGCATGCGCGGTGGTGCACGCCAGACGCAAAAGGGAGAGTTTGACCAGCGCATGGCCAACCTGGCCGCAGGCATCTGGGCGGTGCAGGGCACCGGCGGGGTGGATGTCCGCCCGGTGCTGATGTTTGTGAGGCAAGGCAATTACAGGCCGCTGCTGCGGTTGCAGGGACTGCGAAATGAGGCTGAGCGCGCTGAGTACCTGGGGCGCCGGCTCCGGTTCCACATCCGCAGCTCCTACGAGTTCATCGGCCCGCGCATGCCGGAGTAAGCCCATGAGCACAAACAACATCATGAGCATCGGCCAATTCAACAGCCACATGGGCTACAAGGGCCGCTACGCCTACCAGCTGGCCAAAGACGGGCGCCTGGTGCTGGCCGACGATGGCAAGCATGTGCTGGTGGCCGAATCCATCAAGCGCATTGAAGAGACGCGTGACCCCAGCCGTGCCGCCGTGACAGAGCGCCACGCCCTGGGGCGCGGCTATGCCGTGGGTGGCCCGGGTGCCGGCGAGGATGATGAAGCCCAGGACTGGGCGCAGGTGCCGCCGCAACGGCCTGGGGCTGGTGGTGGTGCTGGGAACTATCAGTTCCAGGATGCCCGCGCGAAGAAAGAGCACTATGCCGCGCTGCGGGAAGAGGCCTCTTTCCGCAAGGAGGCCGGGGAGCTGATCGAAGTGGGCGAGGTGACCGGCGCTTTTGCAGACGCTGCGGCCAAGGTAGCCGGTGTGCTGGACGCGCTGCCGGCCACTGTGGGCCCCATGCTGGCAGGCCAGTCGCAGGAAGAGGTGATGCGGGTGCTGGGTGAGCAGATGGATATCGCCCGGGCGGAGATGGCCGCTGCCATCAACAAGCTGGCGGCGGACATTGAAGAGCGGCAGAAAGGGGTGGCAGCGTGAGCCAGTATGCAACCCCCGCCCGCGCGCTGCGCGCCATGGCCCGCGCCATTGCGCCGCGCAAGCGCCTGCTGGTCAGCGACTGGGCAGACAAGAACCGTGTGCTGTCCACCAAGGGCAGCAGCCTGGCAGGCCAATGGCGCACCAACCGGAACCCGCCGCTTCGTGAACCCATGGATGCCTGCAGCAGCAAGAGCGGTGTGCGTGATGTGTCGCTGATGTTCCCCATCCAGTTCGGCAAGACCGAGGTGGAGGTGAACGCCCTGGGCTACTTCATGACCGAGGCGCCGGGGCCCATCATGGTCTGCCTGCCGGGTGAGGTGAGCATGGAGAAGTGGGTCAACCAGAAGCTGAACCCGCTGATCGATGAGACACCGGCCGTGCGCGAGGCGCTGCGCAGCGTGAACAGCCGGGACGCCAGCAACACCAAGACCTTCAAGGATTTTGTGGGCGGCCAGCTGTACCTGGAGCATGCGGGCAGCCCGTCGCGCCTGAAGTCGACCACCGTGCAGAAGCTGCTGGTGGACGAGGTGGATGAGTTCGCCAACAACCTGAAGGGCGGCGATGACCCGGTGGAGATGCTGGACGGGCGCACATCGGCGTTTCCGGCCACCAGCATCCGGGTGTACATCAGCAGCCCGCAGATCAAGGGGCGCAGCCGCATCGAGGAGAAGTTCGAGAAGGGCGACCAGCGTCGCTACCACGTGCCATGCCCGCACTGCGGCCACATGCAGTACCTGCAGTGGGCGGGCCTGCAATGGAGCAAAGACCTGAGCAGCGCCTGGTATTTGTGCCAGGAAACGGGCTGCTGCATTGAAGAGCACCACAAGACGCACATGATTGCCGCGGGCCAGTGGGTACCTGCCAACCCCAATGCACTGCCGGGGGTGCGCAGCTACCACATCAACTGTCTGTACTACCAGTTTGGCCTGGGCCCCACCTGGCTGGAGCTGGCGCGGATGTGGATGGATGCGCAGGGCGACCCGGCGAAGCTGAAGACCTTCACCAATGACCGGCTGGCCGAGACCTGGGAAGACGCCAGCATGCGTGCGGTGCGGCACAACGCCATTGCGGAACGCGCTGAACCCTACGCGCTGCGCCACGCCCCGGTGGGGGTGCTGTACATCACTGCAGGTGTGGATACGCAGGATGGCCGCCTGGAGATCACGCTGACGGGCTGGGGGCGGGGCATGGCCTTCTGGATCCTTGATCACCACGTGCTACCAGGCGACCCGGCAGACCCGGCCACCTTTGCGGCCGCCACCGAGTACCTGAACAAGCTGGTGCAGCGCCAGGACGGTGTGGTGCTGCGTGTGGAAGCCACGGCGCAGGACATGGGCGGCCACCGCACCGAGGAGGTGAAGCACTGGGTGCGGCAGGCCTTGGTGCGCCGGCCCATGGCCATACAGGGCGCCATCCCCAACAACGCCCCAGTGCTGGGGAAGCCCCGAATGCTGGACGTGACCTACAAGGGCGTGACCGACAAGAAGGGTGTGCGCGCCTACTACGTGGGCACCGTGGCGGCCAAGAACTGGCTGTTTGGCCGCCTGAGCGTGGATGCCGAGCGCCCGGCGGAGGAGCGGGTGACGCACTTCAGCCACGACCTGGACCCCAGCTACTTTGCCGGCCTGGTGAGCGAGACCTACAACCCGGCCAAGAACCGCTACGAGAAGAAGCGCGGTGCACGCAATGAGCCGCTGGACACCTTTGTCTACAGCTTTGCCGCCGCCCACCACCCTGAGCTGCGCCTGCACCGCATGCGCGCAGTGGACTGGGATGCCCGCGAAAAGCAGCTGCTGGCCCAGATCAAGCCGGCGGCAGATGCCGAGGGCGGTGCCGCACCGGCAGCCGCACAGCCGCAAACCCCGATTACCCCAACCAGCCAGCCAACCCCGGCGCAGCGCCGCCGTGTGGCGCAGCAAACCCGCCGCATGGGTTGGTGATTCGAACAAGAAAGGAGCCTGCCTGCATGACAGATACACCACAACCCGAGATCAAGCCCGATGCGCTGCAGCGCCTGGCTGAGGTCCCAGTTACCGACGACATCGTGCAATACACCCTGGCCTGCGTGATGGCCCTGGCGCCACGCACCAGCGCGGCCCTTCAGGCGGCGGTGGACCGTCAGGTGCGCGATGCGTTTGGTGGCGATGAAGTGTGGATTGCCGACGGTGCAGCCCAGTTGCGCCAGGAGCGGGACGCCAAGATCAAGCGGGACTACCTGGCCGGGGAGCGCATAGAGCTGCTGGAGAGACGTTACAAGCTGGGCCGCCGGCGCATCTTCCAGATTATCAAGACCTGACGGCAGGGGCTGGTGCAACCCAGCCCCTTAGAGATTGCACAGGAAATGGCGGGCAATGGCGGCATGCTTGAAATCCCGAACACCGAGCCCCGGTGCATCAGAGCTGGCGACACGGTGCGCTGGCGCAAGGCCCTGGATGGCTATGACCCCGCAGCCTGGACGCTGGAGTTCCTGTTTGCCAGTGCTGCCGGTGTGCGCACCGTCAACGCAGCAGCCTCCGATGACGGCCACGGCTTTGAGGTGCACATCACCGCTGCAGAGACTGCCGGCTGGCCCGCCGGGCCCTACACCTGGCGCGCACGGGTGCAAAAGGACGCGGATGTTTACACCGTGGGCGAAGGGCTGTGCACTGTACAGCCTGCGCTGGCCCAGGGCGTTGACGCCCGCAGCCCCGCGCGGCGGGCGCTGGATGCCGTCAAGGAACACCTGGCCAACCCGCAGAGCATTGCCGCGGCCAGCTACACCATCAAAGGCCGCAGCCTGGCCCAGTACAGCCTGCCGGAACTGTGGCAGCACCATGACCGGCTGGTGCAGGAAGTGGCGCGCGAGGACGCGCGCCGGTCTGGAAGAGGGCCTGGCGGCCGCGTTTATGTGAGCTTCCGTCGATGAACTGGCGCAACCTGATCCCCAAGATATCGTTTGCTCGGCGCGGTGCGCCTGCCCAGGCAAAGCGCGCATTTACGGCTGCACGCATCAGCCGGACCGAGGCGGACTGGCTGGCCACCAACACAGCCATCAACAGCGAACTGCGCAGCGACCTGAACAAGCTGCGCGCCCGGGGGCGTGACCTTGTCAAGAACAACGACTACGCCAAGAAGTACGCGGGCATGTGCGCCGACAACATCGTGGGCGCCAGCGGTGTGCGGCTGCAGATGCGGGTGGAGGATGCCCCGGGCAAGCCAGATCGGCTGGCGAACCGGGCCATTGAGCAGGCCTGGAACCGGTGGGGGGATGTGGCTGACGTGACGGGCAAGCAAAGCCTGCGCGACATGTGCTCCAGCATGATGGGGGCTATGCCCAGCGACGGCGAGTTTCTGGTGCGCGAGGTGATTGGGGAGAGCGCGGGCAACGCCTTCAACTACGCCCTGCAGCTGATTGACGTGGACCGGATCGACACGCAGTACAACGCGCAGGAGGCGCGCACCGGCAACCTGGTGATCATGGGGGTGGAGGTGAACGCCTACCGCCGACCGGTGGCTCTGCACATCTGGACTTCCCACCCGCAGGATAACACCGGGCAGGGCCGCCAGCGTGAGAGGGTGCCGGTGGAAGAGCTGATCCACGGCTTCAAGGTGGACCATGCAGAGCAGGTGCGCGGCATTCCGTGGATGGCGCCCGGCATGCTGAGCCTGCACCACCTGGGAGGATTCCAGTTCTCGGCCATTCTGGCGGCCGAGCATGGCGCTAACCACTACGGCTTTATCTACAGCCCGGATGGCGAGCCGCCGGCGGGCATGGTGGGGGACGGTGACGGTACCGGCGGCGTGGGCCAGTACGACGGCAAGGATGTGGCGCAGGTGATGGTCAGCCAGCCGGGTGTGTACGACACCTTACCGGCGGGCTACCGGGTGGAGGCCAGCGAGAGCAAGTACCCCGAAGCCAGCTTTGCCCCCTTTGTCAAAACCGCGCTGCAGCGCCTGGCCAGCGGATGGCGCGTGTCTTACCCCAGTCTGGCCAGCGACCTGGAGGGCGTGAGCTTTTCCAGTATCCGGGCAGGCACGCTGGAAGAGCGGGACCGCTGGATGGCGGACCAGGAATGGTTCATCCGCATCTTCATGGAACGGGTGTTCCAGCGCTGGCTGTTGATGGCCCTGCTGTCAGGCCAGATCCGCATGCCGGGTGGCAGCCCGCTGCCCGCCAGCAAGATCGACAAGTTTCGCGCACATGAGTGGATGCCCCGGCGCTGGGACTGGGTGGACCCCAAGAGCGATACCGAGGCCAATATTCTGGAGGTGCGCGCCGGTCTGCGGAGTCCGCAGGACCTGTGCGCATCGATGGGCTATGACTTTGATGAAGTGCTGGAGTCCATTGCCCGGGCCCGGAAACTGGCTGAGTCGTTGGGCGTGCCGCTGCCGGCGTATGACGCCACGCCGGGGGCTACGACTCAGGCCAAAAGCTCGTCTAGCGCGGCATAAGGAGACTGGCCCCCACTGTATGTGTGGGGCTTAACCATCAGATTGATGGTCCGCTGTCTTGCTCTGATTCGCTGTTGGTCCTGCACTGATAGTGCTCACTGTGCAGGGCGCTCATGCGTTTGACTGCGACATCTGGTTTGTGGGCTTTCCGTTGTTTCAGAGCGGCTAGGCGCTTCCGAGCATGCTGAACTAGTTCGAAATTTTCGTCACAGCCATACGCAAGCATGCCGTCAATCAGTTGCTCTAGTTCGGAGGGGTCCGAGCAGCTAGCAATAGCTTGTCTTAATTGAGTGAGTTTCCCTTCGGTAAGGCCATCAAAGGTGATGGCATGGAATAGTTCAAGCAGGCTTTGCTGGCTCATCGTGGCTTGGCGAAGTTTGTTTACGTGCAATCCTACCCCTTAGAGATTGCACCCCTTGCGCCGTGCAATGCGGTGCATGAACCAAACCGCAACACCCCCAGCCACGGATGCCGCAGTGCCCGCTGGCTTGCTGCGCAACCTGCAGGACGGCAAGGCCGTGCGCAGCTTGCAGCTGGAGCGTGGCGCCATCAATGAAGAAGCTCGCACGGTCACGCTGGCCTTCGCCAGTGAAACACCGGTGGAGCGTTGGTGGGGCACTGAAATTCTGGACTGCACAGCCAGTGCCATGCGCCAGGCGCGTTTGCGTGCGGGCGCCAACTTGCTGTGCGACCACAACACGCGCGACGTGGTGGGCGTGGTCGAGTCTGTCGAGATCGGCACGGACAAGGTTGCCCGTGCCGTAGTGCGCTTTGGGAAAAGCGTGCGTGCAGAAGAGGTGTGGCAGGACGTGAAGGACGGCATCCGCCGCAACGTCTCTGTGGGCTACCTCATCCACCGGGCTGTGCTGGCCGAGGAGCGCGATGGGCAGGAAATCTATCGCATCACGGACTGGGAGCCCTACGAAATCAGCCTGCTCAGCGTGCCCGCCGATATGTCGGTGGGCGTTGGCCGCGGCCTTGGCGCTTCCGGCGCCGAGCTTGCGCCTGCCGCCGCTGCCAGCGCAACCCCTTCTCCAACCAAGGAAACCCGAACCATGGATACACAAGCAACCAGTGGCGCCGGCAATGCCGCGCCCATTCAACCCACCCAGGCCGCCCAGCGCAACCACGCGGTGGAGATTTCTGCGCTGGCCAAAGACATCAAGGGCGGCCCTGAGCTGGCCATGTCGGCCATTCAGCGTGGCCTGACTGTGGAGCAGTTCCAGGGCGAGATGATTCGCCACCTGTCCACCCAGCCCAAGCCCACGGCCGATATCGGCATGACCGACAAGGAAGTGCGCGGCTTCTCCATCGTGCGTGCCCTGCATGCGCTGGCCAACCCGCTCGATGCCAATGCGCGCAGCGCCGCAGCATTCGAGTTTGAAGCCTCGGCCGCCGCAGCCCAGAAGATGGGCAAGCAGGCTCGCGGCCTGATGCTGCCTTACGACGTGGTGCGTGCCTCCGACCTGGTGAAGGGCACTGCAACCAAGGGCGGCAACCTGGTGGCGACCGAACTGCTGAGCGGCAGCTTTATCGACCTGCTGCGCAACGCCATGGTGATCAACAGCATGGGCGCTGTCACGCTGTCGGGCCTGGTGGGAGATATCGCCATCCCCAAGCAGACCGGCGCTGCCACGGCCTACTGGGTGGCGGAAGACGGCTCTCCCACCCAGTCGGGCCAGACCATTGGCCAGGTGCTGATGTCGCCCAAGACGGTGGGTGCCTTCACGGACATCAGCCGCAAGCTGCTGCTGCAGTCTTCCATTGACGTGGAAGGCATGGTGCAGAACGACCTTGCTACCGTGCTGGGCCTGGCGATTCAGCAGGCTGGGCTGGTGCATGCGGCGGACCGCCCCAAGGGCATTCTGGGCGGCCACGTTGCCACGCCTACCGTGGTGGGCGGCACCAATGGCGCAGCACCGAACTGGGAACACGTTGTGGGCCTGGAAACCGCTGTGAGCGTGGCGAATGCCGACGTGGGCACGCTGGCCTACCTGACCAATGCCAAGGTGCGCGGCAAGCTCAAGACCACTTCCAAGGTGAGCGGCCAAAACGGCTTCATCTGGGAGAACGGTGACACGCCGCTGAACGGTTACCGCTGTGCGATCACCAACGCCTTGCCCAGCAACCTGACCAAGGGCACGGCAAACAACTGCTCGGCCGCCATTTTTGGCAACTGGGCAGACCTGGTGATCGGCATGTGGGGTTCGCTGGACCTGACGGTGGATACCACCACCCTGGGCACCAGTGGCGCCGTGCGCGTGATTGCCCTGCAGGACGTGGACATTGCGGTGCGCAACACCGAATCGTTCGCCACCTTCGCAGACATCCTGACCGCCTAAGCCGCCATGCTGCAGCTGAACACCGCGCCCTTTTTCAACACCCAGCACTTTGCCCAGGCGGCCGTGCTGGGTGGGGTGACTGTCCAAGGCATTTTTGATGATGCCGGGGCTGTGGGCGGGGTGGGGGATCTGGGCATGGCCACCACACAGCCCACGCTGTTGCTACCCACCAGCGAAGTGCCTGCCAGCGTGCGCGGCATGAAGTTGGAGGTGGCAGGGCAGCTTTTCACGGTGGAAGACGACCAGCCCGATGGCACGGGCATGACGCTGCTGGTCCTGGAGGTGCTGCATGCCTGAGAGCACATCTACCGGATCCACCGCGTTTGCGCGGGCCGTGAAGGCTGTGCAGCTGCAGCTGGAGGGTGCGGCAGTGAGCGCCAATGTGTTCCGCAACCGCAGCCGGGTGGTGCCCCGCGACATGGCCACGGCCGTGGTGGTGCGCTCCAGCCAGGCCGATGGGGAGACCCCTGCCGGCTGCGGTTCAAGCAGTCAGTGGCAGCTGGTGCTTGCGGTTGAGTGCTACGCCCGGGCGCGTGCTGGTGTGGACCTGGAAGACGCGCTGGATGCGCTGCTGCTGGGTGTGACCGATGCAGTGGCTGCCGACCGGACGCTGGGCCAGGTAGTGGCCGATATCGCGCCCGTTGGGGTGCATTGGGATTTTGACGTGGACGGCGAGAAGACCGGCTGTGCCACGGTGACCTTCATCGTGCAGCAGTTCACGGCTGCTGCATCTCTTTCCTGACTTTTACTTTGGGAGCCCGACATGGCTGCACAAAACCGTCTTTTCTGGAGCAACGTGGGTGTTGACGTCCAGACCGCCCTGGCTTCGACCGTCACCATCACCTCGCTGTCCAAGGCCAGCCCCGGCGTGGCCACCTACAGCGGCACCGTGAACCCGGCCAATGGCGACTACATCTCGCTGTCGGCCCAGGGCATGCACCAGGTGAACGAGCGCATTTTCCGCATTGCCAACGTCAACACCACGGCCAAGACGTTCGAGCTGGAGGGTGAGGACACCACCACCTACGACACGTTCATCAATGGCAGCTTCCAGGTGATCACGTTCGGCGCGTCGTTCAGCAGCGTGCAGAACATCAACGTGTCCGGCGGCGAATACAAGAAGGCGGACCTGACCACCATCCACGACGCCGTGGAAAAGCAGGCGCCCACGGTGGCATCGGCCATGGCCATCAGCATGACCAACTTCTTCGACCTGACCGACCCCGGCTTTGCCGAGTGCAACAAGGCATTCAAGAGCAAGACTGTGCGCGCTTTCCGCCTGCGCTTTGGCACGGGCGCCAAGGTGCTGTTTGTGGGCTATGTGGGTGCGGCGGGCGTGCCCACCGGCCAGGCCCAGCAGGCGGTGATGACGCCGGTGACCATCGACGCGCAGAACCTGCCCACCGTGCTGCCCAACTGAGGCCGCAACCGTTTACGCGCGGCACGCCGGGTGCACCGGCGGGTCTGTCTAGCCCGAGCAGGCCAGCCGCGCACCTTCTTTCCTTCGGGCCTGTTTTTTATCGGGTGACCACATGAGTATCAAGATCAAGCTTTCCAACCTGGTGAAGTTCCGCGTCAAGGGCGAACTGAACGACGAGCACGGCAACAAGCAGCCGGTGGACTTTTCGCTGACCTGCGAGCGCCGGCCTGCCGACGAGTGGAAGGATGTCTTTGTGGAGGGCGAGAAGCTGTCCGCAGGATTTGCCAAGATCACTAAGGCCTGGGGTGATGTGCTGGGTGAGGACGGCAAGCCGGTGGATTACTCGCCCGAGTCTTTGGAGCAGCTGTTCTGCATCCCGGGTGTTGCACAGCTGGCCTACGTGGCCTATGTGACCGAATCTGGCGTCAAGGCAAAAAACTGACGCAGGCCATCCGCCGCTGGATTGAGTTCACCCATGCCCAACAGCAAGCCAATCAGGCTCAGCAGCAAGACCCGAACAGCCCCATGGGGGCGCTGGTGGGCAAGCTGGCCGAAATCATGCCGGATGCTGCAGGCGAGCCAGAGGAAGAAATCTACCTCTGGCCCGACTGCGCGCAAGCCTGGGATGTGTTTTGGCAGCTCAAAGGGCAGTGGCACAGCGGCGGTATGGGGGGGCGCACCGGTCTCAGCCTGGCATGCGTGCGCGCGCACCTGGATGAACTGGGTGTGGACCCCGGGCCTGAACGCCGTGAGCTTTGGCAATTGCTGCTGGATGCCCAGGATGCCGCTTTGGAAGCCTGGGCACAGCTGCGCGAGCGTGATGCAGCTTGAGCGCGCTGCCGACTGGGGGCATGCATGAACCCCATCGGCATCAAGATGACGCTGGATGGCCAGCGTGAAGTATCCCAAGGCCTGCAGCAGGTTGGCAATGACCTGGGGAAGCTGGGCAATGCTGGGTCGCAACTGGGCGGCCTGAGCCAGGGCATGGGCAATGCGGCCCGCACAGCTGGGCAGCTGCAGCAAGCCACGCAGCAGCTGCCCATGCAGTTCCAGGACATTGTGGTGAGCTTGCAGGCCGGTCAGGCGCCCCTGACTGTGATGTTGCAGCAGGGCTCCCAATTGGCTGGCAGCTTTGGAGGTGGTGCTGCCGCGGCCAAGGCCATGGCGGGGTATGTGGTGGGGCTGATCAACCCCCTCACGCTGATGGCCGCTGGGGTTGCCGCTGTGGGCGTGGCGTATTACCAGGGCAGCAAGGAGCAAAGCGCCTGGGTGGAAGGCATTGTCACCACCGGCAATGCATCTGGCGTGACCACCAGCCAGCTGCGCGAATACGCACGTGCGATTGACAGCGTAGTGGGGACGCAGCGTCAGGCGGCCGCAGGGCTTGCGGACTTTGTGAATGCAGGTGTGCGCGGTGGGGATGAGATGCGCCGCTACACAGAGGCCGCGGTGATGTGGGAGCGGGCCACGGGCCAGGCCGTGTCCACCACGGCAAAGCAGTTTTCCGACCTTCAGGGTGCGCCCCTGGAGGCGGTGCTGAAGCTGAACCAGGGCACCAACTTCCTGACGGTTTCGGTGTACGAGCAGATCAAGTCGCTGGAATCCCAAGGCCGCAGCGCGGACGCCAGCCGCGTGGCCATGGATGCGCTGGAAGGCTCCATGCGCGACCGTGCCCGGCAGATCGAAGAGAGCCTGGGGTACATCGAGCGCGGCTGGAGGGCGATCAAGGAAGCTGCTGCCGAGACCTGGGATGCCATGCTGGGCGTTGGCCGCAAGTCCACCATCTCTGACGAGATTGCGCGCGTTTCTGCGGAACTGGATAAGCGGAAGTCTCAGCCCTTGGCCGTTGACAACCCGGCAATGCAGGCGTCGAGGGAGAAGGGCATTGCCAATCTTCAGCGCGAGCTGACGCTGCTGCAGGACAAGCTTGCCCTGGAGCAGCTGGAAGCGGCTTCCCAGGCTGAATCGGCGCGGTTGATGCGTGCTCGGGAGTCGTTTGACAACAAGTATTCCAAGGCGCTGGAAGGTGAGGTAACGCTTCAGCAGAAGCTGACCAAGGCCCGTGCAGATGCGGAAGCAGCCGGTAAGGCTGAAGCCGATATCAAGAAGGTGCTGGCATTTGTCACCGAAGAGCACAACAAGAGCTTGAGCAAGGGTGGGGCTGCGGCCAAGCAGGCGCAGACATCCTACGAATCGCTGCTGTCCACCATCAATCAAAAGATTGTGGCCATGCAGAGCGAGGTCACAGCAGGCAAGAAGCTGACCGAGACGGAAGCACTGCGCGCCAAGCTGCAGGAGGAACTGGATACCAAGGGGCGCCAGTATTCCGCCCGGCAGCGTGCCGACCTGGAGGCGCGCCTGCAGGTGCTGGACACCGTGGAGAAGCAGGCGATTGCCGCTAAGGCGCTGGCCAAGGCCAACGAGGATGACGCCAAGGCCCTGGAGCGCCTGAACCAGCAGCGAGAGAATTCGCTGAAGTCTGTGCAGCAGGCGTTGCGCACAGCGCAGGATGAAGAAGAGGCAGCCCGCCTGGCTGCGGCCAGCAACATCAGCAACGGCCAGGCCATTGCTATGGTGGCTGCCGCCCGCGCCGAGGATGCCTATATGCAGGCGGTGGCCAACGGCGAGGCGCCAAGGACGCTGGATTTTCTGGAAAAGGAAATGCAGGCCCGGCGCAAGTTGGTGGAGGTGATGGGCCAGCGCGGCGTGCGCGAGGCCAACGAAAAATCTGCCAAGGATGCGGCCAAGGAGTGGGAAAAGGTCAGCCAGACGATTGGCGATACCTTGGCCGACTACATCATGGCCGGTGGCACCAATGCCGCGACCTACCTGAAGCGCCTGTTCGGCACGCTGGTGCTGCAACCGATTGTGAAAGCCGGGGTTGCCGGCTTGATTGGTGGCGCCAGTTCTGCAGCGGCAGCCGCATCCACATCTGGTGGCACGGGGCTAATTGGCGCCCTGCAGTCTGGGCAGACCCTGTGGTCGGCATTCTCGGGTGGGTTGTCGGGGTCGCTGGCCGCCGGTATCGGCAGCGTTGGCAGCATGCTCGGCAGCAGCTTCCTGGGGGAGCTGGCTTCCGGGATCGCAGCCGGCGGTCAATTGGGCATTGGCGGTACCGCTTCGCTGATGGGATCCGCTGGTGGCACCACGGGCTTCGGTATGGCGATAGGTGCTGCGGCGCCATGGATCGCTGGTATTGCGGCCATTGCCACCTTGGCCAAGGCGCTGGACAACGGCGGCACGCCCCACGTGGGGGCGGGCGCTGTCTATGACGATGGGGCGCTCACGGGCGACCGCAGCACAGTGAACGTGAACCAGGCAAAGAATTGGTCTGGCACGACGCAGACTGGGATTTCTTCGCTAGCTTCGACGTTGGGCGGGATGTTCGATGGGCTTGCGAAGGCCTTTGGCCAATCGACCGGCTGGCGCGTGGAAACCGGTTTCTCTGGTGATGGGGATGACAAGTCGCGTGGGTTGTTGAGCATTTCCGATGCAAATGGCATTGCGATTGCTGGGTGGGGTGGCAAGTCAGGCCGCTACTCATCCAACGTAGAGAAAGCGTGGGGACAGTACCTAGAAGAGGTCTCGGGCAGCACACTGGTAGCTTTGCGTAATATCGCACCGGCATGGGGCGATGCCATCATCGATGGCGCCACAGCTGAGCTTGACAAGCTGTCCGGCACCGAGAAATTCCAAGCCATCGCAGAGCTTGCGCAGCAGATCGCGGCTACCAAGGCGCAGCTGGCAGGCCTGGGTGACGCCATGGCAATGTTCAAGGACATGACAGATGCAGTGGAAACCACACTGTTGTCTGTGTCCGGGGGGATTGAATCGCTGGTTGCCAATGCTGGTCAGTTCTACGACCTGTACTACTCGGATGCAGAGAAGCAGGCAAGATCGCTGGCCCAGTTGCAGGAGGTGTTTACTAAGTACGGCGCAGATCTGCCCAACACGCGCGAGGAATATCGTGCGCTCGTGGAGGCCCAGATGGCGGCCGGGGAGAGTGGCGCCGAGTTTGCCGCCGTCCTGCTGGGGCTGTCTTCGCAGTTCGCTGGGATATCGGACACCTGGGCGAGCGAACTGGCGAGCATGGCCAAGTCCGTGGATGACCTCTTCGCTGGGCTGAAGGATTCGATTGCCGCTGCCCAGTCGGATGTGGCGGCTTCGCGCAAAGACATACTGCGTGGCAGCGATGCGATGACGGCTGAGGAAATCGCTGCGGCGATTGCTGCCATCAACACCGTGGGCCCCAGCATGGCTGGTGTCAATGCTGCAGGGGATGCCACAGCCTCCGCAGCCGCTGCTGCTGCCCAGGCGCAGGCTGTGCGTGATGCCTATGCGGCAGCCGCGGGTCAGCAGCAGTCCACCTTGGGCGGTCTGCAGACCCAGCGCAGCGATGCACAGGCGCAGATCGACGCCGCAAAGAAGAACGTTGACGATACCCAGGCCTGGGCCATGGACCAGTGGCTGCGCCGGCGGGGCAGCCACAGCTATCGGAAGTACACGGTTACCCAGATTCGTGACGATGCCCAAGCGGCATACGAGCGCACGCTGCAGCAAATGACCGGGGTGATATCGGGCTTGGATGCCGCCATCGCCCAGCAGCAGGGTGTGTATGACGACGCCGCTGCTGCCGCCAAGGCCTACGCGGACCAGCTGGCTGCGGCCCAGGCTGTGCTGGCGGCAACGCAGCAGGCTCAGGTGCAGGCGCAAGTGGACTATGCCGCGGCAATGAAGGACTGGGTGGTAGAGGCTGGTAGCAGCGTCAGCAAGCTCAGCGAGCTGCGCGGGGAGGTGGTGGACTTCTACGAAGCCCAGGCTGCGGCCGTGCAGGCCATGTTGCAAAGTGCAGGCAACCTTCGGTCCGTTGTGGACCAGGTGCGACTTGGGCAGCTGGACACCGCGCAGACGGCCGCAGAGCTGGGAAAAAGGTATGCCACTGACTACGCTATGGCGCTGGCCACAACTGGCACTACCCGGGCGGGGTACGTGGATGCGATGGCTGGCAACCTGCAGGGCTTGTCTGAGGCGCTGAAAGCCGAGGCGGCCACCGGCGCCGATTGGCGCATCCAGACAGCCAAGCTGTTGGCCCAGGCCAGCAATGCTGCGGATCTGCTGGAGGGTGACGCGGAGGCTGACAACTACCAGGACGTTGCGCTGGGACTGCTGGACAGCATCGACACGGCCCTGGAGAGCCTGAGCGCAGCCACCGTATCGGCGGAACAGGTGATTGCGGATGCCATCAACGCCGGCACAGCGGCCCAGCTGGCAGGCCTGCGCGCCATTGTGGCGGCCCTCAAGGGTGAACAGGTCCCGGCATTTGCCGCCGGCGGTTACCACCTGGGCGGTCTGCGCCTGGTGGGCGAGAACGGCCCTGAGCTGGAGGCCACTGGTCCAAGCCGCATCTGGAATGCCCAGCAGACCTTGGCTTTCCTGGGTGGCGGTGGCGGCGCAAGCACGGCACGGCTTGAAGCGCTGATAGCGCGGCTGATTGAGGAAAGCAGGGTGCAAGCCTCTGCAACGATCCGCATCCAACAAGATATTTACCGGCTGATGATGTTCTGGGAAACCCAAGGTCCTCCCGCAGTAAGGGAGGCGGCATGAGCCTGGTCGTTGTGAAGCCCCAAACCGTCACCGCCGAGATGCTGAACACCAGCATCCCGGAGAACGACTACCCGGCTTGGTCCAGCGAAACCACATATGCCGCTGATGCGCGCGTTGTGCTTGGGCATAAGGTGTGGGAGTCTGTTCAAGCTGGAAACATCGGTAAATACCCGCCAGATAATGACAAGTGGTGGGTTGAGGTTGGCCCGACAAACCGCTGGAAAGCGTTTGATTTGTCGCACTCCACAAAGACGCGGTTTTCGGGCTCGGCCTGGTTTGAGATCACATCTGGGCGGGCGGTCAATTCCGTGGCGCTGCTGGAATTTGATGGGCTCCGCTCCGTGCGCGTGCAGGTCATTGATCCGTCCTATGGAACGGTGTACGACAAGACCACTGTTCTCTGGACGACCCCTGGGGTTGCGGGCTGGTACCCGTGGACCTTTGGCGAGCGGCGTGAGCGCCGCAACTTCCATGCATTGGATTTGCCCAGTTACCGTGGGGCAACGATTCACATCGAAATTGAAGCCGCAAATAACGCTGGCATTGGCGTGATTCTGGTTGGGCAGCAGCAGAGCATTGGCTTGGGTGTCCTGGCTGGCATGCAAATGGGAATGCGGGATTATTCGCGCAAAGAAGTCGATCAATGGGGCGAAGTGAAACTGCAGCAGCGGGGATATTCACGCAATCGCCAGATATCTTTGAAAGTGGATAGCAAGGATATTGATAACGTTGATCGAATTCTTTCCAGCATTCGTGCCACGCCGGTGCTATGGCTTATATCCGAGAAGTTTGACCAGTCCAATGTGTACGGCTGGTATAGCAATTATGAAATAGTCATTCAATACGCGACTGATATAGAAATTTCAATTTCTATTGAGGGGCTTGTAGAGAATTAATCCACTAATAAAAATCATGATTACCCAAATAGACCCTATCAGCACGCCGCCTACTCCAGCTGATACGCCGGCAGATTTTGAACAGAAGGCGTCTCAAGTCTGGGCTGACCTTTTCAAGGCAGTGCCGCAGATGAACGAGCAGGCGCAGCAAATTGAGGCGATTGGCCAGGCGACCGAATTGGCAAAGCAATCTGCTCAGACGTCATCTGATGCGGCATTAGGGTATCGCAACGAGGCAACGGCTGCCAAAAATGCTGCTCAGGCTCATGCTGGCAGCGCAGCGCAATCCCTGGATGCTGCTGGAGCGGAACGCAGTGCCGCCGAAGCTGCTGCTAACCGGGCAGAGACCGCGGCAGAAGATGCTGAAAGCATTGCTGCCAATTCTGTGAAGCAAACAGCCGCTACCGGCGCGGCATTGCTGCCCGAAGGCTCCGATGCCCTGCGGCCAGCAGCCGGCAGCATACCGGCGGGATATCTGCTCATTCGCGGCAACACACAGGACGCTGCGGATTACAAGCCCGAGTTCTGGGACCGAGTTGCTGGGGCCTGGAGGGCCCTGGCATCCCGCACGTGGGTGCTGGCCAAGATTCAAGAACTGCTCGATGCGGCAATTGGCTCAACCTACATCTATCCCAATGGCGGATCTCAGGCATCGCCTGCGAGTGTGGCCGTCAATAGCCGGTATGTGATGGCCAATCCCTACCCTGGCCTTAGCGTCATCTGCGAAGTGCAGCTGCAGTACGGGGGCGTGTGGGGAGGTGTGGGGGGCTTTATCACGGTTGATGGCACCGGTTCCACAACAAATGGCTTTGGCATCCTGGCGCGCCAGCATGCAGACACCATTGTGGTGCAGACCGGCAGCGCTGCATTGATGGTCTCCAGTGCTTATGACGGCAACCCATTTGGCATTACGGGAAACATCGTCAATCCATTGCCGTGCCGCGTGCGCGTGAACAAAGTGAAGGGGTGAGCATGCAAGTTTTCGCAATCGTGGGCGAAAGCCTGCAGCAAGTAGGAGGCGAGTGTCCCGAGGGCTGGGTGGTGATGCGAGAGCAGCGCCCAGATGTGGGCAGCATCGCGTTGGCGGATGGCACGTGGGGGTCTGGTGTGCTCCCCGTCGTGTGGCCGCGCTTTGTGGGCAATCAGAAGCTCGATCTGTTCACGCTTGAAGAGCAGCTAGAGGTGGTGACGGCCACGCAGGCAGACCCGGTGGTCAAACTGCTCTATGACCGTCTGCTCGGTGCTTTGTATTGGAGCTATGAGGACCCGGAGACCGAGCGAGGCCTCGCCCTGCTAGTTGAAATGGGGCTGCTGACGCCCGAACGCAAAGCTGAGATTGTGGCCGCCATGCAGCCGCAGTGAACCGGTATTTATTCAATAAACGCCCTTTGGTTTTTGCTGGGGGTAAGGGGGGAATATGCAAGACGAATGGGGAAACGAGCTGCCGGTGCGCACTGTGCAGCAGATCAACAAGCGCTTTGATGACGGCAGCGCGCGCATGGCGGAGATTGAGCGCGGACAGGGCTCGATCGCGCGAGAGCTGGAGCAGACGCGCAAGGAATTGCATGAGCTCAAGCAGCAGCTGGCGGATCTGCTGGAGTTCTTCGGCGCCATGAAGGGGGCCTTCAAGGTGCTCAACTGGATGGGCAAACTGGCGCGGCCCACGGCCGCCATCGTGGCGCTGGGCGTGGCCCTGGCTGCGGCCTGGAATGCAGCACGTGGGGGGGTCTACCCGAAATGAACTACAAGCAAAAGCTGATCGCCGCCATCGGTGCTGCAGCCGCGGCGGCCGTGGTCCCGTTCGTGGCCACGTATGAGGGCACCGTGCATCGCACGTACCGCGACCCCATCGGCATCGTGACGGCGTGCACCGGCCACACCGGGCCAGAGCTGCGCATGGGGCAGGCCTTCACGCGCGAGCAGTGCGAGGCCATGCTGTACCAGGACCTGGCCCAGCATGCAGACGCGCTGGCCTGCATCCGCCAGCCGTTGACCGATGGCCAGCGCGCCGCGTTCCTGTCGTTCGCCTTCAACGTGGGGGAGGGGGCATTCTGCGGCTCTACCCTGGTGCGCAAGGCCAACGCCGGGGATATGGGGGGCGCCTGTGCGGAGCTGAGCCGCTGGACCTATGCCGGCGGTAAACAGCTGCCCGGCCTGGTTCGCCGCCGGGCGGCCGAGCGCCAACTGTGCGAAGGTGGGCTGGCATGACGGGCCGCGGCAAAACCATCCTAGCCACCCTGGTGCTGGCCGGGGCCTTTGCTTCTGGTTGGGTGGCCCAGGGCTGGCGGTCTGATGCTGCGCTGGCCCAGCTCCGGCAGGGGCATGTCGGCGTGCTTGCCGATATCGCCACCAAAACCCGGGCTGCAGCCGATGCGGTCCGAGCTTATGAGCGCCAGGCCGGATTGGCCCTGGCTTCTGCGGACAAGAAAAGCACTGAGGACTTGAAAAATGCCAAAGCTGAAACACAGCGCATGCGTGATTGCGTACGCGCTGGCACTTGCGGGGTGCGCATCGTCACCCGCTACGTCGATCAACCCAGTGGTGCTGGGGGCGCAGATGCCGGCGCCGGCGGCGTGGGCAATGACGCCATCACGCTCGATGCAGGCGTATCAGAGCGTGTTCTCGATCTCCGAGATGCCATCGCAGAAGACGCTGCAAAGCTCGGCTACCTCCAGCGGTACGCTGAGCAGTGTCAGCGGGCCGGAGTTGTGATTTGGAATTGAGCTCGAGCGTAGGACACAGGCATTTCTCATGTTCTCGTAATCGGAGCCAACATTCCGTGAACTTGTGTAGCGTTGCGGCTTCTCTTTTATTTCAGTTTAGATTTGCCCCAGTATTTTCTGAGGAAATCAAGCTGATGAAGGCCTTCACCAAGGGCACTTGGTTCCCAAGTCGGTAAGCTGCAATGTACTGATCTGGGGGATTGATATTTCGATTTGGAACACTCCAGAAAGAACATTTCACTAATTTAAAATTAAATATACACCACACTAGCAGCCTGCTGATATGACCATTGCCATTTGCGTATGGATGAATCGCCAAAAATTGGACGAAATAGATACTCACAAATTTACTTAATGCAAAGATTTTTTGTTGAGCAGTTAGAGGGTTTTTTTTGAAATAATCGCTAAGCTTGGCTATATTTTGACTCAGTGTGTGGTGAAAATTTTTCATTAAATTCTCGACCTGAGAGAAATGTCCACCAGGAAATCCCGCAATGTATACGGGGCGATCGCACAACTGAGGATATTTTGCTCCTCGATAATTTCCCGCCAAATAGATTTTATTGGTCGGCACAACATTTTCGAACATGAATTTGTGTGACGGCCGAGTTTCTTGTAGAACCTGGAATATTTCTTGAATCTTTCCGGTTAGATTTTTAATAATTTCTTGGCATCGTGTGGAAACGATATCTTTATTAGGGTGGTTATCGTATTCCCACTCTTCTATTGGCTCTCCCATCCCCATTTAAAATACCTGTATTAAATAAAGTCCGCGATGTGCGGATTTGCGGAAACGATTTTATTAGTCATTTCCAAGATTTCAGGGTCCATGTCGTTAAATATCGACCCATCGCTTAAAGATGTCCAAAAATCTTCTAAGGTGTTTTCGAAATCACTATGAAATTTGTAGCTACCAAGTTCGACAAAGCTTCTCATCCCAACATTAACAGAGTATGCCGATGTTTTTGTGCTTTCAATTTTGTGTTCTTGCCAATTGCTTGAGCTTATCAAATTATTTTCTCTAGCACTCAAGTCCACTATATTCGGTGAAAGCGAGTTTGAGGCAAGGAGTCCTAATCCAATAGATGCCATGAAAGCAAATGTTTTGGATGTCCCGATTGAATAGGTTTTTTGATTAGTCATAAGTAGGTGCAAGAATTTTGAGAACTTCTGGAGAGAGGTAGCCAAAAAACTTATTTTTCCCCTCGTTATGCAAATACTCTAGAGAACTATCAAAAACATCTAGAAAACTCCCCCATCCTTGATTGTCTTTTGATTCTTTTATCAAATCGAAAGATATAATGGTCCCTGTCTCCGGCGGCGATTCTTCTGGACCTGTGAAAGATACATGCGCGTGGGAATGCACTTCCATCAGGCATATATAATCATCCATCTTTCGTTCGGTTCGAAGAGTAATTGGAGATTCGATCAGATTTTCATCGGCGATCTTTATATCCAATTTAAGCTTGTTAGTAATGCCGGGGAACTTGCTGTCTCGGAAAAAATCCACATATTTCACGGAGAAGCGGTCTGGAGTAGGCAGTGTCTCATGAATAGTTTTAGATTTCATGAGGGTATTAATAATTGCTTTGAACTTATTCCAACCAGGGTAGGGAATGGCGCAACCAATACCAAGAACACCATCACCTATGAAAATGCTATGAGTGTCCCAAACAAGTCGAACTACAGGCTGGCCTGCCAATTCTGGTTGCATCAGTCGAACTTGGTGAGGGACATCAGCCAGAGGCAACCTTTCCACTCTAGGCTTCTCAGGAAAGCTGGTAAGCAAAATACCAGGCAATAGATCTGCAACTCCTTGCTGAGGAGCGAATCGAATTTCGAAAATTGACTCAATGATCACTGGAAAGGCCAGTCTCGTCGGCAGTCCCTGCTCTTTTTGTTCCATTTTGTAACATTCCTTTTTTTCGCGTGATACTACCACGCTGATGCAGTGTCAATGATCCTACGACTTCTGAACGGCACATAAGGCCAGTAATTTCCTACATACTCGAAGGAAGCTCGATGCTTGGTGTCAGGCAGATCAACGGGACAAACGCAGCGCGATCTCGGTCGAGTTTGCCGACGTTGAGCAGTGTCTTTCGGGCACAGTCAACGATGCTCAGGGACTGCTCAAGCTGGCCCCTATGGAGGTGTTTGAGGTCGAACCCATCGAGTAGCGGGGAGCCTGTTATTTCACCTGGCGCACGCTCAGTTCCAGTTCGTAGCCCATGGCGGCCAGCGCTGCAGCAACAGTGTCGATCTTCGTCGCGTGCGTGAAATCAAAGATCCGGGACATTTCGGGCGGTTTGATCCCCATGGCGCGGGCCACGTCTGCCGGGCGCGCACCGCTGGCCAGGCGGGCATTCAACAGCGCGACCTTGGCGGCAACGCTGGGGGGCAGCTCTACGATGCGCTCCCCCTTGGCTGGTTTGCTGGGTGCGGGTACAGGGCGGCCAGACTCGAAATAGAACTCCATCGCGGTGACAAGAGCGTCACGCGCCATGGCTTCAGCTTCGGCCAGGTCATCGCCCTGGGTGATGGCTTCGGGAATATCCCGGAACGATACGTTGTAGCCCCCTTCGTCGGCGGGATCGAAGCGGGCAGGGTACTTTTGCAGCATGTTGTGTCCCATCTGGTGGTGGTCGTGAAGCTCAGGAATTCAGGCTAGGCCCTCTCGGGCCTGCCTCCTTATTTGATTCCTAACTGCTTCAGGATTGCTCGTCTTGTGCCTTCCTTCAGCTCCTTGGCGGGGTGTCTTGGCAGGGTGCTTACTTTGTCGTTGTGGTACAGCCTCCAGTGGTTTGTACCGTTCTCGACTCGGACCCCCTGCGACTCAAGCCAACGCCTGAATTCGCTGATTTTCACGACCACCTTTCTTTTGTTGCGATGGTGTGAGTATAAACAAAAATGCTAACAACATGCAAGCATTTTTGCTAATAAATTTCGCGGCCAATGCCGAGGCAGACGAACGGGGGGGGGCTGCTAGGTTGGGCGGTGGGCAGATATCGCGGGCAAAAAAAAAAAGGCCCCCAGCACCGTGATGGGGGCCGGGGGCGTTTTCGTTGTGGCAGGTAGGCGCAGGCTGGGGATTTGTCCCCGTCATGTCCCCCGGCCACTCACTTAGAACGCAAGTCGTTGTTCTAAATGCATTGGAGTGGCCTCCCCGACAGGAATCGAACCTGTATCTAGCGCTTAGGAGGCGCTCGTTCTATCCATTGAACTACGGAGAGAAGCCGCTGATTCTACCTGCCGGCAGCGGCCTTCAGTCCTTGCGTACGGTATAGATCAGGTCCACGGCGGTCTGCAGGCCGGTCTGGCCGCGCAGCGTGAGCCGGCGGGACATCTCGTAGAAGACGTAGAGCGTGCCCATGGCGCCGTTCAGGCTCTGTTCGTAGGTGACGTACAGGTCCTTGGACAGGCGTTTGCCCAGCGTGAGTGCAGCGCCGGCATTGGCGTCGGTGCTGTCGGTGCTGGCGCCCTTGAAGCCGATCTCGTCCAGCCCCACACGGCCGGCAAAGTTCTCACTGGTGCCGCCGCCGCTGAGCAGGGCCAGTGCCGCCTGTTGCAGCAGTGCGGCTTCGGCACCGCCGCTGGCCGTGTCGCGGCCCATGACGATCCAGGAGAGTTTTTCGGCGTCGGACATTTCCGGGTCGGAGAACAGGGTCACGCGCGGGTCGGTGGCGCTGCCCAGCACGCGCACGCCGGCCCGCACCGTGATGTTGGGGCGGATGGCGGTGATGTCCAGCGAGGGGTTGTTGTAGGGACCGTTGAAGCGGACCAGACCGCTTTCCACGTCCAGCGACTGTCCCCAGGCACGGTAGCGGCCTTGTTCGGTGCGCACTTCGCCCGTGATTTGCGGAGGGGCGCTGAGCGTGCTGCCGCCGCGCACCTGCAACTGGCCGCGCAGGCGGGTGGTGATGCCAAAGCCCTGCAGCGCAAAGTCACGCCCTAGGTTCAGGTTCAGCAGAATGTCCGGTACCTTGGCGGTGTTGGGGCTGGCTCCGGCGCTGGCCTGCTGTGCAGCCTGGCGGGCTTCCCTTTGGCGGCGTTCCGCCTCGGCCTTGCGGGAGGCGGCCGAGTGCACGACCACATCCTTGTCCAGCGAGGGCGCAGAGGCATCGGGCAGCAGGATGGCGGCACGGTCGACCGTCAGGTCGCCGCGCAGCACGAACTGGCCGTTGTCCAGCCGGGCCTGCATCTGCCCCGAGGTGCTGAGCTGCCGGTCGGCCCGCACCAGCACCTGCAGGCGTTCGGCGCGCAGCTGGATGTCCATCTGCATGCCCGACTGTCCGGCGGCGGGCTGCGGGTTCCAGGCCACAAAGCCGGAGCCTGTCAGCTGGCCGCCTTCCTGCGGGGCGGGGGTGAGGTTGCCGCTGTAGCCCAGGATGCGGGCCGTGCTGCCTTTGCCGCCTTGCAGCGTCAGTTCGGTGATGTCCAGCCGCGTGCCTTGCAGGCGTGCGCGCAGGCGGCCGTCGTGCAGATCCAGGCCGTCGAGCAGCGAGACGATGGACAGTTTGTCGGCCCCCAGGGTGCCGTCCCAGCGCGGATCGCTGCGTGTACCGGCAATGCGCACATCGGCGTTCAGGCTGCCGGTGACGCGCCAGCCGGGTGGCGCGAACATGGCCCAGATGCCGATGTCGGGCAGGTTGGCCTTGGCACTGCCCGAGAGGGGGGCGTTCTCCGGCCAGGCCCAGCCTTCGGCCGTGCGTCGCAGGGTGCTGCGCACGTCGGCACTCAGGTGGCCGGCGCGTTCGGTGTCCCACAGCAGCTGGGTGCGGACTTCGCTGTCGCGCATTTGCAGCTGCAGGCGCAGGTTCTGGATGCGGGCGCGCATGCCGCGGCCCGGCACGCGCTGTTGCTGCACGGCGCCATCGGCACGGCGCGCCACAGCGCCTTCGGAGCGGATGACGGTGACATTGGCGGCGGTTTCCTCTTCCACCACGGCCAGGCGGATGTCGCCACTGGCGCGTTCCAGCACCACGTCGGCCACCGGGCTTCGGCCTGTGGTGTCGATGTTCCAGCGCCCGTTCAGGCTCAGGTCGCCGCTGATGCCGGCGGCGGTCAGCGGGCCTTTGCCGGGCTCGGCGCCAAATGCATCCGCCCAGGCCAGCGGAATGCCTTGCAGCTGGCCCTGGCTTTGTACCTGCCAGCTGCCGTCGCTGCCCTGGCGCAGGTTGATGGGCTGCCATTGCAGCCCGGCGGGTGCGCTGCCGGTGGGCGCGCTGACGCGCAGTTGGCCGGCGCTGGTGTCGATGCGCTGGCTGCGGATGGTCTGGCCCACGGTGCGCTGGCTGACGGTCAGTGGGCTGGCCAGTTCTGCTTTCCAGCTGCCGGCGCTGTCGGTGCCGGGGCTCCACTGGGCTTGCAGGCGCTCAACGCGGCCTTGCCAGTCCAGGGCGGCAGCGCCGCGGTTGGTCAGCAGGCCGCCTTGCAGTTGGGTGTCCAGTGCAATGCGCTGCGCACCCTGGCGCAGCTGCGTGCTGAGCGTGGCCTGCAACTGCTCGGGCGTGCCCTGCAGGTTCAGGCTGAACTGGTCAATGCGGGTGGTGGTGGCCTCCGGGCCGGCCGGAGTCCATTGCAGGCCCGCGCTGCGCAGGCTGGCCTGCAGTTGCAGGCCCGAGGTGACGGGAGTGGCCGCGGTGTGCTGCAGGCGCTGCTGCAGCTTGCCCCAGCCACCTTTCCATTGCACGCTGGCATCTGCGGCGCCTTCCAGCTTGGCGCCCTGCAGCGTGCCAGCCATGCCCGGCAGGCGTTGCAGCCAGGCCAGCATCTGCGGGGCGGACTGCAGGCGCAGGCTGGCCTGGCCGGCTCCTTCGTCCGGGCTGATGTGGCCCTGCAGCTCCAGCTGGGTACCGGGGGCCTGCAGCTGCGCTGTGGTGCGCACCAGCAGGCTGTCGCTGTGGAATTCCAGCTGCTTGCTGTCCAGCTGTGCCTGCATGGCGTTCAGGTGCAGCTGGCGCAGTGTCAGGACCGGGGCACTCCATTGGCCCTGGGCGCGTACGGCATCGATGCGCAGCGGGCTGCTGTTGCCTGCGGTGCGCACCACGCGCCCGGTGGCCGGGCCGCGGGTGGTGGCAATGTCGACTTGGAAATCCACCACCGGCGTGGCACCGGCTTCTGCGGCCGGGGTGCGTGCGGTGATCTGGCCTTTGAGCGGGGCGGGGTCCAGCGTGCTCCACAGCGCGGCGGGATCGACCTGGTGCAGCACGGCATCGCCTTGCACGCTGCGGGTGGTGCCGTCGTAGCTGCCCTGGGCCGTCAGGTGGCCGGTGCCCAGGTTGATCTGGGCTTCTTCCAGCCGCCAGGTCGTGCCTTGCTGCTGCACATCGGCTTCCAGCTGGTGGATGGGCAGGGCGCGCAGGTCCCAGGGGCCGGGAATGGCGTTGCGCACGTTGGCGCGCAGGTCCCAGCCGGTGGCGGAAGGGCCGGCCTGCACTTCACCGCTGAGCAGGGTGTGGGGACCGTCGGGCCAGAACAGCGAGACATCCACCTGGTGCAGCTGGGCGTGGGCGGACACCACGGGCTGGGGCTGCCAGGGTTGGAACTTGGCGCTGAGCTGGGCGCGCAGCGTCTGGCTGCTGGCAATGTCTTCGGCTTCGCGGGCCGTGGGTTGCGGCAGGTCTTGCGCGCTGTCTTCCTGCACCACATCCTTGGCGTAGGCGCTGGCCTGGGCTTCGATCTGTGCGTCGGCGCCCGCCAGGGTGCCGCTCAACTGGACGGTGGCCAGGGTCTGCAGCCGCATGTCCTGTTCGGGCAGGGCGGTCTGGATGCTGCCGCGCAGATGGGCTTCCAGCTCCATGGGGGCCGCGCCTTGCAGCTTGAGCTGGGCGGCGTAGCGGCCTTCTGCCCAGCGCAGCGAGTTCACGGCCAGCTGGTGGTGGCTGCCGGTGTAGCGGTAGTGGCCCTGCAGCTCGGTCGCCTGCACCTCGGGTGTACCTTGCCAGACCACGGTGTCCACCTGGAACGGCAGGTCGATGCGCAGCGGCAGTGTCAGCGACTGCAGCGGTTCGGTCGGCGTCTGGTCCGTGGGGTCGGGGGTGCTGCGGATGCGCACCGTGCCGATGTGCACCTGGCCCAGGCGCAGCTCGCGTGACAGCAGTGGGGACAGCTGCCAGCCGATGTCGGCCTGCTCCACTTCCACCTGCAGGGTGGGACTGGTCCAGCGCAGCCAGCCGATCTTGCCGCCATGGCGCAGCGTGCCTTGCACTTCCTTGGCTTCCAGCGTCTGCCCGGAAGGCAGCCAGCCGGCCACGCGGGTGAGTGTGCTGGCCAGGGAGTCGGCCTGGCCCATCCACCACCAGCCGCCGCCCAGCAGCACTGCCAGCAGCAGCACCAAGGCGGCCAGGGCCAGCAGCAGTTTGTGCCACCAGCGGCGGGGGCTGCGCACCGGCGCAGCGGGTGGCGGGCTGCCATCCCGTGCAGAAGCGGGGAGGTCAGAGGAGGGGGTGGACACGGTGGGATCTGCCATGGTCAGAAAGTGAAGCCCATGCGCAGGTGCAGGCGGAATTGTTGGGTTTTGATGCCGTAGGCGATATCGGCCTGGACCGGGCCCACCGGGCTGGCCCAGCGGATGCCGGTGCCCACGCCGGTGTAGACCGTCATCTGGCTGGGTTTGTCGGCCACGCTGCCGGCATCCACGAACACGGTCTGCTCCCAGTCGGAGCGGTTGCCGCGCACGGTGATGGGGCGCTGCCATTCCACGCTGCCGGTCACCATATAGCGGCCGCTGATCAGCTTGCCCAGCTCGTTCTCCACCCCGATGGACTGGTAGCGGTAGCCGCGCACCGTGGTGTCGCCACCGGTGAGGAACAGCTGGGTGGCGGGAATGCCCACGCCGTCCTTGGCAATCACGGCGCCGCCGGCGGCACGCAAGGCCAGGCGGCTTTGGCGCCGGCCCGCCTGGTCCGGGTCACCCAGGCCGATCAGGGTGAGCCAGCGGGCCGACACGCGGCCGAACGGCTCGCGTTCCGGCGTGAGGGTGGTGCCGGCACCGACTTCCCAGGCAAAGCCGAAGCCGCTGGTGGGCGAGATCGGGTTGTTGAAGTAGCGCCCGGTCCAGCCGTAGTTGGCGGTGATCGACGAGCTGCTGGTGGGCGCGCCCGTGCCCTGCAGCTTGGTGAAGTCGTACTGCAGGTAGTAGTTGCGGTCGATGCGGTCCGCGCTCTTGGTGCGGCCGAACTGTAGCTGCAGGCTGTTGGTGTTGTAGTCGCCCAGCTCCTCGCGTTCGGCCTTGGCGCCGGTGAACCAGGCCCAGCCGTCTTCGTTGGGCAGGTCGACCAGGCGGGTGGACAGTATGGGGTTCTTGGTGTCGAGCTGCAGCTTGCTGACCGCACGCCAGCCCAGGCCGGGCACCCGGTTGTGGATGTGGTCCACAGACAGGCGTGGGCCGGTGTCGGTGCTGGCGCCGACGCCGAACACCCATTTCTGCAGCTTGGCTTCGCGCACCTGGGCGATGACCGGGGCATGCACTTCGGACTGGCCGGGCTGGGCGGCATCGGTGTCCAGGGTCAAAAATACCGAATCAAAGTAGCCGCTGTTGGACAGGCGCTGCTGTGCATCCAGCAGCGAGGTCTGCTTGTATTCCTCGCCCACCGGCAGGCGGGCAATGCGGCGCATGCCTTCCGGGTCGTAGCGCGGCGGGGCGTCGATATCCTGCTCGCCATCCTCGGTCCTGGTGCTGTAGTTCAGTTGCAGCGGGCCAAAGTAATACGCGGGGCCCGGTGCGTAGTCGATGGACAGATCGGCCTTCTGGGTGTCGGCGTCGATGTCGGCCTTGCTGCTGGCAATGCTGGCCGTGGGAAAACGCTGGGCCTGGAGGCTGCGCAGCCCCTGGCTCTTGGCGCCGCCCCAGGCCGACTGGGTGAACTGTTCGCCCGGTGTCAGGCCCCAGTTCTTGCGGATGTCGTCGCGCTGCCAGTCGCTGTGGGTTTCCTCGGCATTCAGGCCGGAGAAGCGGATGTCGGCCGTGCGGATGGTGGTGGGCGGGCCGGGATCGACCTTGACGGTGACCTCCATCGGCGCCTCTTTGGAGTCGGGCGTGTCTTTGAGCTCCAGCTGGATCTGGGGTGAGAAATACCCCAGCGTGCCGATCAGGTCGCGGATGTTGCTATCGGAGGCGTTCAGCAGGCTGACCACTTCGCGGCGGCGCAGATCGGGGTGCTGGCTGAAGCGCACCAGTTCCAGGTGTTTTTCCAGCAGCTCGCGCACGCCGTCCGGGGCCTCGACCTCCACGCTGAAGCTGGGCGGCCCGGAAGGCACGGACGCGGCGGCCGCGTCAGCGGAGTGGTTCTTGGAGAGCAGACTGCAGCCGCTCAGCAATAGCGAGCCGGCCAACAAAAACGCCGACCCTGGGGCCGGCGCCGTTGTGGGGGAAAGCATGGGCATTTCCCTATTTTGACAGCAGCCTCATGGTTTCTTCCAAACCCTTCAGTGACAAAGGGTACATCCGTCCGCCCACCAGGCGGCGGATCAGGTCGATGCTCTGGCGGTACTCCCACACGCCCTGCGGCTCGGGATTGACCCAGGCATGGTGCGGGAAGGCATGCGTCAGACGCTGCAGCCATTCGGCACCGGCTTCCTCGTTGTTGTATTCCACGCTGCCGCCGGGCTGGGTGATTTCGTAGGGGCTCATGGTGGCATCGCCCACAAAGATCAGCTTGTAGTCCTTGTTGTACTTGCGGATGATGTCCCAGGTGTCGAACTTCTCGCCAAAGCGGCGTTTGTTGTTCTTCCACATGAAGTCGTAGACGCAGTTGTGGAAGTAATAAAACTCCAGGTGCTTGAACTCGCTCTTGACGGCGGAGAACAGCTCTTCGACGCGCTGGATGTGGTCGTCCATGGTGCCGCCCACGTCCATCAGCAGCAGCACTTTCACATTGTTGTGGCGCTCCGGCACCATCTTGATGTCCAGCCAGCCGGCGTTGGCTGCCGTGCTGCGGATGGTGTCGGGCAGGTCCAGCTCCAGCTCGCCGCCCTGGCGGGCGAACTTGCGCAGGCGGCGCAGCGCCACCTTGATGTTGCGCGTGCCCAGCTCCTGGGTGTCGTCGTAATCGCGGTAGGCGCGCTGCTCCCACACCTTGACGGCGCTGCGGTTCTTGCCCGGCCCGCCAATGCGGATGCCCTGCGGGTTGTAGCCACCGTGGCCGAAGGGGCTGGTGCCGCCGGTGCCTATCCATTTGTTGCCGCCTTCGTGCCGACCCTTCTGTTCCTCGAGGCGCTTCTGGAGGGTCTTCATCAGCTCGTCCCAGCCCATTTTCTGGATGGCGGCTTTCTGCTCGTCCGTCAGCTCCCGCTCCAGCATCTTGCGCAGCCATTCGGCAGGCAGTTCCTTGCTGAAGTCGGTGAGCATTTCCACGCCCTTGAAGTAGGCGGCGAAGGCGCGGTCGAACTTGTCGTAGTGCTTCTCGTCCTTGACCAGGGTGGTGCGGGCCAGGAAGTAGAAGTCATCCATGCTCCAGCCGTCTTCGCTCTGGGGGCCGACCACGCCTTTTTGCAGCGCTTCCAGCAGGGTGAGCAGTTCCTTGACGGACACCGGCAGCTTGGCCGCCCGCAGGGTGTAGAAGAAGTCGATCAGCATGGTGGGAACCTCCGGGCGCTCAGGGCTGGCGCAGGTGTTGCTTCATCTTGTCGAGCAACTGGGCGCGGCTTTCCGGCCATTCGCCGGCGCGCAGGCTGTACATCACCGTGTCGCGGATGGTGCCGTCGCGGCGAAGGGCGTGGCCGCGGATCACGCCGTCCTTGCGGGCACCCAGGCGTTCGATGGCGCGCTGGCTGGCAAAGTTGAAGTTGTCGGTGCGCCAGCCCACCACATGGCAGCCCAGGGTGTCGAAGGCGTGGCCCATCATCAGCAGCTTGGCGGTGGTGTTCACATGGGTGCGCTGGCAGCGCTGGGCGTACCAGGTGTAGCCGATCTCCACGCGCTGCACGGCGGGCAGGATGTCGTGGTAGCTGGTGCTGCCCAGCACTTCGCCGGAGGCATCGTCCAGCACGGCAAAGGCAAAGCGGTTGCCGGCCGCGCGCATCTGCAGCGCGGTCTCGATGTAGGCGCGGGTGTCCTGCGGCTCGGGCACCGAGGTGACGCGGATATTCCACAGCTGTCCATCGGCCGCCGCTGCACGCAGCCCTTCTTCATGCGCCAGTTCCAGCGGAACCAGGCGCACGCCATGGGCTTGCAGGGTGACGGGGGTGACGAAGGCTGTGGTGTTCATGGTGTGGGGTTCCAACAATCGGTTCCAGACATTCTCGCGCCGGGAGGCTCACAGAAGTTGGCTGGGTGGTGCACTCAGGGGCGTTCCGCTGCCTGCGCACGCTGGGCACGGGCCGCACGCCAGCGCCTTGCCAGCTGCAGGCCCAGGCCGCCGCCCAGGCCGACGCAGACAATGCCCAGCAGGCTGGTTGCGCCGTAGCCGGCATCGAAGATGTTCCAGCCCGCCGCCTGGCCCAGGCCGTAGCCGGCCAGTGCGCCCGCAATGAAACCCACGGCGTCGCTGACGCCTTCCAGCAGCAGTTTCTTGGCAGTGCTCATGGTCTGTCTCCCTGTGTGTATGGTGAACGTTTGACCATAGCAGGGCGGGTGGATGGGCGGCAGCGGGTATGCCCTTTGCGCGCGGGCTCAGCGGTTGCGCTGGTTCATGAAGACCAGCTTTTCGAACAGGCTCACATCCTGTTCGTTCTTCAGCAGCGCACCCACCAGCGGCGGCACGGCCACCTTGCTGTCGGCCGATTGCAGTGCTTCGGGCGGAATGTCTTCGGCCAGCAGCAGCTTGAGCCAGTCGATCAGCTCGGAGGTCGAAGGCTTTTTCTTCAGGCCCGGGATGCTGCGGATGTCGTAGAAGCTCTTCATCGCTGCCGTCAGCAGCTCGCTCTTGAGCGTGGGGAAATGCACGTCCACGATCTGGCGCATGGTGTCCGCTTCGGGGAACTTGATGTAGTGGAAGAAGCAGCGGCGCAGGAAGGCGTCGGGCAGTTCTTTTTCGTTGTTCGAGGTGATGAAGACCACCGGGCGGTGCTTGGCGCGGATCATCTCGCGCGTCTCGTAGCAGTAGAACTCCATGCGGTCGAGTTCGCGCAGCAGGTCGTTGGGAAACTCGATGTCCGCCTTGTCAATCTCGTCGATCAGCAGCGCCACGGGCTGATCGGCGGTGAAGGCCTGCCACAGCACGCCTTTGACAATGTAGTTCTGGATGTCCTTGACCTTCTCGTCGCCCAGCTGCGAATCGCGCAAACGGCTGACGGCGTCGTATTCATACAGGCCTTGCTGGGCCTTGGTGGTGGATTTGATGTGCCACTGCAACAGCGGCATGTCCAGCGCGTCGGCCACTTCCTCGGCCAGCATGGTCTTGCCGGTGCCGGGTTCGCCCTTGACCAGCAGCGGACGCTGCAGCGTGATGGCTGCGTTGACGGCCAGCATCAGATCCTGGGGTGCGACGTAGTTCTCGGTGCCTTGGAATTTCATGGTCTATATCAGCGTAAACATTGATTAGGGCGCTTGACGGTTCTCGCCATAATGAATCTGTGTGAGCCAAATCCCAGCTAAAACTTCCCAAGGATTGTGCGCGCAATGAACAAAAAGCTGTCCACGATAGGGCTCTTGGTTGTCGCTTCTGTGACCTTCACAGCATCGGCCCAGGAGATCAAGGGAGACGCCCAGGCGGGCGCAAACAAGGTGGCCATGTGCATAGGCTGCCACGGTATCGAAGGCTACCAGGCCAGTTTCCCAGAGGTGTACAAAGTGCCCAAGATTTCGGGCCAGAGTGCACGCTATATCGAATCCGCGCTGGCGGCCTATAAAAAGGCCGACCGCCGCCATCCCACCATGCGCGGCATTGCGGATTCGCTGACCGATCAGGACATGGCCGATGTGGCCGCTTTCTATGCCGGTCAGAACGCGCCTGCAGCCGGTTCTGCCAGCGCGGCCAAGGCGCACGATCCGGCGCCTGCCGTGGCGGCGCTGATCCAGAAGGGGGCCTGCTTCTCCTGCCATGGCGAAGGCTTTGCCAAGCCCATCGACCCGGCCTATCCCAAGGTGGCGGGCCAGCATGCAGACTATGTGTATGCCGCCCTCAAGTCCTACCAGCGCGATGCCAGCAAGGGCACGGTGGGGCGCAGCAATGGGGTGATGGCCGGCATTGCCAAGCAGTTCACGCTACAGGAGCTCAAGCAGCTGGCGGGCTATATCGGCTCGCTGGAAGGCGATCTGCACACGGTGCCGGAATCGCGCTTTCGCTGATACAGGCTGCCGCACGGCGGCATGGGCTCACAGCCACGTAGCCCAGCAGCTCCACGGCCCGCCTTGTGCGGGCTTTGTCTTGGCGCGCTCGGCGCATGCACGGCATGAAAAAGGCTGCCACAGCGCCTGGTGTGCGCAGCGGCAGCCTTTGCCTTTGGGCGTTCAGCAGCTTGTTGCCTGGTGGGGGTGGTCTGGCGCTCAGTCCTGGGTGGCGCGGCGTTGCACCGCAGCCACGTAGGCATTGCCATCGGGCGGACGGCCGCTGCGCTGGCTTTCCCACAGCATGGTGCCCAGGCATTCCATCACTTCGTGGTGGGCGTCATGCAGGTCGCGCTTGCGGGCCAGCAGTTCCACGGCCTGGCGGATGCCGCGGGGGGAGTCCACGCTGCACTGCTCGCTGATGGACAGGTGCATGGACAGGTGCAGGAAGGGATTGGTGCGGCCGGGCTCGGCGTCGTAGTTGCGCGCCACGGCGGCGTCCACATCGTCCAGCTCGGCAAAGTATTCGGGGTGTTCGGCAATCCACAGGCTGGCCAGCGTCTCGATGGCTTCCATGGGGGATTCGCTCTTCATCTTGGCGCGCACGCTGCAGAAGAAGCGTCGCACGTCCGCTTGCGAAGGGTTGAAGATCATGGCCGGCAGCGTAGCACGGGGGCAGTGGGCCGCGCTGGCCGCGGCATTCAGCCGCGCGCGGAGCTGTGTCGCACCGGGCGCCAGCACGCCATGCGGGGCAGGCGTAAGATGCGCCGCTTTGGTGCATTGCTGTGGCAATGCGGTGTGGCGACGGCAGGGCAGGTGTGGCATGGATGTGCAGACGTGGTGGGCTTTCTTTATGGCGTGTTGGCTGATTGCCTTGTCGCCAGGGTCGGGCGCGGTGCTGTCCATGAGCCACGGGCTGAACTACGGCCTGCGCAAGAGCAGCGCCACGGTGTGCGGCCTGCAACTGGGCCTGCTGCTGATTCTGCTGGTGGCCGGCGGCGGCGTGGGCACCTTGCTGATTGCCTCGGAATGGGCGTTTGCGGCGGTGAAGATCCTGGGGGCCTGCTACCTGATCTACCTGGGCTGGAGCCAGTGGCGCAGCGTGGGCAACGGTCTGGACATCGGCCATGCCCAGGGCGCTCCGGCCCTGACCTGGCGCCAGCGCGTGCTGGCCGGTTTTCTGACCAATGCCACCAACCCCAAGGGGATCATCTTCATGGTGGCGGTGCTGCCGCAGTTTCTGACCGAGCAGCGCCCGCTGTGGTTGCAGCTGGCCATCATGTCGGCGACTTGCATTGGCGTGGACATGGTGGTGATGCATGGCTATGCCGGCAGCGCCAGTGCACTGCGCCGCTGGATGCGCAGCCCCGAAGCCATGCGCTGGCAGAACCGTGTCTTTGGCGGCTTGCTGATGCTAGTGGGGATCGGCCTGTTCTTTGTGCAGCGCGGCGCCGGCCACTGACAGCACCGTTATCCAGGTCAACACTGCATGCGCTACTGCCGCGCATGAGCAGTCGTTTGGCCTGTAGCGAGGGCTGCATCCTGGGGCTTTCCCTCAACTGTCCCGTGACCGACAAAGCCTGCGCGGCCTGCTGGCTACAGTGGGTCGCATGACGAAACGACGCTTTGCCTCTTACGCCGATGTGCGTGCTTCCGTGGGCCTGGATGTGGCCGTGACGGACTGGATCACCATCACCCAGGAGCAGGTCAACCAGTTCGCCGAGGCGACGGGCGACCACCAGTGGATTCATGTGGATCCCGAGCGGGCCAAGAAGGGCCCGTTTGGTGCACCTGTGGCCCATGGCTATCTGACGCTGTCGCTGCTGGCGCAGTTCATGCAGCAGACGGTGACGGTGGATGGCGCCACCATGGGTGTGAACTACGGTCTGAACAAGGTGCGCTTTCCCGCCCCCGTACCGGTGGGCAGCCGGCTGCGCGCCCACATCAAGCTGCTGGCGGCCGAGCCGGTGCAGCCCGACGGCATGCAGATGACCTGGGGCGTGACGGTGGAGCGTGAAGGCAGCGACAAGCCCGTGTGCGTGGCCGAGACGCTGAGCCGCAGCCACGGTGCGGCCCAGGGCTGAACGCCGCCGTCTTCTTTTTCCGGTCCCATGAAAAAGCCCCGTCGGCGCAGGCAGCGGGGCTTTGCATTGGGCGCTTTTGCCAGGAGCAAATGCGCGGGCTGGGGCTTACAGCTCGCCGTGCACGATGCTGCCGTCCTTGATGGCGGCCAGGGTTTCGGCACGCACGGCCTCTCGGCTCACGGCCGAGCGGGTGGTCAGCTCATCGGCACGCAGTTGCAGCTGGTCGCCTTCGGCCACGGCCATGCGGTGGTTTTGGCGGGCATCCTGCAATTCAGCCAGCACCTGCGCACGGGTCAGGGTGCTGTGGCTTTCCACCACGGGAGGCCAGCCTTGCTCGCCCAGGGGAGCCGACATACCGGCGGCCTGGCTGCCCAGTGCGGTCAGGGCCAGAGCTGCGGCGATGCTGAGGGTGTGAATGCTTTTCATGGAATGTCCTTTTCGTTCAACTTCCGGTGTGGCGCTGTGGCGTTACCGTATGGATGAACTGTAGATCGTTCCATATATGAAGATAAGCATGTAAATTTACGACTCATTGTTTCGAATTCATTGTCAATGAGGCGGAACTTTTGCCCGGTTGCGGGCATCGTGCACCGAAGCGGTGCTGCCGCTGGCTCAGCCTGCCGTCTGGCCTGCAGGGGCCGCAAAACCGTTTTGGCGCCAGGCCTCGAACACCGTGACCGCCACCGCATTGGACAGGTTCAGGCTGCGCTGGCCTGCCACCATGGGCAGGCGCAGGCGCTGGCTTTCGGGAAAGCTGTTGCGCAGATCCGCAGGCAGGCCTCGGGTTTCGCAACCGAAGACCAGCCAGTCGCCGGGCTGGAAGGCCAGATCAAACGCCGGGCAGCTGCCATGGGTGGTCATGGCAAACATGCGCTCGGGCGCGGGCTGCATGGCGGTCAGAAAGGCTTGCCAGTCGGCATGGCGGCGCACCGGGGCGTATTCGTGGTAGTCCAGCCCGGCGCGGCGCATGTGGCGGTCTTCCATGGAAAAGCCCAGGGGCTCGATCAGGTGCAGATCGCAGCCGGTGTTGGCGGCCAGGCGGATGACGTTGCCCGTGTTCGGTGGAATCTCGGGCTCAACAAGAACAATGTGGAACATAAGGGGCGTATTGTCCGCTGTGACCGCCGTCCCTGTGGTGCGCACCCCTATGGCGCAGGTGTGAGGTAGGGGGCTAGGGCGTGCGGGCCAGGGCCACGGCATGCACCTGGCCGGCGCCTGCGGCCAGCAGCGCCTGCGCGGCGGCCTGCAGGGTCGCGCCCGTGGTGATGACATCGTCCACCAGCAGCACGGTCTTTCCATCCAGCAGGCCCTGGTGTTGCGGTGGCACGCTGAAGGCGCCGCGCAGATTGCGCAGCCGTGCGGCGCGGCCCTGGCGCATCTGGGTGGGCGTGTCGTGCGTGCGTTGCAGCAGCTGCGGCTGGATGGCCGGGCAATCCAGCGCGCGGGCCAGCAGCAGTGCCTGGTTGTAGCCGCGGCTGCGCAGGCGCTGCGGGGACAGCGGAATCGGGATGGTGAGCGCACAGCCGTCGCGCAGCGCGGGCCAGGCGGCGTGCTGCTGCAGCCATTGCGCCAGATGGCGGCCGACGGCCGGCTGGGCATGGAGCTTCCACTGCGTCAGCGGCAAGGCCCAGGGGTAGCCGTAGTCCACGGCGACCAGGCAGTGCTGCAGCACCGGCGGGTGACGCAGGCATTGCCCGCAGTGTGCGCCGGCGTGTGCATCCGGCAGGCGCAGGGCGCAACTGCGGCAGCGCGGCACATGCTGTGCAAAACGCGCCTGGCACTGCGCGCACAGTGGCTGCGCGGGCCAGCTGCCGCAGGCCAGGCACTGGCTGGGAATGCGGGCGGATAGCCATGCCGGGATGTGCAGACGCATGGAATCAATATACTGCCGCCCGCAGCGCCACCGTCATGCCGGATGTGCGCCGACTGTCCGATTGCCTCCCCATCTGTTGTTCCATGTCTACTGCTCTGCCGCCCACCATCGACCCCGTTGCAGCCGCCCGCTGGCAGGCCCAGGCGCCTGCGGCATCGCCGTGGCTGCACGAAGAGGTGGCGCGCCGCATGCAGGACCGCCTGCAGTGGATGGCCAAGCCGCCGCAGTCGTGGCTGGACTGGGAGCCGGTACGCGGCGGACTGCAGGCGCACGCACTGGTGGCGCAGCGCTATCCGCAGGCGCAGTCCTGGGTGCATGAACCGCAGGCGCAGCGCGCCGAAGCGGCGCACAAGGCGCTGGGCAAGGCCTGGTGGAGCATGGAGCGCTGGGCGGGCAAGCAACCCCGCTTTGGTCTGCCGGCTGCCGGGCAGGAAGTGGACATGCTGTGGGCCAATATGCAGCTGCACATGGCGGCAGACCCGCTGGCCCTGCTGGCGCAGTGGCACAAGGCCCTGGCGGTGGATGGCTTTGTGATGTTTTCCTGCCTGGGGCCCGACACGGCCCAGGAGCTGCGCGATGCCTACCAGCAGGCGGGCTGGCCGGCGGCGGGCCACAGCTTCACGGACATGCACGACTGGGGAGACATGCTGGTGCAAAGCGGCTTTGCGGAGCCGGTGATGGACATGGAGCGCATCACGCTGACCTTTGCTTCGCCCGAGCGTCTGCTGCAGGAATTGCGCGAGCTGGGGTGCAATCTGCATCCGCAGCGCTTTGCCAGTCTGCGTGGACGGCAATGGCGTCTTGACCTCCATCAATTGCTGGATGGCGCGCTGCGTTTACAGGAGCAGGATGGACAGCTGGCGTTGACCTTCGAAGTGGTCTACGGCCATGCTTACAAGCCAGCGCCCCGGGTCCGTGCGGCCGGGGAAAGCAGTGTGCCGTTGGACGATATGCGGGCGATGTTGCGGCAAGGTCGCAACACGGGTTTGCGATAACACAAAAGGCGCTTATGCCCCTTTGATTCCACGCAAAGCGACCTACAATTTTTTCAACCACTGACACACGAGCTTTTCTCCAGACCGCATGACTCCAGGCTGGGGAGAGGGCCCCCACGGCCGCATGCCGTCAGGAGAAAAAATTGGTGTTTCGCATTGCCTTGGAGTCGGGCCTGCGCCCTGCGCGCGCACAGGCCTGCATGCTGAAGTTTCACGCGACGCAGAGGGCGTCTTCTCGGGCTTTTCAGGCTGCTTCCTGGAAACGCGTCGGCACTGCTTCATCCACTATTTTCTTTGCGGCGGCACAGGCTGTGGTGCTGCAGCTTGCGGTTGGCCTGCGTGCAGGCATGGATCGATGTGGGCGTACCCGTGGGAGCGGGCTGCGCCGCGCTGGTTGGTTTTTCTGAGTTGAGTGCGCGCAGGTGTGCGGCTGTAGCCCCCTGCCTGCCAGGTTCCCTGTTTCTAGTGGCCTAAGACTTGAGCGAGAACTATGAAAAGCATCCCCTTTCGGCCCCTGCGTCTCACGATGATGTCCGCTGCAGCCTGGATGGCGCAGGCGGCCTATGCGGTCCAGGACCTGCCCGGCGGCCCTGCGGTGCGTCAGCTCAATCTGCACCCCCCGGTCACGCGCATTGCACAGGAGCAGCATTTTCTGCACTGGATGATGCTGGGCATCTGCACGGTGATCTTCGTGGCCGTGTTTGCGGTGATGTTCTATTCCATCTGGAAACACCGCCGCTCCCAAGGCGCCAAGGCCGCCAATTTCCATGAATCGGCCACGGTGGAAATCGCCTGGACCATCGTGCCCTTCATCATCGTGATCCTGATGGCCTTGCCGGCCACCAAGGTGCTGGTGGCGCAGAAGGACACCACCAATGCCGACCTGACCATCAAAGTGACAGGCTACCAGTGGAAATGGGGCTATGACTACCTGAAAGGGGAGGGCGAGGGGCTGAGCTTCATCTCCACGCTGGACACCAGCCACCGGGTGTTGTCCAACAGCGGCAATGTCAAGGATGCGCCGCCCGACTATCTGCTCAAGGTGGACCAGCCGCTGGTGGTGCCGGCCGGCAAGAAGGTGCGCATCATCACCACCGCCAACGATGTGATCCACTCCTTCATGGTGCCTGCCTTCGGCATCAAGCAGGATGCGATTCCCGGCTTTGTGCGCGACACCTGGTTCAAGGCGGAAAAGCCGGGCGACTACTACGGCCAGTGCGCCGAACTGTGCGGCAAGGAACACGCCTACATGCCCATCCATGTGAAGGTGCTGCAGTCCGACCAGTACAAGACCTGGGTGGAGGAAGAAACCAAGAAGGCTGCCTCCAAGCGCGACGATCCCAACAAGGAATGGAAGCTGGACGAGCTGGTTGCGCGCGGCGAAAAAGTCTATGCCGCCAACTGCGCGGTCTGCCACCAGCCCAATGGCAAGGGGGCGGGCCCCATCAAGGCGCTGGATGGCAGCCCGGTGGTGCTGGGGCCGTTGGCGGAAGCCATGCATGTGGTGCTGGAAGGGCGCAACAACGGTGCCATGCCTTCGTGGAAGGCGCTCAGCGATGTGGAGCTGGCCGCGGTGCTGACCTTCGCCAAGAACCACTGGAGCAACAAGACCGGGCAGCTGATCCAGCCCGCGCAGTTCAAGGATGCGCGGGGCGGCAAGTTCCCCGAAGGCGGGGCGGCCGCCCCAGGCGCGGCACCGCCCGCTGCGGCAGAACCTGTGGCAGGGGCAGCTGCTGCCGCGCCACAGCCCTACCAGGTGTTTTTTGCCACGGGCGACAAGGCGCTGAATGCCGAGGCGCAGGCCGTGGTGGCCCAGGCTGCGGAGTATCTGAAAGCGCATGCCGACAGCAAGGTGGCCCTGTCGGGCTTTGTGGATGCCACAGGCAATGCCGACCAGAACGCCGAGCTGGCCAAGCAGCGTGCGCAGAACGTGGCCAAGGCCCTGACGGATGCCGGTGTGGCACAGGAGCGCATTGCCCTGCACAAGCCCACCACCATCACCGCAGGTGCCGGGGCCGATCAGCAGGCCCGTCGTGTGGACATCGTGGCCGCGCAGTGATGCGCAGCAGGCAGTGAATACCGGAGACATTCCTATGAGCGCCGTATACCCCCCATCCCACACCCCGGGCCCCGAGGTCGATGTCCATGGCGGCCACCATGACCATGGTGCGCACGATGACCACCATCACCACCAGCCCACGGGCTGGCAGCGCTGGCTGTATGCCACCAACCACAAGGACATCGGCACGCTGTACCTGCTGTTCGCCTTCACCATGCTCATGGTGGGCGGCGTGCTGGCGCTGCTGATCCGCGCAGAGCTGTTCCAGCCCGGGCTGCAGATCGTCAACCCCGAGCTGTTCAACCAGCTCACCACCATGCACGGGCTGATCATGGTGTTCGGGGCCATCATGCCGGCCTTCGTGGGCTTCGCGAACTGGATGATTCCGCTGCAGATCGGCGCCTCGGACATGGCGTTTGCGCGCATGAACAACTTCAGCTTCTGGCTGATGATTCCGGCGGCCATCATGCTGGTGACCTCGTTCTTCATGCCCGGTGGCGCACCGGCCGCAGGCTGGACGCTGTATGCGCCGCTGACGCTGCAGATGGGCCCATCGATGGACACCAGCATCTTTGCGATGCATATCCTGGGCGCCAGCTCCATCATGGGCTCGATCAACATCATCGTCACCATCCTGAACATGCGGGCTCCCGGCATGACGCTGATGAAGATGCCGATGTTCGTCTGGACCTGGCTGATCACCGCCTACCTGCTGATCGCAGTGATGCCGGTGCTGGCCGGCGCCATCACCATGACGCTGACCGACCGTCACTTCGGCACCAGCTTCTTCAACCCCGCGGGTGGGGGCGATCCGGTGATGTACCAGCACATCTTCTGGTTCTTCGGCCACCCCGAGGTCTACATCATGATCCTGCCGGCCTTCGGCATCATCAGCCAGATCGTGCCGGCCTTCAGCCGCAAGAAGCTGTTTGGCTACACCTCCATGGTATACGCGGTGGCGGCCATTGCCATCCTGTCCTTCATCGTGTGGGCGCACCACATGTTCACCACGGGCATGCCGGTCACCGGCCAGCTGTTCTTCATGTACGCCACCATGCTGATCTCGGTGCCCACGGCCGTGAAGATCTTCAACTGGGTGGCCACCATGTGGCGCGGCTCCATGACGTTCGAAACCCCCATGCTGTTTGCCGTGGGCTTCATCTTCGTGTTCACCATGGGCGGCTTCACGGGACTGATCCTGTCGATGGCGCCCATCGACACCCAGCTGCAGGACACCTATTACGTGGTGGCGCATTTCCACTATGTGCTGGTGGCGGGCTCCCTGTTCTCGATGTTTGCCGGCTACTACTACTGGGCACCCAAGTGGAACGGCGTGATGTATTCCGAGCTGCGCGGCAAGATCCATTTCTGGGGTTCGCTGGTCTTCTTCAACATCACGTTCTTCCCCATGCACTTCCTGGGCCTGGCCGGCATGCCGCGCCGCTATGCCGACTATCCGATGCAGTTTGCCGACTTCAACATGCTGGCCTCCATCGGTGCCTTCGGCTTTGGCCTGATGCAGGTGTACTTCTTTGTCTTTGTGGTCTGGCCCGGCATGCGCGGCCACGGTGCGCCGGCACCACAGAAGCCCTGGGACGGGGCAGAAGGCCTGGAGTGGGAAGTGCCATCGCCTGCCCCCTTCCATACTTTCGAAAACCCGCCCAAACTGGACGCCACCGCAACCCGCGTGATTGGATAAGCCATGCACACCGCTCCTTCCAAACCTTCGGCCGGTCTGCACGACCGCACCACGGCCTACCAGCTGCAGCGCCAGAAGAACCTGCGCATGGCGCTGATCCTGGCGTCGATCGCGGCCGTGTTCTTTGTCGGTTTTGTGGCCAAGATGGCCTTGCTGCACTGAGATGCACACCGCGCTGCACCGCTTCGCGTCCGTCCCTTGGGAGGATGCCTCCCTGTGCTGCGGGGGCGGCCCGGGTGGCCCTCCTGTGGCGGGGGCACGCCGGTGGTCGCAGCGGCAGGCGCCGTGTCAATGCGCAGTGGATGGCGCACAGGAGGGATGATGGCCGTACACCGCGAAAACCTCCGGATGGTGGGCAAGCTGGCCGTGGTGGCCGTGGGCATGTTTGCCTTCGGCTATGCGCTGATTCCGATCTACAAGCATGTGTGCGAGGCGCTGGGCATCAATGTGCTGGCCGTGTCGGAGCGGCAGGTGCCGGGCAATTCCTCGGCCGTGCCGGCCAACACCCAGGTGGACACCAGCCGCACCATCACCGTGGAGTTCGACGCCAATGCGCGGGGGCCGTGGGAGTTCAAGCCCGAGCGCCGTTCGCTGCAGGTGCATCCGGGCGAGCTGGCCACGGTGATGTATGAATTCCAGAACGTGCAGAACCACCGCATGGCGGCGCAGGCAATTCCCAGCTATGCACCGCGCAATGCCGCGCCGCACTTCAACAAGCTGGAGTGCTTCTGCTTCAACCAGTACGTGCTGGAGCCGGGGGAGCGAAAGGAATGGCCGGTGGCGTTTGTCATTGATCCCAAGCTGCCCAAGGATGTGACCACCATCACCCTGTCCTATACCTTCTTTGAGGTGGGGGGCAAGACGCCGCCCGCACCCGTGGCCAGCGTGGTCACCGGCAAGGAGCAGTCATGACCGTACCGCCCCCCGCCGGACAGCCGCACCGTCTGTGGCATTCGATCAAAGCCGTGGCCTGGGCGTTGCTGGGCGTGCGCAAGGGCAGCGAGTACGAGCGGGATTTTGCACAGCTGCAGCCGCTGCAGGTGATCGCCGTGGGGCTGGTGGCGGTGTTTGTGCTGGTGCTGGGGCTGATCGCCCTGGTGAGATGGGTGAGCTGACAGAACAACAACTGCTGCAGCGTGCTGCGGCCTTCGCAAAAAACGACAGGAGCTGAGTCATGAGTGCATCGACCCCTGGAACAACGCCGTACTACTACGTGCCCGGCGTGTCGCACCATCCCATCTGGGCGGCAGCGGGCCTGTTTTTCGTGGTGCTGGGCGCCGGCAACTGGATCAACGGCCACGGCTGGGGCATGTGGTCGGTGCTGCTGGGGCTGGTCTGGTGGGGCGTGGTGCTCTACCAGTGGATACGCGATGCGGCGCGCGAGAGCGAGGCCGGGCTGTTCGGCCGCAAGATCGACCTGTCCTACCGCTGGAGCATGAGCTGGTTCATCTTCTCGGAAGTGATGTTCTTCGGCGCTTTCTTCACCGCCCTGTGGTGGGCGCGGGCGCATTCGGTGCCGGCACTGGGCGGTTTCGAGAATTCGCTGCTCTGGCCGGACTTCAAGGCCGCCTGGCCCTCGGTCTCGCCCGGCGCCACCACCTCGCCGGCAGGCACGGTGGAGCCGTTCCAGACCGTGGGACCGTTCTGGCTGCCCACCATCAACACCGCCCTGCTGCTGACCTCGGGGGTGACGCTGACGATTGCCCACCACGCACTGCGCGCCGGTCAGCGTGCCCGCACCATCGCCTTCATGTGGGCCACGGTGATCCTGGGCTTTGTCTTCCTGTGCGTGCAGGGCTATGAATACCACCACCTGTACTCGGACCTGAATCTCAAGCTCAACTCCGGCATCTACGGCTCCACCTTCTACCTGCTGACGGGCTTCCATGGCTTCCACGTGTTTGTGGGCATGTTGATGCTGCTGGTGATCACCTTGCGGCTGCACAACGGCCATTTCTCGGCGCAGCGCCACTTCGGCTTTGAAGGCGCGGCCTGGTACTGGCACTTTGTGGATGTGGTGTGGCTGTTCCTCTACGTGCTGGTGTACTGGATGTGAGTCGGAATCAGGCAGGGCGATCACCCTGCCTGTGGCGGTGCCCGCAAGTGCGGTCCGTGCCGGGGCTGTCAGTCGCTTGAAGGGACAGCGCATTCAGAATGGGGGGCGCAGGCCCCAGCCGCAAGCAGTGCTCAGGAGCGCAAGGGCAATCCGGTGGGCTGGATGTACCCCAGCTTCCAGGCCAGCAGCAGGCAGAGGAAGAGAGCAATCGACAGGCCCACGCGCACTGCCAGCGCACGGGCCATGCGGCGGCCGCGTTCGCTGTCCGACGGTGTGTCGTCGTCCTTGCGCAGCATGAAGAACAGGGCTGTTCCCAGGCTGGCGATGATGGCCAGAAAGGCCAGTGCAACAAGGTATCCCATGAAAGGCATTATCGGGTGAGTGTGAGGTGGCTTCCCAAGGGAATACGTGGATGGGTGGTGCTGCTCGCCGCGGTGCTGTGCATGGCCCTGACGGCGCGACTGGGCGGGTGGCAGCTGGACCGCGCGGCGCAGAAAGAGGCCATGCAGGCCGCCATCGCGCTGCAGTCCGCGCAGCCGGTGCTGCGCAATGCCGACTGGCCGGCACTGCGGGCTGCGGCAGACGATGCCGGCGAACCATCCACCTGGCTGCACCGCCCCGTGCAGCTGACCGGACGCTGGCAAGCCGCACACACCGTCTACCTGGACAACCGCCAGATGCAGGGCCGGCCGGGTTTTTATGTGCTGACCCCGCTGCTGCTGGAGGGAGGCGGTGCCGTGGTGGTGCAGCGCGGCTGGGTGCCGCGCAATTTCCAGGACCGCACGGCCTTGCCGCCGATGGCCACGCCAGAGGGACTGGTCCAGGTGCAAGGCCGCATCGCCGCAGCGCCTTCGCAGCTGTATGCGCTGGGGGCCGAGCCGGCCACTGCCGGGTTTGCGCGAATCCGCCAGAACCTGGACCTGCCGGCCTATGCGCAGCAGACAGGTCTGGCTTTGCCGCCGTGGAGCGTGGTGCAGACCGGCGCCGCCTCCGAAGGCCTGCTGCGCCAATGGCCGGAGCCGGATGCCGGGGTGTCCAAGCACTACGGCTATGCTTTCCAATGGTTCGGACTGTGCGCCCTGGTCGCACTGCTGTACCTGTGGTTCCAGATCCTGCGGCCGCTGCGCCGCGCCTCTTTTGATGCTGCCCATGCCCCCTGAATCGTCTGCTCCCCAGCCCTTGGGCCTGACCGTGCACAGCCTGCCGGAGGCCGGCGTGTCCGATCCGGCGCGCACCCGCAGCGGCCGCTGGAAGATGCTGGCCGTGCTGCTGGTCTGCGCGGCCCCGGTGATTGCGTCCTACTTCACCTACTACGTGGTCCGTCCCGAAGGACGCAGCAGCTTTGCTACGTTGATCGATCCGCAGCACCCCATGCCCGATGTGCAGGGGCAGCGGCTGGACGGCAGCAGGGCGGCGCTGGCCAGCCTGCAAGGGCAGTGGCTGCTGGTCAGCGTGGCCGGCGGCGCCTGTGAAGGCCGCTGTGCCGAGCATCTGTACCTGCAACGCCAGCTGCGTGAAAGCCTGGGGCGCGAAAAGGAGCGCCTGGACTGGGTCTGGCTGGTGACCGATGCGGTGGACCCCGATGCGGCCCTGCGCCCGGCCCTGGAGCAGGGAAGCGCATTACGCCTGCCGCGTGCGCAGGTGGTGCAATGGCTGCAGCCCGAGGCGGGCCATGCGCTGGAGGATCATCTGTACATCGTGGACCCCCAAGGCCACTGGATGATGCGCCTGCCGGCAGGCATGGAGCGCAGCAGCGCTGGCCGTGCCAAGCGCGATCTGGAGCGCCTGCTGCGGGCGTCTTCCTCCTGGGACCAGCCGGGGCGCTGAACCGGGGCCGCCTGCGGCCGCCCAAACCCTTGCGCAGCTGCCAGTCTCTCCGGGAATGCGCACCATCACGGAGCATGGTGCGACCCTCGGGTTAGGATTTGCCATCCAGGCTGGGTGCGCCGCCTGCCGCAAGGGCGGTGGTGGCAGCACGCAGCACTTTGTATTTTCATGGTGGGTCAGCCAGCCATGCCCCGGTTGGCAGGCGGTGCGCTGACCCCGCCCATTGCGAGAGGGATCAGGATGGACAAACGACGGATGCTGCAAGGCCTGCTGGCCGCAGGACTGGTGGCCGGCATGGGCCTGGGGCTGGCGGGCTGTTCGCGCCAGCAGGAAGTCAAGCTGCAGGGCGTGGATGTGACAGGGGCCGAGTACGCCAAGGACTTCCCGCTGCCCGACGCCGACGGCAAGCTGCGCTCCATCAAGGATTTCGCCGGCAAGGTGACCGTGGTGTTCTTCGGCTACACCCAGTGCCCCGATGTGTGCCCTACCACCCTGCAGGAGCTGGTGGAGGTCAAGCAGATGCTGGGCGCCCAGGGTGACAAGCTGCAAGGGGTGTTTGTTTCCCTGGATCCGGAACGCGATACGCCGGAAGTGCTCAAGGCCTATGTGGGCAATTTCGACCCCAGCATGGTGGCGCTGACCGGCACCCCCGAACAGGTGGCGGCCGTGGCCAAGGACTTCAAGGTGTTCTTCCGCAAGGTGGAAGGCAAGGTGCCCGGCGCCTACACCCTGGACCACACGGCCGGTCTGTACATGTACGACCCCCAGGGCCGCCTGCGCGCCTACCACCGCTACGGTGCCGGTGCTCAGCCGCTGGTCGCCGATGCCCAGGTGCTGCTGGCCGAAAAATAAGGGCTGATGCCGCCGGCAGCGGCATCAGGTCAAGGGCATCTTGCCGCGGGTCAATATCTGCGGCGTGCATGCCACGATGGCGCATCCCCAGAGATTGGTATTCGCTATGCGTTGCGCGGTGGTGTTGATTTTTATCAACCGGGCCCGTAGGACAGCTCCGCATATTGCACCTCTTCGGTGGAGTGCCGGGAGCGCCGCATCCACCCGCAAAGCACACAAGCGAAGGGGGTTTATGCGCATCAATCTGCCGGTCACCGCCGTAGAGCAGCAGTTGCAGGATGGCGATACGCTGCTGTCTGCCACCGATCTCAAAGGCAACATCATCTATGCCAATGACGCCTTTTTGAGCACCTGCGGATACAGCTTCGAGGAGCTGCAGCAGCAGCCCCACAACATCATCCGCCACCCGGATACCCCGGCCATTCTGTTCGCCGACATGTGGAACACCTTGAAGCATGGCGCCAGCTGGACGGCCGTGGTCAAGAACCGCTGCAAGAACGGCGATTTCTACTGGGTGCGGGCCAATGCCAGCCCCATCCAGGCGGGTGGCAAGACGATTGGCTATCTGTCGGTGCGCACCAAGCCCACGGCGCAGGAAACCCAGGCCCAGCAGGCGCTGTATGACCTGCTCAACAGCGGCAACCACCAGCTGCAGGTGCGCCGCGGCTATGTGTTCCCCCAGGGCTGGCGCGCCTGGTGGAGTCGCTTGCACTTTGTGTCGGCTACCACCAAGCTCTACACCGGTGCCGCGGCCATGCTGCTGTGGGGCGTGGTGCTGGGTCTGGGGGCCGCCCTGGGCGTCCACAGCACGATCCTGCTGGCCATGGCGCTGGGCTGGGCGTCATGCGCGCTGGGCGGCTTGCTGTGGATGGGGCGCCACCTGGTCTGGCCGCTGCACGCCGTGCTGCGCCAGGCGCGCCAGGTGGCAAGCGGGGAGAGTGCACAGTCGCTGTTCCTGAACCGGCGCGATGAAGTCGGCAGCCTGATGCGCAGTGTGGAGCAGGCGGGGCTGAACATGCGTTCCCTGGTCAGTGATATCGAAGGTAAGGCCGAGCAGGTCAGTGCCTGCGCCGGAGCCCTGCAGACCGGCAATGTGCAACTGGCGCAGCGCACCCAGCAGGCGTCGACCGATCTGGAGCAGGCAGCGCAAGCGCTGGCGCAGCTGGGGCAGACGATTGCCGGAACCCAGAGCCTGGCCGAGGCCGCCATGGTGCAGGCGCGAGAAGGCGTACAGGGCGTGAGCCAGGGCCAGACCTGCGTGGACCAGCTGGTCCAGGCCATGCAGGGCATTGATGTCTCCAGCAAGAAGGTGGCCGACATCGTGGGCATGATCGACGGCATTGCCTTCCAGACCAATCTGCTGGCACTGAATGCGGCAGTGGAAGCCGCGCGGGCGGGCGAGCACGGCAAAGGCTTTGCCGTGGTGGCGGCGGAGGTGCGCCAGCTGTCGCAGCAAAGCGCCCAGGCCGCGCGGGACATCAAGAACCTGATCCAGGGCTCGCGCCAGCAGGTGGAGCAGGGCCACGCCGCCGCCCAGACGGCACGCATCACCATGCATTCGGTGGTGGAAGGCATCGACAGCCTGGCCCAGTCCATGGGCCGCATCCTGGAGCAGACCCATGTGCAGGCGGCCGGCAGTGCGCAGATCAGCGATGCCGTGGCCCATTTGCGTGACTTGAGTGATCAGAACCGCGGCATGGCCGAGGAAAGCGCCCAGCTCAGCGATGTGCTGGCGCTGCAGGCCCAGCGCCTGCACGGCGCAGCGGCGGTGTTCATCCCACGCCAGCGCCAGGCGCTGCAGACCCTGGAAGTCCGGGCGCTGGAAGCGGCCTGACAAAGGGGGGTGTAGATGCAGCGGCCTTCAGGCCGCGGGCATGCGTTGCGGAACACACGGAGTGAAAAAAGGAGGCCCAGGCTTCCTTTTTTTGGGCGGGCTGCTAGGCTCTGCGGCCGTGCCGCGCTCACTGCCCGCGAATGCCTTGCTCGCGGATGATGGTGCCCAGGGCCTTCACATCCTGCTGGATGCGGTTGGACAGGCCTTCCGGGCTGCTGCCCACCACCTGCCAGCCCTGGACTGCCAGCTTGGCGCGCATGTCCGGGGTGCGCACGATGGCGCTGACGGCGGCCGCCAGCTTGTCCACATGGGCGCGGGGCATGGCCTTGGGGGCGGCCACGGCGTTCCAGATTTCCAGGTCAAAGTTCTGCACGCCCAGCTCCTTCAGGCTGGGCAGGCCGGGGGCCAGCGGGCTGCGGGCCGCCGAGGTCACGCCAATGCCGCGCAGCTTGCCGGCCTGGATCTGCTGCATGGCCAGTGCGGGCGGCAGCATGGACAGCTGCAGATCGCCGCCTTGCAGACCCTGGTACACCTGGGGGTAGCCGGCATAGGGTACATGTTCGGGACGCAGCGCGGAGCGGCTCTTGAGCAGTTCCATGCCCAGATGGCCCACGGTGCCCACGCCGGGCGAGCCATAGCTCCACTTGCTGCCAGCCGCGGCACCGGCCGCGAAGAAGGCCTTGCCTTCCGGGGCGTTGGCCGGTGCCGCCAGCACCAGCGGCGCCACGCCGATCAGGCTGACGGGCTGCAGGTCCTTCACCGGGTCGTAGCGCACAGCGGGGTTCAGCAGCTTGGCAATGGTCATATTGCCGTTGATCATCACGCTGAACGTGTGGCCGTCCGTGGCCTTGGCCACGGCTTCGGCGGCGATGTTGCCGCCCGCGCCCACCTTGTTTTCCACAATGATGGTCTGGCCCAGGGCTTTTTCCAGCGGTTCGGCCAGCGCCCGGGCCGTCAGATCAGGGGAGGAGCCCGCAGGGAAGCCCACGATCAGGTGCAGGGGCTTGCTGGGCCACTGCTCGGCCTGGACCGCGCCCACGCTGCAGCCCAGGGCGGCCGCGCAGGCCAGGCTCATCAGGCTGCGGCGGTACAGCGTGGAGCGGGTGGATTCGGTCATGGCTTCTCCCAATGCAAAAGTGATAGCTGCCTGCGCGGATGGCGGTGACGGCAGGCAATAAAAAACCCGGAAATTATCCGGGTTTCAGGAGGCTGCAGGGCAGCCATGGGCACAGTGCCTGTGTGGCACTGTGCGGTTTGGGCCAGGTTTATGCAAACTCGGCCAGCGCCTTCTTCATTTTCTTCATGGCGGCCACTTCGATCTGGCGGATGCGTTCGGCGCTCACGCCGTACACGGCTGCCAGCTCATGCAGCGTCATGCCGCCGGAGCCGTCATCGTTCACCTTCAGCCAGCGCTCTTCCACAATGTGGCGGCTGCGGTCGTCCAGCGCTTCCAGCGCCTGGGCAATGCCGTCGGTGGCCATCACATCGCGCTGGCGCGATTCGATCATGGCCGTGGGCTCGTGGGCGCCGTCGGTCAGGTAGGAGATGGGGCCGAAAGCCTTGTCATCATCGTCGCTGGGCGAAGGGTCCAGCAGCACGTCACCCCCCGACAGGCGGGTTTCCATCTCCATCACTTCCTCGCGCTTCACATTCAGCTTAGCGGCGACGGAGTCGATCTCCTGTGCGGTCAGGGTGTCGCGGAAGGTGTTGTCGCCGGTTTCAATGGCGGCATCGGCCTTGAGCTCCTGCTTCATCGAGCGCAGGTTGAAGAACAGCTTGCGCTGGGCCTTGGTGGTGGCCACCTTCACCATGCGCCAGTTCTTCAGGATGTACTCGTGGATCTCGGCCTTGATCCAGTGCATGGCGTAGCTGACCAGACGCACGTTCTGGTCGGGGTCGAAACGCTTGACCGCCTTCATCAGGCCCACATTGCCTTCCTGGATCAGGTCGCTGTGGGGCAGGCCGTAGCCCATGTACTGGCGCGAGATGGAAACCACCAGGCGCAGATGGGACATGATCAGGCGCCCGGCGGCATCCAGATCGTTGTGTTCTTTGAGTTTGCGCGCATAGTCCTGCTCCTCCTCTTGAGTGAGCATGGGCAGGCGGTTTACAGCGGAGATGTAAGCATCCAGATTGCCCAGCGGCGGCACCAGAGCCCAAGGATTCGCAGGTGCCAGAGCCGTCGCAGCCGTGAGGGTGCCCGTCTGTGTAGTCATTGCATTGATCCTTTCTTCCATAAATCCATATTAGCACTCTCTATGACTGAGTGCTAAGGCATAAGTTCCCGCGATGTAGGGCCAGGGTTCGTGACAAGTTGTCGCAGGCTTCGTACACCGTCACAGGGTTTGTACTGGATTTGGAAGGCGCCAGTGCGTGGCGCGTATAAAGTCTTGTAAATCATTGTTTTATCAAGATTTCATGGCGGGCAGCTGGAATGCCGGGGCGGCGGCCCTGGCGGCTGAGTGTGCGCTTCCTGCCGCAGGGCGTTATGGTGAAACCCCTGGAAAAAATATGCCCACATGCCGTGTGGCGGGGCGCCATCCGTCCCAACCCCTGCCGCGAACCGCTATCACATCTGGCCGTCTGTGCCGGCGTTTCCTGCCCTGGGGCTGCTGGCGGTCTTGTCAACGCCAGCCTCCGCTGCGCCACAGATAGACCGGGGAGGTCTGTCTGCCAGAGGGTTTTGAATGGATGCGAGCGCTTGCTATTGCTGCACGATATATGAGTGTGGAAGTCCCAGAAACTCGTAAGCGGATTAAGCGCTTCTTGTTGCGGTTATTCCAGCAGCAATCTGCCTTCGCGGGCCACGATCCGACCGTGGGCAATGACCAGCGAGCGGACGGGGCGGGCGGCTACGGCATGGGCGGGCGTTTGCGCGGGCACCAGCACCAGGTCGGCCCGGCTTCCGGGTGTGAGGCCATAGTCGGCAAAGCCACAGACCTCGGCTCCTGCGTGGGTGACGCAGTGCAGGGCTTGTTCCACTTCATCGTCGCGGCGCAAGTTGTAGCGCATGCCGATGAACATGGCGCGTTCCAGCATGTCAGGGCGGCCGTAGGGCGACCAGGTGTCACGGATACCGTCATTACCGCCGGCCATGGGCACGCCCGCGCGTTGGCAGGCGCCCAGCGGCGGGACGCTGCGCGAAGGCGGCGCACTGGTGACCAGCGACACGCCCAACCTGGCCATGCGCGCCAGCAGCGCGCTGCGCTGGGCATCGCTCACATCGCCCAGACAGAAGCCGTGGCTGATAACCACCTTGTTGTGCAGTCCGTGGGCTTCGGTGCGGTCCAAAATCAGCTGGAGCGAGAAGGCTCCCATGTCACCGGGCTCGTGCAGGTGGATGTCGAGCGGCTTGTTGTGGCGCTCGGCGATCTCGAACAGCACGTTCAGCGACTGTGCCGGGTCCAGGTCGATGGCACAGGGGTCCAGGCCGCCCAGCACGTCGGCCCCCATGGCCAGGGACTCATCCAGCAGCTGTGCCGTGCCTTTGCGCTGCAGCAGGCCCGATTGCGGGAACGCCACCACCTGAATATCCTGCCAGGGCGCCATGTCCGCGCGGGTCTGCAGCAGGCCCGCCACATGCCGGGTGCCAATGTCCGTATCCACGTCGGCGTGACTGCGGATGCGCGTGGTGCCCAACGCGAGAAACTCGCGTGCCATGCGCAGCGACTGGCGCGCGCTGTCGTGCCGGGCCTGGGCACGGTAGGCGCGCTCGTTGTTGATCTTGTCGACCAATTGGTTGCCCACCTCGTTGACGTACCAGTCCTGACCCCAGAGTGTCTTGTCCAGGTGGGTGTGGGATTCGACCAGGCCGGGCAGCAGCAGCTGACCCCCGCCATCGATGCGCTCAGCTCCTTCCGGGAGGGGCAGCGAGGTGCCCATGGCCGCGATACGGCCTTGCTCGATCAACAGGTCGCAGGCTGGCCCGCCCATGGGGCGAACGTTCTGCAGAAAAAGGCTGGAAGTGCTCACGTGGAATGTTTCCTGTGGTGATGGAGCCTATCGCACGGCGCCGATGTCGGGCGTCGCGATCTGGCGCATCTTTTGGGCGTCTGTCTGGATCAGCTTGGCGAAGTCAGCGGGCGTACCGCCCGATTGGCCAATGCATGCCTGGTCGAGCATTCTGAGGACCTGGGGTTCGCGCATCACCGCATTGATCTCGGTGTTCAGGCGTGTCACCACCGTGTCCGCTACCCCCTTGGGGGCGAAGATACCGGTCCACACGCCAAAGTCATAGTTGGGCAAGGCCTTGCTCGCCGACATGGCGGGGATGCCCTGCAGGACTTCGCAGTTGGTCTTCGAGGTGGTGCCCAGCGGCTTGACCTTGCCCTCTTTGAGGTAGGCCAGCACCGAAGGCACCATGAAGTAGCCGTAATCCACATTGCCGCCGATGATGTCGGTCAGCATGGGGACGCCGCCCTTGTAGGGCACGTGCTGTATCGACACCTTGGCCTGCTGGTTCAGCATTTCACCGGCAATGTGCAAGGCCGTGCCGATGCCGGAGGATGCAAAGGTGTCGGCACCTGCCTGGGTCTTGGCACGCGCGAGCATGGCCTCGACCGAGGTGACAGGCACCTTGGGACCGGCGACCAGCACCATGGGCATGACGCCCACCAGCGTGACCGGGCGCAGGTCCTGGGTGCCATCGTAGGCAATGGCGTTGTTGAAGTGGCGGGCCAGCACGATTTCGCTGTTGGACGCCAGGATGATGGTGTTGCCGTCCGGTTTGGCGCGCACCACGCGCTGCGTGGCGATGGTGCCGCCAGCGCCGGCCACGTTGTCCACAATCACCGGCACGCCCAGGCGGCGGGCCAGCGGCTCGGCGATGGTGCGCGCCAGCGTGTCGGCCGATCCGCCAGCAGTGAAACCCACTACCAGGGAGATGGGGCGGTCAGGCCACGCGGCGTGAGCAAGGGCGGATGCACCGGCCAGCGACAGGGCCGCCAGGGCTTGGAGCGGAAAAGCGGGAAGTTGCGCCATGGGTGAAAACTTTCTAGAGAGCAGAGAAAAGACTCAGGCCGACAAGTGCCCGGCTGGCGACGCAGAACGTCCGCTGATATGGCATGTCACCCCCCATTTGCATGAGCGGGTTCAGTGCAATGGTTAATCAAATTCTATATTTTGGTTAACCAAAATTTCGGATGCGACCCATATTTGTGCCGGTATTGCGCGTAAACCCTGATGCTTGGCGACAGCGAGCTGCCTGACTTGAATGCGGGGTGCCCGTGCCGCTAAGATTTCAAGCCTGTTGTCTGTGTGTTGTCCATGTCCGCCTCTTCCCGCCGCCTTGCTCCCCATATCCCCAGCGAAGAGCCTGTAGCCGACGGCACAGTCAGTGTGGACGAACGTGTCTATGAGGCGGTTTCGCGGGCGCTGCTGAGTGGCAAGCTGCGTCCCGGTACGCCGTTGCGCGAGCGGGCGCTGGCTGAGGCGCTGGGTTGCACCCGTGGTGCCGTACGCAAGGTGTTCACCCGCTTGGGGGCTGAAAAGCGACTGGTGCTGGAGCACAACCGGGGGGCCTTTGTGCCCAACCCGACGGTCGAGGAGATGCGCAGCATCTACCGCGCACGGCGCATTGTTGAAGCAGGCCTGGTCACCAGCCTGTGCGGCCAGTTGAACGCGGTGCAGACAGAGGCGCTGCAGCGCCATGTACAAGCGGAATACCAGGCGATGGAGGAGGGGCGCCGCGCCGACTCTATCCGGCTGGCCGGTGAGTTCCATCTGGTGCTGGCACACATGGCGGGCAGCGATGAGTTGCTGTCGTACATGCAACGCCTGGTGCGCACGACGGAGTTGTACAAGGCCTTGTTTGACAGTGTGGCCGCGACCGCATGTGCGCCCCGCGAGCACCAGGAGATCATCAACGCCTTGCTGGGCGGTGCACGCGATAAGGCGTTGGCCGTGGCCATGGCCCACCTGGACGAGCTGGAGCAGCGGGTGATCCATGGTGCGGTGGCCGAACGCGAGGTTGATCTGGTGAGCTTGCTGGCGGGCAGTTCCAGCACGCCTGGGTGCTAGCAGGGAAAAGTCCAGGCACATCGCCGGGGTCTGCCACGCAGCCATCACAGCGGAGGAAGTCTGTGTGCGGCCAGAGATGGCGTGAAATGCCCGAGTCAGCCAGGGGCCGCTTTTCCGTGCGCAAGCCCATGGAGGTGCCGTGTGCCCAGGAACCGGGCGAGATAGCCGCCACCGTGGGGCTGGCCCACCAACCTGGGCTCTGTGGTGCACTGGGCAGGAAGGCACGCAACCATGACGTGCCAACGAAGGCCGTTCAGGTTTTGCACGGGCCGCCAGGGCCTGGCAGGTGCAAAGCCTTGTAAATCATTGTTTGATCAAGATGCCATGGCGGTCGCCTGGAATGCAGGGGCGGCGGCCCTGGCGGCTGAGTGTGCACTTCCTGCCGCAGGGCGGTGTGGTGCAAGCTTTGGAAAAAATATGCCCAAATGCCGTGCAGTGGGGCACCATCGGCCCCTGTTGCCAACCGCCGGAGCGTTGCATGAGCCAGATTCCCCCCACCCGCCCCTCCAAGGGCTTTGCCTTTCGGGGTGTCAGCGTGGTGACCACGACCGTACCCACGGCCGAAGATGCCCAGCGCCTGTCCCAGGGGGCGGTGCAGGCACAGCTGGCGGCCTGCGCGCAGGTGGACCAGATCACTTCCCACTACCTGTGGAACGGGGCATTGCAGGCGTCACCCGAGTGGCGCCTGGTGTTCAAGACCGTGCCGGACGCGGTGCAGCCGCTGCTGGAATGGCTGCGCAGCCAGCACCCTTACGAGCTGCCGCAGCTGCTGCTGCGCGGTGAGCAGGCACAGCACGATTACGGCCAGTGGGTGGCACAGAATGTGAAGGCACCCTTGCCGGTCCGGGAGGCCAAACGCTAGGGTGGGCCTGCGCTGGACGGGCCCGACACAGGTGTGCAGGCCGTGCGCCAACAAGAAAGCCCTGCGGAGCAGGGCTTTCGGTCTCAGAGGGGGTAGAGGGGCGTAGCCTGCGTTAGGCCAGCAGCGCCTGGGCAAATTCCCTGGCGTTGAAGGTTTCCAGGTCTTCCACCTTCTCGCCCACACCGATGAAGTAGACGGGAATCGGCTTTTCCTGGGCGATGGCCGCCAGCACGCCGCCTTTGGCCGTGCCGTCCAGCTTGGTCACGATCAGGCCGGTCAGGCCCAGGGCCTCGTCAAAGGCCTTGACCTGGTTGAGCGCGTTCTGGCCGGTGTTGCCGTCGATCACCAGCAGCACCTCGTGCGGGGCCGTGCCATCGGCCTTGCTGACCACGCGCTTGATCTTTTTCAGCTCTTCCATCAGGTGCAGCTGGGTGGGCAGACGGCCGGCGGTGTCGACCAGCACCACATCCTTTTTGCGGGCCTTGCCGGCGGAGACCGCGTCAAAGCTGACCGCCGCGGGATCCCCGCCTTCCTGGCTGACGATTTCCACCGTGTTGCGGGTGGCCCAGACGCCCAGCTGTTCGCGTGCCGCAGCGCGGAAGGTGTCGGCGGCGGCCAGCAGCACGGTCTGGCCGTTGTCGGCCAGGTGCTTGGTCAGCTTGCCGATCGACGTGGTCTTGCCCGCGCCATTGACGCCGGTCACCATCAGCACGGTGGGCTGGTGTTCGCCAATCGTCAGCGGTTTTTGCAGCGGGGCCAGCAGATCGGTCAGGGCCTCGGCCAGCAGGCCTTTGACGGCGGCCGGCTCGGTGGTCTTGCTTTCCTTGACGCGGCGCTTGAGGTCTTCCAGCAGGTGCTGGGTGGCCTTGACGCCGGTGTCGGCCATCAGCAGCGCGTCTTCCAGCTCTTCATACAGCGCGTCATCGATGCGCGTGCCGGTGAAGACGGTGGTGATGCTGGTGCCGGTCTTGCGCAGGCCCGCCTTAAGGCGGTCCATCCAGCCCTGGCGTTCACCCGCAGCCTCGGGTTTGGCCTGGGGTTCGGCGACGACGGGGATGGAGAAATCCGACGGCGCGGCTTCGGCCGGGGTAGCATCCGCCTTGGCGCCGCCAAAGGTGTTGCGCAGCCAGCCCATGGTGCCGCCTTTGGCGGGCTCACCTGTGGCAGGCTGGGGCAAGGCAGAGGCGGGCACGTCAGACAGAGGTGCCTGCGCATCGGGCCGTACATCCGCCGCTTCGGGAGCGGCAGACTCGGTGTGTGGGGGCTTTTTCTTGAAAAAACTGAACATTGGTGGATTCTTAGAATCACTCCATTCTATGAAACGTACCCTTACCCTCCTAGGACTTGTGGCAAGTGCCGCACTGGCGCAGGCCGGTTCTGCGGATGCACCGGCCACACCATCGGTGTCGTCTTCGCTGGCCGAATGGGCCGTCGCAGCCCCTGGCGCGGCTTCCAGCGTGCGCCAGTACCAGCTCTCCAATGGCATGCAACTGATCGTGCAGCCGGACAAGCGTGCCCCCACGGCCGTGAACATGGTCTGGGTGCGGGTGGGCTCCATGGACGAGGTGGATGGCACTTCGGGCGTGGCCCATGTGGTGGAGCACATGATGTTCAAGGGCTCGGCCAAGGTGGCGCCGGGCGATTTCTCGCGCAAGGTGGCTGCGCTGGGCGGGCGTGAGAACGCTTTCACCAACCGCGACTACACCGGGTACTACCAGCAGATTCCGGCGAACAAGCTGCAGGAGGTGATGGCCCTGGAGGCCGACCGCTTTGCCAGCAACCAGTGGCCGGATGCCGAGTTCACCAAGGAAATCGAGGTGGTCAAGGAGGAGCGCCGCATGCGCACCGAAGACCAGCCGCGCTCGGTGCTGATGGAGCAGATGATGGCCACCGTGTTCCAGTCCTCGCCCTACCGCCGCCCGGTGGTGGGCTGGATGGACGATCTGGACGCGATGACGCCCGACGATGTGCGCCAGTTCCAGAAAGCCTGGTATGTGCCGGCCAATGCCGTCATCGTGATCGCCGGGGATGTCGATCCCGACCAGGTCAAGGTCTGGGCGGAAGCCACCTACGGCCAGATTCCCGCCCGCGCCATGCCCACGCGCAAGCCGCGCACCGAGCCTGCGCAGATCGGCGTGCGCCGCATCGAGGTGAAGCAGCCGGCCGAACAGGCCTTTGTGGCCATGGCCTACCGTGCGCCGGCCTACCGCAACCTGGCCCAGCCCACGGCCGAAGACCGCGATGCACTGGCACTGCTGGTGCTGTCCGCCGTGCTGGACGGCTACGACGGAGCCCGCCTGGAGCGGGCCCTGGTACAGGGCAAGGGCCGCGTGGCCGATGCTGCCGGCAGCTCGGCTTCGGTGTTCGGCCGTGGGCCGGCGCTGTTCATGCTGACCGGCGTGCCGGCCAAGGGCCATACGGCAGCGGAAGTGGAAAAGGCCCTGCGTGGCCAGATCCAGCGCATTGCCAAGGACGGTGTGCAGGCAGCCGAGCTGGAGCGGGTCAAGACCCAGTGGATGGCCTCGAATGTGTATGAGCGGGACTCGGTCTTCGCCCAGGCCCAAAGCCTGGGCAGTTACTGGACCATGGGCATGCCCGTGGATGCCGAGGACCAGGTGCTGCGCCAGCTGATGGCCGTGACGGCCGATCAGGTGCAGTCCGTGGCGCGGCGCTATTTTGGCGATGACCAGCTGACCGTGGGGGTGCTGGTGCCCCAGCCCCTGGCAGGCAAGAAGCCCCGCCCTGCCGCCCCTGTCAGCGGCGATCTGCATTGAGCGCCAGGAGAGATTCGGTCATGAAGAAGATGAAAACCATTGCGGCCTGCGCCTATGCGGCGTGCACCTTGGCGGGTCTGGGCGTGAGCAATGCCTGGGCACTGCTGCCGATCCAGCACTGGACCCAGGCCAGCGGCGCCCAGGTCTGGCTGGTGGAAAGTCCCAGTATTCCCATGGTGGATGTGCAGGTGGCGTTTGATGCCGGCAGCCGCCGCGACCCGGTGGACAAGTCCGGTCTGGCCACCGCGGTGGCGTTGATGGCTTCCAAGGGCGTCAAGGCCGACGGCAAGGCGGCGGCGCTGGACGAGAACCGGCTGGGCGAAGCCTGGGCCGATCTGGGGGCTTCCTTCGGAGCGGGCGCCGGGCAGGACAGCTTCAGCTATTCGCTGCGCAGCCTGACGGTGCCGGATCTGCTGAACCGCTCGGTGGACCTGGCTTCGCGCCAGATGGCCCAGCCCAGCTGGCCGCAGGAGGTGTGGCAGCGCGAGCGCGCCCGCTGGAGCGCGGCCATCCAGGAAAGCAGCACCCGCCCCGGCACGGTGGCCGGTCGTGCCTTCGGCAAGCTGGTGTACAGCGGCCACCCCTACGGCATGCGCACCACGGAGCAGACGCTGGCCCATATCCAGCTGGGCGACATGCAGGCCCTGCATGCGCGATCGTTCCAGGCCTGCCGTGCCAAGGTCAGCGTGGTGGGGGCGGTGAACCGTGCCCAGGCCGACACCCTGGTGCAGCAGTTGCTGGCCCGTCTGCCTGCCAACGACGGCAAGGGCTGCCAGCCCCTGCCCGCCGTGGGAGAGGTGCCGGCCTTGAGCAAGGCGGTGGAGGAAAAGATCCCCTTCCAGTCTGCCCAGGCCCAGGTGCTGATCGGCCAGCCCGGCATTGCACGCAAGGACCCCGACTTTCTGGCCCTGCTGGTGGGCAACCACATTCTGGGCGGCGGCGGCTTTGTGTCGCGCCTGATGGAAGAAGTGCGTGAAAAGCGCGGCCTGACCTATGGCGTGAGCAGCGACTTTGCGCCCGGCCTGCATGCCGGTGCCTTTGTCATCAGCCTGCAGACGCGGCCCGACCAGGCCGAAGAGGCGCTGAAGGTCTCGCGCGAGGTGCTGGCCCGGTTCGTCGCCGAAGGCCCCACGGAAGCCGAGTTGCAGGCAGCCAAGGACAATCTGATCGGTGGCTTCGCCCTGCGCATCGACAGCAATGCCAAGCTGCTGGGCAATGTGGCCAATATCGCCTGGAACGGCCTGCCGCTGGACTATCTGGACCACTGGACCGACCGCATTCAGGCCCTGACCGTGAACGACATCCGCGCTGCCGTGCAGCGCGTGCTGCACCCGGACCGCATGGTGACCGTGGTGCTCGGAGAAAAGAACAAGTGAGCCGCAACAGTTATCGCACCCTGGACGAAGCCTTGGCCGTGGAGGCCAAGCTCAAGCGCCGCCAGGAAAAAGCCCAGCAGGAGGCCGAGGCCGCAGGCGCTGCCGTCAAGAACGCCGCCAAGGCGTCTGCGGCCCGCGCCAAGCAGGGGGGCGGCAACAAGGCGCCGCGCCAGGGCAACACCGGCAGCGGTGAAATCCGCATCATCGGCGGCGCATGGCGCCGCCGCCGCCTGCCCGTGGCCACCCGGCCCGGCCTGCGTCCCACGCCCGACCGCGTGCGTGAAACCCTGTTCAACTGGCTGGGCCAGGACCTGGGCGGCTGGCGCTGCATCGACGCGTTTGCCGGCACCGGTGCACTCGGGCTGGAGGCCGCCTCGCGCGGCGCCGCCGAGGTGTGGATGGTGGAGCAGGACGCGGCGCTGACCGCGCAGATCCAGCAGTTGCAGCAGCAACTGGGTGCCACGGCGGTGCGTGTGCAGCGTGGCGATGCGCTGGCGGCGCTGAAGCAGGCGGCGCCCGGCCAATGGCATGCCATCTTTCTCGACCCGCCGTTCGCTGCCGACACCTTGTTCCAGCCCGCCTTGCAGGCGGCCGCCCAGGCGGTGGCTGCCGATGGCTATGTCTACCTGGAAGCGCCCGCAGCCTGGGACGATGCCGCACTGGAGGCTTTTGGTCTGCAGGTACACCGCTACCTGAAAGCCGGCATGGTGCATGCGCATTTGCTGCGCAAGCGCCCGGAGGCCGCGGCAACGGCCTGATGCCGCCGCAGCACCAGCGCGCTGGCGGATTGTGCAAGAGGCCCCAGGGGCCTCTTTTTGATGGTGCGCAAGCAGGGCAGCACCCGCGACCGGCGGCGCATGCGCCATGGCCGTTGCCACCGGTTGGCGGTGGTTTTTCCGCATTCAGGGAATGCGCTGTGGGGGGAGGCTGCCCGTGCCGATTCGGTGGGTGGTGCGCATGGGCCTGGTGCTCCATGCGCAGCCATCTTTCAGGGGACAGGCGGGCCGGATGGGCAGCGGCATAATGGCGCTGCTTTTTTTGACAACCCTGCAGAACAAGGAGGCCTGTCCATGTCCCATCCCCCGGTGATTGCTGTCTACCCCGGCACTTTCGACCCCATCACCCTGGGCCACGAAGACGTAGTGCGCCGTGCCTGCCAGCTGTTTGACCGGGTGATCGTGGCGGTGGCGGCGGGGCACCACAAGAAGACGCTGTTCACGCTGGACGAGCGTCTGGAGATGGTGCGGGAGGCGGCGGCGCCGTACCCTAACGCCACGGTGGAGAGTTTCTCCGGCCTGGTGCGCGACTTTGTCGTGGCCAAGGGCGGCAAGGCCATGGTGCGCGGCCTGCGTGCGGTGACCGACTTCGACTATGAATTCCAGCTGGCCGGGATGAACCGCCACCTGATGCCCGAGGTGGAGACCGTGTTCCTGACGCCGGGTGACAAATACCAGTTCATCAGCAGCACTTTTGTGCGCGAAATTGCCTCGCTGGGCGGCGAGGTGGACAAGTTTGTTTCCGACAGCGTGCAGGCGCGCCTGATGGCCAAGGTGGGACGCGCCTGAACCCGGCCAGGGGGCGGAGAAATGCCCTCTGATGTCTGGCCGTTGGTCGCTGGTTTTGGAAGCGCCGCTCAGCGGGCGGCGGGCTGGTAGGGCGTGAGCAGGTCGTGCACAAAGCGCAGCTTGGTGATGGCACCACTGGACAGGGCAAACGGATAGGCATGGTCCTGGCCCAGGCTGCGGTTCAGGCTGTTGAGCAGCAGGGTCAGCGGCACCCAGGCGCGCAGCATGGCGTCGAAATTGCGGCCTTGCGGTGTGAACGGGTCCTGCATGGTGTGCGGCCCCAGCTCTCCCGGGATGGTCAGCTGCGTGCGGTAGCTGGCGGCGGTTTCCATCAGATCCACCATGTGCAGATAGTGGGCCCAGGTTTCGGCCCAGTCCTCCCAGGGGTGTGCGGTGGCATAGGCGCTGACATGCTGCTCCTCCCAGCCGTAGGGGCCGGCAGGACCCACGTGGTAGTGGGCCTGCAGTGCCTGGCCATAGTCCTGGCGCTCATCGCCAAACAGGGCGCGGAACTGTTCCAGGGCGTCTGGCTGGGCATGGACCAGCACATCCCAGTAGAAATGCCCGGATTCATGGCGCAGATGGCCGATCAGCGTGCGGTAGGGCTCATGCAGTGCCATGCGGCGGCGTGTGCGTTCGTCGTCATCGGCTTCGGCCACGTTCAGCACAATGGTGCCGCTGCGGTGGCCGGTCATCACCGGCTGGCCGGGTTGGTCGGCCAGGAACTCGAACTCGGGCGCCGCCACGCCGTCCAGGCGGGTCAGGTGCAAGCGGGCCAGGGTGTAGAACAGCCGGCGCTTGGCGTCTTCGATCACTTTCCAGCGGCGCAGATTGGCGGGGTCCGACAAATCCGGCAGCCAGCGGGTTTGCCGGCAGGAAATGCACAGCGTTTGGGGATCGTCCGCAGGCACGGCAAAGTTGCACGCTTGGTAGGCCGTGTGGTTGCTGCACAGCCGCCAGCGGCCGGAGCCCGTGTGGCCGGCATCCATGGTCTGCCAGAGTTCGGTCGCAGGGGCAGCCGTGGGCAGGGCCTGGACGGCGGGCACCGCGGCGGCGCCTGTGGGAAGAGCCGGCGTGAGTGCAGCCATGCGCAGCCATTCGGGCACAAAGGCCAGCGTGCTGCCACAGTGCACGCAGCAGGTGCTGTCGAAGAAAACTAGGTGACCGCAGTGATCGCAATTGAAGGCGCGCATGGCGTGTAGCTTACCGAACGGCAAAGCCCCAAAAAAATGCCGGCAAACGCAAGCATTTGCCGGCACCAGGGGGCTCGGGGCCCCCGTCATGGAAGTGCTGCTGCGCTGCAGGCGCGGTGAGCGCCCGCAGCGCAGCGCGGGGGTCAGGGACGGACCACGATGCTGTTTTGCACGGCCCGGACGTTCTTGGTGTTGCGTGCAATGGATTCCGCACGGTCTTTTTCGGCCTGGCTCTTGGCAAAGCCCGACAGCTGCACCGTGCCCTTGAGGGTCTCCACACTGATGGCGGTGGCCGACACGGACTTGTCTTCGGCCATCTTGGCCTTCACCGCCGTGGTGATGGCGGAGTCATCGACATAGGAACCCACGCTCTGCTGGTCGCGGACCACGGCACAGCCGGTGGTGACCAGGACGGCGGCGCCCATCAGGACAGACAAGGTGATGGCACGGGTGGTTTTCTGCATAGAAGCTCCTTATGTGGTTTGTTGGGGGAGAGAACGAAAAAGAAGGTGAGGGGACCGTTGCCACCGTGGACGCCTCAGGGCGAGTACCCACGGTATGGGGGGCGGTGGTGTGCCACCGCCTCAGCGGCGGCGCGAGCCCATCAGCAGTGCGGCGACGGCGGCACCCGCAGCGGCGGCCAGCAGGATGGACTTTCCGGGCTGCTCCACCACATAGCGCGTGGTGGCTTCGGATGCCTGCTGGAACTGGCGGCGTGCGCGTTCGGAGCTGTCGGCGCAGAACTGGATGCTGCGCTCCGCCATGGCCTGTGCCTTGGCGGCGAAGTCATCGATGGAAGGACTGAGCTCGCGCTCCACAGCGCTGAAACCGTCCTGGGCCTTGTCAAAGGCATGGCTGGCCGCCGCACGGGTATTGCGCATGGCGTCGCGGGCGCTGTCGGCCACGTTGCCGGCAAATTCCTGGGCACTGTGGGCCGCTTCCTTGGCGGCATCCCGGGTGGCATCTGCGGCCTGGTCTACGCGCTTTTGGGTGTCTTCAGAAAATGGCATGTCATGGATCCTTTATAGGGTGAGGGCAGCATTCATCCTTTTTTGAGAAGACTGAGCACAAAAGTGATGACGGCCATGATCACGAACACATAGAACAGAATCTTGGCAATGCCCACTGCGCTGGCAGCAATGCCGCCAAAGCCGAATACGGCGGCAATCAGGGCGATGACCAAGCAGACGATGGCGTAGTGCAGCATATCGTTCTCCGCTAAGAGTGAACCCGCTTCCCAATGTTGGAAGGCAGATGGACCACTGTAGGGGCAGCTGTAACAGCGAGGTGACGGTCCCGGAGAAAGCTCGGCGTCAGCCGGCAGGGTGCAGGCACGTCAGTCCAGGACTACAAAAAAATGGCTTGCCGTAGCAAGCCTTGGGGAGCCAGGGGGCGGGGTGTCAGGCGGCAATCGAGGACTGGGCCGTGGGAATCACCGCAGAGATGGTGGTGCCGTCGCCCAGCGCGGAGGTGACGGTCAGGCGGCCGCCTGCGGCTTCCACCCGGTGGCGCATGCCGGCCAGACCGTGCGAGTTGGGGCGCACGCTGTGCATGTCAAAACCGTTGCCATTGTCCTGAATCTGCACCGCCACATAGGTGGGGTAGTTGTGCACGCTGACCACCACCCGGGATGCACTGGCGTATTTGCCGATATTCGTCAGCGACTCCTGGACGATGCGGTAGACCGTCAGCTGCGTGGCGTCGGGCAGTTCCACCTGTTCCAGGCTGCTTTCCACCTCGATATTGGAGCGCTGGGCGAATTCGCGGGTCAGGATTTCCAGTGAGGTCGTCAGGCCCAGGTTGGAGAGGGACGACGGACGCAGGTCTTCGATGATGCGGCGCTTGAGGGCAATGCCGCTGTTGAGGGTTTCCGTCAGGTGCATGATGCGGTCCGCCACTTCGGGTACCGTCATGTCGATGCGGGATTTGAGGCGGGCCACGTCCAGCTTGGCCGCTGTCAGCAAGGATCCCAGTTCGTCGTGCAATTCGCGTGCGAGATGGCCGCGTTCGTCTTCGCGCACCTGCTGCAGGTGGTTGGCCAGTTCGGTCAGGGTGGCGGTGCGCTCGCGCACCAGGTCTTCCAGGCGGCTGCGTTCCTCGCTCTGGATTTTCTGTTCCCGCTTGTGCACATCCTCCAGGGTGTGGGTCTGGCGCAGGTACATGTAGAACGCCAGCAGGCCGATCACCGTCACGGTGGCAATCCCCAGGCGGGACAGCCACAGCGCGTTCTCGACATCGCTGCGTTTGGCCTCTGCACGGGCGTCGCTGCGCTCCGTCAGCTGCCGGGTGTAGCTGCGGATGGCGTCCATGTTCTGCTTGCCCATGTCGGTGAACATGACGAAGCGCCAGGCTTCCTCATTGCCTTCGCGGAAGAGGCGCAGGCTCAGCTCCATCTCGGCCGTCTTGCGGGAGACCTGGCGGGACAGGGGAGAGAAGATGGTCAGGTCATCGGGCTCATCGATGAACAGCTCGCGCAGCTGGTCCATGTCACCGTTGATCGATGTGATGGCCTTGTTGTAGGGCTCCAGATAGCGTTCGTCACTGGTCAGCAGATAGCCCCTCAGCCCGGTCTCTGCGTCCAGCATGTTCTGCATCAAATGGTTGATGGCATTGCGCGTGCTTTGGGTGTGCGCCATGGCTTCAAGCGCCTGGTTGGAGCGCTGGTACCCAACCTCATTGATCGCCACCATGGCGATGGCTGCCAGCATGGCCAGCGGCAAGCTGATGGCCATTCGGCGTATTTGGGACCATTTCATCGAAATCCTCCTGCGGTCAGGAGTGTGGTGCAGTTATTCTGCATAATCAAGTTGCTTCAGACGCGATGTACGTTAGCAATGACCAGTTGGTTTCTGCATACAGAAACCTGACTGCGTGCCTTACTCAGAGGAGAAACGATTCGATGATCAAAGTAGGCATAGTCGATGACCACGCGATTGTTCGTCAGGGTTTACGCCAATACCTGTCCGAACATGTGGATTTACGGGTGGTGGGGGAGGCTTCGAATGGCCGTGAAGCCATTGATCTGGTGAGAGAGCAAGAAATTGATGTATTGCTGATGGATTTGTCCATGCCTGGGCAAAGTGGCCTGGATGCCTTGGCCATGTTGCGCGCCAAGGCTCCGGATATGGGAATTCTGATTCTGAGCGGTTATCCCGAAGAGCATTACGCGATCAATCTGATCCGTCAGGGTGCCAGTGGTTATCTCAACAAGGAATGTGATCCCAAGGAAATTGCAGAGGCCATTCGCACGATTGCGCTGGGGCGCCGCTATCTGACGCCCACGGTGGCCGATCTGCTGGCGCAGCAACTCAATCGCAAGGACGATGCGCCGCCCCATGAGCAGCTGTCAGAGCGTGAATTTCAGGTTTTCCTGAAATTGGCCAAGGGAGAAACAGCCGGCGATATTGCCAAGTCACTGTCTCTGAGTGTAAAAACTGTAAGTACGTACAGAACGCGTTTGATGGAGAAAATGGCACTCTCCTCCAACAGCGACCTGACTTACTACGCGTTGAAAAACAAGCTCATTGATTGAACGCTGTGGCCCATGAAAAAAGCTGCCGGAAGGCAGCTTTTTTCATGGGCGGTTGTAGGCGGGTTTTATGCCGCGGCACTTTGCTGCGTGCAGTAATCGACCAGCGCATCGATTTCATTGGATTTATCGAATACCGCATCCACGCCGAGCTGGGAGCAGCGCGCCCGAACATCGGCCGTGGCGTAGTTGCTGAGCACCACCATACGCTGCTGCGCGGAACGTTCCTGGCAGGCCGCCAACACGCCGAGGCCGCTGCCCTGGCGCAGGAACAGGTCCACGATGGCGATATCCCAGTGGTGGCCATTGGTGGACAGCCAGGCCGTGCCTTCGGCTTCGGTTTCCGCAATACCAACGGTCTCCACATCGGCCAGCTCAGAGAGCGTTTCGATCAGGTTCTCGCGAATCGTGGCGTTGTCTTCAACGATGTATGCGCGCAGTTTCACTGTAGATAACCATCAAGTGGGGGGACGCAATGCGGACATGGTAGGGTGGCATGGCAAATGCCGGTGTGCACTTTGTACGGACCATTCTGCCAGCCTCTGAGATGTAAAAGGGTAGGCAGAATCCTACATTTTTTAACCACATACCTTGCATTCTGTGTTGCGGTGCGCGCGCATCCGGCTCCATTCCATGCTGCGACCCTCCAGCATCAGCAACTGGCCCGTCATGGGCGTGCCTGCCCCGGAAAGCAGCTTGAGGGCTTCCGTGGCCTGCAGGCTCCCCATCACGCCGACCAGCGGGGCAAAAACGCCCATGGTGGAGCATTGCACCTCTTCAAACTCGGCATCGGCGGGGAACAGGCAGGCATAGCAGGGGCTGTCGGGCTGGCGCGGGTCAAAGACACTCAGCTGCCCGTCAAAGCGGATCACCGCCGCAGCCACCAGCGGAACCCGGTGGCGCATGCAGGCGGCGTTGATGGCGTGGCGCGTGCGGTAGTTGTCGCTGCAGTCCAGTACCACACTGGCGCGCGGCACCGCCTGGTCCAGCAGCGCGTCGTCGGCACGCTGCTGCAGGCAATGCACTTTCACGCCGGGATTCAGCGCATGCAGTGCGGCGGCCAGGGACTCCACCTTGGGCATGCCCACCCGTTCGGTGGTGTGGCCGATCTGGCGCTGCAGATTGGTCAGGTCAACGGTGTCGTGGTCCACCAGCGTGATCTCGCCGACACCGGCCGATGCCAGAAACAGCGCGGCCGGGCAGCCCAGGCCGCCAGCACCGATGACCAGGGCGTGGGCATCCAGAATGCGTTGCTGGCCTTCGATGCCGACCTCATCCAGCAGGATGTGGCGTGAGTAGCGCAGCAGTTGATCGTCATTCATGGCAGTGGGCCCATATCGTTGCGGGAAATGAAAAAGCCGGGAGCATGGCGTCCCGGCTTGGGTGAGCGGCGCAGGCGGGAAGCCTGCCGTGCTCATTCTTCCTTGGTTTCTGCGGGGCGCTCGGTCAGGGTCTTGCTGACCTTCACCGACTTGCCTTGCAGCTGGTTCAGCGCCTGGCGCAGCTGGAAGTCCTTGTCAGAGCCGAACTCCGGCAGGCGGCGCTCGGAAGCCGGCTTCTTGGCCTCTTCTTCCAGGCGCTTGCGGGCTTCTTCACGGGCCTTCTCGCGGGCTTCGTCCTTGACTTCCTCACCCTGGCCGCTGGACAGGTGCTTTTCCAGATCGGCTTCGCGCATGCGCAGCGCCGCATACATATCGCCCTCGGCGGTTTCGTCCACCATCACATCGGGCACGATACCCTTGGCCTGGATGGATTTGCCGCTGGGCGTGTAGTAGCGGGCCGTGGTCAGCTTCAGGCCGGTGTCCGGACCCAGGGGGCGCACGGTCTGCACCGAGCCCTTGCCGAAGGTCTGGCTGCCCATGATGGTGGCGCGGTGGTGGTCCTGCAGCGCACCGGCCACGATTTCGCTGGCGGACGCCGAGCCTTCGTTGACCAGCACCACCAGCGGTACCTTCTTCAGTGCGGCGGGCAGGCGCTGCAGCGGATCACCCTGGCCGCGGCGGGCGTAGAACTCGGGGTCGGCCTTGAAGGTGGCCTTGCTTTCCTGCAGCTGGCCGTTGGTGCTGACCACAGTCACGCCCTGGGGCAGGAAGGCAGACGAAATCGCCACGGCCGCATCCAGCAAACCGCCCGGGTCATTGCGCAGGTCCAGCACCAGGCCCTTGAGCTGGGGGTCCTGCTTGTAGATTTCTTCGACCTTGCGCACAAAGTCGTCCACCGTGCGTTCCTGGAACTGGCTCAGGCGGATCCAGCCGTAACCGGGCTCGATCAGCTTGCCCTTGACGGACTGGGTCTTGATCTCTTCGCGCGTGATGGTCACCGGAAAGCTGCGGCTCTCGTCCTTGCGCAGAATGGTCAAGGTCACCTTGGTGTTGGGCTCGCCACGCATGCGCTTGACCGCATCGTTCAGCGACAGGCCCTTGACCGCGGTTTCGTCGATCTTGGTGATCAGGTCGTTGGTCTTCAGGCCGGCGCGGTCGGCCGGGGAGCCTTCGATCGGGGAGACGATCTTGATCAGACCGTCTTCCTGCGTGATCTCGATGCCCACGCCCACAAAGCGGCCCGACGTGCCTTCGCGGAATTCCTTGAAGGACTTCTTGTCGAAGTACTGCGAGTGCGGATCCAGGCTGGCCACCATGCCGGAGATGGCATCGGTGATCAGTTTCTTGTCATCGACCTGCTCGACATAGTCGGTTTTGACGATGCCGAACACTGCGGACAGCTGCTGGATCTCTTCCAGTGGCAGCGGCGTCATGGCGCCGCGCGCCACGGTCTGCAGCGATACCGTGGTGAGTGCACCAGCCAGTGCGCCCACCGATACCCATCCAGCAATTTTCAGTTTTTGGCCCATAGATCCATACCTTTGACACAGCAATATACACCGGGGGCCTTGGCCCTTTGGGGGTCTGGGGTCCGAACCCGGTGCAGATACCTAGAGCGTGGTGCGGCCCCGCGTCAGGCCTTGCCCTGGGCGGCCACGGCAGCGGCGGCCTTGGCCGCGGCTTCGGCGTCACCCAGGTAATAGCTGCGGATGGGCTTGAGGTTGGCGTCCAGCTCGTACACCAGGGGGATGCCGTTGGGCACGTTCACGCCCACGATGGCGTCATCGGCAATATTGTCCAGGTACTTGATCAGCGCACGGATGGAGTTGCCGTGGGCGGCCAGCACCACGCGCTTGCCGGCCAGGATGGCGGGGGCCAGGGCGTCGTTCCAGAACGGCACCACGCGGGCCACGGTGTCCTTGAGGCACTCGGTCAGCGGAATCTGCTCGGGCTGCAGCTCGGCGTAGCGGCGGTCGCCGCGTTCGCTGCGGGGGTCGGTGGCTTCCAGTGCGGGTGGCGGCACGTCGTAGCTGCGGCGCCATTGCAGCACCTGGGCTTCGCCGTACTGCTTGGCCATGTCGGCCTTGTTCAGACCCTGCAGGCCGCCGTAGTGGCGCTCGTTCAGGCGCCAGCTGTGTTCCACCGGCAGCCAGGTGCGGTCCATCTCGTCCAGAGCGTGCCACAGCGTGCGGGTGGCGCGCTTGAGCATGCTGGTGAAAGCCAGGTCGAAGTCATAGCCTTCGGCCTTGAGCAGACGGCCTGCGTTCTTGGCCTGTTCCACGCCAGTGTCGGTCAGGTCCACATCGGTCCAGCCGGTGAAACGGTTCTCGAGGTTCCAGGTGGATTCTCCGTGGCGGATCAAAACGAGCTTGTACATGGGGTCCCTTGGCGCTTCACGCGCGCTGCAAACAAAGAAGTGGGCGGATCGTCGAAAACCACGATTTTAGGCCGCCCGGACCGCCCTTGGCAGCAGTCAAGCCCGTGCGCGGGGGCAGGCCGGGGAACTCCCCCTAGAATTGCGCGGTTTGCTATCCCGAGGATTGACGTGCAATTTTTCATCGAGAACTGGTATTTGTTCCTGCTGGCCATTGGTTCCGGCGCACTGCTGATGGTGCCTGCCCTCAAGGGTGCGGGCGCTGGCAGCCTGACTCCGGCCGACGCCGTGCAGCGCATCAACCGCGAAAAAGCGGTGGTCGTCGATGTGCGCGAGGCCGAGGAATATGTGACCGGCCACATCACCAACGCCAAGAACATCCCCCTGGCCCAGCTGGACGAGCGCCTGCCCCAGGTGGCCAAGAACAAGTCTGTTCCCGTGGTGCTGGTCTGCGAGAAGGGCGCCCGCGCCGTGCGTGCCGAAGCCATGGCCAAGAAGCTGGGCTATGAAAAGGCCCAGGCCCTGGCCGGTGGCATGAAGGGCTGGCGCGATGCCGGCATGCCGGTTGTAAAGGCCTGATCCGCCCCCATATAGAGCGGATATGCAGCCGGGGCTCCCCCTGCGTACCGGTTGCAGCCCCTACCACCGAGGAGAGATTTCCATGCAAGCCGTCAAGATGTACACCACTGCCGTGTGCCCGTACTGCATCCGTGCCAAGCAGATCCTGAAGTCCAAGGGCGTGGAGCAGATCGAGGAAGTGCGCATCGACACCGATCCCGTTGCCCGCGACCACATGATGCAGTCCACCGGACGCCGCACGGTGCCGCAGATCTATATCGGCGACACCCATGTGGGCGGTTGCGACGATCTGATGGCGCTCGATGCCAAGGGCGGTCTGCTGCCCCTGCTCAACGCCTGATCCCTGCGGCGTGCCCATGCCCAGCCAGACCGCCACTGCATAATGCACGCTACGCCCGCTGCGCAGCCTCTGCGCCGGCGGGCTTTTTTTGTATAGCTCCGGTTGCTTTAGACCTGAAAGACTGACTCCATGTCCGAACAAGAAAACCCCGTGTTCCAAATCCAGCGCGTCTACCTGAAGGATCTGTCGCTGGAACAACCGAACTCGCCCGCCATCCTGCTGGAACAGACCCAGCCCAGCGTCGACATCCAGCTGGGTGTGGAAGCCACCCCTGTGGCCGAAGGCATCTTTGAAGTGGCCGTGACTGCCACCGTGCAGACCAAGATCGAAGACAAGACCGTGTTCCTGGTGGAAGCCAAGCAGGCCGGCATCTTCGAAATCCGCGGCATCCCCGAAGAACAAATGGGTGGCGTGATCGGCGTGGCCTGCCCGCAGATCATCTATCCCTACCTGCGCGGCAACGTGGCAGACATCGTGACCCGCGCCGGCTTCCCGCCCGTGCACCTCGCGGAAATCAACTTCCAGGCCATGTACGAGCAGCAAGCCGCTGCCCAAGCCGCTCAGGCCGACGGCGCACTGCCCCAGTAAGCACCGCAGGCAGGCGGCCCTGGTGCCGCGCGCCGATGTGCTCTGGACAAAGAGGCCCTGCGGGGCCTCTTTGCATTGGGGCATGCCGTTACCCGGCTGCCTTGCTCCGGGTTCGGATAACTTTCGGATACCTGTGGCCTGCTGCGCCGCACCAAGGCGGGTGTGGCAGCGCGTACCATGCAGGCTGCATGTCCCGTGCTGCGCTGCAGTGCCGGGAAAGAACAAACCTTCAACGTGCCGCTCAAGCCTATGGAAACTGCACAAGCAGCTATGAAAATCACAGTGATTGGCGCCGGAGCCTGGGGCACGGCCATGGCCATGTCGGCAGCCGCCCACCCCGCCGGCCACCAGGTGTGCCTGTGGGCACGCGATGCCGTGCAGGCCCGGGAGATGCACGACAGCCGCCAGAACATGCGCTATCTGCCGGGCCTGGCGTTTGCGCCGGGCCTGCAGGTGGTGCAGGGCGATGCCCTGGATGCCGTGGCCGAGGCCGAGCTGGTCATCATTGGCACGCCCATGGCCGCATTGCGCGAATGGCTGCAGCGGCTGCAGCATCTGCATGCGCCCGTGGCCTGGTTGTGCAAGGGCTTTGAAGCCGGTACCGGCCTGATGCCGCACGAGGTCTGCGCCGAGGTGGCGCCCCAGCTGCGCTGCGGCGCCCTGAGCGGTCCCAGCTTTGCGCAGGAGGTGGCGCGCAGCCAGCCTTCGGCCCTGGTGGCCGCCAGCCGCGATGCCGGCGTGCGCCATACGCTGGTGGAGGCACTGCACAGCCCTTCGCTGCGCGTGTACGGCAACGATGACATCGTCGGGGTGGAAGTGGGCGGCGCCGTGAAGAACGTGATGGCCATTGCCTCGGGTCTGTGCGACGGCCTGGAGCTGGGACTGAATGCCCGCGCCGCGCTGTTGACCCGCGGCCTGGCCGAGATGACACGCCTGGGCGTGGCCCTGGGCGCCCGGGCCGACACCTTCATGGGTCTGTCGGGTCTGGGGGACCTGATGCTGACGGCCACCGGCGACCTGTCGCGCAACCGCAAGGTGGGCCTGCTGCTGGCCAGCGGCATGGGCCTGGCCCAGGCTGTGGAGTCACTGGGCCATGTGGCCGAAGGCGTGTACAGCGCCCGCACCGTGCTGGCCCGCGCCCAGGCCCTGGGTGTGGACATGCCGATTGCGGCGACGGTGGTCGACCTGCTGGACGGCAAGGTGGCACCGGCCCAGGCTGTGCACCGCCTGATGGAGCGCGACCCGAAGCAGGAGCGCTGAGCCGCTGGCCGACCCCGCGCAGGCGGACGGCGCTCCTTAGACTGAACGGCCTGGCATCTGCGCAGGCCGTTCGCTTTTTTGCCTGGGCGGGGCGCTGCGGCGCATGCGCACCAGCGCACCAGCGGCTCAGTCCTCCCGGCTGGCGTCGTCCAGTGTGGCCAGTGCCGCAGCATCCAGCTGCAGCGTGGCGGCCGTGACCAGGGATTGCAGCTGCGCCAGGCTGGTGGCGCTGGCAATCGGCGCGGCAATGCCGGCTTGCTGCAGCAGCCAGGCAATGGCCACCTCGCCGGGCTGGGCCTTGTACTGGGCGGCCACCTGCTCCAGTGCATCGACGATGCGCAGGCCGCGCGGGTTCAGGTACAGGCTGGTGGTCTTGGCGCCGCGCAGGCTTTTGCCGACATCGGCCTCGCTGCGGTATTTGCCGGTCAGAAAGCCGGCTGCCAGCGCGTAGAAGTTGATCACGCCCACGTTGCGCGCCACGCACAGCGGCTGCAGCTCTTTTTCAAACACGGCGCGGTCGTACAGGTTGTACAGCGGCTGCAGGCTGTCAAAGCGCGCCAGGCGGTGCCGGTCGCTGCAGTCCAGTGCCTCGGCCAGGCGCTGGGCGCTGTAATTGCTGGCGCCGATGGCGCGCACCTTGCCGGCCTGGATCAGCTCGCCCAGCGTACCCAGCACATCTTCCAGCGGAATGTTCGGATCGTCGTCATGGGTCTGGTACAGGTCGATGTAATCGGTCTGCAGGCGCGTTAGCGAGGCATCCACCGCCTGCTTGATGTATTTGGGGTGCAGGCCGACCTTGCCGTCGCCCATGTCCTTGCCCAGCTTGGTAGCCAGCACCAGTTGCTTGCGCTTGCCGCTTTTTTGCAGCCACTGGCCGATGAGGGTTTCCGATTCACCGCCCACATGGCCCGGTACCCAGCGCGAGTACACATCGGCCGTGTCGACGAAGTTCATGCCCGCGCCCAGCCACGCGTCCAGCAAGGCAAAGCTGGTGGACGGGTCCACCGTCCACCCGAACACATTGCCGCCAAAACACAGCGGCGACACCATCAGCGGCGATTGGCCCAGAGGGCGGGTGGGAAAGGACATAGGGGTCTCCAGTCAGGGAAGGGCAGATATTGCGTACCCATGGTATACAGGGGCTTACCACCAAAAGCTATGAATAAATGAGCTGAACACACAGCTGCAAGGGCGTGTGGGCCATGTTCCTATCCAGGTGCTGTGGCTATTCTGGCGCTGTCGCCACCCCGGTACGTATCGCCTGCAGGACAGCCCACAGCCGCTGGCGGCGAAGGGCGGCAGGGGGATGCAAAAAAGCCATCCGAAGGTGGCTGAAGTGCATTCACAGCGCTGTGGCCTGTCGTCCCACCAGGTGGTGCAGCACCGCAGGCCGGGCGGTCAGGGTTTACAGGCCCAGTTCGAGCGCCAGCAACTGGTCCACGGTCTGGCGGCGGCGAATCAGGCGGGCCTGGCCTGCGTCGACCAGCACCTCGGCCGCCAGCGGCCGGGTGTTGTAGTTGCTGGACATGGAGCTGCCATAGGCGCCCGTGTCGTGGATCACCAGCAGATCGCCTACGCTGGCACCGGCCAGGCTGCGGGGCAGCACCACGCCGCCGTCGCCCTGGGTGAAGACATCGCCCGATTCGCACAGCGGGCCGGCCACCACGCTGTCCTGTGCGGGCAGTTGCTGGCCGTCACGGCGCAGCACGTCCATGCCGTGGTAGCTGCCGTACATGCTGGGGCGCATCAGTTCGTTGAAGCCGGTGTCGACCAGCACGAAGTGGTTGCTGCCCGCGTTCTTGGTGGCACGCACGGTGCCCAGCAGCACGCCGGATTCTGCGACCAGGAAGCGGCCGGGCTCCAGCTCCAGACCCAGACGGTGGCCAACGATGGTTTCGGCCTGCTGGCGTGCCGCATTCCACAGGCCGTGGTAGTGCGCGGTGTCGATGGTGGCATCGCCCGCTTTGTAGGGGATGGACAGGCCGCCGCCTGCGGAAATCGCATGCAGGTCCACGCCGGCCGCCTTGGTGCGTTCCACCAGCTGGACCATGGCGCCGCAGACTTCCTGCAGGTGGCCGTAGTCCACGCCCGAGCCGATGTGCATGTGCAGGCCGGCAAGCACCAGGCCGCCGGTCTTGATGGCTTCCAGCGCCGCTTCCAGTTCGCTGTGCCAGATGCCGTGCTTGCTATGCTCGCCGCCGGTATTGGTCTTGTTGCTGTGGCCGTGGCCGAAACCGGGGTTGATACGCAGCCACACATGGTGGCCCTTGGATGCTGCGGCCAGCTGGTGCAGCATGTCGATGGAGCCGGCGTTCACGGGCACCTGGTGTTCCACCACGGTGGCCAGCGTGGCTTCGTCCATCACATCGGCGGTGAAGACGATGTCGGCCGGTTCGCCAAAGCCCGGTGTGAAACCGGCGGCCAGAGCGCGCAGGATCTCGCCGCGCGAGACGGCGTCCACCTTCACGCCCTGCTCGCGCATCAGCTGGAGGATGTGGATGTTGGAGCAGGCCTTCTGGGCAAAGCGCACGGTGTCAAAGGCCTTGAGCTGGGTAATGCGCTCGCGGATGGTGGCGGCGTCATACACCCACAGCGGCGTGCCGAATTCGTCGGCCAGGGCCCACAGCTGGGCGGGGGAAAAAGGGTTGCTCATGGTCTGGATACTCTGCAATGGATAGCGGCTTTGGCGCACAGGAGGGTGTGCGTGCGGTGCGGGCAAGATGAGCCATCCGGCACGGTGGCCCACCCCTTGGACGCAGAGAATGCCGCAGTGGGTGTATTTGGTCTAATGCTTTGTTGTGGCAAAGTCATTCATATTTGATATGCATTGCCCGCCACCATGACCCGTCCACCCGCTTCCTCTGCGCCGTCTGTACCGTCTGTGCCTGCGGTAGTCCCCGACTCCACCGGCACGGCGCCCCGCATTGCCCATCGCCACATCGAGGTGTTCCGGGCGGTGATGCTGGCCGGCGGCGTCACCGGTGCGGCGCGCCTGCTGTTCACCAGCCAGCCGACCGTCAGCCGGGAGCTGGCGCGGCTGGAGCAATTGCTGGGCTATGCGCTGTTCGAGCGTGCCCAGGGCCGGCTGCGCCCTACGGCGCGGGCACTGGCGCTGTGGGCCGAGGTGCAGCGCAGCTGGCAGGGGCTGGAGCGCGTGGTCGACCGGGCGCTGGAGCTGGGCCAGGCCCAGGGTGCCCATGTGCGCGTGCTGTGCCTGCCGGCGCTCAGCCATGCGCTGCTGCCCGGCGCGCTGGCACGCTTGCAGGCTCTGCAAGGGGCGGTGCCGGTGAGCATCGCCACCCAGGAAGGGCCGCTGCTGCAGGAGTGGATGGCTGCACAGCGCTTTGACCTGGGGCTGGCCGAGCTTGCCGATGCCCCACCCGGCACGCGCAGCCTGCCGCTGCCGGCGCTGGACGAGGTGGCCGTGCTGCCCGCCGCCCACCCGCTGGTGCAGCAGCCGGTGCTGGCGGCGCAGGACTTTGCCGTCCAGCCCTTCATCAGTCTGGCGCGGGACGATCCTTACCGCCAGCAGATCGATGCGGTATTTACCCAGGCGGGCGTGGAGCGCCAGCTGGGGCTGGAGACGGCCAGCGCGGTCTCGGTCTGCGCGCTGGTGCAGCAGGGGCTGGGCGTGGCCATCGTCAATCCCTACACCGCCCAGGCCTGTGCCGGGCCGCAGCTGGTGGTGCGCCCGCTGGCCTTCGCCATTCCCTACCAGGTGCATGTGCTGCTGCCGCTGCACCGCCCGGCCGAGCCTGCGGTGGATGCGCTGGTGGCCGCCTTGCAGCACACGGCACAGGCGCTGCAGCCATCCGCCGGTTGAACGCCTCAGGCGGCGGGGCGCTTGAAGGCCAGCATCTTGGGGCGAAAGCGCTGCAGCACCTCGCCGCGCTGGTTCTTGGTCTGGCACAGCACGCGGAGCATGGCGCGGTTGGGCTTGGACTGGGAGGGGATGATCTCCACGATCTCGGATTCCACATGCAGCCGGTCGCCGGGCCGTGTGGGCTGGGGCCAGGCCAGCTCTTCCATGCCGCCGCCGATCACGCCGTCCGCCAGCGGAATGCTCTCGGTCACCAGGCGCATGCTGATCGATGCCGTGTGCCAGCCGCTGGCCGCCAGTCCCTGGAAGAAGGTGTGCTTGGCGGCTTCGGGGTCGAGGTGAAAGACCTGCGGGTCGAACTGCCGGGCATAGGCAATGATCTGGGCTTCGTCCAGTAGGTGCTCACCGCTGACAAAGGTCTGGCCCACGTACAAATCGTCCAGGTACAGGTTCTTTTCCGGCATGTCGCTCTCCTTGTGGTGAATGCCGGCCAGTATGCAAGGCCGGGCGTGACGGCCCTGTAGCGCAGGCAGCAGTGCGGGCGCGAATCAGGCGCGCTGCGCTGGCTGCTGCCGTCCGATGGCCCAGCTCAGCAGATGGAGCAGCGAGCACAGCAGCCAGTACACGCCGCCCACGAACACAAACACCTCGGCCGGGTTCACCATCAGCCGCGCGTTCACCTGGGTGGAGAGAAACGACAGTTCGCCCACGCCCACGATATAGGCCAGCGAGCTGTCCTTGATCAGCGTGCCCCACTGGTTGACCAACGAGGGCAGCATGGCCGTCAGTGCCTGCGGCAGCACCAGCCAGCGCAGGACCTGCCAGCGGTCCATGCCCAGCGCCCGGCCTGCGTCCCACTGGCCCTGGGGCACGGCATGGATGCCCGCCGCCACGGCGTGGGCCAGATAGGCTCCGCCGATCAGCGACAGGGCGCACACCACGGACACCGTGCCCGGCACATCCATGCCGAACAGCATGGGCAGCAGAAAGTAGATCCAGAAGATCAGCATCAGCACGGGAATGGCGCGCAGAAAGCCCAGCACGGTGTGCAAGAGCGTGGCCCACGGCCCGCTGCCCATGGCCAGTGCAATGCCCAGCACCAGCCCCAGCACGGCCGAGGCCAGACCAGAGGTGGCGCTCAGGATCAAGGTCAGCAGCGCACCGCCGGGCGGTCCTTCGGGGAAGGTGCCCACCAGCAGGTAGAGCCAGTCGTCGGCCAGTGCCGCCAGGTTCATGTGCGCCCCACGGGCAGCCGGCCCCATCGGCGCCGGCGCTGCACCTGCCGGCTCAGCAGTTCCAGGCCGATGATGAGCACGATGTAGAGCACGGTGCTGATGCCATAGACCTGGAAGGATTGAAAGGTCTCGGCCTCTGCCTGGCGTGCGCGGTAGGACAGCTCCACCAGGCCGATCGTCATGCCCAGCGAGGTGTTCTTGGTGATGTTCATGTACTGCCCGCACAGCGGCGAGACCACATGGGCCAGCGCCTGCGGCAGCACGATATGGCGCAGCGACTGCCAGCGCGTCATGCCCAGGCTCAGGGCCGCCTGAAGCTGGCTGCGCGGCACGTTGGCGATGCCCGCGCGGATTTCCTCGCCCACATAGGCCGTGGAATACAGCACCAGGCCCACGGCGGCGGACAGGAACTCCAGCGACGGCCAGGCCAGATGCCATCCGCCCAGGGCCAGCTCATGCGGCGTGTTCAGCCAGCCCATCCAGCCTGCAGGCAGCAGGCTGGGAACGCCGAAATACCAGAAAAACAGCTGTACCAGCAGCGGCGTGTTGCGAAACACCGAGAGGTAGACGCCGGCCGCAGTGCGCAGCGCCGGCGCTGCGGCATCACGGGCCATGGCAAACAGCACGCCCAGCAGGGTGGACAGGGCAATCACCAGCAGCGAGGTGCCCATGGTGACCGACCAGCCGCTGAGCAGCCACTGCCAGTACTTGAGGGCCAGCACCGCGTCCGGCCAGGGGAGAACAGGGGTCATGGGAAGCAGCCAGGGCTGCGCACCGGTCAGGCGCGCAGACCCTGGCGAAAAGCGGCAAGGATGCGGTGGCTCAGACCTTGTCGCCGATCTTGAAAGTGCGCACCAGCGGCGTGTTGCTCTTAGGGCCGAACCAGGCGTCGTAAATCTTGCCGGCCTGGCCCTTGCCTTCCAGTTCCTTGAGCGTGGTGTTGACCCAGTCGGTCAGCGCGGTCTCTCCCTTGGGAATGCCCACACCGATGAAGTCGTTCGAGATGGTGAATGCCGGCACTTCCCACTTGGCGCGTTCCTGGGCGTCCTTGATGGTGCCCAGCAGGCCCACCAGCTTGGGGCCATCCTGCGCCAGGGCCTGCACATTGCCGTTGCGCAAGGCGGTGAAGGCAAATGGCGTGTCGTCGAACGCGACCAGGGTGGCCTGCGGGTATTTTTCGCGCAGCACGATCTCGTTGGTCGTGCCCTTGTCCACGGCAATGCGCAGGCTGCCGAGCTGGTCGGCCGAGGCCAGTGTGCCCTTGGGGGCCAGGAACTGCGTGCCGGACGAAAAATATGGCACGCTGAAGTTCACCTGCTTGGCGCGCTCTTCGGTGATGGTGAAATTGGCCAGCACCAGATCCACCTTGCCGGACACCAGCAACGGCACGCGGTTGGCAGGATTGGTGGGCACCAACTGCAGCTTCACACCCAGGCGCTTGGCAAATTCTTCGGCGTAGTCCACGTCCAGGCCCACGATCTTGCGGGTCTTGGCGTCGACAAAGCCGAACGGGGGGTTGCCATCAAAGGCGGCCACGCGCAGCACGCCGGCCTTCTTGATGTCCTGCAGGCGGTCGGCCCAGACAGAGCCGGTTGTCAGCAGCGCGGCGCCTGCAGCGGCGGCGGTGATCCACTTCTTGAATTGCATAAAACGAACATCCTTCCATGGCGGAAAAAGCGGTGCGGGCCGCACCTGGTCCAGCCATTGTGGAAATGCCGCCTGCAGGGCAGAAGAAACAAATTTCGCCTTGCTTATCTGAAAAGCTTTCTTGCCTCCGCCACGGGCATGCCATGGGGTCGTGCAGCCGCTATGCTCACGGCCATGCAATGGGTATTTGAAGATTCAGAAGTCGCCGCGTGCAGCGTGAGCCCGGGCACGGCTGCGGTGCTGACCGTGCGTTTTTCCGCTGCGCGGGTGTACGCGGAGGAGGGGGGCAAGACCGGCAGCGGCGAAGGCCTGTGGCTCCCGATGCGCTTGGTCTGCACGCTGTCCGGGCCCCTGCCGCCCGTGCAAGCGCTTTTCGGGAAGCTGGAGGGCGGGCGTGTGCTGCTGGAGGGGCAACGCCTGTCGGCCTTGCCCGTGCCCTGTGCATTGCAGCAGCCCCTGGTGCTGGAGCTGGAATTTGCCAGCGGTGCGCAGCTGCGCGTGGCCGCCCATGGGCTGGAAGTCCTGTCGGAGGCCCCGCACTGCGCCACCGGGGCGTTCCAGTGCTGAGAGCTGCTGCGGTTCAGAACTCGAGGTTGTCGATCAGCCGGGTGCTGCCCAGCTTGGCGGCGCCCAGTGTCACCAGCGGGGCCGTGGCCAGGTCGGCGGCACTGGGAATTTGCAGGTTGCTGCGCAGGCGCACCGTCAGGTAGTCGGGCTCCCAGCCCAGGGCCTGCAGCTGGCCGATGGCCTGGGTTTCCAGGTCGGCCAGTGGAATGCGGCCCGTGCGGGCCGCCTGCGCCAGGGTCTTCAGTGCCTGGGACAGGGCCATGGCCTGCTGCAGCTGTTCGGCATTCAGGTAGCCGTTGCGGGAACTGAGTGCCAGGCCGCTGTCGGCTCGGGCGGTATCGCCTGCGATGATGGTGATGGGCAGGGCAAACTGCTGGACCATGCGCTGGATCACCATCAGCTGCTGGTAGTCCTTCTTGCCGAAGATGGCCGCGCCGCCGCCGGTGGTGGCGAATACGGCGGAAAACAGCTTCATCACCACGGTGCACACGCCGGTAAAGAAACCGGGGCGGAAATGCCCTTCCAGCATGTCGGCCAGCGTGGGGTCGGGCTGCACCTTGAAAGTCTGGGCTTCGGGGTAGAGATCGGCTTCGCGCGGCGCAAACAGCAGGTCGCAGTGGGCGGCCTGCAGCTTGCTGCAGTCCGAATCCCAGGTGCGCGGGTAGCTGTCGAAATCTTCATGCGGCAGAAACTGCAGGCGGTTGACGAAGATGCTGGCCACGGTCACATCGCCATGCTGGCGTGCGGTGCGCACCAGGGACAGATGGCCCTCGTGCAGATTGCCCATGGTGGGAACGAAAGCGGGGCGGCCGCGGCCCGCCAGGGCGGAGCGCAGGTCGGCGATGGTATGGACGATGTGCATGGTGTCGGAAAACGGGACGGAAACGGGAGAAGCCTGGGCTTACCAGGCGTGCAGCTGGTTGTCGGGAAAGCTGCCATCCTTGACTGCCTGGACATAGGCCGCCATGGCGCCCTTGACGTTGCCGGCCTCCTGCATGAAGTTGCGCACGAACTTGGGCATCTTGCCCAGGTTGACGCCCAGCATGTCGTGCAGCACCAGCACCTGTCCGGCCGTGCCATTGCCAGCGCCTATGCCGATGGTGTGGCAGTGGGTCAACGCCTGTGTCAGCTCTGCGGCCAGGGCAGCGGGCACCATCTCCAGCACCAGCATGGCGGCGCCGGCATCCTGCAGCTCGCGGGCCTGACGGCGCAGCGTGGCAGCGGCCACATCGTCCTTGCCCTGCACGCGGTAGCCACCCAGGGCGTGGACGGTCTGGGGCGTCAGCCCCAGGTGGGCACAGACCGGAATGCCGCGCTCCACCAGAAACTGCACCGTGGGTGCGGTCCAGCCACCACCTTCGAGCTTGACCATGTGGGCGCCGGCCTGCATGAGGGCGCTGGCGCTGCGCAGCGCCTGTTCACGCGATTCCTGGTAGCTGCCATAGGGCAGGTCGGCAACCAGCCAGGCCGTGGCCTGGGCGCGGTGCAGACCGCGCGCCACGCTGGCCGTGTGGTAGCACATATCGTCCAGGCTGACGCCCACGGTGCTGTGCAGGCCCTGGCAGACCATGCCCAGGGAGTCGCCCACCAGAATGCACTCCACACCGGCGGCATCGGCCACAGCGGCGAAGGTGGCGTCATAGGCGGTGAGCATGGTGATCTTTTCGCCGGCCGCACGCATCTGCGCCAGGCGCGGCAGGCTGACGGGGCGCCGCTGGGGCAGTGGGGATGCGGGCGGAATGGTGCCGTAGGGCGTGCCGGTGGTACTTGCGGACATGTTGTCTCCCAGAGATGTTTTTTGCGTTGGGCCAGTGCTGCAATCTGGCGCGAGTCTAGGGGATGCTGCAATGCAACGGTAGCCAGTTCACCAGCGCGCCGGCGGGGTTTGTGCGGCAGCGGGCGCTGCAGGGCACCAAGGGCTGGGCGAGAGCCCGGAAAACGCCGAGGTTTCTGCCTGCAGCGGATCGGTGGCGGCCACGGCACAATGGCCGCCATGGCCTCCCTTTCCGTTTCTTCGCCACCGCTGCTGCGTTCTGACGATGCAGGGGCAGCGCCTGCGCCGGCACCGGTTCCGGCGTCCTGGCAGGCCTTGCAGACCATGCCTTTGCTGGCCCATTTGGGAGAGGCGGATCTGCAGTCCCTGGCCACACGCTTCCGCTGGCGTCTGCTGGAGCCGGGGCAGCCGCTGCCAGATGCCTTCGACGAAGGGCGGTTGAACCTGATCGTGCACGGCCGGCTGTGGGTGCGCTACTACGGCAGCCAGGGGCGCGAGATGATCGTGGGGGACCTGATGCCAGGCCAATGGTGCGGCAACCACTGGCTGGGGGAATGCTCCCAGCCGCCCAGCGTGCCGCTGGTGGTGGAGGCGGCCGATGCCAGCCTGATTGCCACGCTGGAAGGGCATGAGGTCAAGGCCCTGTTTGACCGCGACCCGGCGGTGATGGAAGGCATGCTGTCGGCCCTGCTGCAAGGCATGAACCGCCTGGTCTGGTCGCTGGTGGCCCGGCTGGTGGAAATGGGCACGCTCAGCGTGGGCGGGCGTCTGCATGCGCGCTTGCTGATGCTGGCGGAGCGCGCCGGGGTGCAGAACAACCAGGCCCTGCTGCAGCCGGCACCCACCCAGGTCAGCTTGGCGGCCTTGCTGGGCAGCAGCCGCGAAGAAGTGGCGCGCGAGATGTCGCGCCTGACCCGCCTGGGTCTGCTGCAGCGCGAAGGCCGCGGCCTGCGCCTGACCAATGTGGATGGTCTGCGCGTGCTGCTCGAAGACATGCGCTGAGCCGCCCGGGGTCTTTTTCGGCTTTTTGCTGCACTGCGTGAGAAAACGCACAGACGGTACCCCGCTCCCGCCCCGACACTGCTTTCCAGGCTGTGCTGCCACTGTCAGCAGCCCGGCAACTTCTGTGAATGTGTCTGGAAAGGACAATGCCATGCGCAAGCAATGGATGGCCGCTGCTGCGGCTGTGATGACCCTGGTGGGCGCTGCCCACGCCCAATCGACCGTGTCGGCCGATGCCGAAACCCTGCAAAAAGCCCAGGTGCAGGCGGATCTGGAACTGTGGCACAAGGCTGGCATGAGCTTCATGCCGTCGCCGGCGCAGTTTCCGGAAGTGAAGTCCAGTCCCGAATACCGCCGGTACGAGCAGTTGCGCAACGGTCCTGCCTTCCAGGAGACCGTCGCCAAGTACATGGGTGCCGTGCAGACCACGGCCCGCCAAGGCCAGGCCACAGCCCAGCCCTGAGAAAGTGACCAGGGTGTGAACCCACACCTTGGCCCTGGAGGCATGCAAGGCCACCAGCGGATCTGCGCAATGTGAACCGGGCTGTGTGCGCTGCTCTGGATCACGCGGATGACGCGGTGATTTGCATGGATTGCGCTGCCATCGGCAGCGCTTTTTTTTGGGGCGGCGCCAACGTGGATGTGCCTGGCCGGGTCGCCGTGGCGCATGCCGGTGCGGGGGAGGTGTCTCTCAGTCGTGCCAACGTCGGCAGCAGAAAGCCGCGCCCCCTGGGCCTTGGCCTGGTACCGGGTCTGGTCGGCAGACCCTGCAGGGGGGCGACAGAGCGCATGCCAGGGAGTGCTGCATGCATCTACCCAGGATTGCGGGCTGCCCAGCCTCAAGATGCCTCCTCCCCCTGCATGTTGTGCAGGAGCTGCTTAGGGTGTCAGCTGCGCGCGGTAGTGGTCTTGTATGGCGGCCATGGCCTGCAGCAGACCGTCCAGCGTGGGATTGGCGGGCTCGAGCTGGCGCAGTGCCGCCCAGCTGGCTTCCAGCGTGGACAGCTGACCTGGCTTGTGCGCCTTGCGGATGGCGTAGCGGCTGGCCGGCAGCTCCCGCAGCGGAAGGCGGGGCAGTTGTTGCAATGCCGGGTTGCGGTACAGCATCTTGCGGCTTTTGCGCCAGGTTCCGTCCAGCACCACCAGGCGCAGCGCGGCGCCTGCAGGCAATGCGGCCAGATCGGCCATCTCCCAGGGCGGCGGCTCCAGCAGCGGCAGTGCCGGATCGGGCGGGGAGGGCGGGTAGAGCAACAGTGTCAGCGCCGGGGCGGGCTCTGCCTGTCTGTCGCCCGCCGCAGGCCATGCGTTCTGCAGCAGGGCCTGCAGACTGTCTGTAGGCCAGCATTCGCCTTGTGCCATGCGGCTGTGCGGCAGGCACAGGTGCAGCAGCCGCGCCGTGCCTTTGGGGTGCTGCACTTCCAGAGGGTGTTGCAGCAGCAGCACCTGGGTGGCGTGCGCCACCGTCTGCACGCATGCGCAGATGCAGGCGCTGGCAGGGCGCAGGCAGTCAGGGCACTGCGCACGGCGGGTGGAAGGGGGCGCGGTATTCACGGAACGTGGCGGGTGCCAAGGGGAATGCGGCCGCAGCGGATGCCTGCGCAGCTGCCTGGCTGCAGGTGGGCGCAGTGACAGCGCGGCACGCAGCCTGCATGGTGCATGCTTCTGCGCGCCGTGCACCGGTCGGGTGGTCGGCCGACCCGCCCGGGTGCGCGGGCTGCCTGGGGGATTACAGGCGGTCCTTGTAGTAGCTGGCCTTGTCCATGTCGGCGATCTCGGCGCTCAGCTGGACCATCACGCCAGCAGGCTGGGGGACTTCGGCGCGCAGCACGGCAGCGATGGCGTCGGACAGTTCCTTCTTCACCTCGGGTGTGCGGCCCGCCAGCAGGCGCAGTTGCACGTGCACAAAGCCGCGTTGCGCAGGGTTGGTGCCGATGCGGAATTGCTGCAATGCGGCAATGCGAGCCTTGACGTCGGCTTCATCGGCGACGGTGGCGTGGCCGCAGACCACGGCATTGAGCTTTTCCAGCAGGCCTTGTTCGTTCAGGCCGGTCAGGTTGTTGCTGTATTCCACGTACAGGTGGGGCATGGTGTCTCCTCGGGCGGTGTGATGGGAAAAGGCGGCAGACCGGGCATGACCCGGTCTGCAACACTGCCGATTGTCAGGCCAAGAGCGGCCGCCACCGGGATGCCGGGGCTGAAAGCCGTTCACAGCCGGGTGCAAATCGGCTCACGCCAGGGCGGGTTCTGCGGTGGGCGCCAGCGCTGTCAGGGCGGTGAGCAGCAGCTGCACATCGGCTTCGGTGTGTGCGGCCGACAAGGCAATGCGCAGCCGTGCCGTGCCCGCGGGCACGGTGGGCGGGCGGATGGCCGGGACCCACAGACCGCGCTGGCGCAGGCCGTCCATCAGCGCCAGGGCGGCGGTATTGCTGCCCACCACCAGCGCCTGGATGGCGGTGTCCGACGGCAGCAGCCGCCAGCCGGTGTGTGCCAGCAGGGGCTGCAGCCCCTGGCGCAGCTGGGCAATGCGGGCCTGCAACTGGGTGCGCAGGCTGGTCTCGTGTTCCATCAACCGCAGGCTGGCCTGCAGCGCCCGCGCCAGCAAGGCGGGCGCGGCGGTGGCGAAGGTGTAGCTGCGTGTCTTCTGCAGCAGCCATTCCACCAGGACCTCACTGCCGGCCACAAAAGCCCCGGAGACCCCGGCCGCCTTGCTCAGCGTGGCCATGTACAGCACCCGGGGGGAGGCAGCGGCCCCCGTCAGCCCGGCGGCGGCCAGGCTGCCGCGCCCTTGCGGGCCCAGCACGCCTAGGCCATGGGCATCGTCCAGCATCAAGAGGGCATCGTGGCGTTCGCACAAGGCCAGCAGGCCGGGAATGTCGGCCACATTGCCGTCCATGCTGAACACGGCGTCGCTGACCACCAGCTTGCGCCGGCTGGTGCTGCCGGCCAGCAGCGCATCCAGCGCAGCGAGGTTGCCATGCGGATAGCGGTGGATGCTGGCGCGTGACAGCCGGCAGCCGTCGATCAAGCTGGCGTGGTTCAGGGCGTCCGAGAAGATGGCATCGCCCGCACCCACCAGCGCCGGGATCACGCTGGCATTGGTGGCAAAGCCGGCATAGAAGTACAGCGCACGCGGCAGCTGCACAAACTGCGCCAGATCGGCTTCCAGTGCGGCATTGGCCGTGCTGTGGCCGTTGACCATGGGCGAGCCGCCGGAGCCCACGCCAAAGTCCCAGGCGCCGGTGCAGGCTGCCTCGGCCAGGGCCGGGTGGCCGGCCAGGCCCAGGTAGTCGTTGCTGCAGAACTGCAGCAGGGGCTGGCCGTCCACGCGGATGTGCGCCCCCTGCAGCGGCGACACGGCACGGCGCGTGCGCAGCAGGTGCTGGGCGTCCAGCGCGGCCAGTTGCAGGGGGAGTTCGTCCAGCCAGGAACCGGTGGATGGTGCGGTGGTGGGGGTCATTGCCATTCCTGCGGGAGTTGTACGGATGCGGTGCGAGGATCGGGCCGGACCTGGTGGGGCAGGTCGGCCAGCAGCGGCGCACCCAGGCTGCCCAGTGCACGGCGCAGCGTGGCCAGGTTGTCTTCTGGGGCGAGCATGTGGGGGTCCATGCGGCTGCAGATCCAGCCGGCCAGCGGCAGGCCGCTGGCCCGGATGGCGTCGGCCGTCAGCAGCGCATGGTTCAGGCAGCCCAGGCGCAGGCCGACGACCAGCACCACGGGCAGCTGCAGCGCCACGGCCAGATCGGCAATCGACAGGCTGTCCGACAGTGGCACGCGCCAGCCGCCGGCTCCCTCCACCACCACGGCGTCGGACTGGGCGGCCAGCTGGTGGTAGGCGGACAGGATGGGGGGCAGCGTCACCTCCACCCCGGCGCGCTGGGCGGCGATATGGGGCGACAGCGGATCGGCCAACAGCACCGGGTTGTCCCAGGCAGCGGGCACTGCCAGCGTGGAGGCGGCGCGCAGGGCCAGCGTGTCTTCATTGGCCCAGCCGCCATGGCCGTCGGGCTCGGCCCCCGCGGCCACGGCCTTCATGCCGACCACGCGGGCGTGGTGGCGGCCCAGGGCGTGCAAGAGCGCGCAGCTGGCGAGGGTCTTGCCGACGCCGGTGTCGGTTCCGGTCACAAAGCAGCCGATCATGCGGCCTCCGTGCGCAGGCGCAGCGCGGCTTCCTGCTGCAAGCAGTCTTCCAGTGCCGCCAGGCTCGCGCGGCCCAGGTGGGCGATGGCGGGGGCGTCCAGCACATAGGGCGGCATGCAGTACAGCGTGCGACCGATGGGGCGCAGCAGCAGGCCGTGGCGCAAGGCCGCATAGTGGTAGCGCTGGGCAAAGTCGGGCAAGTCTGTGTCGATGTCCCAGGCCCAGACCATGCCCAGGTGGCGGGCGTGGCGCACGCGGGGGTGGGTGTTCAACGGTGCGAAGGCGGCGCTGATCTGCGCCGCCATGGCCTGGTTGGTGGTCAGCGCATCCCGCTGCGCAAACAGATCCAGTGTGGCGAGGGCAGCGCGGCAGGCCAGCGGGTTGCCAGTGTAGGAGTGGGAATGCAGGAACGCCCGTGCCGCATCGGTGCCGTAGAACGCCTGGTAGACGGTGTCGGTAGTGAGCACGACCGACAGCGGCAGCGTGCCGCCGGTCAGCCCTTTGGACAGGCAGATGAAGTCCGGCGTGATGCTCGCCTGCTGGTGGGCGAACAGGCGGCCGGTGCGGCCGAAGCCGGTGGCGATCTCGTCCACCACCAGATGCACTTGGTAGCGGTCGCACAGCTGGCGGGCCTGGCGTAGGTAGACGGCGTCGTACATCACCATGCCTGCGGCACACTGGATCAGCGGCTCCACGATCAGCGCGGCGGTTTCCTGGTGGTGGGCCTGCAGCCAGTCCTCCAGGGCGGCTGCCGCACGCAGGGCCACGTCGGCAGCGCTTTCCCCTGGCAAGGCGTGGCGTGCATCCGGGCTGGGCACGGTGGCTGACAGACGGGTCAGCGGGGCATAGGCACTGCGGAAAATCTCCACATCGGTGACGGACAGCGCGCCCACGGTCTCTCCGTGGTAGCCGCCCGCCAGGCCGACAAAGCGGTTCTTTTCGGGCCGACCCAGATTGCGCCAGTAATGGGCGCTCATCTTCAGTGCGATTTCGGTGGCCGAGGCGCCGTCGCTGGCATAGCTGGCGTGGCCCAGACCGGTGAGCGCGGCCAGGCGTTCGGACAGTTCCACCACCGGCGCGTGGGTGCAGCCGGCCAGCAGGATGTGGTCCAGGCGCTCCAGCTGGTCGGCCAGTGCGGTGCGGATATGCGGGTGGCCGTGGCCGAACAGATTGACCCACCAGGAGCTGATGCCATCCAGGTAGCGCCGTCCGTCGGTGTCGTACAGCCAGGGGCCGCTGGCGCGGTCAATGGCCAGCGGGGGCGCGGCTTCGTGCCGCTGCATGGGGGTGCAAGGGTGCCAGACAGCCGCCATGCTGCGGTGGGCAAGGGTAGAGGTCATGCGGAACTCCCTGGGCCAGGGCCGCAGCGCGGGGCTGCGGGAGTGGTCCGTGATGGTGGCAAAGAGCGCAGGGCGGCTGTGCCGTCCTACAGGGTGTGTGCCGCGGCGTTCACACGGGCCGGGCGCCGCGGCAGTCGATGGCGAGCAGGTCTTCAGGCGGCGGATGTCTGGGTTTGTAGGCCGTGCAGTCCCAGCTTGTGCAGCAGTTGGCGGTCGGCATCGGCATCGGGGTTGCCGGTGACCAGCAGCTTGTCGCCGTAGAAGATGGAATTGGCACCGGCCATGAAGCACAGGGTCTGCACCGCCTCGCCCAGTTGCTGGCGACCTGCCGACAGGCGCACGCGGGCCTGGGGCATGGTGATGCGGGCCACGGCAATCACGCGCACGAAATCCAGCGGATCGACGGGCTCGCTGTCGGCCAGCGGGGTGCCGGGCACGCGCACCAGGCTGTTGATGGGGACGGACTCGGGGTAGGGCTCCATGTTCGCCAGCTGGGCAATCAGCCCGGCGCGGTGAACCTCGGTTTCCCCCATGCCGATGATGCCGCCGCAGCACACGCTGATGCCGGCGTTGCGCACGGCGGCCAGGGTGTCCAGCCGGTCCTGGTATTGGCGGGTGCTGACAACGTCCTGGTAGTACTCGGGTGCAGTGTCCAGGTTGTGGTTGTAGTAGTCCAGCCCGGCGTCGTGCAGTGCCTTGGCCTGGTGTGGCTGCAGCATGCCCAGCGTGGCGCAGGTCTGCAGGCCCAGCCCCTTCACGGCGCTGATCAGCACGTTCATTTTTTCGATGTCGCGGTCCTTGGGCGCGCGCCAGGCGGCGCCCATGCAAAAGCGCGTGGCCCCGGCGTCCTGTGCGGCCTTGGCAGCGCGGGTGACTTCTTCCACGCTCATCAGCTTGTCGGCCTGCACGCCGGTGTCGAATTCGGCCGACTGCGGGCAGTAGCCGCAGTTTTCGGGGCAGCCCCCGGTCTTGACCGACAGCAGCGTGGCCAACTCGATCTCACCGGCCGGCCAGTGCTGGCGGTGCACGCTCTGGGCCTGGTGCAGCAGGTCCAGAAAAGGCAGGTCCAGCAGGGCCTGGATGGCGTCTACCGACCAGCGTTGGCCGGCCGTGTCGGCCGCCTGTGCAGTGGGCCGGGTGACGGGCTGGTGCCATTGCATGGCCTGTGTGGCAGGCGGGGAAACAGCGGCAGCAGGGGCGCGGGGGGCAGCGTGGCTGGCGCAGTCCGTGGAAGAGGTGGCGTGCGGCATGGCGAAAGCTCCGGGTCGAACAGGGAATGCCGGGCATTGTGGGCATGCTGCAGAGGGTGCAAATTGCGCCAGATGGCGCTGAGCGGTCCGCGTGGCGCTAGCGTGTCTTTTGGCGGGAGGTTGCGCGCGGTTGAAGGGGTGTTGCTGAAGATTGCATGCAAGGTGTCTGCATCTCCGCGCAAATGGTGGTCAATTTCCCCTCCGCTGCCCGTTGTGGCGCTGCCAAACCGACCGGATTGGACGGTGTTGCCGCTGTTTTCGCTGCGGAAATCGGTCTCCCGGTTGGTGGTTGCAAAAAGCGCCAGCGCTGTGACGGCCTTGGTGACCGGGTCTGGCGGCTTTGGGGAAGAAAAAAGCCGCTGCAATTCCGAGCGCAGGGCCCGGGTATGGCCTGCGCAGCAGGGTTTGGCGGTGGTGGTCGTGCACTGGCGTGCAGCGCCAGCGGGTGCTGCATGGCGGGCAGGTCCTCACCCCCGGCTGCGCGCAGCGCGACGGGGCCGAAAACAAGGGCCGGAACGTGGAGGGAGACTCAGTCCGTCGAGTACACGCCTTCGTCGGCGTCCAGCGGGGCCAGCACGGGCTCGACAGGGCGATAGGCCAGGCGCACATAGATGGGTGCGTAGGCCTCTGCCTGGGTGATTTCGATCAGGGTTTCCTTGCCCAGCTCCAGCAGCGCGATAAAGGTCACCACCAGCACGGTGCTGCCTTTTTCGGGCACGAAGATGTCCTCGAACGGTACAAAGCGGCGGCCCTGCAACTGCTTGAGGATCTGGCTCATGTACTCGCGCACCGACAGTTCTTCGCGGGTGATGCGGTGGGCCTGGACCAGCTTGGTGCGTTTGAGGATGTCCTGCCAGGCTGCCTGTAGCTCGGAGACCTCCACATCCGGAAAGCGCGGCTGCAGGCTTTGCTCGATGTAGACCTGGGCCTTCAGAAAGTCGCGGCCATACTGCGGAATCTGGCCCAGCTGGGCGGCAGCGAGCTTGATCTGCTCGTACTCCAGCAGACGGCGCACCAGTTCGGCACGCGGGTCTTCGGCTTCTTCCTCCCCCTCTTTCTTCTTGGGGGGCAGCAGCATGCGCGACTTGATCTCGATGAGCATGGCGGCCATCAAGAGGTATTCGGCCGCCAGTTCCAGGTTGCGCGTGCGGATTTCGTCCACATAGCGCAGGTACTGGGCGGTGACATCCACCATGGGGATGTCGAGGATGTTGAAGTTCTGCTTGCGGATCAGATACAGCAACAAGTCCAGCGGGCCTTCAAAGGCCTCGAGGAAGACCTCCAGCGCATCCGGCGGGATGTAGAGGTCATTGGGCAGGTTGAACAGCGGCTCCCCGTACAGGCGTGCCAACGCCACCTGGTCCACCACGTCGGGCAGGCCGTCGGGCGACAGGGGCGTGAGTGCGGACGACGCGGCCAGCGCGTCGTTGTCACCGGCCTGGGAGGCGCGCTGCTTCATGGGTGCTGCAATTCAGGGAGCCGCGGGTGCGCACGGGGTGGTGCACACGGCCCGCAGGACTGTGCAGGGTACACAGCCGGGCAGACCGCCTGGGATCAGCTGGCGTTGGTCTGGTAGACGTAGGGCTTCTGGGCCACCTGGGCCTGGGCGGTGTCTGCCGCCACTTCATAGTTCACGTTCTTGTCCCACAGCAGGGCGCGACCGGCCAGCTGCTGGGATTCCAGCGCGGGGTTCTGCTTCTTCAGCTCGTTCAGGAACTGGGTGGTTTCGGATTGGTAGTCGGGACGGCGGAAGATGGACATGTGGGTAAACCTCTCAGAAGCGGGGATTTTAGCGGTTCAGGGGCGGATCGCCTGGCGAGCGTCGTCCAGGCTGTCCTGGGCGAAGGCCTTGCACTTCTCGGAGGCCAGAGGGTGGTGCAGCAGCTGCTCCAGCACGGCGGCGTAATCGGCCGGGCGCACCGGATTGGGGCCGCAGGGCAGATCCAGCCCCTCGGCACGCACGGCGCGGTCCAGCCAGCCCATGACCTGCACGCTGGGCTGGCGCTGCAGCGAGGCCAGCAACGCCGGGGTGTAGGCGGTCAGCGGGTGTTCTTCAATCAAGCTGCCGAACGGGCCGGGGCCGCCGTAGTCCAGCGTGGGATAGGTTTCGATCAGCTGCAGGATCTGGGGCAGGAGTTGCTCTAGGGGCTGGACGGCCAGCTGTTCCATGTGGTCGTACACGGGGTCGATCACCAGCCATTTGTTGTCCTGCTGCAGTGCTTCAGCGGCACAGGCGTGAAAGTGGGCGAACAGATCGGGCAGGGAAGCAGACATGGGCGGGCGGATACTCAGTGAAAGAACGTCATCATGCCCTGTTCGCCGGGCGGAACTGCCAAGGTGCTGCGCGCAGCGGGCCTGCAAGCCCGCTAGACTGGCGGGACTGTATGGTTGCAGTGCAGCATGATGGACAGGACAAAGCCCATGAAATCTTTCTCGCGTATCGCAGGCATGCTGGCGGCCGTGGCGCTGGGCGCCGTGGGCCTGGTGGGCTGTGACCAGCACAAGATCGACAAGCTGGAAGAAGGCCTGTCCACCGAAGCCGATGTGCGTGCCGAATTCGGGGAGCCGGCCTATGTGTGGAACGAGTCTGACGGCTCGCGCACCTTTGAATACAACCGCCAGCCAGCCGGTCACCGCAACTACATGGTCACCATCGGTCCGGACGGCAAGATGAGCGCGCTGCGCCAGGTGCTGGCGCCGCACATGTTCGAAAAGATCCAGCCCGGCATGACGGACGAGCAGGTCCGCCGCATGCTGGGCATGCCGGCCAAGCGCATGCGGTTTGCACTGAAGCAGGAGACGGACTGGGACTGGCAGTGGATCGACCCGCCCAACCGCGAGATGGTGTTCACGGTGACTTTCAGCGACGAAGGCCGGGTGATCCGCAGCGCTTCGGTGCAAAAACGCGCGTCAGGCGAGCACTGACCGCGGTGTGGCCCCGGATGTGCGTGGTGATTGCACCACGGCAGTGAATGGGGTTGCTGCGTTGCAGCAAAATACGGGCTGAGCGACGTGCTTGCAGGCATCCATCTTGCAAGCGTTTTTTTGCCGGCGGCACAACTGCCGGTGCAACGTCGCAAAGGTCCATACCATGGCTCACACTGTCACTGCATCCACCTCCGCCCCCCTGGCGGCCGGCGTTTCTGCCGGCACCGCCTCCAGCCCCCTTGCAGCGGCTGAACCCCCTTCCGGCCTACGCCACGGCACTTTCGAAGATGCCCAGGCCCTGTTCACCGGCTCCCTGTTTGTGGGCATCACCATGATGATGTTCTCCCAGGCCGGGCTGCTGACGGGTAGCACGGCCGGTCTGGCCTTTGTGCTGCACTACGCCACCGGCTGGCCGTTTGGTGCGATTTACTTTGCCATCAATATCCCGTTTTACTGGTTTTCCTGGAAACATATCGGCCGGGTATTCACGATCAAGACATTTGTAAGTGTGGGCATACTTTCGTTGATTGTGGAGCTGGGACCCCGCTTCATCCACATCGATTATCTGCACCCGGTGTTTGCGGCCATCGCCGGCGGTCTGCTGATGGGCACCGGCATCCTGTTTCTGGCACGCCACCGCTCCAGCCTGGGCGGGGCCACCATTGCCTCGCTGTACCTGCAGGAACGCTATGGCATCCGCGCCGGCAAGGTGCAGATGGCCATCGACTGCACGGTGGTGATGCTGGCGCTGTGGGTGGTGCCGTGGGAGCGCGTGGCCTGGTCCGTGCTGGCGGCGGTGGTCATGGGCGTGTTTCTGGCGGTGAGCCACCGGCCAGGGCGCTATCGCGGCATCTAGGGCTGGGAGGTTTTTCCTCCGTCCATCGATAAAAGGCCTCGCAAGAGGCCTTTTTTTGTATCCCTGCAATCACATGGAATGCACTCGGGAATTGATAAATGAACTGTATTGCAATCTGAGTTTCTATAATTAAAAGCTAATAAATAATAAAAGCGTCAGCGGGTGCCAAGCGCCGGCGCGCTTGGCACATCAACCGCAGCCGCAGGCCACCGTGCCACAGGGAGGAGACAGGTCGAGCCCATGCTTGATCGGCCCTGCAGAAGGTTGCACACCTTCCGTGGATCACACCGTATGGCCGCAAGTCACACCGCTGTTGCCCCGCGCGCCCATTGGGCGGTGCGCATGAACTGGAAAAACCGCAGCACCTCGTTCGCCTTGCTGGGCCTGGCCCTGGGCAGCCAGGTGCAGGCCCAGCACGGTGCCGTCTGGCTGTGGGGGCTGCTGGTGCTGCAATTTCTGGTCTATCCCCACCTGCTGTATGTGCGCGGCCTGTATGCCGACCACCCGCGCAAGGCCGAAGTGCAGCACATGCTGGCCGATGCGCTGTGCTTTGGTGCCTGGGCGGCGGTGCTGGACTTTTCGCTGTGGGTGAGCTTCATCCTGTTCGTGGGGGCCAGTGTCAATCTGCTGGCGTTCCGCAGCTGGCTGGGCTGGCTGGAGGCCCTGGTGGCCATGGCGGTGGGGGTGTTGCTGGTCGGTTTGGTGCGCCCGCTGCACTTTGTGCCCGACAGCAGCATGCTGACCACGGTGCTGTGCATGGCCACGCTGATGGCGTTTCTGGCGGTGTTTGCTCAGAACAGCTACCGGCGTGCCACCGTGCTGCACCAGCAGCGCAGCCAGTTGCGCAACAAGCTGGAAGAGATCCGTGCACTCAAGGACCGCCTGACCGAGCAGGCCGAGCGCGACCCGCTGACCGGCCTGCTCAACCGCCGCATGCTGGAAGACAGCCTGCCGCGTCTGCTGGAGTCCTGCCGGTTGCGCCAGACCAGCCTGGCGCTGATGCTGCTGGACGTGGATTTCTTCAAGCAGACCAATGACCGCCACGGCCATGCGGCGGGCGACCAGTTGCTGCAGTCTCTTGCCCGCCACCTGCAGCATTCCTGCCGGTCGCAGGACATGGTGTTCCGCTACGGCGGAGATGAGTTCCTGGTGCTGTTTCCCGATACGCCGATCGAGGCCGCCTGGGAGCGTGCCCAGACGCTGCGCCAGGCATTTGCCGGCAGCCCGCGGCGGCTGGAGCGCCATACGGTGCATGCCACGTTGTCGTGCGGGCTGGCGGCGTTTCCCGTCCATGCCGGCCAGGCCAAGGCCTTGATGGAGCGTGCGGACGATGCGCTCTATCGGGCCAAGGCCCTGGGGCGCAACCGCGTGGCGGTGTATGCCGCATGCCAGCCGGATGCGCGCACAGCCTGCACCGTGCTATAAGCGCCGGGTCGCCGGCAACCGCGGACATGAAAAAGCCCCGCAGAGCGGGGCCGAGGCCGGGGGGAAAGGGGGGGGGTGCGCCTTGCATGGCGCATGCTGCGGCGTCAGGCCACGGTGATGGCTTTTTCGGCTTTCAGCGTCTGGCCGCCGTCATCCTTCCAGTGGAAGTGCAGCGTGCCGCTCTGGCGGGCCAGGAAGGTGAATTCGATGTAGGGGTTCTGGGCCACGGAGATGCCGGGCGTCCAGGCAAACAGCAGGGCATCGTCCAGCCGGGCTTCAAAGCGGTTGACGATGTTGCGCGGGCGCAGCTTGCCGGTGGCCGGGTCGGTGCGCAGGCCGCTTTCCATCACATGTTCGATCTGTGCGCGCACGCGCAGCACTTCGCCCTTTTTGGGGCTGGCATTGCTGACCCAGATGCGGGGGGGCTTGGAAGGGTTCATGGAGGCTCCTTGGCTCACATGCCGCAGCCGCTGGCGGCAACGGTGACGGCCTGCTTGGCCACCAGTACCTTGCCGCTTTTCATGCGGGCCAGGGCGTGGATGGTCTGCGTTTGCGACAGGCGCACGCGCACGGCGGCTTCGGCCGTGCCCGTCAGCGCGGTGAAGTGCAGGCGGCAGGTCAGCGGCGAGGGGTTGAGTTCGGCCAGCACGATGATTTCCTCGCACCAGTCCTGCTCGGTGATGGGGGCCGTGACTTTCACCTTGACCGGCACGGCGCTGGGGTTGTCGGCCAGGGCCGGCACGTCCAGCTGCAGGCCGTCGGCCACGGGCGTGGCACTGCCGGTGAACTGGTCCACCTGCTTCTTGAATTCGGCCGGATTCGGGGCCAGCGGGCCGACCAGCGGCGCCTTGGCGCCGGTCGCGCTGCTTTGCTGGGCCAGTGCGGCCACCGGCAGGGCCAGCGCTGCCGCGCCCAGTACCAGGCTTCTGCGGGAGGTGTGGTGAAGCATGAAGTCGATCTACCTTTTTTGCTATCGGTCGCTATGCAGAACCCGGGCGGCATCCCGCCCGGAGGGCTTACACGCCCAGGAAGTCGCTGAACTTGCTGTTGATCCAGGCAAAGTCTTCCTTGACCAGGTCGGGCGTGCGTACGTCCATGTCGATCTGGTGCTGGATCACATTGCCGCTGGCGGCGTCCACTTCGTACTCGAACTTGACCGAGATTTCCTCCTGCGGATCCCCGTTGACCATCATGTAGCACAGGTTGTCCGGCAGCAGCGGCGTGACTTCCTTGCCTGCCACGCGCTGGGCAATGTTCTTGGCCACGATCTTGCCGATGTAGTTGGCCACGTGGCCGCTCTTGGGGTAGTGGCCGAACTGGGGCGAGATGGCACCCATCAGGTCGCCCACAAAGTAGACGCGGTCGTCGGTCTTGGCATGGTAGAGGCGGTTGTGCATATCGGCCCAGCCGGTGGGCTTGCCGGTGGCCGGGTCCTTGCCGATCAGGTCGGCCTGCCAGACCATGTCGGCCGCCTGGTGCGGCGGCATCAGGATGGCATCGTCGAACTTGAATTCGCCGGCGGCGGTCTTGATCTTCTTGTTGAAGGGGTCGACCTCTTGCACACGCGCATTGGGCACGTGGGTGATGATGTCCGGATACAGCTCTTCGAAGGCCTGCTGGTAGCCCATGCTGATGGGGGCGATCTTGGGCTTGGGATCCAGGATCAGGATCTTGCCGGGGATCTTGTTCTTCTTGATGTGCCAGGCAATCAGGCAGGCGCGCTCGTAGGGCGAAGGCGGGCAGCGGTGCGGCGGCGGTGGCAGGGTCATCACCAGCGTGCCGCCCTTGAAGTTCTTGACCTTGCTCTTGAGCGACAGCATCTCCTGGTTGGGGATGTAGGCGTTGGGGAAGTGCGTGCGCGTGTATTCAATGGCGCGCTGGTCGTTGCCGAACCAGGCTTCGTAGTCGTTGCGGATACCGCCCGACAGGATCAGGAAGTCGTATTCGATCAGGCCATGGCTGGTGCGCACCAGCTTCTGGTCGCGCTCGAAGCCGGTCACCTCGGTCTGCAGCAGCGTGTAGCCGTACTTGTTGGCCGGGTGCAGCATGTCGCGGTTGACGAAATCGGTGTTCACGATGTCGATCAGCCACTTGTTGCTCATCGGGCCGGACCAGAAGGTCGCATTGCGCTCCAGCAGCACCACTTCGGATGTCGGCATCAGCTCGCGCAGGTAGCGCGCCGCCGTCATGCCGCCCCAGCCGCCGCCGCAGATCACGATGCGCGGGCCCTTGCCCTGGCGGGGCAGGATGCGCGACTGGGGTGTCAGGATGGCTGGTGCGGCCAGGGCCAGCGAAGGCGCTGCGATGGCGGCAGCCGCCATGACGGGCGGACGGGTCAGAAAGTGGCGACGTTGCATGTGGCGGGACCTTGCAAAAGAAAAAGAATGACGCAGACCAAAAGGCAGCGCAGCGGCCCGGCAGCCAGCCCGGTTCCAGGCGCCCCGGAGACACCGCCGCGCACCAGCGCAGCAGCAGCCAGGGGCCTGGCGGCGGCAGCCAGCGCCGATGCGATCAGCGAAGGCGTCAGCAGGGGGATGTGGTCGGTGGGCGCAGGGTGGAACACCCCGGCAAGGCTGGGCAGGCAGACGGTATCCGGGGATCCGTCACAGCCGTCACGCGGCACATACAGCACTGTCTGATGCGCGGATTCTAGGACAGCGACCGGACGGTACCGCACCGCTGTGGTGCGTATGCCGCAGTGGTGTGGCGTGAGAGTGTGCTCACTTATCGCAAAGTGACCGGAAGCAGGCGCAGTGCCAGCCAGGCGCCCAGCACAATCCCGACTGCGGCGGGCAGGCTGGCCACTGCCAGGGTGGACAGCCCGCTCAGGCCCTGACCGATGGAGCAGCCAGCCGCCAGCACCCCGCCCAGGCCCATCAAGGTGCCGCCCAGTGCCGACGCTGCCAGGCGTGGCGTGCTGTCAAAACCCTCCCACCGGGCGCTGCGGTCCAGCAGTGCGCCCGCTGCGGCGCCGGCCAGAATGCCGGCGGCCAGGGCCGGGCCCCAGCTGAAGTCGCGCCCCACGGCCAGCTGCAGGTAGAGCAGGCTTTCGGACACCGGCGCAATCAGGCTCAGCGAGGTGGTGGGTGTGGGCTCGAACGGGTCCACACCCACATGGCTGCTGATCCACCAGCCGGCGGCCACCAGAGCGCCGATGGCCCCAGCACCCAGCCATTGCACCGGGCTGCGGCGCAGAGCGGGGTTCCAGAATGCATAAACCAGCAGTGCTGCCGCGGGCAGGGCGGTGCACAGCGCCAGTGCCGTGGTGCTGTTCCCGCCCGCTGCGGACAGGACAGCAGGCAGGGTGCTGTGTTCCAGCGCCACCGCACCCAGGTTTTGCCACCACTGGCGCAGCGGTGCCAGCACGCCGGTGAACGTCGCCTGGGCCGCCAGGCCCAGAAACACCAGCGTGACCAGCGCGCGCAGATTGCCTCCTCCCAGCAGCACCAGGGCCCGCGCACCGCAGCTGCGTGCCAGCACCATGCCCACACCGAACAGCGCACCGCCCAGCAGCACGCCGGGCACCGAGAACTGCGTGCGCACGATGGGCGCCAGGCTCCAATCCAGCTGGCCGGCCCAGACCAAGGCCTGGGTGCCCAGCAACGCCACCGCCAGGGCCAGCGCAAAAGCCTGCAGCGCCGGCGCGCTGCCGCGTGCGGCATCGCCATCCAGCCCCTGCGCCTGGCGCAGGCCGCGCAGCAGGCAGAAACGGCTGAGCCGTGCGGCCAGACCGAAGGCGCAGCCCAGAGCGAATGCGGCAGCCAGCTGGGTGGAGGGCGGCATGGATCAGCGGTCCCAGATGTCGGTGCTGATGGCCTTGTACCAGGCCGAGCCGTAGTCGGCCTCGGCCTTGCGGAAGGCGGCATTGCCATCCAGCGGGCTCACGCCACCGGAGTTGGGCACTTCGATCAGCTTGCCTTCCTGGGCGCGGTAGACCCCTGCCACGGAGATGCCGTAGTCGTTGCCGATCAGGCTGTAGCAGGTGTTGGCGTACGAGGCGGCGGGCAATGGCTGGCCGGTCAGCTCGGCCGCAATGGCCGCAGCGGCCACCTTGCCCTGGGTGTTGGCGGCAAAGCCCGATTTGGGCATGGGGGCGGCGATGGTGGCATCGCCCAGCACATAGACGTTCGGCACCTTCGAGGATTCAAACGATTCGGCCTTGACGGGCACCCAGCCACTGGCGTCCGTCACGCCAGCGCGGTCGGCGATGAAGCCGGCTTTCTGGGGCGGGATGACGTTCAGCACATCGGCCTTGTGTTTGGTGCCGAAGGCGGTTTCCACTTCCAGGTTCTTGGCGTCCACGCGGGTGACCTTGCCGTCGTCGGACTGCTTGACCCACTCGATCATGTCGCCGTACAGCGCCTTCCAGCCCTGGATGAACAGCCCTTGCTTGGAGAAGGCGTCCTTGTCGTCCAGCAGCAGGATCTTGCTCTTCGGTTTGTGCTGCTTGAGGTAGTGGGCCACCATGGCGGCGCGCTCGTAGGGGCCGGGCGGGCAGCGGAAAGGGTTGGCGGGGATCACCATGACAAACTTGCCGCCATCGGGCATGGCTTCCAACTGCTTCTTCAGCAACTGGGTCTGCGGGCCCGCCTTCCAGGCATGGGGGGCCAGCTGCGAGGCAGCCTCGTCATAGCCTTCCAGCGCGTTCCAGCGCATGTCCACACCGGGCGAGAGCACCAGCTTGTCGTAAGAGAGTGCCTGGCCGTTGGACAGCAGCACCCGGCGGGTGTCGGTCAGCACATGGTCGGCACGGGCGTGGACCACGTGCACGCCGGCCTTGCGCAGCCCGTCATAGCTGTGGCCGATGCTCTCCCAGCTGCGCAGGCCGGCCAGGTACAGGTTGGAGAAGGGGCAGGTGTAAAAGCGTGCGGCAGGCTCCACCAGCGTGACACGCAACTGGGGGGCTAGCTGGCGCAGGTAGCGGGCGGCGGTGGCTCCACCAAAGCCGCCGCCGATCACCACCACATGGGCGGATGCGGCCTGGGCGCGGACGATAGACGGCAGGGCCAGGCTGGTGACGCCGGCTGCGGCACCGCCCAGCATTTGACGACGGTTGAATTGCATCACTTGCCCTCCTTGCTGAACCATGCGGCCAGCGCCTTGATTTGTTCGTCTTCGTAGCCCTTGGCCAGGCGGGTCATCACGGTGGCATCCTTGGCAGTGCCGGCCTTGAAGGCCTGCAGGCGTTGCAGCAGATGGGCCTCGCCCACACCGCGCAGCTGTGGAATGCCGCCCGTCGAACGGCCGTCGGGTCCGTGGCAGTTGGCGCAGGTGGCTGCCAGCACCGCCACATCCTGGGCGCGCAGGGGGGCGGGTGCGTCGGTGGCGGCCTGGGCGTGGAATGCCGTCGTCAGGGCAAGCACGGGCCAGAGCGCCAGGACAGCACGGGGGGCTCGGGAAGAGCGAAATGCAAGAGGCATGGGGTCTCCTGAAGAGTCTGTGGGGCAAGGCCATCGCAGGCATCCGCATCCTAGGGAAAAGCCTGGCTGCTTGGACGTCCTGGCGACAGGGGGACGCGGTGGCACCCAGGGTGCAGGCTCTCGCGGCCTTGTCGCCCGCCGCAAGCAAAGCGGTGGGTGGGCGGATTCTAGGAACAGACGCAGCGGCACAGCGGCCAATAACGGAGCACTGTTACAGGAAGTTATTGGTTATTTATTTATGCCGCTGCAATGTGCTTGGCCGTGCCGGCGCTGGTGCGTACAGGCAGTGAATGGCATGGCGTCCGCTGCAGCATGGGGCGGCGCAGCACGCTGTTTGTCTGTGGAGCGCTGGTGCGCTGTGGAATCACTGTTGTGGGGCCGATGCCACCGGTGCCACTGCGTCACGGTAGTGCACGTTCACGCCGGAGGTGTCGGGCGGGTCGTCGTCCATCAGCGCATCGGCGGCCTTGCCCACGCCTTTGCCGACGATCTTGGCCGTGCCGATCGCGGCGTCGGCCGCCAGACCCACGGCACCGGCCGTCACGCTGATGGCCGTGCCCGCCACGGCGATCACGGTACAGCCGGACAGTGGCAGCAGCGCACAGAAAAAAGCCCCGGCGGCCAGGGAGCGCAGGGGCTGGGTGATGGGCGGAAAGCGCATCAGGGTCTGGGCATCAGCCGATGCGCATGCCCGGCTGGGCGCCCGGGAAGGGCTCCAGCACATAGATGCCGGGCTCGGCCTTCTCGTCCGCGTGGCTGGCGGCCAGCACCATGCCTTCGCTGATGCCGAACTTCATCTTGCGCGGTGCCAGATTGGCCACCAGCACCGTCAGCTTGCCTTCCAGCTGTTCCGGGCGGTACATGCTGGCGATGCCGCTGAACACATTGCGCATCTTGCCTTCGCCGGCGTCCAGCGTCAGCTGCAGCAGCTTGGTCGAACCTTCCACGGCCTTGCATTCGACGATCTTGGCAATGCGCAGGTCGATCTTGGCAAAGTCATCGATGGTGATGGTGGGCGCAATTTCTTCGCCACCGGGCTTCACCGCTTCCACCACGGGAGCTGCGGGTGGCTCGAACAGGGCGTCGAGCTGCTCTACCACCACGCGCTGCATCAGGTGTTCGTACTTGCCGATGCCATGGCCGGCCCCCAGCAAGGTGGCAGCATCGGCAAACTGCAGCGGCTGCACGTTCAGGAAGGCTTCGACCTGCGTGGCCACGGCGGGCAGCATGGGCTTGAGGTAAATCGTCAGCAGGCGGAAGGCTTCGATGCAGGTGGTGCAGACATCCTGCAGGCGGGCGTCCATGCCTTCCTGCTTGGCCAGTTCCCAGGGCTTGTTGGCATCCACGTAGCTGTTGACCTTGTCGCACAGCAGCATGATTTCACGGGCCGCACGGGCCGTGTCGCGGCCCTCGTAGGCGGCCACGATGGCGTCCTTCTGCTCGCGCAGCGCTGCCAGCAGGGTCTGACCGTCTTCGCTGACCGCACCCAGCTTGCCTTCAAAGCGCTTGCTGATGAAGCCGGCAGCGCGCGAAGCGATGTTGACGTATTTGCCGATCAAATCAGAGTTGACCCGCAGCATGAAGTCTTCGGGGTTGAAGTCGATGTCTTCGTTGCGGCCGTTGAGCTTGGCACCCAGGTAGTAGCGCAGCCACTCGGGATTCATCTTGAGGGACAGGTACTTCAGCGGATCCAGTCCGGTGCCGCGGCTCTTGCTCATCTTCTCGCCGTTGTTGACGGTCATGAAGCCGTGCACGCAGATCCGGGTCGGCGTCTTGCGGCCGCTGAACTTCAGCATCGCAGGCCAGAACAGTGTGTGGAAAGTGATGATGTCCTTGCCGATGAAGTGGTACTGCTCCAGGTCGGGATCGGCCATGTAGGCGTCGTAGTCCTCGCCGCGGCGGTTCAGCAGTTCCTTGAGCGACGCCAGATAGCCCACGGGCGCGTCCAGCCACACATAGAAGTACTTGCCCGGTGCATCGGGGATCTCGATGCCGAAGTAGGGCGCGTCGCGGCTGATGTCCCAGTCATCCAGGCCTTCGCTGGTCGAGCCATCGGGGTTGGTGCGCACACCGAACCATTCCTTGATCTTGGCCGCCACTTCGGGCTGCACATGCTTGCCGTCCTGCGTCCACTCGGTCAGGAACTCGACGGCGCGCGGGTCGGACAGCTTGAAGAAGAAGTGCTCCGAGGTCTTGAGCACGGGCGTGGCGCCTGACAGGGCCGAGAACGGGTTGATCAGGTCGGTGGGTGCGTAGACCGAGCTGCAGACTTCGCAGTTGTCGCCGTACTGGTCCTTGGCGTGGCAGCGCGGGCATTCGCCCTTGATGAAACGGTCGGGCAGGAACATGTTCTTCTCGGGGTCGAAGAACTGTTCGATGGTGCGGGTTTCGATGAAGCCGGCCTGCTTCAGGTCCAGGTAGATCTGCTTGGACAGCGCGTGGTTTTCCGGGCTGTCGGTGTTGCTCCAGTTGTCGAAGGCGATGTGAAAGCCGTCGAGGTAGGGCTTGCGGCCGGCGGCGATGTCGGCCACGAACTGCTGGGGCGTCTTGCCGGCTTTCTCGGCGGCAATCATGATGGGAGCGCCGTGGGCGTCATCGGCACCCACGAAGTTGACCGCATTGCCCTGCATTCGCTGCGCACGCACCCAGGTGTCGGCCTGGATGTACTCCATGATGTGGCCGATGTGGAAGTTGCCGTTGGCGTACGGCAGGGCGGTGGTGACGAATAACTTTCGTTGAGACATAGGGTTGCGGAACTTTCTGATCGCTGAGGGGCGCACGGCAGGAGGCCGGGCACCGGTTCTGGTCACGTGGACGGCTGTTGCCAGCCGTCTGCGCCCCGCGGCGCACCAGAAGCGGCCAATTCTAGGCGTTTGTGGCGCGGGCCGGTCGCACGGGGATTCTGGTGTGGGGGTGCGGCAGGCGCCGGGGGCTCAGCCCTGCAGCACCGTCTGCAGTGCGGCTTGCACGTCCGCGCCCAGCCAGTCGATTTCGCCCATGTGCCAGAAGCGCGCTCGGCCCTGGGCATCGATCACAAAACTGGTCGGCAGGGCCATGCCGCCCCAGGCAGGCAACTGGGTCTGGCTGCGGTCGAGCAGCACATCGCCGTGGAAAGGCACGGTCTGCAGAAATTGCAGCACGCGTGCCGGCATTTCGCCGTGGTTGACGGCCAGCACGCGCAGGCCCTGGGCCTGGTGGCGGACCAGCAACTGGTTGAACTGGGGCATTTCCAGGCGGCAAGGCGCGCAGTAGGTGGCCCAGAAATTGAGAATCAGGGGGGCGCCCGCGAAGTCCGGCAGGCTGCGGCTGTGCCCGTCCAGCGCCAGGGCTTTCAGGGCCGGCGTGGCCTGGCGGGCAGGCCAGGGCGCCAGCCGACCCACAACCTGGGCAGGCGGCGACGCAGCGGCTTCACGGGCCAGGGCATGGCCGCCCCAGGTACCCCCCAAGGCACCGGCCAGCAGTTGCAGGCAGCGGCGGCGGTTGGGGGGCATGGAGTGCACCGTGTCAGCAAGGGCCGGTCAGGCCAGCTTCTTGGAGGTGATGCGGTAGGCGAAGTGCGTGGGGTCCAGGCTGTCCAGGCGGCCCTGGGCGGTTTCGCCGTGGGGGTACATGAAGAAGCCCACGGTCTTGTCCGCACCGGGCAGGCGCACATCAGCGGCCGTGTTGTAGGCCATCCAGTTGCCTTCCCAGCCGCCGAACAGCATGGCGCGGGCAGCGCGCACCTTGGGGGCGTCCTTGGGCAGGCCGCCGGGTTGCTCTTCCAGCGCGACCTTGGCGACGTCGGCGGGATCGACAGGCACCCAGCCGTAGCCGTCGGCGTAGAACTCGGCGCGGCAGTGCTGCGCCTTGGAGATGTCGCCGCTCTTGCCAAGGCTCTTGAAGCCGTGCACGGAATCGTCCACGCGCACGCCGTACACGTCGCGGGCTGGCACGCCGCTGGCGCGCGAGAGGGCCGTGAACAGGCCGTTCAGGTCGGCGCACTTGCCGGACAGATTGCCGCTGGTCAGCGTGTAACGCACATCGCCCGTACCGCAACCGGCCACGGATCCGTTGCGTGTGCAGTTGGCCACCATCCAGTCATAAATGGCGCGGGCCTTGCCCACGGCATCCTGGGGCTTGCCTGCTTCGGCCTGGATCTTGTCGGCGGTTTCCTTGACGATGCCGTCCAGCGGTGCCAGCGAAGTGGGCTGCAGGTAGGGCCGCAGCTGCGCGGCCGACAGCTTGCGGGCGGTGCCGGCATTGCCCAGGTCGGTGGCGCGGTCCAGCACGGCGATGCGGCTGGTCACTTCCACGGTGTGGGCGGCACTGGCATCTGCCCATTGCACGGCGATCATGCGGGCATCGGTGCCGGGGACGCGGTACAACTCGGCCTTGGTGGCACCGGGGGCGTTGAAGGACACGTCCACCGTGCGCTGGTAGCCCGGCAGTTCGGCCGCGGGCACAGGGATCCACACCTTGGACTGGGCGGTCTTCTCGCTCAGGTCGACGGTGGTGGTGATCTCGAAATTGCGCCATCCGGCGGTCGTGCCGGAGACGGCGGCGAAGACGGAGCCAAAGCTGCCGGCCGATGCAGCAATGGTGGAGAGTTGGATAAATTGGCGGCGTTGCATGTGAAGGTCCCTCACAAGTGGTGGTGATCGAAACACTTGCACATCCCGCCTGGCTGAATGGGGCGTCGCAGCACGACCGCCTCCAGGGCGCAAGGTTGCTCGGTCGCCGGAGGGCAATGGTGCAAGCGGGCTTCATGTCCCGGCAGCATCCATCGTTCCACACTGCAGGACCTGCAAGAGTGGCGTGATCGTAGCACCGGGTTGCCGACTGTGGCGGGGCCCTCCGGGATCACCCTTGCAGGAATGAGACCGTCCGGTGTGCGCCTAGCGCGCAGGGGTGCTGCGCCGGGCCTTGTCCTGGTACATCTGCTGGTCGGCCTGGCGTAGCAGGGTCTGCACATCCTGGCCGTCCGCCGGGTACAGCGCAATGCCCACCGAGGCACCCAGGTGGACGGTTTCTCCGGCAGGAATGCCTTCCAGGGTGGTCAAGGGGGCGCTGAGCGTGGCGACCAGCTTGTCCGCCAGGGCGCGCGCCATCTCCGGTGTCTCCACGCCGCGCAGCACCACTACGAACTCATCGCCGCCCAAGCGGGCCACATGGTCCGCTGCACGCACCTGCTGGCGCAGGCGCTGCGCCACTTCGGCAAGTGCGCGGTCGCCGTTGTCATGGCCCCAGCGGTCGTTCAATGCCTTGAACAGGTTCAGGTCCATGAACAGCAAGGCGAAAGGCTGGGCCGATGCGGCATCGCCTGCCGTCAGCGCGGCCAGCACATGCTGCAGGGCGCTGCGGTTGGACACGCCGGTGAGGCGGTCGGTGAACAGTTCCTGACGCATGCCCTGGAAAGTGCGTGCCAGATCACCCAGTTCATCGGTACGGCGCGAATCGATGGGGGTGTCGATGGCCCCTTGGCCCATGCTGCGCACGGCCTCCGAGAGCTGGTGCACCTCGTCGGCCACCTTACCGAACACGCGCATGCCCATGATCAGGGCGCAGGCCAGTGCCAAGACCCCCGCGATGGTCACCATCTCCACCAGGTTGGACACATCGGCCAGCATGGCGGTGCGGGGCACGGCCACCACGGCCACCCAGTTCATGCCGGCACCGTCCAGCACGCGGCGGTACGCCACCAGCAGGTTGTTGCCCTGGCTGTCCTGCATGTGCATGGTCTTGCCGGCCACGGAGGATTCATCGTCGCGGGCCGGCACGTTGAACAGATGGCGAATTTCCTTGTACACGCCCTCCATCAGCGGATCGTCCACGCTGTGCACGGAAATGCGCTCCATCTCCCCGTTTTCCTTCTGGCGCACATTGGCCATGCCCGAGGCCGCCACCAGATCGCCGCTGGGTTCGATGATGAAGGCGCGTCCCTGCACGCTGTTGCCCAGTTCATTGACAAAGCGGTTCAGGGCCAGCAGCGACACATCGGTGGCCACGACGCCCTGGAATTCGCCGCGGGTGTCCAGCACACGGCGTGCGCGCGTCACGACCAGATCGTGCGCGCTGAAGTCGATGTAGACCGAGGTCCAGGTGTGACTGGGGGACGCCTGGGCTTGCTGGAACCAGGGCCGTGTGCGGGGATCGAACAGCCCTTTTTCCGTGAAAAGGAATTGCTCTTCGCCATCGATCTGTTCCAGCCGGAAATAGCGCCGGTGGGCCGTCGATTCGGTTTTGATCCGTAGCTCGGCCGCATGGTCGTGCAAACGCTTCAGGCCTGCGCCTTGCCCACGCAGATTGCCGTAGTACACATAGTCATTGGTGCTGGGGTGCAGCGTGGTGGCGGCCCACAGGCGGGTGCGCAGATCGCTCCACCCGTCTTCGATGCGGTCCGGCGCAGGCATGCCGGTGGGGAAGACGGCCTCCAGCACCGCACCGGAGCCGCTGACATGGTGTACCACCGACTGGCCGATGCGGTTCACCATCTCCTGCAGCATGCGCTCCGTCAGTGATGACACGGTGCGGGCACCGGCCCAGTAGGTGATGCCGCCGATGGTCGCGGTCAGCAGCACGATCAGGCCCACATAGGGCAGCAACAGGCTCAGCTTGAGCGTGTTGTTCCAGGACTTGGTGGAGACCGGCGCAGCAGCAGCGGGAGGGGCAGGGGCGGGGGAGTCGGGCATGGCAAGGAAAGGCGGGGCGGGCCGACGACGCAGCCACCGCCGGAAAACATCGCATTGTGATGACAAAAGCCTGGTTACAGCGGTAAGCCTCGGTGCCGGGCCAGGTTGTGGTGCAGCGGAACTGCAACACCCCGATCGTGCCAGCCGAAAAACCGCACCACGTCTTCCCGCTTGGCCAGCGTGTCGGCGCGGCCCAGTGTCATCAGTGCGTGGATGTAGGGGGGGGTGAACATCAGGTAGCTGGCCAGGGCTGTGCTCTGGGCTTCGGGGTGCTGGCTGTCCACCCCCAGCACGCGCAGGAGGTTGCGCATGCCCTGAGGCAAGGCAGGGAGGTGGGCGGCCGCCAGTCTGTCCAGCCGGTCGCTGGGGTTGATGACCAGCAGTTCCAGCGGCCGCAGGTTGCTGCGGGCACGTTCGGCTGGGGGGATCAGCGACAGCGTCTGGTTGATACGCAGGGCGCGCTCCACGTCCAGTGGCAGGGTGTCCAGAAAGATGCTGGACAGCGCATGGCCGGCCATCTGTGCCAGGCTGGGGTAGTTGGCCGGCGGGAGCGGCGCCATGGACGGCTGTTCCCACATGCGGCCTGCACCCACCACCAGCACGCGCTGGGCCCCCAGATGGATCACCGGGGACAGTGGCGCGGTGTGGCGCATGGCGCCATCGCCAAAGTATTCCTGCGGGGCATGGTGCGGCAGCGGTGTGGCGGGGAACACGAACGGAATGGCAGACGAGGCCAGCAGGTGCTCGTGGGTCAGCGTGGTGCGGCGCGAACTGCGCTGGGAGCGCTTCCAGGGTTCCAGCTCGACCCGGGTGTCAAAGAACGTCACATGCTCGCCCGTGGTGTAGCTGGATGCGGTGACGGCCAGCGCGTGCAGGTAGCCATGGTCCAGCAGGCTGGGGATGCGATGCATGGGCAGCAGCTGTTGCAGGCGCTGGCGCAGCGGGCTATTGTCCAGCAGGGAGCGGGGGCGCATGCGGCGGCGGCTGGGCATGGCCCAGCCCAGCGCCAGCATGCCCAGCCAGTGCATGCCGGTGCGCAGCAGGCTGGGGTGGTCGGCCCGGTAGACGCTGCCTACATCCAGGGCGCGCCAGTGGCTTGCCAGGCGCTGCACGGCCAGATCGAAGTGGTCGGCCCCGCAGGCCAGGGCCGTGGCGTTGATGGAGCCTGCCGAGGTGCCGGCCAGTACGCCGAAGGGGTTGGGCGTGTGGTGGGCGTAGCAGGCACGGCGCAGATCGGAAATGGCTTCCAGCACGCCGACCTGGTAGGCCGCACGCGCACCGCCACCCGACAGCAGCAAGGCCGTTGTCGGCAGCGCGTACTTCGGTGAAGGAGGAATGGCAGGCATGGCCTGCACAGTATGGCGCCGGGGAGGGGGGGATGACAGTGCGGGCATCCCCCAGCGGTTGGTGCCGGCGGGGCCGTCAGGCCGAAGGGGAGGATTTGGCCTTGGCCAGCAGACCGGCCAGATCGCTGTCCTGCAACACGACGATGTTCTGGTCGCGGGCAAAGGCGCGGGCGTTGTCGTGCAGCGGCTGCAGGGCAATGTAGACCGCGTCCTGCAGGCCTTCGGCGCTGCGGGCGTTGTCCAGCAGCTTCAGCGGCTCCACGCCGTGGTGGGCGGCCTTCCAGCGCTTGGCGCAGACCAGTGCGGTCTTGCCCTGGCGCTCCAGGCGGAAGTCGGCAGCCGGGCTGCCGATGCGCTGCACGGTATAGCCCTCGGCCTTCCAGGCCGCTTCCAGCGTGGCGGAGAACTGGCTCCAGTTCTGGGCTGCGGCCAGGTCCAGCATGGCCTGCACGCGCGCCGGGCTGGGGGCATTCAGCTGCCGCACCAGGGCCACGATGCCCACGGCGAAGAACGGTGTGGCACCCAGTGCGCCCACCAGCTTGTAGTCCGGCGGCAGCAGGGCCAGGGCCAGCAGCACGATGGCCCCGGTGATGGCAAAGCTGATCCACCAGCGCGAGCGCAGCAGGATGGCGAACAGGGAGTTGGGGGCCATTTGGAACTTCACGGAGGGGACCTTTGTCGTCGGGGAATGCGCGAACGGAAGCCGGAGATTCTCCCGCATGCGCAGGGGGTGCTGTGCTTCGATAGACTAATCGACCCATACGTACAACAAACGTTCCCCTTCGAACCTCCAGAAGAATGTCACTCACCGAATCCAGCCTGCTGGCGGCGCTGACCAGCGTCCAGGACCCCCATACCGGCAAAGACTTTGTCAGCACCCGTGCCGTGCGCAATGTGCAGATCAGCGGTGGGGATGTCGCATTTGATGTGGAACTGGGCTACCCCGCCCAGAGCCTGGTGCCCGAGCTGCGCCGCGCCTTCATCGCGGCCGCCAAGACGGTGGCGGGTGTGGACAATGTCTCGGTCAACATTTCCACCAAGATCCAGTCGCACTCGGTGCAGCGCGGTGTGCAGCTGCTGCCGGGCGTGAAGAACATCATCGCCGTGGCGTCGGGCAAGGGCGGCGTGGGCAAGAGCACCACTTCGGCCAATCTGGCGCTGGCGCTGGCCGCCGAAGGCGCACGCGTCGGGGTGCTGGATGCCGACATCTACGGGCCCAGCCAGACCATGATGCTGGGCGTGTCCGGCAAGCCGGAGAGCTCGGACGGCAAGACCATGGAGCCCAAGATCAACCATGGCGTGCAGGTGATGTCCATCGGTCTGCTGGTGGACAACGACCAGGCCATGATCTGGCGCGGCCCCATGGCGGTGCAGGCGCTGGAGCAGATGCTGCGCCAGACCAACTGGAAAGACCTGGACTATCTGATCATCGACCTGCCGCCTGGCACCGGTGACATCCAGCTGACCCTGAGCCAGCGCGTGCCGATGACCGGTGCCGTGGTGGTGACCACGCCGCAGGACATTGCCCTGCTGGACGCCAAGAAGGGCATCCAGATGTTCGAGAAGGTGGGCGTGCCCATTCTGGGCGTGGTCGAGAACATGGCCATGCATGTCTGCAGCAACTGCGGCCATGTGGAGCACATCTTCGGCAACGGTGGCGGCGCCCGGATGGCGGCCGACTACCACATCGACTTCCTGGGCTCGCTGCCCCTGTCCATGCAGATCCGTGAGCAGGCGGACAGCGGCACGCCCACGGTGGTTGCCTCGCCGGACAGCGAAGCCGCCCAGATCTACAAGAAGCTGGCACGCGATGTGGCGGTGAAGGTGGCACAGAAGGCCAAGGACTTCTCGGCCAAGTTCCCCACCATCACGGTGAGCCAGAACACCTGATCGGTACAGGGCAGGCGCCAGGCGGTGCCAGGCTCCGACCGGCGCTGGGAGACATCCCGCGCCGGTTTTTTTGTGCCCGCAGCCCGGACGGAACCGGAGAGGCTGGCGGTAAGCTTGGCGCTGAAACCGGGGCATGGTGGCTGCCGGTGCAGTCCCCACCTTCCGCATGCCATGACTACTGATTCCCCGCGCCCCTTGCCCGCCACGCCCGCCGTTTCGTCGGTGGGTGTGGGGCGGGGCATTCCCAGTCTCACGGCCTTGCGCTGCCTGGACGCCAGTGCCCGCCTGGGCTCTTTCACCCGCGCGGCCCAGGAGGTGCATCTGACGCAGGGTGCCGTCAGCCACCAGATACTGAAACTGGAGGAGGACCTGGGTGTGCCCCTGTTCGAGCGCAAGCGCAGCGGTCTGGTGCTGACACCTTGCGGAAGGGCGTACTGGAATGATGTGCTGCTGGCGCTGCAGCAGCTGGAACGGGCCACGCAGAGCATCCGCATGCAGGGGGAGCAAGGCGGCATGCTGAACCTGAGCACGGCTTCCAGCTTTGGCACCTACTGGTTGCTGCCGCGCCTGGGCGGCTTTCTGGCCCGGCACCCGGAGGTGACCTTGAACATCTCCATGCACATCGGGGAGGTCGATTTCTCCAGCATGCGCCACGATGCGGCGGTGGAATTCAGTCCTGGCGCCACGCCGGAGCTGTGTGCCCACAAAGTAGCCGATGTGGTGGTGCACCCCTATGGCGCGCCCTTGCTGCTGGCAGAGCATGCCGGCCAGCCATTGGCGCAGCTGCTGCAGAACGTGCCCTTGATCCACCAGAATACCCTGATGGAAGCCTGGCCCGGCTGGCTGGAGGCGGCGGGACTGGCGCAGCAGGTGCAGCTGGAGCACTGCGCGCGGGGCTCGCGCTACGACCTGCTGTCCATGGCGCTCAACGGGGCGATTGCTGGCCTGGGGGTGGCCTTGCTGCCCGGCTACATTGCCGATGCGGCACTGCAGACCGGACAGCTGCAGCGGCTGTCCGAGGTCTCATGGACCTCCTCCAAAGCCTACTACCTGCGCTTTCCCCGCTGGAAAAGCGGCCAGCCCGCGCTGCGCAAATTCTGTGAATGGCTGGACAGCATCCGCCCGCCTATGGCCATTCCCTGAGCTGGGGAGGAGCCCGCGCCGGGTATGCATTGATTTGGTGCATCCACTGCTGCAGTGCACAGGCTGCGGATCCGGCCGTGGGCCACGCTGGGGCAGGGTTTTTACCGGATGTGGCGCGTCGCGCACCAGACAGGGTTGCATGAATTCAATTGATGCTGCAATGAGAATCTTTGGTTTGCCCAGCGCATTGGCCATGCCATAAATTGGCGGCTTACCGGGTTTTGGGCATGAAGTCTGCATCGACCGCTTCTGCCTGCCGATGTCCGCAGGTTGATGTGCGAGAGAAAGTTGAATTGAACATGTCCCAGGGTCTTTCTTTGATCACCGACGCCGAAGTCGGCACCTTGCTGCAGCATGGTCCGCTGGTGGATGCGCTGGACGCTGCCTTTGCCGATCTGGCGCAAGGCGAAGCGGCGGTGCAGGCGCGCCACCGCATCGACTGCGGCCCTGCCAAGCTGAGCAATATGGGGGGCATCTGGCAGGCGCGCCATGCCGCGGCCGTGAAGTCCTATATCACCGTGGATGGGCAGTTCAGCTTTCTGGTGAACCTGTTCGATACCGCCCAGCGCAAGCCGCTGGCCGTGCTGGAAGCCAATGAGCTGACACGGTTTCGCACGGCCGCACTGACCCGCCTGGTGGCACGCAAGGCCACGACGGGCATGGCGGCCCCCCGCAAGCTGGCGGTGTTTGGTGCCGGCCTGCAAGGCCGTACCCAGGCCGAAGTGCTGTGCGAGGAATTCGATCTGCAGCAGGTGTGCTTTGTCGACCCCGTGGGCGATGCTGCCTGGGTGCAGGCCTTTGGCCAGCGCATGGGCGTCGATGCCCAGCTGTGCATGCCACAGGCTGCCGTGACCGATGCCGATCTGGTGGTGACGGCGTCCCGCTCCAAAAAACCCGTGCTGGACGGCGAATGGCTCAAGCCCGGCGCCGTGGTGGTGGCCATGGGCACCAGCCTGCCGAATGGCTCGGAATTGGACGATGCCACGTTCCGCCGCGCCGGCCGGCTGCTGGTGGAATGGAAGCCGCAAAGCCTGGTCGAAGCCGGCGAAGTGGTGCAGGCCCTGTCGGCCGGGGTGCTGAGCGAAGCCGATGTGGTGGACCTGCCCCAGCTCTACCGCAACGAGGCCCCGTGGCGCCGCAGCGCGCAGGACATTGTGGTGTTCAAGTCGGTGGGCATTGGCCTGACCGATGTCGTGGCCGCCTACAGCGCCTGGCAGGCTGCCAGCGGCCGCACCGGCGCCTGAGCGCAGCGGCGTGACCGCAGCCGCGCTGCGGTGCTGCATTCCTTGGGAACCCCAGGCCCGGAAAGGGCTGCATGCCCGGCTGCTGTCGGGCAGGGGGAATGCTGTGCGCGCTTTCCGGTGGCCCGCCTTTCTTCTCCTCCCTCTCTCCCATCCCCCTCTCGGAGTCTTCCCATGAAAAATCAGGTTCTGCGTCGCACCGCCGTGGCCGCTGTCGCCACCCTGGCCTGGAGCTGGTGCCTGGCCAGCCAGGCCGCCGAATGGCCCAGCAAGCCGCTGCGCGTGATCGTGCCTTCGGCGGCAGGCGGCAGCCCGGACATCGTCACCCGGCTGCTGGGCAATGCCCTGTCCAAGCGTCTGGGCCAGGCCGTGGTGGTCGACAACCGCCCGGGTGCCGCCGGCAACATCGGCATGCAGGCCGTGATGACGGCCGTGCCCGACGGCTACACCCTGGGCTATGCCAACAACGCCACGCTGGCCACCAACCAGTTTCTGTTCGCCAACCTGCCCTATGACCCGGCCAAGCTGCTGCCGGTGATCGGCCTGGTGTCCACCCACAGCCTGCTGGTGGTGTCACCGCGTCTGCCGGTGAAGACGGTGCAGGAGCTGGTGGGCTACGCCAAACAGCATCCGGGACAGCTGACCTTTGCCTCGGGCGGCAATGGCACGTCGGGCCACCTGGGGGCCGAAATGTTCAAGGTGCAGGCCGGCATCCAGGCGCTGCATGTGCCCTACAAGGGCGCTCCGCAGGCGATCAATGACCTGGTCGCCGGCAATGTGGACTTTCTGATCGACAACATCGCCTCCGTGGGGCCCATGGTGCAGGGCAAGCGCCTGCATGCCCTGGCGGTGACCTCGCGCACCCGCCTGGCCACCTTGCCCGATCTGCCCACGGTGGCCGAATCCGGGCTGCCCCAGTTCGAGGTGCGTGCCTGGGGCGGTCTGGTGATGCCGCCGGGCGCGCCTGCCGAGGCGGTGCAGCGCGTCAACAAGGAGATGAATGCGGTGCTGGCCGATCCCGAGGTGCGTGAGCAACTGGCCAAGATTGCCTTTGTGCCGCTGGGCGGCACGCCACAGGCCTTTGCCGAGCTGGTGCGCAGCGAGCGCGGCACCTGGCAGGACATCGTGCGCAAGAGTGGCGCGCGCATTGATTGAGGATGCTGCACATGGAACTGCAAACCGAACAAGCCTTGCCTGACGGCATCTGGGATGTGCTGATCGAAGGGGGCGAAGTCATCGACGGCAGCAAACGCCCGCGCTTCAGGGCCGATGTGGGGGTGGTCGGCGACCGCATCGTGGCACTGGGGGATCTGCAGGGGCAGCCGGCACGGCTGCGCATCGATGCCCGGGGCAAGATCGTGGCGCCCGGTTTTATCGATGCCCACACCCACGACGACCACGCGGTGCTGTGCCAGCCGGACATGGTCTTCAAGGTCTCGCAGGGGGTGACCACGGTGGTCACCGGCAACTGCGGCATCAGCCTGGCGCCGATGCGCGCGGGCCAGTCCTTGCCCGCGCCGCTGAACCTGCTGGGCGACGGCAGCCTGAGCTTTCCCACTTTCCGGGGCTATGTCGATGCGCTGAAGGCCCAGCCGGCCGCCGTCAACGTGGTGCCCATGGTGGGCCATGCCAATCTGCGCGTGCTGAGCATGGACGATCTGGGACACAGCGCCACCGCGCCGGAAGTGCAATCCATGCAGGCCCTGCTGGAGGAGGCCCTGGACGCGGGTGCCGTGGGCATGTCCACCGGCACCTACTACCCGCCTTCGGCGGCGGCCAGCACCGACGAGGTGATTGGCGTGTCGCGCCCGCTGGGGGTCCGGCAGGCGCTGTATGTGACGCACATGCGCAACGAGGCCGAGGGCTGCATGGCCTCCATCGAGGAGACCTTTGCCATTGGCGAGGCGGTGGACACGCCGGTGCTGATTTCGCACCACAAGCTGATGCGCGAGCCCAACTTCGGCCAGTCGACGGCCACGCTGGCGCGCATTGCCGAACAGATGCAGTGCCAGTGCGTGGCGCTGGACTGCTACCCCTACAACGCCAGCTCCACCATGCTGCACCTGGACGAGGCACGCTTGCAGGGCAAGGTGGTGATTGCTTCCAGCGGCAGCCACCCGGAGATGCGCGGCAAGGAGCTGGGGGATATTGCCGCGCTGTGGGGTGTGTCGCGGGCCGAGGCTTCGGCCCGCCTGCAGCCGGCCAGCGCCATCTACTTCAGCATGGACGAGGCAGACGTGCAGCGCATTCTGGCGTTCGAGCCGACGATGATCGGCTCCGATGGCATTCCCACCGGGGAGCAGCCCCACCCGCGCCTGTGGGGCACCTTCCCCCGCGTGCTGGGCCACTACAGCCGCGACGTGGGCCTGTTTCCGCTGGAGACTGCGGTGTGGAAAATGACGGGCCTGACGGCCGGTGTCTTCGGTCTGGCGCATCGCGGCCAGGTGGCCCCCGGCTGTTTCGCCGATCTGACGGTGTTCGACCCGGTCACCGTGCGGGACCGCGCCAGCTACGACCAGCCCAAGCAGGCGGCCGAAGGCATTGACTGGGTGCTGGTCAACGGCCAGCCGGTCTACCAGGCGCAGGCCTGTACGGGAGCCCGCCCGGGCCGGGTGCTGGCGCGCACGGTGGCGGCCGCCTGAGGACCTTGCCCGCAGCCCTGCGGCAGCCGTCAATAAAAAAAGGCCCATGCAGTGCGCATGGGCCTTTTGTCTGGTGCAAACCAGGTGCTTAGTGGACGACCATCAGGTGGAACGGCCAGACATACGCCTGCAGCGTCACGAACAGACCCATCAGGCAGGCCAGTGCGATCGAGTGGAAGAACACATAGCGCAGGATGTCGCCTTCACGGTCGAACCAGCGGGTGGCGGTGGAGGCCACGACGATGGACTGTGCATCGATCATCTTGCCCATCACGCCGCCGGAGCTGTTGGCCGCGCCCATCAGGTTGGGCGACAGGCCCAGCTGCTCGGCTGCCACCTTCTGCATGCCGCCGAACAGCACGTTCGAAGCGGTGTCCGAACCCGTCAGCGCCACGCCCAGCCAGCCCATCAAGGTGCCGAAGAAGGGGTAGAACACGCCGGTGTTGGCAAAGGCCAGACCCAGGGTGGTGTCGGTGCCGGAGTAGCGTGTCAGCGTACCCAGGGCCAGCATCAGCACAATGGTCAGCAGCGAGAAACGCACCAGCCAGATGGTCTTGAAGAACGTGCGCACGATGGCGACCGGGTTGTACTTCATCACGAAGGCGCTGACGATGGCCGCCAACAGGATGGCGGTACCGGTGGCCGACAGCAGGTTCAGCGTGTAGACAGCGCCTTCCTTGGTCGGGCCAGCCACCACGGGGGGCATCTTCTCGATCAGGTTGTGCAGGCCGACCATGGGGAAGGCGGGGGCGAACAGGCTGTTCAGCCAGGCCTTGACCGGAGGCATGCCCCAGATGAACACGAAGACCGACAGGATGACCCAGGGGGTCCAGGCGGCGATCAGCGCGCTCTTGCTGTGCTGCACGCGGGGCTGGGGCGGCTTGGCTTCCGAGGCGCTGATGTCCTTGCCGCGGATGGCGGCCGAGGTCCAGATGTTCTTGGGTTTCCACACACGCAGGAAGCCCACCAGGCAGGCGATGGAGACCAGCGCGGCGATGATGTCCACCAGTTCGGGGCCCATGAAGTTGGACACCAGGTACTGCGGAATCGCGAAGGACACACCGGCCACCAGAATGGCGGGCCAGATTTCCCACATCGCCTTGCGGCCGGCAAAGGCCCAGATCAGCCAGAAAGGAACCAGCACCGAGAAGAAGGGCAGCTGGCGGCCGATCATGGCCGTCACTTCCATCAGGTCGTAGCCGTGCACCTTGGCCAGCGTGATCACCGGCGTGCCCAAGGCGCCGAAGGCCACGGGAGCGGTGTTGGCGATCAGCGACAGGCCCGAAGCGGCCAGCGGCGAGAAGCCCAGGCCGATCAGGATGGCGGCGGTCACGGCCACGGGGGTGCCGAAGCCGGCTGCACCTTCAAAGAAGGCGCCAAACGAGAAAGCAATCAGCAGCAGCTGGATGCGGCGGTCTTCCGTGATGCCGGATAGCGAGTCCTGCAGCACCTTGAAGCTGCCGTTTTGCTCGGTCAGCTGGTGCAGGAAGATGATGTTCAGCACGATCCAGCCGATGGGCAGCAGGCCTGTGAACGCGCCAAACAGCGCGGCACGGCCGGCCATGTCGGCGGGCATGTTGTACACAAAGACGGAAATCAGCAGGGCGGCGACCAGGCCGGCGCCCGCCGCAATATGGGCTTTCATGTGCAGAAAGCCAAGACCCACCAGCATGACCACGACCGGAATGGCAGCCAACAGCGTGGAAATCCACATGTTGCCCATCGGGTCATAGATTTGTTGCCAAACCATGATTGAAACGCTCCCAAGTTATCTAAGTTGTTGCGGGCGCAATGGTCATCGGTGGCCTGTTTTCAAGGTCTAGTGGAAACCCTGGGTTTTGTCATCCTGAAGAAAATTTCAAAACCGTCATAAATACCTTCAATCTGCAAGTGGCATATGGACAGTCGGTTGTCAGCAATGCGGTGCGGAACTGGTGTGGGCAATGACTTCGGAATGCGCTGCAGGCGCCCGGAGTTGACGCCCGCGCGACAGTTGGGGGCACTGCGGGCCGCCGCCGCACGGGTGCGCAGCGGCGGCTGGGGTTATGGGGGCATGCGCTATCGTGCGAACCATGCACATGGGTTTTTTGCAACTGGGCTGGCGCACGCTGTGGCGCGATGCGCGTGCGGGCGAGCTGCGCCTGCTGGTGATTGCCGTGGCGCTGGCGGTGGCGGCGCTCACCTCGGTGGCCTTCTTTGCCGACCGGCTGGAAGGCGGCCTGCAGCGCGATGCACGCCAGCTGCTGGGCGGCGATGTGGTGGTGGTCAGCGACAACGCCCCGCCGGCCGTGTTTGCCGAACAGGCCCGCCAGCGCGGCATGCGCACGGTGCAGACGCTCAGCTTTCCCACCATGGGCCGGGCACCGGACGCCAACGGCGGCGCGGCCAAGCTGGTGGCACTGAAGGTGGTGGATGCCGGCTATCCGTTGCGCGGTCAGTTGCAGACCGCGCAGGGGTTGGAGCAGCCCGGCGGGGTGACCCGGGACATTCCTGCCCCGGGCACCGCCTGGGTCGAGGCCCCGCTGCTGGCCGCGCTGAATCTGAATGTGGGCGACAGCCTGCTGCTGGGCGACGCCAGCTTGCGCATCGCCCGCATCCTGACGGTGGAGCCTGACCGGGGCGCAGGCTTCATGGCCTTTGCCCCGCGGGTGATGATCCACGCTGCCGATGTACCGGTCACTGGTCTGGTGCAGCCCGCCAGCCGCCTGACGTACCGCCTGGCCGTGGCCGGCGATACGGAGAGCACCATCGCCGCCTATGCCCGCTGGGCCAGGGCGGAGGTCGAAAACCCTGCCTACCACGGACTGCGCGTGGAAGCCATGGACAGCGGCCGGCCCGAAATGAAGCAGACGCTGGAGCGGGCCGAGAAGTTTCTGAGCCTGGTGGCCCTGCTGGCCGCGCTGCTGTCGGCCGTGGCCGTGGCACTGGCAGCGCGCAGTTTTGCCGCTCGCCACCTGGATGCGGCCGCGCTCCTGCGTGTGCTGGGCTTGCCGCAGCGCCGCATTGCCGCCGCCTATGCGCTGGAGTTTGCGCTGGTGGGGCTGGTGGCCAGCGCCATCGGCGTGGCCATCGGCTGGGGTGTGCACCATGTGTTCGTCTGGCTGCTGGCGGGCCTGGTGGAGGCCGGCCTGCCCGCGCCCAGCGGCTGGCCGGTGGCCTTTGGCGTGGGCATGGGGCTGACCTTGTTGCTGGCCTTTGGCCTGCCGCCGGTGCTGCAGCTGGCCCAGGTGCCCCCGCTGCGCGTGATCCGGCGTGAGCTGGGGGCGCTGCGGTCGGCATCGGTGGGTGTGCTGGCCGTGGGCGTGGCCGGGTTTGCCGCACTGTTGATGGCGGTCAGCCAGGATGCCAAACTGGGCGGCATCGCCGTGGGCGGTTTTGCGGCCGCCACGCTGCTGTTTGCAGGCCTGGGCTGGTTGGCGGTACGGGCCTTGCGCCGCCTGGTCAATGAGGCCACGGCACCGCGCTGGCTGGTGCTGGCCACGCGCCAGCTGTCGGCCCGGCCGGGTTATGCCGTGGTGCAGATCAGCAGCCTGGCCGTGGGCCTGCTGGCCCTGGTGCTGCTGGTGCTGCTGCGCACCGACCTGGTGGCCAGCTGGCGCGCCGCCACGCCGCCGGATGCGCCCAATCGCTTTGTCATCAACATCCAGCCCGAGCAGACGCAGGACTTCCAGGCCGCGCTGCAGCGCGGCGGCGTGGCGCGCTACGACTGGTACCCCATGATCCGCGGCCGGCTGGTGCAGGTGAATGGCCGGGACGTGGCGCCTGCGGACTACGCCGAAGAGCGCGCCCAGCGCCTGGTGGACCGGGAGTTCAATCTGTCCAACGCGCTGCAGGCACCGGCGCACAACCCCATCACCGCGGGCCGCTGGACGCCCGGCGAGGCCGACGGTGCCAGTGTGGAAGAAGGCATTGCCAACACCCTGGGGCTGAAGCTGGGCGACCAACTGACCTTCGATGTGGGTGGGGTGCGGCACGCTGCGCGCATCACCAGCCTGCGCAAGGTGGACTGGGGCAGCATGCGGGCCAACTTCTTTGTGATGTTCCCGGTGGAACAGCTCGAAGGCGTGGCCACCACCTATCTGGCGGCCTACCGTGCGCCGGACACCCCAGGCTTTGACAACGCCTTGGTACATGACTTCCCCAATATCACCAATGTGGACATGGCCGCCACCATCGCCCAGGTGCAGGGCGTGCTGAACCAGGTGATCCGGGCGGTGGAATTCCTGTTTGCCTTCACGCTGGCGGCGGGGCTGGTGGTGTTGTTTGCTGCAGTCACGGCAACCCGCGAGGAGCGAGCACACGAATACGCGCTGATGCGCGCCATGGGGGCCCACAGCGGCTTGCTGCGCCAGGTGCAGCGGGCGGAGCTGGCGGGGGTGGGCCTGCTGGCCGGCGCCCTGGCCAGCGCTGTGGCCGTGGCCGTGGGCTGGGCGCTGGCGCGCTGGGTGTTTGAGTTCACCTGGACCGCGCCGCTGTGGGTGCCGCTGGCCGGCGCCCTGGCCGGAGCCGTGCTGGCACTGGCCGCCGGCTGGTGGGGGCTGCGCGAGGTGCTCACCCGCCCGGTGATGGCCACGCTGCGTGAAGCCCAATAGGCGTTGCGACGGCCCGCAGGGCTTGGGGTGCACCGGCTGGCCCTGGCTGCAAGCTGCCCGGGCCTGCCGGGCGCGGATGCGGTCCTGGCACGGCCCGGTGCTGTCGCCGGTTTGCCAGCCGCAGCGGCGGTTGGCCCCGTTGCTGTAGCGGCACTGATTAAGATGCCCCGTCGCCTCTGCACGGGGCATTCACATTTCCAAGATCAGGCGCTGCAACGCAGCGGGGCAGGCCATGGCACAGGGCGGGGGCAGGGCGAACAACCGGACATTGGTGCTGCTGCTGGGCAGCACCCAGACGCTGTCCTGGGCTTCCAGCGTGTACCTGCCCGCCGTGCTGGCACCGGCCATGGCGGCCGATCTGGCGGTGGATCCGCCAGCGGTATTCGCGGCGTTTTCCGCGGCGCTGGTGGTGACGGCGCTGCTGGGGCCCAAGGCCGGGCGGCTGATCGACCAGCGTGGCGGCCGCCAGGTGCTGGGGGGCAGCCACATCGTCTTTGCCCTGGGTCTGGCCGCGCTGGCCTGGGCGCCTTCGCTGGCCTGGATGTGGGCCGCCTGGCTGTGGCTGGGCGTGGGCATGGCGCTGGGGCTGTACGAAGGCGCGTTTGCCACGATCGTGCGGATCAAGGGACGTGACGCCAAGACGGCCATCACCGGCGTGACATTGATTGCCGGTTTTGCCAGCACCGTGGGCTGGCCGCTGTCGGCATGGATGGCGACGGCCTGGGGCTGGCGGGAGGCCTGCCTGGCCTGGGCGGCGCTGCACCTGCTGCTGGGCCTGCCGCTGGCCGCCTGCCTGCCGGGGCGCGGCGTGCGGGCTGCGGACGTGGTGGCGGCGGATGCGCAGCCTGCGGCGGCAGCGCCTGCTGCCACTTCCGTGGCTTCCCAGTCCGCCGTGCCCTGGCGCGTCACGGCCTTGCTGGCCTTTGCCTTTGCGGCCTGCGGTTTCGTCACCAGTGCCGTGGCGTCGCACCTGCCCCAGTTGCTGCAACTGCAGGGCCTGAGTCTGGGCGAGGCCGTGATGGTGGGGGCGCTGATCGGCCCTTCCCAGGTGGCCGCACGGCTGCTGGATTTTGTGGCCTTGCGCAGCGCTTCGCCGTTGTGGTCGGCGCGGTTGGCCGCACTGGCCCATGCGGCCGCGGTGCTGCTGCTGTGGGGGCTGGGCAACAAGGCGGCACCGGCGTTTGGTGTGGTGCACGGGGCGGGCAACGGCGTGCTGACCATTGCCCGGGGCACGCTGCCGCTGCAGCTGTACGGCCCGGCGGGGTACGGCCGCCAGATGGGCTGGATCCACGCGCCCGGGCGCTTTGCCCAGGCGCTGGCTCCCTGGGGCTTTGGCTGGTGCATGCAGTGGTGGGGAGGCGCGGCCTTCGGGTTGACGCTGGCCCTGTCGCTGCTGGCCGGAGGGGCCTTGCTGGTGCTGGGCTGGAAGGCACCTGCGGCGGAGCACACCACGTAGGCTGTCCTACGTGAAAAAAAGCACACCGGCAGCAGGCCATCGTGGCATGCTGAACGGCATGACCACCTTGAACGCCACCCAACGTGAGCAGCTGCGCGCGACCCTGGAGGATCGCAAGGAAGTGCTGTTGCAGGAGCTGGAAGCCGTGCAGCACAGCCACCTGCGCCAGGCGGCCGATCCGGATGACCGGGTGGTGGATGACCCGGAAGAACAGGCGGAGCGCCTGACCGGCGAGGTGCTCAGCGACGCCGAAGCCCGGCGCGACCACGACGAGCTGGTGCTGGTGCGTGCGGCACTGGCCCGCATGGCCGAAGGCAGCTACGGCCTGTGCATAGACTGCGGCAAGGCCATTGCCGTGCCGCGCCTGCTGGCCCACCCGGCAGCGGCACGCTGCATTGCCTGCCAATCCCAGTTTGAGAAGTAGCCCGCAGGGCAGCGCCTACACTCCTGGGGTCGGGATACCTTTGCGGCGTGGCAGCACTGCCCGCAGCGCTTTCCCTTGGCCTTTCCGTTCCGGGCGCCGTGTGCGGCCCGGGGCGCTTTCCGTGTTTTGCTGCTATGTCTTCTGACGACCAACCCGCTTTTGCCACCCCCTTCGAATGGATTGGCGGCGAGCCCGCCGTGCGCCGCCTGGTGGACCGTTTCTATGACCTGATGGACCTGGAGCCTGCTTACACCGAGCTGCGTGCCGCCCATGGCAGCACGCTGGAGGATGCACGTGACAAGCTGTTCTGGTTTCTGTGCGGTTGGCTGGGCGGCCCCGATCACTTTGTGGAGCGCTTTGGTCACCCACGCCTGCGCATGCGCCACATGCCGTTTTCCATCGGCATTCTGGAGCGTGACCAGTGGGTGGCGTGCATGGACCAGGCCATGGGCGAGGTGCAGCTGGACCCGGCGCTGCGCGAACGCCTGAAAGCCAGCTTCACCCAGACGGCCGACTGGATGCGCAACAAAGGCGTTTGAATCCGACGACCCGGCGCTGCCGCCCAGACCGGTGCGGTGGTGGGGGCGCAGACGCTTTGGGTGGCCTGCCTGGCCGCCGGTGTTGATGCGGGTCAACGACGGCCCGATTTCGGGGACGGAAGACCGATGAGCGTAGCGCGCTGACGCTAGGGTATCCGCTAGGATGCGCCATCCAACAAGAGGGAGGCGCATATGGCAACAGGCGGGTGGGGCGTGCTGGCGGTGATTGTGCTGGCATTGCTGTGGGTGGCCTTGGCTTACAACCGTTTGCGTGCGCTGCACCACAGGGTGGAAAACGCCTACGGGCAGATCGATGTGCAGCTCAAGCGCCGCCACGATCTGATCCCCAACCTGGTGGAGGTGGCACGCGCCCACATGGTGCATGAAGCCGCCACGCTGGAGGCCGTGATCCGTGCACGCTGCATTGCCCAGGGGGCTGCCAGTACCGCCCGCCGGCACCCCGGCCAACCTGGCGCCATGGGGGCCCTGGCCATGGCAGAGCAGAGCCTGAATGAGCAACTGGGCCAGTTCCGTCAGCAGGCCGAAGCCTATCCCCAGTTGCAGGACGACGAGCGCATGCTGCAGTTGCGCGAAGCCCTGGGCAGCACCGACAAGCGCATGGGCCTGGCGCGCCAGGCCTATAACAGCCAGGTTGCGGACTACAACCGCCGCGCCGGTCGCTTTCCCGACCTGTTGCTGGCGCGGCTGATTGGCTTTGCCCATCTGGACCTGCTGCAGGCTGCCGAAAGTGTGCCGGCGCAGGGCGAGCCCAGAGGTGTTTCCGATCCCGAGCTTGCAGCCGCCGCGCTGCAAGCGGGCAGGCCATGTGCCAGTTGACCGCCTGAAGGGGCGTGCGGTGGTGGTGCGTGGACTCCCTGGCGATCTGCTGGCGTACTGACACTGCTGCGCCCGTGTGCTTGTGCGCAGGGTTCGGCGCGTCACCGGGGTGAGGCTGTGCCGCCACATCTGCGGCAGCAGCCGGGCGTAAGCAAGCCCCGGTGGCCGTCAGCCGCCGGGGACCCAGCGCTTGCCGGGCTGCAGCAGCACCACCAGCGCACCGGCACCGCCTTCGGCCGGGCGGGCCTGCACAAAGGCCAGCACCTCTTTCTTCTGCACCAGCCAGCTTTGTACCCGGCCTTTGAGCACCGGCGTCTTGCCCGGTGAGCCCAGGCCTTTGCCGTGCACCACCCGCACACAGCGCAGGCCGGTGCGGTGCGACAGGCGGATGAACTGGCCCAGCGCCTCGCGTGCCTCGTCCACGCGCAGGCCGTGCAGGTCCAGCTGGCGCTGGATGCTCCACTGGCCGCCGCGCAGCTTGTGCGTCACATCGGTGCCAATGCCGGGGCGGCGGAAGCTCAGTTGGTCGTCGGTGTCCAGTAAGGTGCTGACATCGAACTCGTCGCTCATGGCTTCCATCAGCACGCGCTGCTCGTCCAGCACGAACTGGATGGGTTCGGGCGCGGGCACCGGGGCTTCCAGAGCGGCCTGGTTGTGGGTGGGTAGCGGGGTCACATCCCCCACGCTGAGCACGAACAGATTGCGTTCGCGCTCCACGCGGGCAGCGGCTTCGCGCCGCGCCTGGGCTTCGGCCTCTGCACGCGCAGCAGCCTGCGCCAGGTGCTGGCGCAGCGGCTGGAGATCCTGCAGGGAATGGGCTTTGAGCATCATGGAAGCCCGTTTGTACCGGATAAACCAAGTCCATGGATGGCACACAGGGCTTTGTCGTTCCTCGTCAGCTACGGCGACAGACGGGGACGGTCGCCCAGGGCGCCCTGCCCGGGCACCCCGGTGCGCTGCAGTGGCGCAGCCTCAGTACTGGTAGCGCACGGTCACGGCAAAGCTGCGCGGAGTTCCGGTCATCAGATTGCCCCAGTTGGCACGGCTGGGGATGGTCTGGTAGTAGTGCTTGTCCGTGGCATTGCGCACATTGAACTGCACGCTCAGGTGGCGGTCATGCTGGTAGTTGGCGTGCAGGTTCAGCAGGGTGTAGCCGCCCTGGGCCAGGTTGGGCAGCAGGCTGCTGTGGGTGCCGCTTTGCATCTGCACATCGCCGCCCAGACGCCACTGGCCGCCGGGCAGGCGGTAGTCGGTGGCCAGCTTCAGCAGTTTGCGCGGGGTGAGGGTGTCGTAGTCCGTGCCCCGGCTGCTGCCCTGCACGTACTTTGGGTGGCTGTAGCTGTAGCCTGCGCTCAGGTTCCAGCCCGGCAGGGGGGAGCCGGAGGCTTCGATCTCAAAGCCGCGGTTGCGCACCTTGCCGCCTTCGGTGTAGCAGCTGCTGGTGCCGGAGGTGCCGCAGGTGGGGTCGAGGTCCAGCTCTTCGGGCAGGTTGGTCAGCTCGGACTGGAACACCGACAGCGCAGTCTGCAGGCGGCCGTCGAAGAAGCTGCTCTTGATGCCGGTTTCGTAGTTGTTGCCCTTGACGGGATCCAGCAGGCCGCCGGGGCCGAAGTAGTCCTGGATCTGGTAGATGCTGGTGTAGCTGGCGTAGAGGCTGTGGTGGCCGTTCAGGTCGTAGACCAGGCCGGCATAGGGAATGAACTGGCGGCCCGTGGCGTAGGGCTCGTTCACATAAGGGCTTTGGACATCGTATTCGGCCCAGCTCAGGCGGCTGCCGATGATGGCGCTGAGCGCATCGGTGGCGCGCAGCCGGGTGGCGGCGTACAGGCCTTTTTCGCTGCGCTGGTAGCGGTAGTTGGCCGGCTTGGCGTAGTTGATGATGGGGGTGGGAATGGCCCAGTAGTCGAAGTTGGTGATGTCGACGATGGGGGGGTTGGTGGCCGAATAGATGGGGAAGGCAAAGTCATCCTTGCGGTGGCTGGCACCCAGCATCAGCTCGTGCTCGCGGCCCCAGAGCGTGAACGGACCGCTGGCCTTGAGGTCGAACGCCAGCTGCTTGTCGGTGTAGTCCACATCCACGGCCACCAGGCGGTAGAGATCGTCCGAGCCGCTGACCCGTGCCGGGTAGGAGGCCAGGTAGTCGGCGTTGGAGCGCATGACATTGACCGCGCCCGTGACCTTCCAGCCGTTGCCGAACTGGTGGCTCAGCTCGCTGAACAGGGTGTAGTTGTCGCGGTTCAGGTGGGCCCAGGGGCCTGCCAGCGAGGTGGAGCGGGGCAGCTGGTAGAACGAGCCGTCGGGCCGGGTGTTCAGCCCGCCCCATTCATAGCCGCGGTGGCGGTCCCGCTGGACGGTGGCGCCCAGGGTCAGCAAGGTGTCCGGGCTCAGGTCGGCTTCCAGGATGCCGTAGAGCAACTGGTTGTCCTTGCCGGAGCCGGTTTTGTAGCTGTTGCCGTTGTTGGCATAGGCCACGGCACGGCCGCGCAGCGTGCCGGCTTCGTTCAGCGGGCCGGCCACATCGACCTGGGCACGGTAATCGGCCCAGGAGCCGGCGCCGACTTCGCCCTTGAGCTGGAATTCCCGCGTAGGGCGCTTGCGCACCAGATTGATGGCGCCGGACGGGTTGCCTGACCCCTGCATCAGACCGTTGGCACCGCGCACGAATTCCACGCGGTCGTAGATCACCAGGTTGTTGCCGGACATGGCGTCCATCGAGTAGTTCTCGGACATGCTGACCGACATGCCGTCGATCTGCAGGTCGCTGACCTGCAGGCCGCGCGCGTAGTAGACGGAGCGCTCGGTGCCGTTCTTGGAGTAGCTGATGCCGGTGGCCGCGTTGGCCACGTCGTCCAGCGACTGCATGTTCTGGTCCAGGATCTGCTGTTGCGTGACCACGGTGACGGCCTGGGGCGTTTCCCGTTGTGTCAGCGACAGGCCGGTGGCCATGCGACTGGGGCCGGTCGCGGTGTAGCTGGTGGAGCCCTCGGTCACGCCATTGAGTTCCGGCGCGGCCTTGACGGTGACTTCCTTCAAGGTGGCGCTGTCGCCGTTGCTGCTGACCGGTGCCGGCGGGTTGCCCGGCACCACGGTCAAGGTGCCGCTGGTGGTCACGGCCAGTTGCAGGCCGCTGCCGGCCAGTGCGCGCTGTGCGGCCTGCTCGGCACTCAGTGCACCGACCACGGGGGCTGCCTGCTTGCCGGCCAGCAGCGCAGGGTCGGCACTGATGCGGCGGCCGCCTTCGCGGGCGATGCGTGCCAGGGTGTCGCCCAGCGGGCCGGCGGGCAGATTCCATTGCAGCACGGCTGCGCTGCGGGATGCAGGCGGCGTGGCGGTCTGTGCGTGGGCGAGCGGGATCTGGGCCAGCAGGCCCCAGGCCAAGGCCAGCACCAGGGGCGAGTGGCGGTGGGGCGGCGTGCGGGAGGCAAGCGATGCAGAAGAGGGCGAGAGCGGTGCAACCATGGTGCAGACCATCCTTGTGAGGGCAATGAGAAAAAAGCGGGTTCTTTGGTCTGTCCAACGGGGTGTGACAAAACCCTCACGAAATGGAAATTTTTTTGAAGAGGCTGTGGTGTGCATTTCCGCCCGGGTGGCCTGACGCGGTGGAAGGGGCTGTGGGGCGGGAAAGTCCGGAGTCCCCAGGTGGGGGCATCCGGTGTGCTGCACCGGTGCCATGCCGCTTGCGCAGCCCGCGCGCTGCCCTGGCTTCAGGTGCGCGGGGGCGCCAGGTCGATCAGCGTCAGCCACTGCCCCCAGTGGCGTACCCGGATGGGGTGGGTGTCCACCAGGTCCTGGAGCACCTGCTGCGGGTGCTCCAGCGCAAACACGCCAAAGATGCGCAGCTGCGCGGCTTCGGGGCTGATGCGCAGCAGCCCGGGCTGGTAAGGGCGCAGCGCATCGATGACCTCGCCCAGCGGCTGGTTGCGCACATCGATCAGGCCATCGGCCCAGGCGGCGGGGGCGCTGCCGGGCTCCAGCAGGGTGATCTGCGTGTCGGTGAAACGGGCGCTTTCGCCCTGCTGCAAGCTGCGCTGCTGGCCGCTGGCGGTGGTGATGCGCACGCTGTGCTCCAGCACCTGCACCAGGGTGCTGTCGGACTGCTGGCGCACCATGAAGCGTGTGCCCAGCGCCTGGGCCGTGCCTTGGGCACTTTGCACGGTGAAAGGGCGGAGCACGCCGGGCAACCGTGACACCTGGGCGATCAACGCGCCTTCACGCAGTTGCACCAGCCGCTGCGTGCTGCTGAAGGCAATGTCCACGGCGGAGCCTGCGTCCAGCAGCAAGGTGCTGCCGTCGGCCAACTGGTGCTGCAGGCGTTCCCCGGTACCGGTATGCAGATCGGCCACCAGGGCGGGAAAAGGGGTGTGGCGGCTGGCCAGCCAGGACGTGCCCAGGCCGGCCAGCACCACGGCCAGGCCCGAGCCCAGCAGCTTGCGCCGCCGTGCCTGGGTGGGGACCGGGGCCAGCAGCGCCTGGCGGCTGGCATGGTGGACGCCTGCGCTGCTGCGTTGCAGCTGCTGCATGGCTGCGCCCATGCTGCCTTGCAGCCGGGCGTGCAGATGGTTCCAGGCCTGGCGGTGCAGCGGATCCTGCGCCAGCCATTGCTCCAGGGCCTGCTGCAACTGGGCATCCGCCTGGTGGGGCGGATCCAGGCGCAACAGCCAGTCCACGGCCTGTTCCAGGGCCCAGCCGGGCAGTGCAGGTGTGGGCGACATCACCACAGCGGCTCGGGCAGGGTGCACAGGTGCAGCAAGGCCTGTTTCTGGTAGCGCTCGGCCGTGGAGAGGGATACGCCCAGGCGGGTTGCGATATCGCTGTGGCTCAGGCCGTCGAGCTGGCGCAGCAACAAGGCCTGGCGCACCTTGGGCGGCAGACCGCCCAGCCAGAGATCCAGGGTGTGAATGGCTTCGCACACCAGGGCATAGTCCTCGGCCGAGGGGGCCAGTGCGGGCGGCTGCTGGGCCAGGGCATCCAGCCAGGCCTGTTCCAGCTCACGCCGGCGCCAGAAGTTGTAGAGCACCCGCTGCGCCAGGGTGGTCAGGTAGGCGCGCGGCTCCAGAATGGCCTGGGCCTGGCGGCCGGTAATGACGCGCACAAACGTGTCCTGGGCCAGATCCGCCGCCTGGTGCGAATCCCCGAGCCGGCGGCGCAGCCAGCCATGCAGCCATTTGCCGTGGTCGACATACAGGGTGTGGACCGGATCGGTGGTGGCAGGCGCGGACATGGGAGTAGATGAATGCAAATGAGAGCTTTTCTCATTATATGTCTGAGCCCTATATTGCTGCGGTACAAGCCCGGCCCGGGCCGGGGTGTTGCCTGGCTGCTACATCCAGCCGGCTTCGGCCATGGACAGTGCCGCACCGGGGCCGACGATCACATGGTCCAGCACGCGCACATCCACCAGGGCCAGGGCGGAGGTCAGGGTGCGGGTCAGCTCCTTGTCGGCCGGACTGGGCTGCACGCTGCCACTGGGGTGGTTGTGTGACAGGATCACGGCGCCGGCTTGGTGGTGCAGGGCGCGCAGCACCACTTCACGGGGGTAGACCGCGGTGGCGGTGAGGGTGCCGCGAAACAGCTCTTCGAGCGCGATCAGGCGGTGCTGGCTGTCCAGAAACAGAGCGGCAAACACCTCGTGCGGGCGTGGTGCCAGATGCAGCTGCAGGTAGTGCTGCACCGTCTGCGGGTCGGTGAACACGGTGCGCTCGCGCAGCTGCTGGGCGGTGGCACGTTTGGCCAGTTCCATCACGGCCAATAGTTCGGCACGCTTGGCCGGACCCAGCCCCTTGATGCGCGCTAGATCCTGGGCGTTGGCATTCAGCAGGCCGGCGAGGCCGTCAAACCCGCCCTGGGGCAGGCCGGTCTCCGGGTGGCGGCCCGGGGCATCGAGCAGGCTTTGCGCCAGTTGCAGCACCCCGCAGCCCGCCAGGCCGGTGCGCAGCAAAATCGCCAGCAGTTCGGCGTCGGCCAGTGCGGCAGGGCCGCGGGCCAGCAGTTTTTCACGGGGTTGGGCGTCGGTGGGCAGGTCTTTGAGGGCCATGGGCAGTGCGGTCGGACCACGCTATGCGCGTGGAGGCTGCGGGGGCATGTGCGGCTTTTTACAATAGGGGCAGATTAACGGGACATCCATGACGACCACCACCCACGCATCCGCGCCCACCGTACAGCCGGGCTCCTTCCTCACACTGCATTACCGTCTGGCCGGTCCGGCCGGTGACGTGATCAACACTTTCAGCGAAAAGCCCGCCACCCTGTCGCTGGGCGCAGGTGAGCTGTCGCCTGCGATGGAAGAGCAACTGCTGGGCCTGGCCGAAGGCACGCACACCACGTTCGAGCTGCCTGCGGGCGCTGCCTTTGGCGATCGCAACCCCGACATGGTGCAGTGGGTGGCGCGCAAGCTGATGAACGAGCTGGGCGACCCGCACGAGCAGTACAGCGCCGGCGATGTGGTGCAGTTCCCCACGCCCGACGGCCTGGGTCAGTACGCCGGCGCCGTGGTGCAGGTGCGCGAGGACGGAGCCGTGCTGTTCGACTTCAACCACCCGCTGGCCGGCCAGCCGGTGACGTTCGAAGTCAAGATCATCGGGGTGCTCTGAGGTGCAGGGCGCCAAGGAAATCCTGATGGCCGAGCCGCGCGGCTTCTGCGCCGGCGTGGACCGTGCCATCGAGATCGTGGAGCGCGCACTGGCCAAGTTCGGCGCACCCATCTACGTGCGCCACGAGATCGTGCACAACACCTTTGTGGTCAACGACCTCAAGGCCAAGGGGGCCATCTTCATTGAGGAACTGGACGAAGTGCCGCCTGGGGCCACGCTGATTTTCAGCGCCCATGGCGTGAGCAAGGCGGTGCAGCTGGAAGCCCAGGCGCGCGGTTTTTCCATCTTTGACGCGACCTGCCCGCTGGTCACCAAGGTGCATGTGGAAGTGGCCAAGCTGGCCAAGGAAGGCTACGAGTTCCTGATGATCGGCCACAAGGGCCACCCGGAAGTCGAAGGCACCATGGGCCAGCTCTCCGAAGGCATCCACCTAGTGGAAGACGAGGCCGATGTGGCCACCGTGGCGCCGCGCCAGACCGAAAAGCTGGCGGTGGTCACGCAGACCACGCTGTCCGTGGACGATGCTGCCGGCATCATGGCGGCCATCAAGCTGCGCTTTCCACAGGTGCGCCAGCCCAAGCAGCAGGATATCTGCTACGCCACGCAGAACCGCCAGGACGCCATCAAGGTGCTGGCGCCGCAGGTGGACGTGGTGATTGTGGTGGGCAGCCCCACCAGCTCCAACAGCAATCGCCTGCGCGAGCTGGCCGCCCGCCTGGGCACGCCGGCCTACATGGTGGACAACGCGGGCGAGCTGAAGGAAGAGTGGTTTGCCAATGCGGCCCGCGTCGGCCTGACGGCGGGAGCCTCGGCACCCGAGGTGCTGGTGCACGACGTGATCGCCCGGGTGCGCAGCTTGGGCGCGGTGTCGGTGCGCAAGATGGACGGTATCGAAGAGACGGTGAAGTTCCCCCTGCCCAAGGGCCTGAAGATCGACGCGGCCACGGGGCTGGAGATCGAGGTGCGCAAGACGCCGGAAACCGGCGCCTGAAAAAGGCTGTGCAGGCTGCGGCGGCGGCCTGCTTCTCTCTCAATCTGTCAAGATCAGGACGTCCCATCTTTTGGGACGTTCTTTTTTTTGGGGGGAATCCAGCCGCCGCGTGGGTCCGCCGGCAGCCGGTGGCTGGCAGTGTTCAGCGGTGCATGGCCAGGGTCAGTGGCACCGGGCGGTGGCGCAGCAGGCCCTTGGCGGCGCAGGCGCTGGTCACCACGGCCAGCACCAGGCTGGCGCGCCAGGTGGCGGCGCCCGACAGGCTGCTCCACCAGGTCAGCACGGCCAGCGCCAGGGCGGCCAGGGCGCTGCCCAGCATCAGCAAGGCCAGCGCAGCGGCGCGCGCCGGATTGGGCGCCTGGCGGTCCAGCGGCCAGAAAGCCAGGGTGGCGGTGCCCAGCAAAGCCAGCAGACAGAGCGGGAACATGGTCCTTCCTCCCTTCAACAAGTCTCTGCAGTATGCAGTGCAAGCCAAATGCGCACAGCCTGCTATGGATTCACAGCGTTGTCTGTACAGGACTGCCCGTAGCGCATCAGCTCCACAAATCCAGAGGTGGGTCGCTGGCAATCGCCTTGAGCAGGTCGGTGCGCGAGATGAAGCCGGCCAGGTGGCCCTGCTCATTGGTCACGGGCAGGCCGGGCAGCCCATTGTCCAGCAGCACACCGGCCACGCGACGTAGGTCGGTGTCTTCCGCCACGGTGGGCACGGGCGTCACCATCACCTCAGACACCGGGCGGCGCGCCAAGGCAATGGCGTCGCGCACCGCACCGGGGGTGGGCAGCAGGTCCAGCGGGGCCATGTCGGCACGCAGCAGCAAGCCGATCACCTGCTGGGCATCGTTGAGCACCGGCGCCTGGCTGACACGGTGCAGGGCCAGGGTCTGCCAGGCATCGTTGACCATGCTGCGTGGCGAGACGGTGAGGGCGCCGCGTGTCATCACATCCCGTACCAGGCTCAGCGGGCGGCGCTCTTCCTTGGGGCCCTGGGCGGCGCTGGCGTAGGCAGACACCGCACTTTGCGCCGGCGCGCGGCGCAGCGTGGTCTCGGTGGACGGTTGCGGCAACAGGGTGCTGGAATCGGTGTCGGTGTCGGCGACCAGCGTGTTCAATGCCTGGGGGCGCTGCACGCGGCGCACCGGGGCGATCTGCGACAGCCGTTCCGGCCCGCCGTGGTACATGGGGCCGTTGATGCCAAATACATAAAACATGGTGTTTCCCTCGTGCTGGTCGGTCTGTGCGCGCCATGGGCCGCCCACTGCAGTGCGCTCTCCATGCTATCGGCATCTGCGCGCTTTTCTTGTGCCCGGTTTCGCTGACAGTCCGGCTTCGCATCTGGCGGGGCAGGTCGGGGAACGCGGGGTGCGGGGCCATGCCGGCGCGGCATGCAAGCCACTGCGGCGCGCGCAGCGGCGGCGGCGCCACTAAAATCGCGCTCTATGCTCGACATTCAACTTCTCCGCAAAGACCTGGACTCGGTCGTCGCCCGACTGCTGACCCGCAAGAACCCCCAAGCCTTCCTGAACGTGGAAGCCTTCAAGGCACTGGAATCGGAACGCAAGTCCATCCAGACGCGCACCGAGGAACTGCAGTCCAAGCGCAACCAGCTGTCCAAGCAGATCGGCATGCTGATGGGCAAGGGTGAGAAAGACGCCGCCGAAGCCGCCAAGGCCGAGGTGGCCGCCATGAAGACCGAGCTGGAGCAGTCCGCCGCACGCCTGGAGCAGATCCAGACCGAGCTGCAGGCCATGCTGGTGGCCGTGCCCAATCTGCCGCACGCCTCGGTGCCCGTGGGTGCGGATGAGGAAGGCAATGTGGAAGTGCGCCGCTGGGGCACGCCCAGGACGTTCGACTTCGACATCAAGGACCATGTGGACCTGGGCACCCCCCTGGGCCTGGACTTTGAATCCGGCATCAAGCTCAGCGGTGCCCGTTTCACCGTGATGAAGGGGCAGATCGCCCGCCTGCACCGCGCGCTGGCGCAGTTCATGGTCGATCTGCAGACCGAAGCGCATGGCTACACCGAATGCTATGTGCCCTATATCGTCAACAGCGACTCGCTCAAGGGCACGGGCCAGCTGCCCAAGTTCGAACAGGACCTGTTTGCGGCCAAGAAGGGCGGGCAGGACGCCGAGCCGGTGCCTGACACCGCCGCGCTGTACCTGATTCCCACGTCGGAAGTGCCACTGACCAATCTGGTGCGTGACGAAGTGCTGGCCGAAGAGCAGTTGCCGATCAAGCTGACGGCGCACAGCCCCTGCTTCCGCTCGGAAGCCGGTTCGTCCGGCCGCGACACCCGTGGTCTGATCCGCCAGCACCAGTTCGACAAGGTCGAGATGGTGCAGATCGTGCACCCCGACAAGAGCTACGAAGCGCTGGAAGAGATGACGGTGCATGCCGAGCAGGTGCTGCAGAAGCTGGGCCTGCCTTACCGTGTGGTCAGCCTGTGCACCGGCGACATGGGCTTTGGCGCCGCCAAGACCTATGACCTGGAAGTGTGGGTGCCTGCCCAGAATGTGTACCGCGAAATCAGCTCGGTCTCCAACTGCGAAGCCTTCCAGGCCCGTCGCATGCAGGCGCGCTTCAAGAATGCCCAGGGCAAGAACGAGCTGGTCCATACCTTGAACGGTTCCGGCCTGGCCGTGGGTCGTACGCTGGTCGCCGTGCTGGAGAATTACCAGAACGCGGATGGCTCCATCACGGTGCCCGAAGCACTGGTTTCGTACATGGGTGGCAAAACTTTGCTGAAGGCCTGATTTTTTAGGCTACAATAGATGCTTCGACACACCGGAGAGGTGGCAGAGTGGTCGAATGTACCTGACTCGAAATCAGGCGTACGTGAATAACGTACCGTGGGTTCGAATCCCACCCTCTCCGCCAATGCGGCTGTAGCTCAGCTGGATAGAGTACTTGGCTACGAACCAAGGGGTCGTGGGTTCGATTCCTGCCAGCCGCACCAGATACAAGCCCCAGAAACGAAAGTTTCTGGGGCTTTTGTCTATTTGTGAAAGCCTTGCTTTTCAGCGTCATGAAAAACAAGCTTCTTCCAAAGAAATTTGGAATTTCGAAAGTAAGACAATAAAACTGTCCTATAATCGATAGCTTAGCGGCTGTAGCTCAGCTGGATAGAGTACTTGGCTACGAACCAAGGGGTCGTGGGTTCGATTCCTGCCAGCCGCACCAAACGTCAAGCCTCAGAACAGAAATGTTCTGAGGCTTTTTCGTTTTCGGCGTGGGTGCCGCGCGGATGTGTGAAGATGGACAGCCTATGAACAAGGCCTTCACCAAAGAATCCGACGGGGATGATGATGACGATCAGCCCGGCTTGCCGCCTTTGCCCGCAGGTGGCAAGAACTACATGACGCCTGCAGGTTGCCAGCGGCTCAGGGCCGAGCTGCTGGAGCTGATCGACAACGAGCGTCCCAAGATCGTGGATGTGGTGCACTGGGCGGCCAGCAATGGCGACCGCTCGGAAAATGGCGACTATCTGTACGGCAAGAAACGGCTGCGTGAGATCGACCGCCGCATCCGCTTTCTGACCAAGCGCCTGGAAATTGCCGAGGTGGTGGACCCTGCCGTGCACCATGGCAGCGACCAAGTCTACTTCGGTGCCACGGTCACCTATGCCGACGACGAAGGTGAAGAGCGCACCATCACGATTCTGGGGATTGATGAGGCGGACAGCAGCCAGGGGCAGGTGAGCTGGATTGCGCCGGTTTCGCGCGCCTTGCTGAAGGCGCGCGTGGGGGATGAGGTGCCGCTGCCGACGCCGGGTGGCGTACGCATGCTGGAAGTGCTGGAGGTGCGCTACCCGTCGCCTGCTGATTAGAGGGCGCTTGCGCAAGCTGCCGTGCCGTCCGGTGGTGGGTGCGGCTGCACGGGCTCGAGAAAGATGGGCGATGGTCCGCCATGGCCGGCGGGCAATCGGCGCGCGGAGGTCCTGGTGCGGACTTCCGCCAAAACCCGGGACAATGATGGCGGCCTGCGTACCGCCGGTGCCAAAGCGCATGGTTGGTGCTGCCAATGGCCGGTTCCGGGGTGTGCGGTGCTGGTGGTGTGGCGAATAAATAGCCGATTCGGATGGGAGTGCACATGGGTGACAGTCAGCAGCAGCCGCACAGCGAGGCTGCTTTTTTTATGAACCGGGCTTTGGAATTGGCGCAGCAGGCGATGAACCGCACCTCGCCCAATCCCCGGGTGGGCTGCGTGCTGGTCAATCCGCAAGGGCAGGTGGTGGGCGAAGGTGCCACGCAGAAGGCGGGTGGCCCGCATGCCGAGGTCATGGCGCTGCGGGATGCCGCAGCACGCGGTCAGCAGGTGCGGGGCGTCACGGCCTACGTCACGCTGGAGCCTTGTGCGCACACCGGGCGGACCGGGCCCTGCTGCGTGGCCTTGTCCGAGGCCGGGGTGGCCAAGGTGGTGGTGGCCTTGCTGGACCCCAATCCCCGTGTGGCGGGGCAGGGCATTGCCCATCTGCGCGCCCATGGCATTGCCGTGGAAGTGGGGGAGGGTGCTGCCCAGGCGCGTGAGCTGAATCTGGGCTTTCTGAGCCGCATGGTGCGCGGCCAGCCGTGGGTGCGCATGAAGGCGGCCACCTCGCTGGATGGGAAAACGGCGCTGCCCAACGGGCAAAGCCAGTGGATCACCGGGCCTGCGGCGCGCGAAGACGGTCAGGTCTGGCGCGCCCGGGCCTGTGCCATCCTGACGGGGGTGGGGACGGTGCTGGCGGACAATCCGCGCCTGGATGTGCGCAGCCTGCCCACGGAGCGCCAGCCGCGTCTGGTGATTGCCGACAGCCAGTTGCGTACGCCGCCCGATGCCGCGCTGTTCGCGGCCGACCGGCAGGTGCTGATCTATGCCGCCCAGGTGCAGGGGGCGCGCGCCGAGGCGTTGCAGGCACGCGGTGCGGTGCTGGTGGAAATGCCGGATGCCCAGGGGCGGGTGGATGTGCCTGCCATGCTGCGGGATCTGGCGCGGCGCGAAGTCAATGAGCTGCATGTGGAAGCGGGTGCCGTGCTCAATGGTGCGGTGATTGCCTGCGGCATGCTGGATGAACTGCTGCTGTATATGGCGCCCAGCTTGCTGGGGCCGGGGACGGACATGGCGCAATGGGGGCCGCTGACGGATCTGGCCCAGCGCGTGCCGCTGGCATTTCACGATGTGGTGCCGGTCGGTGGAGACCTGCGGGTGCTGGCCCGTGTCCCGGGACGCGACCAATTCTGAGGCTCCGACCCGCTGGAAGGGTTGCGCTGGGGCAGGCGTGCGGCGACTTGTTATAATCGCGGGGTTTTGCATGGTGCAAGACGCACGCAGGCGGCCGTTCCAGCCCTTGCGCAAGTAACCAAAGGCGGCTTTGCGCTGCCTTCCAATAAGGAAAAATCATGATCGCTGCCTCTATCAAGGCTGAAGTTGTCAAGGCCAACGCCCGTGCTGAAAACGACACTGGTAGCCCCGAAGTGCAAGTGGCTCTGCTGACCGCTCGCATCAACGAACTGACCCCTCACTTCAAGCAACACGCCAAGGACCACCACGGTCGTCGCGGCCTGCTGCGCATGGTGAGCCGTCGTCGTAAGCTGCTGGACTACCTGAAGTCCAAGGACGCTGACCGTTACACCGCCCTGATCGCCAAGCTGGGCCTGCGTAAGTAAGCACAGTGCAAGATCAAAACGCCTGAGTTAGCGCGCTAGCTCAGGCGTTTTTTACTTTGGAGTTTGCCCAGACAGAGCGAAGCTGTGTCATTCCACAAATCTGCAAGCTATTGAAAAAATAGCGTTTTGTGCGTTTGTGGAATGGCATCGTGTTCTGTTTGATCTCCAAATCCTGGCTGCAAGAGTGCTTGCGGCCATTCCAATAGGAGTACACACATGACGATGTTCAACAAAGTCACCAAGACCTTCCAATGGGGCCAGCACACGGTCACCATGGAAACCGGCGAAATCGCCCGCCAGGCCTCCGGCGCCGTGCTGGTCAACATCGATGACACCGTGGTGCTGGCCACCGTGGTGGGCTCGAAGATCGCCAAGGCCGGTCAGGACTTCTTCCCTCTGACCGTCGACTACATCGAGAAGACCTACGCCGCCGGCAAGATCCCCGGCAGCTTCTTCAAGCGTGAAGCCAAGCCTTCCGAGCTGGAAACCCTGACCAGCCGCCTGATCGACCGCCCGATCCGTCCGCTGTTCCCCGAAGGTTTCTTCAACGATGTGCACGTGGTCATCCACACCATCTCGCTGAACCCCGAAGTGGATGCCGACATCGCTGCCATGATCGCTGTGTCCGCCGCCCTGTCGGTGTCGGGCATCCCGTTCAACGGCCCCATCGGCGCTGCCCGCGTGGGTTACATCAACGGCGAATACGTGCTGAACCCCGGCCAGACCCTGCGCAAGGATTCGCAGATGGATCTGGTGGTGGCCGGTACCGAATCCGCTGTGCTGATGGTGGAATCCGAAGCCCTGCAACTGCCGGAAGAAGTGATGCTGGGTGCCGTGATGTTCGGTCACGAACAAGGCAAGATCGCCATCGACGCCATCCACGAGCTGGTGCGTGAAGGCGGCAAGCCCGCCTGGGAATGGACCGCTCCTGCCAAGGACGACGCCCTGATCGCCAAGGTCGCTGAACTGGGTGAAGCCAAGCTGCGCGATGCCTACCAGCTGCGCAACAAGCAAGCCCGTACGCACGCCTGCCGTCTGGCCTACGCCGACGTGAAGGCCGGCCTGACCGAGCAAGGCATTGCATTCGACGGCGTCAAGGTCGAAGGCATGCTGTTCGACATCGAAGCCCGTATCGTGCGTTCGCAGATCCTGGCCGGTGAGCCCCGCATCGACGGCCGCGACACCCGCACCGTGCGCCCCATCGAGATCCGCAACTCCGTGCTGCCCCGCACCCACGGCTCGGCCCTGTTCACCCGTGGTGAAACCCAGGCCCTGGTGATCTCCACCCTGGGCACCGAGCGCGATGCCCAGCGCATCGACGCACTGGCTGGCGAGTTCGAAGACCGCTTCCTGTTCCACTACAACATGCCTCCCTTTGCCACCGGCGAAGTGGGTCGCATGGGTTCGACCAAGCGCCGCGAAATTGGCCACGGCCGTCTGGCCAAGCGTGCTCTGGCCGCTTGCCTGCCGACCAAGGAAGAATTCCCCTACACCATCCGCGTGGTGTCGGAAATCACCGAATCCAACGGCTCCTCGTCGATGGCATCGGTGTGCGGCGGCTGCCTGTCCATGATGGACGCCGGCGTGCCCATGAAGGCACACGTGGCCGGTATCGCCATGGGCCTGATCAAGGAAGACAACCGCTTCGCCGTGCTGACCGACATCCTGGGTGACGAAGATCACCTGGGTGACATGGACTTCAAGGTGGCCGGTACCACCAACGGCATCACGGCCCTGCAGATGGACATCAAGATCCAGGGCATCACCAAGGAAATCATGCAGGTTGCCCTGGCCCAGGCCAAGGAAGCACGCATGCACATCCTGGGCAAGATGCAAGAGGCCATGGGTGAAGCCAAGACCGAAGTCTCCAGCTTCGCTCCCAAGCTGTACACCATGAAGATCAACCCCGAGAAGATCCGTGACGTGATCGGCAAGGGCGGCGCCACCATCCGTGCGCTGACCGAAGAGACCGGCACCCAGATCAACATCGAGGAAGACGGCACCATCACCATTGCCGCCACCGACGGCGCCAAGGCCGAAGCCGCCAAGCTGCGCATCGAGCAGATCACGGCCGAAGTCGAAATCGGCAAGGTCTACGAAGGCCCCGTGGTCAAGATCCTGGACTTCGGCGCACTGGTCAACCTGCTGCCCGGCAAGGACGGTCTGCTGCACATCAGCCAGATCGCCCACGAGCGCGTGGAAAAGGTCACCGACTACCTGCAAGAAGGCCAAGTGGTCCAGGTCAAGGTGCTGGAGACCGACGACAAGGGCCGCGTCAAGCTGTCCATGAAGGCGCTGACCGAGCGTCCCGCCGGCATGGAGCGCAGCGAGCGTCCTGCCCCGGCCGAGCGTGGTGACCGTGCTCCCCGCCAACCGCGCGAGTTCCGTGAACCCCGCGAGCCGCGTGAGCCCCGCCAGCCGCGTGACCCGGCTGTCGATGCTGACCAACAGCAGCAACAGCAACAGCAGTAATCCCTTCCCGTAAGGGATGCTGCCGGCCGTGGGTGGCTGCAGAGCAATCTGCAGCACCCACGGTTTTTGTGTCAAAAAAGCGCGCTATTGCCGCACAGGTCTTGGACGGTGCCGGCAATGGGGGCCAGAATTTTGTAAAGGACGTGCGCCAAGCATGCAGGCCATAGAAATCAGCCGTTTCGGTCCTCCCGAAGTGCTGCAGCCCTGCGAACGACCCACGCCCCAGCCGCAGGCGGGCGAGGTGTTGATTCGCGTGCGCGCCAGTGGTGTCAACCGCCCGGACGTGGTGCAGCGCAAAGGTGCTTACCCGCCGCCGCCCGGTGCCTCGGACCTGCCGGGTCTGGAAGTGGCTGGTGTCATCGAGTCGGGTGATGCAGCCGCCATGGCGGCGGCCGGTCTGGCCGTGGGTGACCGGGTCTGTGCGCTGCTGCAAGGCGGCGGCTATGCCCAGTACTGCACCGTGCCGGTGGGTCAGTGCCTGCCGGTGCCGCAGGGGCTGAGCGACGAAGAGGCCGCAGCGCTGCCCGAGACCTTTTTCACGGTCTGGAGCAATGTGTTCCAGCGGGGGCGTCTGCAGGCGGGTGAAACGCTGTTGATCCAGGGTGGCAGCAGCGGCATTGGCGTTACGGCCATCCAACTGGCCAAGGCCTTTGGATCCACGGTCATTGTGACTGCGGGTTCGGATGAAAAATGCGCCGAATGCCTGGCTCTGGGTGCGGACCATGCCATCAACTACAAGAGCCAGGATTTCGAGCAAGAAGCCTTGCGCCTGACGGGTGGCAAGGGGGTTGACGTGATCCTGGACATGGTGGCCGGCAGCTATGTGGAGCGCGAAGTGCGCTGCCTGGCGGAAGACGGTCGCCTGGTGGTGATTGCGGTGCAGGGCGGTCTGGAGTCGGGCTTCAATGCCGGCCTGCTGATGCGCCGCCGCCTGACGGTGACGGGAAGCACGCTGCGTCCGCGCAGCGAGGCGTTCAAGGCCGCCATCGGTAAGGAACTGCGGGACAGGGTGTGGCCGCTGCTGGAGCAGCGCCGCGTGCGTCCCATCATCCACAGCCGCTTTGCAGCGCAGGATGCCGCCCAGGCCCATGCCTTGATGGAGTCGGGTCAACTCATTGGCAAGATCGTTTTGACGTGGTGAGCGAACACATGAAGAAGAAGCTGATTGTTGGCAACTGGAAGATGAATGGCGGCCTGCAGGCCAATGCCGAGCTGCTGGCGGGCATCCGCCAGGGTCTGCCGGCCGCGCTGCAGTGCGGCGTGGGTGTGGCCGTTCCGGCGGTCTACCTGGCCCAGGTGCAGGCGCTGGTGCAGGACTCGCCGATTGCGCTGGGTGTCCAGGATGTGTCGCAGCACGAAAAAGGTGCCTACACCGGAGAGGTGTCGGCCGCCATGCTGCAGGAGTTCGGTGTGCGCTACGCCCTGGTGGGGCACAGCGAGCGCCGCCAGTACCACGGCGAAACCGATGCCGATGTGGCGCACAAGGCCCAGGCCGCTCTGGCCAAGGGCATCACACCAGTGGTGTGCGTGGGTGAAACCCTGGCTGAGCGCGAAGCCGGCCAGACCGAAGCCGTGGTCAAGCGCCAGCTGGCGGCGGTGATCCAGCACGTGGGCCATTGCGTCAGCGAGCTGGTGGTGGCGTACGAGCCGGTCTGGGCCATTGGCACCGGCAAGACGGCTTCGCCCGAGCAGGCCCAGCGGGTGCATGCCGTGCTGCGTGCACAGCTGGCGGCCGCGACCCAGCAGGCCGATCGCGTGCCGCTGCTGTACGGCGGCAGCATGAATGCCGCCAATGCGGCCCAGCTGCTGGCCCAGCCCGATATCGATGGCGGTCTGATTGGCGGTGCGTCGCTCAAGGCCGCAGATTTTCTGCAAATTATTGCTGCAGCTCAATAAGCTGGAGTGTGAATAGCTACTGATTTAGGAGTGAATGAAATGCAAGCGTTTTCTGGTGTGATTCTGGGCATTCAAATGCTGGCGGCCCTGGGTATGATTGGTCTGATCCTGATCCAGCACGGCAAGGGTGCGGACATGGGTGCGGCCTTTGGCAGCGGCAGCTCCGGCAGCCTGTTCGGGGCTTCGGGCAGTGCCAACTTCCTGTCGCGCACCACCGGCATTCTGGCCGCGGTGTTCTTTGTCTGCACGCTGGCCCTGGCCTACCTGGGCAACACACGCCCTGCCAGCACCGGCAGCGTGCTGGAAAACACGCCTGCCGCCAGCATTCCTGCCCCGGCTGCCGTGAGCAAGGATGTGCCCGCGCCCGTTGCGAACGACGTGCCCGCACCGGTGCAGCAGCCTGCTGCCACAACGGAGCCTGCTCCCGCGAAATAAATTGAAGCAATCCGGAAAATACTTCGATGCAAGTGTTTTTCCGGATAGAATATAGGGATTGCCTGGACAGCCAAAGCCCAGTTAGAGGGGGCTCCTCATGCCATCCGGGTGATCTGAGACGAAAAAAGCCGTCGTGGTGGAATTGGTAGACACGCTATCTTGAGGGGGTAGTGGCGTAAAGCTGTGCGAGTTCGAGTCTCGCCGACGGCACCACACATAACAAGCCTGCCCTGATCAGGCAGTGGTCGGGGCAAGGTCAAGCGGGAAACGCGACCTCAAGATGAACCTCGATCAATACCTCCCCGTTCTCTTGTTCATCCTCGTTGGCATGGCCGTCGGTGTCGTGCCCCTGGTGCTCGGCTACGTGCTGGGTCCCAACCGACCGGATGACGCCAAGAACTCTCCTTACGAATGCGGTTTTGAGGCCTTCGAAGACGCGCGCATGAAATTCGATGTGCGCTACTACCTCGTCGCCATTCTGTTTATCCTCTTTGATTTGGAAATCGCTTTCCTGCTGCCTTGGGCCGTTGCGCTCGAGGATGTGGGCATTGCTGGTTTCGTCGCTGTGCTGATCTTCCTGGCCGTTCTTGTCGTAGGCTTTGCCTACGAGTGGAAAAAGGGCGCCCTGGACTGGGAATAACAGCTGAATTCGAAAAGGAAACACGATGATCGAAGGTGTGATGAAGGAAGGCTTCGTCACCACCAGCTATGACGCTGTGGTGAACTGGGCCAAAACCGGATCGATCTGGCCCATGACGTTCGGTCTGGCCTGCTGTGCGGTGGAAATGATGCATGCCGCCGCGGCGCGCTATGACCTGGCGCGCTTTGGTGCGGAAGTGTTCCGTCCCAGCCCGCGCCAGTCTGACCTGATGATTGTGGCTGGCACGCTGTGCAACAAGATGGCACCGGCCCTGCGCAAGGTCTACGACCAGATGTCCGAGCCGCGCTGGGTGCTCTCCATGGGTTCCTGCGCCAATGGCGGCGGCTACTACCACTACAGCTATTCCGTGGTGCGCGGTTGCGACCGCGTGGTGCCTGTGGACGTGTACGTGCCGGGCTGCCCCCCCACTGCCGAAGCGCTGATCTACGGCATCATTCAGCTGCAGCAAAAAATCCGCCGCACGAACACCATCGCTCGCGTCTAAGGAGTCGAGATGTCTGCTATCGCTATCCATCCCGAAAAGCTTCGGGATCTGGTGGCTGCTGCCCTGGGCGACAAAGCCCGCAGCGTCACTGTCGCGCTGGGCGAGGTCACCGCTGAGGTGCCTGCGGCCCAGTATTACGCTGCCATGCAAACGCTGCGCGATGCGCCCGGCTGCCAGTTCGAACAACTGGTCGACCTGTGCGGTCTGGACTACTCTGCTTACGCTGAAGTGGGTACCGAAGGTGCCCGCTTTGCCGTGGTGTCGCACCTGTTGTCGGTGTCGCTGAACCAGCGTCTGCGGGTGCGCGTGTACGCCGAGGACGATGATTTCCCGGTGGTTGCTTCGGTGAATCCGCTGTGGAGCTCGGCCAACTGGTTCGAGCGCGAGGCGTTCGACCTGTTCGGCATCATGTTCGAAGGCCACGACGACCTGCGCCGCATCCTGACCGACTACGGTTTCATCGGCCACCCCTTCCGCAAGGACTTCCCCCTGTCGGGTCACGTGGAAATGCGCTTCGACGAAGAGCTGGGTCGCGTGGTCTACCAGCCGGTGACGATCGAGCCGCGCGAAATCACTCCGCGCATCATCCGTGAAGACAACTACGGCGGAGGCCTGCACTGAAGGCGCGCGTCGCTTTCTGACGGAAGACCATGGCTGAAATCAAGAACTATTCCCTGAACTTTGGTCCGCAGCACCCGGCAGCGCACGGTGTGCTGCGTCTGGTGCTGGAGCTGGACGGTGAAGTGGTGCAACGTGCCGACCCGCACGTGGGCCTGCTGCACCGCGGGACCGAAAAGCTTGCCGAGCACAAGACCTTCATCCAGTCGCTGCCCTATATGGACCGCCTGGACTACGTGTCCATGATGTGCAACGAGCACGCCTACTGCCTCGCAATTGAAAAGCTGATGGGCATCGACGTGCCCAAGCGTGCGCAGTACATCCGTGTGATGTTCTCCGAAATCACGCGCCTGCTGAACCACCTGATGTGGCTGGGTTCGAACGGCATGGACTGCGGCGCGTCCACAGTGCTGATGTACACCTTCCGCGAACGTGAAGACCTGTTCGACATGTACGAGGCCGTCTCCGGCGCGCGCATGCACGCAGCCTACTTCCGTCCGGGCGGCGTCTACCGTGACCTGCCGGACACCATGCCCCAGTTCAAGGCCAGCAAGGTGCGCAATGCCAAGGGCATCGCGGAGCTGAACAAGAACCGCCAGGGTTCGCTGCTGGACTTCATCGAAGACTTCACCAACCGCTTCCCCAAGTGTGTGGATGAATACGAAACCCTGCTGACGGACAACCGAATCTGGAAACAGCGCATGGTCGGCATCGGCGTGGTGAACGCCGAGCGCGCGTTGAACATGGGCTTCACCGGCCCGATGCTGCGTGGCTCCGGCATTGCCTGGGATCTGCGCAAGAAGCAGCCTTATGAGGTGTACTCGGAGCTGGACTTCGACATCCCCGTGGGCAAGACCGGCGACTGCTACGACCGCTATCTGGTGCGCGTGGCCGAAATGCGCCAGTCCAACAGCCTGATCCAGCAGTGCGTGAAGTGGCTGCGTGCCAACCCCGGTCCGGTGATCACCGAGAACCACAAGGTGGCCCCGCCTGCCCGCGAAGCCATGAAGTCCAACATGGAAGAGCTGATCCACCACTTCAAGCTCTTCACCGAAGGCTTCAAGGTGCCCGAAGGCGAAGCGTATGCCGCCGTTGAGCACCCCAAGGGTGAGTTTGGTATTTACATGGTGAGCGATGGCGCCAACAAGCCCTATCGTCTGAAGATCCGTGCCCCGGGCTTTGCCCACCTGTCCATGATGGACGAGGTGATTCGCGGACACATGCTGTCCGACGTGGTGGCGGTCATCGGCACCATGGATATCGTGTTCGGAGAGATTGACCGATGATTACTGAAGCGACTAAGGCGCGTTTTGCGCGCGAGGTGGCCAAGTACCCGCCCGAGCAGAAGCAGTCTGCCGTGATGGCCTGCTTGACCATCGTTCAGCAGGAACAGGGCTGGGTCAGCCCTGAGAGCGAAGCTGAAATCGGTGACTACCTGGGCATGCCGGCCATTGCCGTGCATGAGGTCACGACGTTCTACAACATGTACAACCAGCAGCCGGTGGGCAAGTACAAGCTGAATGTGTGCACCAACCTGCCATGCCAGCTGCGCGACGGCTACAAGGCTTTGCACCACCTGGAGCACAAGCTGGGCATCAAGATGGGCGAGACCACGGCCGACGGCATGTTCACGCTGCAGCAGTCCGAGTGCCTGGGCGCCTGCGCCGATTCGCCCGTGATGCTGGTCAATGACCGTTGCATGTGCAGCTTCATGAGCAATGAAAAGCTCGACGAGCTGGTGGACGGCCTGCGCGCTGCGGAGGGCAAGGCATGAGCTCCACCATCCTGAACAATCCCGCCGCCAACGCGGTGCTGGCCAAGTTCGCTTCGTCCGGCAACGAAACCTGTTTCCATGGCCGCCACATCAATCCGCAGATCTATGCGGATCTGGACGGCAGCAACTGGTCCATCAAGGACTACGAAGCACGCGGAGGCTACCAGGCCCTGCGCAAGCTGCTGGGCAAGGATGGCGGCGAAGGTCTGACACAGGACCAGGTCATCGCCACCATGAAGGAATCCGGTCTGCGCGGCCGTGGCGGTGCAGGCTTCCCCACGGGTCTGAAGTGGAGCTTCATGCCTCGCCAGTTCCCCGGCCAGAAGCACCTGGTGTGCAACTCGGACGAGGGCGAGCCCGGGACGTGCAAGGATCGTGACATCCTGATGTACAACCCGCACATCGTGATCGAAGGCATGATCATTGCCGCGTACGCGATGGGCATCTCGGTCGGCTACAACTACATCCACGGCGAAATCTTCGAAGTCTACGAACGCTTCGAAGCCGCTCTGGAAGAAGCCCGTGCCGCCGGCTTCCTGGGCAGCAACATCCTGGGCAGCAGCTTCAGCTTCCAGCTGCACGCCCACCACGGTTTTGGCGCCTACATCTGCGGCGAAGAAACCGCGCTGCTGGAGTCGCTGGAAGGCAAGAAGGGGCAGCCCCGCTTCAAGCCGCCATTCCCGGCCAGCTTTGGTCTGTACGGCAAGCCCACGACCATCAACAACACCGAAACCTTCGCGGCGGTGCCCTGGATCATCCGCAACGGCGGTCAGGCCTACCTCGAATGCGGCAAGCCCAACAACGGCGGCACCAAGATCTTCTCGGTCAGCGGTGACGTGAACCTGCCCGGCAACTACGAAGTGCCGATGGGCACGCCTTTCAGCAAGCTGCTGGAACTGGCGGGCGGTGTGCGCACCGGTCGCAAGCTCAAGGCGGTGATCCCTGGCGGTTCGTCCTCCCCGGTGCTGCCGGCCGACGTCATCATGGAATGCACGATGGACTATGACTCCATCTCCAAGGCAGGTTCCATGCTGGGTTCGGGTGCCGTGATCGTGATGGACGATTCGCGTGACATGGTCGAGAGCCTGCTGCGCCTGTCGTATTTCTATTCGCACGAGTCCTGTGGCCAGTGCACGCCCTGCCGCGAAGGCACGGGCTGGCTGTGGCGCGTGGTGAACCGTATCCAGCACGGTGAAGGCCGTCCGGAAGACATCGAGTTGCTGGACTCTGTGTCCGTGAACATCATGGGCCGCACCATCTGCGCCCTGGGCGATGCAGCGGCCATGCCGGTGCGCGCCATGATCAAGCACTTCCGCCACGAGTTCGAAGCGAAGATCCAGAACGCTTCCAAACAGGCTGCCAAGGCCGCCTGATCGCGAGACAAGCATATGGTTGAAATTGAACTGGACGGTAAGAAGGTGGAGGTGGCTGAAGGCTGCATGGTGATGCATGCAGCCGAGAAGGCCGGTACCTACATTCCACATTTCTGCTACCACAAGAAGTTGTCCATTGCGGCAAACTGCCGCATGTGCCTGGTGGACGTGGAGAAAGCGCCCAAGCCCATGCCCGCCTGCGCCACCCCGGTGACGCAAGGCATGATCGTGCGCACCAAGAGCGAAAAGGCCATCAAGGCCCAGCAGTCGGTGATGGAGTTCCTGCTCATCAATCACCCGCTGGATTGCCCGATCTGTGACCAAGGCGGTGAATGCCAGCTGCAGGATCTGGCCGTGGGCTATGGCAGCAGCAGCTCGCGCTACGAAGAAGAAAAGCGCGTGGTGTTCCACAAGGATGTGGGTCCGCTGATTTCCATGGAGGAAATGAGCCGCTGCATCCACTGCACCCGCTGCGTGCGCTTTGGCCAAGAGATCTCCGGCATCATGGAGCTGGGCATGATCCACCGCGGCGAGCACTCGGAAATCACCACCGTGGTGGGCGATACCGTGGACTCGGAGCTGTCGGGCAACATGATCGACATCTGCCCCGTGGGCGCGCTGACCAGCAAGCCTTTCCGCTACAGCGCCCGTACCTGGGAACTGTCGCGCCGCAAGTCGGTGTCGCCACACGACTCCACCGGTGCCAACCTGATCGTTCAGGTGAAGAACCACAAGGTGATGCGCGTGGTTCCGTTCGAGAACGAAGCCGTCAACGAATGCTGGATTGCCGACCGGGACCGTTTCTCCTATGAAGCGCTCAACGGTGCAGACCGCCTGACCCGCCCCATGCTGAAGCAGGGCGGCGAGTGGAAGGAAGTCGACTGGCAGACCGCGCTGGAATACGTGGCCAATGGCCTGCGTACCATCAAGAACGACCACGGCGCCAACAGCGTGGCCGCTCTGGCCAGCCCGCACAGCACGCTGGAAGAGCTGTACCTGGCTGCCGCGCTGGTGCGCGGTGTGGGCAGCGACAGCATCGACTGGCGTCTGCGCCATGCCGAATTTGCCGCTGCACAAGGCGTGCGCTGGCTGGGCATGCCCATTGCCGCCATGAACGAGCTGCAGGCCGTGCTGGTCGTGGGTTCCAACCTGCGCAAGGACCATCCGCTGTTTGCGCAGCGCATCCGCCAGGCCGCCAAGAAGGGCTGCCAGGTGTTTGCCATCAATGGCAAGGTGTACGACTGGGCGCTGCCCGTGTCCGCCTCGGTGGTGGCTGCGGCCGACTGGGCGCAGGCGCTGGCCGATGTGGCTGCTGCCGTGGCCCAGGCCAAGGGCGTGGCATCTCCCGTGCAAGGCTCTGACAACGCAGAAGCGGCCGCCATTGCCGGCGCACTGCTGTCGGGCGAGCGCAAGGCCATCCTGCTGGGCAATGCGGCTGCGCACCATGCACAGGCCGAAAGCCTGCTGGCTCTGGCGCAGTGGATTGGCGAGCAGACCGGTGCCCACGTGGGCTACCTGACCGAAGCGGCCAATACCGTGGGCGCGCAATGGGTCAAGGCCCAGCCTCAAGCTCAGGGCCTGAATGCGGCACAGATCACGGCCGGCCAGGCCAAGGCCGTGATTCTGCTGAACAACGAGCCCGTGTTCGACACGGCTGCCGGTGCCAAGGCCGTCGAAGGCCTGTCCAAGGCAGAGATGGTGGTGACCTTGAGCCCTTTCAAGACCAATCTGGATGTCAGCGATGTGCTGCTGCCGATTGCACCGTTCACCGAAACCTCGGGCAGCTTCGTCAATGCCGAAGGCCGTGTGCAGAGTTTCCACGCCGTGGTCAAGCCACTGGGCGAAACCCGTCCGGGCTGGAAGGTGCTGCGCGTGCTGGGCAATCTGCTGGGCGTGCAAGGCATGGCGTTCGAATCCTCGCAGGACGTGCTGGCGGCAGCCGCCGGCGGCGTGAGCCAGCTGGGTGCCGAGCTGAACAACCGCACAGCCGCTGCTGCGGCCGTGGTGCAGGGTGCTGTGGCCGAACCGGTGGTGGCCAGTATTTACCAACTGGACAGCATTGTCCGCCGTGCGACGTCGCTGCAACTGACAGCCGATGCGCGCCAGGCACGTGAGGGAGGTGCCGCATGATTGACGCACTCAAGAATGCAGGCGCTGGCCTGATCGCCGCTTCCTGGTGGACCGATGTGGCCTGGCCGGTGATCTGGGTTCTGCTGGGCATCATCGCCATCGTGGCACCGCTGATGATTGCCGTGGCCTACCTGACGCTGTGGGAGCGCAAGTTCCTGGGCTGGATCCAGGTGCGTCCCGGTCCCAACCGCGTGGGTCCCTGGGGCCTGCTGCAGCCGATGGCCGACGGCCTGAAGCTGCTGACCAAGGAACTGATCTTCCCCTCGGCTGCCGCCAAGGGTCTGTTCTATGTCGGCCCGGTGATGGCGATCATGCCGGCCCTGGCCGCCTGGGTGGCGATTCCTTTTGCCCCCGAAGTGGCGCTGGCCAATGTGAACGCAGGTCTGCTGCTGATCATGGCCATCACCTCGATCGAAGTGTATGGCGTGATCATTGCGGGCTGGGCTTCCAACTCCAAGTACGCCTTCCTGGGCGCGCTGCGTGCTTCGGCACAGATGGTGAGCTATGAAATCGCCATGGGCTTCTGCTTCCTGGTGGTCATCATGGTCAGCGGCAGCATGAACCTGACGCAGATCGTGCTGGGCCAAGGCCAGGGCCACTTTGCGAGCATGGGCATGAGCATCCTGTCGTGGAACTGGCTGCCGCTGCTGCCCATCTTCATCGTCTACCTGATCTCGGTCGTGGCCGAAACCAACCGCCACCCCTTCGACGTGGTGGAAGGCGAGTCGGAAATCGTGGCCGGCCACATGGTCGAGTACTCGGGCATGGGCTTCGCCATCTTCTTCCTGGCTGAATACGCCAGCATGTGGCTGGTGTCCATCCTGGCCGTGATCATGTTCCTGGGCGGATGGCTGCCTCCGTTCGACTTCCTGGGCTTCATCCCCGGCTGGATCTGGCTGGCGATCAAGACGTTCCTGGTGGTGTCGTGCTTCATCTGGATCCGTGCAACGTTCCCGCGCTTCCGTTATGACCAGATCATGCGTCTGGGCTGGAAGATCTTTATCCCTGTCACCCTGGTGTGGCTGGTGCTTGTGGGTGCTTGGCTGCACTCGCCGTGGAACATCTGGAATTAAGGCGGGATACGAACAATGTCTGCTGTTGCTGCAACCCCATTCTCCTTGAAGGACTTTCTCAAGAGCTTCATGCTCTGGGAACTGGCCAAGGGCATGGTTCTGACGGGCCGCTACGCATTTTCGCGCCGCGTGACCATTCAGTTCCCCGAGGAAAAGACGCCGCTGTCGCCGCGCTTCCGTGGCCTGCACGCCCTGCGCCGCTATGAAAATGGCGAAGAGCGCTGCATTGCCTGCAAGCTGTGCGAAGCCGTGTGCCCGGCCATGGCCATCACCATCGAATCGGATGTGCGTGACGATGGTTCGCGTCGCACCACGCGTTACGACATCGATCTGACCAAGTGCATCTTCTGCGGTTTCTGCGAAGAGAGCTGCCCGGTCGACTCGATCGTCGAAACGCAGATCTTTGAATACCACGGCGAAAAGCGTGGCGACCTGTACTTCACCAAGGACATGTTGCTGGCCGTGGGTGACCGCTATGAAGCCGACATCGCCGCTGCCAAGGCAGCAGATGCCAAGTACCGCTGAAGCGGCTCCTGATCAACCAAGAAGATTCGATCCATGGACGCCAAGACTGGTTTTTTCTATCTCTTCTCGGCAGTGCTGCTGTTTGCAGCCTTCCGAGTGGTTACGGCGCGCAACCCCGTGCACGCCGTGCTCAATCTGATTCTGGCTTTCTCGCAGGCTTCCGCCATCTGGCTGCTGCTGAAGGCTGAATTCCTGGCTATCGCGCTGGTGCTGGTGTACCTGGGCGCGGTGCTGGTGCTGTTCCTGTTTGTGGTGATGATGCTGGACATCCGCATCGACGACGTACGACGTGGCTTCTGGCGGCATTTCCCGCTGGCAGCCGTGATCGGCGCGGTCATCACGTTCGAAATGGCACTGGTGGTGATGGGCGGCTTCAGCGGCATGGATGAACCCAAGCCCGTGGCCGATCTGGTGAATGCTGCCGGTCAGGTCATTCCCTATTCCAACACCCAGGCGCTGGGCAAGCTGCTGTACACCGAGTACCTGTACCCGATTGAAATTGCGGCAGTCATCCTGCTGGTGGCCATGATCACGGCCATTGCATTGACGCTGCGCAAGCGCAAAGACAACAAGGCAATCAGCGTTTCCGACCAGGTGCGAGTGCGTGCCCAGGACCGTCTGTCCATCGTCAAGATGCCCAGCACCCAGGCGCCTGTGGCTCCTGTGGAGGAAACCGTTGTGGAGGAGAAGAAGGCATGACGCTCACACTGGGACATTTCCTGACCTTGGGCGCGATGCTGTTCGCGCTGTCGGTTGTCGGGATCTTTCTGAACCGCAAGAACCTGATCGTGCTGCTGATGGCCATCGAGCTGATGCTGCTGTCGGTGAACATGAACTTCGTGGCCTTCTCCCACTACCTGGGTGACATGCACGGCCAGGTGTTCGTGTTCTTCATCCTGACTGTGGCTGCAGCCGAATCGGCCATCGGCCTCGCCATCCTGGTGCTGCTGTTCCGCAACAAGTCCAGCATCAATGCGGAAGATCTCAACACCCTGAAGGGTTGAGTCGCCGGTCTTAGCAAGGTCCAGAAGAATGAGTCAAACCCTCTCTGCATCCATGCTCCTGGCGGTGCCTTTGGCACCGCTGGCGGGCTCCGCATTGGCCGGTATCTTTGGTACAGCCTTTGGCGGCAACAAATTCGGACGCGGTGCCAGCCGTTCGCTCACCATCTTGGGTGTGCTGGTGGCATTCGTGATTTCCGCGATGACGTTCCAGTCGGTCGTTTTCGACGGCGCCACCTTCAACCAGACCATTTACGAATGGATGACGGTGGGCAGCCTGAAGATGGAGATCGGCTTCCTGATCGACAGCCTGACGGCCATGATGATGTGCGTGGTGACCTTTGTGTCGCTGATGGTGCACATCTACACCATCGGCTACATGGAGGAAGACGACGGCTACAACCGTTTCTTCTCCTACATCTCGCTGTTCACCTTCTCCATGTTGATGCTCGTGATGAGCAACAACCTGCTGCAGCTGTTCTTCGGCTGGGAAGCCGTGGGTCTGGTGTCGTATCTGCTGATCGGTTTCTACTTCAAGAAGGAATCGGCCATCTTCGCGAACATGAAGGCCTTCCTGGTCAACCGCGTCGGTGACTTCGGCTTCATCCTGGGTATCGGCCTGATCGCAGCCTACACCGGCACGTTCAACTACTCGGAAATCTTCGCCAAGCTGCCCGAGATCCAGAACACGCTGCTGCCTGGCACAGCCTGGCTGCTGGTGACCGTGACGGCCATCTGCCTGTTCATCGGTGCGATGGGCAAGTCGGCCCAGTTCCCGCTGCATGCCTGGCTGCCGGATTCGATGGAAGGTCCTACCCCCATCTCCGCGCTGATCCACGCGGCCACCATGGTGACCGCCGGTATCTTCATGGTCTCGCGCATGTCGCCGCTGTATGAGCTGTCGGACACCGCGCTGAACTTCATCCTGGTGATCGGCTCCATCACGGCCCTGTTCATGGGTATCCTGGGCATCATCCAGAACGACATCAAGCGCGTGATTGCGTACTCCACGCTGTCGCAGCTGGGTTACATGACCATCGCCCTGGGCGTGTCGGCCTACTCGGTGGCCACATTCCACCTGATGACGCACGCGTTCTTCAAGGCGCTGCTGTTCCTGGGTGCCGGCTCCGTCATCATGGGCATGCACCACAACCAGGACATCCGCTGGATGGGTGGCGTGCGCAAGTACATGCCCATCACCTGGATCACCTTCCTGCTGGGCAACCTGGCGCTGATCGGTACACCGTTCTTCTCGGGTTTCTACTCCAAGGACGCCATCATCGAAGCGGTACACGCTTCGCACCTGCCCGCGGCTGGCTTCGCCACCTTTGCGGTGCTGGCCGGCGTGTTCATCACGGCTTTCTATTCGTTCCGTCTGTACTTCATCGTGTTTCACGGCAAGGAGCGCTACGACCAGAATCCCGATGCACACCATGACGACCACCATGCCCACGATGACCACCACGGCCATGGCCACGATGCCAAGCCGCACGAGTCGCCCTGGGTGGTGACCGGTCCTCTGGTCCTGCTGGCCATCCCGTCGGTGGTGATCGGTGCCATGGCACTGATGCCCATGCTGTTTGGTGACTTCTTCAAGGGCGTGATCTACGTCGACGGCACCAAGCACCACGCCATGGCCGAACTGGCCGCGGACATCCACGGCTGGCTGCCTATGGCACTGCACGGCTTCCAGACCGCGCCGTTCTGGCTGGCTTTGGCCGGTGTGGTGGTGTCCTATGTGTTCTATATGGTCATGCCTGCCATCCCCACGGCCATCAAGTCGTTCTCGCAAAAGATCGGCCTGTACCAGGTGCTGGAAGGCAAGTACGGTGTGGACTGGGTCTACGAAAACATCTTTGCACGCGGCTCGCGTTGCCTGGGTACCGGTCTGTGGAAGGTGGGTGACCAAACCTTGATCGACGGTGTTGTCGTCAACGGTTCCTGGAAGCTGGTGGGCAAGATCGCTTCGGTGGTCCGCTGGTTCCAGTCGGGCTATATCTACCACTATGCATTGGTCATGATCCTGGGCATCTTCCTGCTCATGACTTATTTCGTGTGGCTCAACAAGTAAGGAAGTAGAAAAATGGGATTGTTGAGTCTTGCCATTTGGACACCGATTCTTTTTGGTGTCGTGCTGCTGGCACTGGGACGTGAAAGCCAGGTCCGCGCCGTGCGCTGGCTGGCCCTGATCGGGGCCATTGCCGGCCTGCTGGTGACCTTGCCGCTGCTGTCCGGCTTTGACACGACGACTGCCAACATGCAGTTCGTGGAAAAGTCGCTGTGGATTGAACGTTTCAATATCCACTACCACCTGGGCCTGGACGGCCTGTCGTTCTGGTTCGTGCCGCTGACGGCCTTCATCACGGTGATCGTGGTGATCGCTTCCTGGGAGAACATCACCGAGCGCGTGAACCAGTACATGGGCGCGTTCCTGATCCTGTCGGGTCTGATGGTCGGTGTGTTCTGCGCACTGGACGGCCTGCTGTTCTACGTGTTCTTCGAAGCCACGCTGATTCCGATGTACCTGATCATCGGTATCTGGGGTGGTCCGAACAAGATCTACGCCGCGTTCAAGTTCTTCCTGTACACCCTGATGGGCTCGCTGCTCACCCTGGTGGCGCTGATCTACCTGTACAACAAGTCGGGTGGCAGCTTTGACATCCAGACCTGGCACCAGCTGCCGCTGGGCAGCACGGCCCAGACGCTGATCTTCTTTGCCTTCTTCGCTGCGTTTGCCGTGAAGGTGCCGATGTGGCCGGTGCACACCTGGCTGCCCGACGTGCACGTGGAAGCGCCTACCGGCGGTTCCGCCGTGCTGGCGGCCATCATGCTGAAGCTGGGTGCCTATGGCTTCCTGCGCTTCTCGCTGCCCATCGCTCCGGATGCCGCCCGTGAATGGGCCTGGCTGATGATCACCCTGTCGCTGGTGGCCGTGATCTATGTGGGTATGGTGGCGCTGGTCCAGAAGGACATGAAGAAGCTGGTGGCGTACTCGTCCGTGGCCCACATGGGTTTCGTGACCCTGGGCTTCTTCATCTTCAACGACCTGGGCGTGGCCGGCGGTATCGTGCAGATGATTGCCCACGGCTTTGTGTCGGGCGCCATGTTCCTGTGCATCGGCGTGCTGTACGACCGCGTGCACTCCCGTGAAATCGCCGCGTACGGCGGTGTGGTCAACACCATGCCCAAGTTCGCTGCGTTTGCCCTGCTGTTTGCCATGGCCAACTGCGGCCTGCCTGCCACGGCCGGTTTCGTGGGTGAGTGGATGGTGATCCTGGCTGCCGTGAAGTTCAACTTCTGGGTGGGCATGGGCGCTGCCACGGCACTGATGTTTGGCGCGGCCTACACCCTGTGGATGTACAAACGCGTCTACCTGGGCCCTGTGGCCAACGACCATGTGAAGGAGCTGCAGGACATCAACTGCCGCGAATTCCTGGTGCTGGGTGTGCTGGCCGTTGCCGTGCTGTACATGGGTATCTATCCCAAGCCCTTCACGGACGTGATGGATGTGTCCGTGGCGCAGCTGCTGCAGCACGTGGCACAGAGCAAGCTCCCCTGACAGGACAGAACTGAGAGATTCGAGATGATTGACAACATCAGCTGGCTTTCGATCTACCCCGAGATCGTGCTCCTTGTCATGGGATGCGTGATCGCACTGGTAGATCTGGGCGTCAAAAGCCCACGCCGCACAGCGACCTATGTGCTGACCTTGCTGACGCTGGCCGTGGTCGCCGTCATGCAGGCCATGTATGCCTCCAGCGGCAATACCTTCTACGGCTGGGGCAACATGGTGGTCTCCGACGCCATGGGCAACTGGCTCAAGTGCTTCGCCACTGTCGCCATGATGGTGACCCTGGTCTACGGCCGTCCCTACGCGGGCGACCGCGGCATGCTGCAAGGCGGCGAGTTCTTCACGCTGTCCATGTTCGCGCTGCTGGGCATGTTCATCATGATTTCCGGCAACAACTTCCTGCTGATTTACCTCGGCCTGGAATGTCTGACGCTCTCCAGCTACGCGCTGGTGGCGCTGCGCCGCGACCATGCCACTTCCACCGAAGCGGCCATGAAGTACTTCGTGCTGGGTGCCATGGCTTCCGGTTTCCTGCTGTACGGCATGTCCATGCTCTACGGTGCCACCGGTTCGCTGGACATCGGTGAAGTCTTCAAGGCCATCAACTCCGGCCAGATCAAGCACCAGGTGCTGGTCTTCGGTCTGGTGTTCATCGTGGCTGGCCTGGCCTTCAAGCTGGGTGCCGTGCCTTTCCACATGTGGGTGCCTGACGTGTACCAGGGCGCTCCCACCGCCATCACCGCCATGATCGGCGGCGCGCCCAAGCTGGCCGCTTTCGCCATGGTGATGCGTCTGCTGGTGGACGGCCTGCTGCCGCTGGCTATCGACTGGCAGCAGATGCTGGCCGTGCTGGCGATTGCGTCGCTGCTGGTGGGTAACCTGGCTGCCATCATGCAGACCAACCTCAAGCGCATGCTGGCCTACTCGACCATTGCGCAAATGGGTTTTGTGCTGCTGGGCCTGCTATCCGGCGTGGTCAACGGCAACGTGAACCCTGCCAACGTGGAAAGCGCCTACAGCTCGGCCATGTTCTATGTGGTGACCTATGTGCTGACCACCCTGGCTGCGTTCGGCGTGATCCTGCTGCTGTCGCGTGAAGGCTTCGAAAGCGAAGAAATCTCCGACCTGGCTGGCCTGAACCAGCGCAGCCCGCTGTATGCCGGCGTGATGGCCGCCTGCCTGTTCTCCATGGCCGGTATCCCTCCGCTGGTGGGCTTCTACGCCAAGCTGGCCGTGCTGCAGGCCCTGGTGGCTTCCGGTCAGGCGCTGTACATCGGTCTGGCCGTGTTCGCGGTGGTGATGTCGCTGATCGGCGCCTTCTACTACCTGCGCGTCGTCAAGGTCATGTACTTCGACAAGCCGCTGACCGCGACCAGCGTGTCCGCTCCGTTCGACGTGCGTGCCGTGCTGACCGTCAATGGTGCCCTGGTGCTGCTGCTGGGCATCTTCCCCAGCGCGCTGATGTCCCTGTGCGCCGATGCGATAGTGCGCGCCCTGGCGTCATGAGGCTTTAAAATCGAAGCGTGACCCAAACTGCTTCTATCTGGCTCGTGATATTGGCTGCCCTTGTGGCAGCCAATTTGCCTTTTCTGAATGAACGCTGGCTGCTGGCCGGCCCCGTGGCCCGTGGCCATGCCAAGCCCTTCTGGGGGCGACTGCTGGAACTGTTCCTGCTGTACCTGCTGGTCGGTGGCCTGGCACTGGCGCTGGAAAAGCGCGCAGGCCAGATCTACCCGCAGGGCTGGGAGTTCTATGCCGTGACCGGCGCGCTGTTCCTGACGCTGGCATTTCCAGGCTTTGTCTACCGCTATCTGGGACAACGCCGCCGCACCCAGGCCTGAGCCGGCCTGCGTGTGCTGAGGAGGGCGACATGAAGGTCTTGGATCTGCGCTGCGAGCAAGGGCATCTGTTCGAAGGCTGGTTCGGCTCGGAAGACGATTTCCAAAGCCAGCTGGCCCGGGATCTGATTGCCTGCCCCGTCTGCAGCAGCGTACGCATCCACAAAGGCCTCAGCGCCCCGCGCCTGAACCTGGGCGCAGCCACCGCCCCCAGTACGCCAGGCGCACCGGCAGCGCCGGCTGCTGGGGCGTCATCCACACCTCTTGTTCCGGAAGACCGTCTGCGGGCCGTGCAGGCGGCCTGGCTGCAGATGAGCCGCCGCATCGTGCAGCAGACCGAGGATGTCGGTGCCCAATTCGCCGACGAGGCGCGGCGCATCCACCGGGGCGAGGTGGAGGAGCGCGGCATCCGTGGCCAGGCCACACCCCGCGAGGCGCTGGAACTGCTGGAAGAGGGCATCGGCGTGCTGCCGCTGGCCGTGCCGGATACGTCCAAAGAGACCTTGCAATAAGGCCTGCAGTCCGCATTGCGGGTTCCACTGTGCAAAACGCTCCCTGGGTGGAGCATTTTTTTATGCCCGCAGCGCGCAGGAAAGCTGCGCCGGGCTGTGCTAACTGACAAAAAGCTGCCGAACTTGTGGCTGGGCGACAGAGCCGGTTGTCCCATCGGTGCTTGAATATTCTTCTAACACCTTGTATTTGCAGTGAATTTTGGATTCGTTGGCTGTCTAGGGTTTGTGCTTAGGTTGTAAGTCTTACGCATTAGCCCCAGTGCGGTGACAGAGGGGCCTACGTAGGATGCGCTGCAACATAAGAACATGGATGGTGCGGCCTGGAGACAAGCCACAAGCAGCACTATCCCAACCTTGAAGTGGGACTGCAGCGATGAGCGATGTCATTCTCGAAACCCGGAACCTGACCAAGGAGTTCAAGGGTTTCACTGCCGTGAGCAACGTCAATCTGGACGTTCAGCGCGGCAGCATTCATGCCCTGATCGGGCCCAACGGGGCAGGCAAAACCACGTGTTTCAACCTGCTGACCAAGTTTCTGGTGCCCACCTCGGGCACCATCAAGTTCAACGGCGTGGACATCACCGGCGAGGCGCCGGCGCAGATTGCACGCCGTGGCGTGATCCGCTCGTTCCAGATTTCGGCGGTGTTCCCGCACCTGACGCTGATGGAGAACGTGCGCATCGGCCTGCAGCGCCAGCTGGGCACGGAATTCCATTTCTGGCGCAGCGAGAAGTCGCTGGACAAGCTCAACACCCGCGCCATGGAACTGCTCACCGAAGTGGGCCTGGAAGACCTGGCCGATGAAGTGACGGTGAACCTGCCTTACGGCCGCAAGCGCGCGCTGGAAATCGCCACCACCCTGGCCATGGAGCCCGAGCTGATGCTGCTGGATGAGCCCACCCAGGGCATGGGCCACGAAGACGTGGACCGCGTCACCCAGCTGATCAAGAAGGTCTCGGCCGGCCGCACCATCCTGATGGTGGAGCACAACATGAAGGTGATCTCCTCCATCGCCGACCGCATCACCGTGCTACAGCGCGGTGCGGTGCTGGCCGAAGGTCCGTATGAAGAGGTCTCGAAGAATCCGCAGGTGATGGAAGCCTATATGGGCACCACCGACGGCCAACTGCAGGGCGCGCACTGATGGCTGCCATGCTGCGCCGCTTTGCGCCTTCCCCCCAAGGGGACGGCCGTTGTGCGGCAGAAGGTGCCTTGCTCGACGCCACGCAACTGGCGCGTGCCGGTTGTGCACGCCGCGCCCGGTGCGCGGTGCTTTGAAGAGATACGCAATGACGAACAACACAACAACTCCGGCGCTGGAGATCCGTGGTCTGGAAGCCTGGTACGGCGAATCCCATGTGCTGCACGGTGTGGACATCGTGGTCCAGCCGGGTGAAGTGGTGACGCTGCTGGGCCGCAATGGTGCGGGCCGCACCTCCACCATGCGTGCCGTGATGGGACTGACGGGCAGCCGCAAAGGCTCGATCAAGATCAACGGCCAGGAAACCATCCACCTGCCCACCCACAAGATTGCCCACCTGGGCGTGGGTTACTGCCCCGAAGAGCGCGGCATTTTCTCCAGCCTGTCGTGCGAAGAGAACCTGATGCTGCCGCCGCCGCTGAAGACCGGCGAAAAAGGCATGAGCGTGGAGGAAATCTACGAGATGTTCCCCAACCTTGCCGAGCGCCGCCACAGCCAGGGCACGCGCCTGTCGGGGGGCGAGCAGCAGATGCTGGCCGTGGCCCGCATTCTGCGCACCGGTGCACGGCTGCTGCTGCTCGATGAAATCTCGGAAGGCCTGGCGCCCGTGATCGTGCAGGCACTGGCCCGCATGATCACCATGCTGCGCAGCAAGGGCTACACGGTGGTGATGGTGGAGCAGAACTTCCGCTTTGCCGCACCGCTGGCCGACCGCTTCTATGTGATGGAGCATGGCTCTATCGTCGAACGTTTCGAATCTGCGCAACTGCAGGAAAAGATGTCCGTGCTCAATGAGCTGCTGGGCGTATGAGTGTTTCTTGCACCGCAAGAGGCTATGTAAAAAAGAGAGCTGCCAAGCGCGTGAAGTGTGCCGAGCAGCCTGAAATCAGCATAAATACAAGGAGACCGCAAACCATGCAGAATTTTTCGATGAAAGCCCTCGCTCTGGGTCTGGCCGCTGCAGGCCTGCTGGGTGTGAACGCCCAGGCGCAAGAGAAGGTGAAGATCGGCTTCATCACCGACATGTCCAGCAACTACGCGGACGTGGACGGCAAGAACGGTGCCATCGCCATCCAGATGGCGATCGATGACTTTGGCGGCAAGGTGCTGGGCAAGCCCATCGAGCTGCTGACCCAGGACCACCAGCACAAGCCCGACATTGCCGCCACCAAGGCGCGCGAATGGATCGACACCCAGAACCTGACCATGCTGCTGGGCGGCACCAATTCCGGCGTGGCCCTGGCCCTGGCCAAGGTGGCCAACGAGAAAAAACGCGTCTACATCAACAACGGCGCCGGTGCTTCGGCCCTGACCAACGAGCAATGCACCCCCTACACCGTGCACTACGCCTACGACACTGTGGCCCTGGCCAAGGGCACGGGCGCAGCCGTGGTGGAAAACGGCGGCAAGAGCTGGTTCTTCCTGACGGCGGACTATGCCTTCGGCCACTCGCTGGAAGCCGACACCGCAGCCGTGGTCAAGGCCAAGGGCGGGCAGGTGCTGGGCCAGGTGCGCCACCCGCTGAACGCCTCGGACTTCTCCAGCTTCCTGCTGCAGGCACAGAACTCCAAGGCCCAGATCCTGGGTCTGGCCAACGCCGGCGGTGACACCATCAACGCCATCAAGGCGGCGCGCGAGTTCGGCATCAACAAGACCATGAAGATGGCCGGCCTGCTGGTGTTCCTGACCGACATCCACAGCCTGGGTCTGAAGAACACCGAAGGCCTGCTGCTGACCACCAGCTGGGACTGGAACCTGAACGACGAAACCCGTGCCTTCGGCAAGAAGTTCATGGCCAAGACCAAGCGCATGCCCACCGATGTGCAGGCTGCCAACTACTCGGCCGTCACCAACTACCTGAAGGCCCTGGAAAAGTCCGGCACCACCGATGCCGACAAGGTCATGGCCACGCTCAAGAGCACGCCGCTGAAGGACTTCTACGGCCAGGGCGTGATCCGTCCCGATGGCCGCTATGCCCACGACATGTACCTGATGCAGGTCAAGTCGCCCAAGGAATCCAAGGAAGCCTGGGACTACTACAAGGTGGTCACCAAGCTGTCGGCCGACCAGGTGTGGACCACCAAGGCAGACAGCAAATGCGCTCTCTGGAAGTAAGGCCCACGCGCCGGGCCGTCTGACAGACGGTTCGGCAGCGGGCGCAGTGTTCGATCGGTAGACCCCTATGAGGAGACAGGCGATGAAGCACAAGCTCGGTAAGTTGGCATTGGCGCTGTGCGCCGCAGGTGTGGCAGTGGGCGCGGCCGCGCAGGAGAAGGTCAAGATCGGTTTCGTGACCGACATGTCCAGCCTGTACGCGGACGTGGAAGGCAAGAACGGCGCGCTGGCCATGCAGATGGCCATCGACGACTTTGGCGGCAAGGTGCTGGGTCAGCCCATCGAGCTGATGAGCGCCGACCACCAGAACAAGGCCGACATCGCCGCCTCCAAGGTGCGCGAGTGGGTGGACACGCAAGGCATCACGCTGATCATGAGCGGCACCAACTCGGGCACGGCCCTGGCGGTGGCGCAGGTGGCCAACGAGAAGAAGCGCGTGCACATCAACAACGGCGCGGGCTCCTCGGCCCTGACCAACGAGCAGTGCAATCCCTACACCATCCACTACGCCTACGACACCGTGGCCCTGGCCAAGGGCACCGGCGCGGCGGTGGTGGAGCGGGGCGGCAAGGACTGGTTCTTCCTGACGGCGGACTATGCCTTCGGGCAGGCGCTGGAAGCCGACACCACCAAGGTGGTGCTGGCCAAGGGCGGCAAGGTGCTGGGCTCGGTCAAGCACCCGCTCAATGCCTCGGACTTCTCCAGCTTCCTGCTGCAGGCACAGAACTCCAAGGCCCACATCCTGGGCCTGGCCAATGCCGGCGGTGACACCATCAACGCCATCAAGGCGGCGCGCGAGTTCGGCATCAACAAGACCATGAAGACCGCCGGTCTGCTGGTGTTCCTGACCGACATCCACTCGCTGGGCCTGAAGAACACCGAAGGTCTGCTGCACACCACCAGCTGGTACTGGGACATGAACGATGCCTCGCGTGCTTTCGCCAGCAAGTTCATGGCCAAGACCAAGCGCATGCCCACCGATGTGCAGGCGGCCGACTACTCGGCGGTGATGAACTACCTCAAGGCCGTGCAGGCCGTGAAGACCACCGACCCGGACAAGGTCATGGCCTATCTGAAGAGCACGGAGCTGAACGACTTCTACGCCAAGGGCCGCATCCGTCCTGACGGTACCTATGCCCACAACATGTACCTGGTGGAAGTGAAGGCGCCCAAGGACTCCACCAAGCCCTGGGACTATCTGAAAGTGCTGCAGACCCTGCCGGCCGACCAGGTGTGGACCACCAAGGCCGAAACCAAATGTGCGCTCTGGAAATAAGCCGCAGCCGCCGCGCCTGAGTGCCTAGGCACCCAGGCTGCGGTCCGGTCCTGTGCCCTGCGGGCGCGGGGCCGGCGCCACCAGGGCATCCCCCCTCTTTTCCCTTTTGTGTCGTTTCCCATGGAAATCTTCGGTGTGTCATTGCCGGGCCTGATGAGCCAGCTGTTGCTGGGGCTCGTCAACGGCTCGTTTTACGCGATCCTGAGCTTGGGCCTGGCCGTGATCTTCGGTCTGCTCAACGTGATCAACTTTGCGCACGGCGCGTTGTTCATGCTCGGGGCGATGGTCACCTGGATGGCCATGAACTATTTCGAGATCAACTACTGGGTCATGCTGATTGCGGCCCCGTTCATCGTCGGGCTGTTCGGTGTGTTCATCGAGCGGTTCCTGCTGCGCTGGATCTACAAGCTCGACCACCTCTACGGCCTGCTGCTGACGCTGGGGCTGTCGCTGCTGATCGAAGGCGTGTTCCGCTCCGTCTACGGCGTCTCGGGCCTGGGTTACGACACCCCCGAAGCCCTGACCGGCGCCACCGACCTGGGCTTCATGATGCTGCCCAACTACCGCGCCTGGGTGGTGGTGGCCTCGCTGGTGGTGTGCGTTGCCACCTGGTATGTGATTGAAAAGACACGCATCGGCGCCTACCTGCGCGCCGGCACCGAAAACCCGCGCCTGGTGGAAGCCTTCGGCGTCAACGTGCCGGTGATGATCACGCTGACCTACGCCTTCGGCGTGGGCCTGGCCGCCTTTGCCGGCGTGCTGGCCGCACCGGTCTACCAGGTCACGCCGCTGATGGGGCAGAACCTCATCATCGTGGTGTTCGCCGTGGTGGTGATTGGCGGCATGGGCTCCATCATGGGCTCCATCCTCACCGGTCTGGGCCTGGGCGTGATCGAAGGCCTGACCAAGGTCTTCTGGCCCGAAGCTTCGTCCACCGTGGTGTTCTTCATCATGGTCATCGTTCTCCTGATCCGCCCCGCCGGCCTGTTCGGCAAAGAAAAGTAAGCAGGGGCCAGCCACATGAACTCCAAGAAACTCGCTTTTACCGGCTACGGCCTGCTGCTGCTGGGCCTGATCGTGGCCCCCTTCTTCGGGGCCTACCCGGTGTTCGTGATGAAGCTGATGTGCTTCGCACTGTTCGCCTCGGCCTTCAACCTGCTGCTGGGCTACACCGGCCTGCTGTCCTTCGGCCACGCGGCCTTTCTGGGTGGTGCGGCGTACGTGGCCGGCTATTCCATCAAGGCCTGGGCGTTCACGCCCGAGCTGGGCCTGATCCTGGGCACGCTGGCTGGGGCCTTCATCGGTCTGGTGGCCGGCTGGCTGGCCATCCGCCGCCAGGGCATCTATTTCTCCATGATCACGCTGGCGCTGGCGCAGATGCTGTTCTTCGTCTTCCTGCAAGCCAAGTTCACGGGTGGGGAGGACGGCCTGCAAGGCGTGCCGCGCGGCAAGCTGTTTGGCATGATCGACCTGTCCAGCGACCTGACCATGTACTACGTGGCCCTGGTGATCGTGACGCTGGCCTTCCTGCTGATCGTGCGCACCGTGCATTCGCCGTTCGGCCAGGTGCTCAAGGCCATCAAGGAGAACGAGCCGCGCGCCATCTCGTTGGGCTATGACGTGCACCGCTTCAAGCTGCTGGCCTTTGTGCTGTCGGCCGCGCTGACCGGCCTCGCCGGCGCGCTCAAGACCGTGGTGCTGGGTTTTGCCACCTTGTCGGACGCGCACTGGACGACCTCCGGCCACGTGATTCTGATGACGCTGATGGGCGGCCTGGGCACGCTGTCCGGCCCTATCGTCGGCTCGGCCGTGGTGGTGGCGCTGGAAAACAAGATCGGCGACTTCGGCAGCTTCCTGGCCAAGCTCACCGGCGTGGAGTGGTTCTCGACGCTGGGCGAGTCGGTGACCATCGTCACCGGCCTGATTTTTGTGATCTGCGTGCTGGCCTTCCGCCGCGGCATCATGGGTGAAATCATTGCCTGGCTCACCCGCCGCAAGAACGGAACAGCGTGAGGGGCTGAGACCCTGTTGAAAGGCCCTGGGGGTCTTGCACGGACCACGCCACGCACCTGGGTGCGTGGCGTTTGTTTTTTGGGGGGAAGTGTTCCAGCTCCCTGGGGGCCGCGAAGGCGGGGGGAGGGCGGCTACCGTCTACGTTGAGCGGACAACCGGCCCAGGCCCTTACATCTTCAGCCGGTTGGCATAGCCCGTCATTTCCAGGTAGCCCCGGCCCACCAGCGGCAGTTGGTCGTCCAGCGCATCGCTCCCGGCGGGCAGCTGCAGCAGATCGCTCAGCCCCTCCCAGTACACGGCGCCGGTGGTGGCGCGGCTGTCCAGTTCCTGGGCGGCCACCTGGGCGCGCACCACATAGCGGTGGCCGGGCGTGTCCACGCGCCAGCGCACGGGGTAGCGGGCCTGGCTGGCCGGGCTGGTCCACCAGGCCAGCGGGGTGAACTGCACCTCCTGGTCGGCAAACACCTGCGGGCTGGCACCGGGTGCACGCAGCGAGCCGCCGCCCCACAGGGCCGAGCCATCGCGCCGGCGCAGATGAAAGGCGGTGAGGGCGCTGCCGTCGGCCAGGTTCATGCCGATCCAGTCCCAGCCTTCGGCCTCGGGGTGCATCAGCGCCGTGCTGCACTCGTGGTCCAGCCAGGCACGGTTGTGCAGTGCCGTGGTGGCGTTGGCGGGCACGGGGTCGATGGCCAGCTTCTGGCCCCGCACGGTGATGTGGCCGCCCACGGCCAGTTGGGGCTGGCTGTAGTAGTAGCTGGCCTGCTCCGGCAGCGGGCCTTTGCGGGACAGGCCGCCCCGGCCCTGCAGCAGCACCGGCTGGGTGGTGGCCAGCTCCAGCTCCAGCGCAAAGTCGGCGGCCTGCAGCTTGGCGCTGTAGCGGCTGGCCTGTGCGGCGCTCTGGCCGGGGACAGGCTGGCGGGCCAGGCGCCAGTCCTGGATGTGCACGGACGTGTCGTCCAGCGCCGCCTCGGCCAGGCCAAAGCCGGCGCGCGCCATGCGCTGGTCGTGCAGCAGCACCTGACCCTGCACATCACACAGCGCCACATGGGCGAACAGCAACTGCTGGGCGGCAAAGGCGGAACGCAGGCCCTGTGCCGCGTCCACCCTACTGCGGAAGAACGTCAGCTGAAAACCCCAGGGCCGCCCGGCGGCCTGCACATGGCCGGTGATGTACCACCATTCGGTGCCCAGATCGGGGTGGCTGCCAAAGTCGCGCGGAAAAGCCAGTGTCCTGGGTGGCAGGGCCCAGGCGCTGGACAGGGGCAGCAGCGTGCCGGTGCCTCCCAGCAACCCCAGTGCACCCAAGGTGCGCAGTGCATGGCGGCGGGGCAGGGACGGCGCGGTCGGCGCAAGAGGGGGGAGCACGGTCATACCCAGCGCTGCACCTGGCCCTGGCGGTCCAGCAACTGCTGCAACCGGGCCAGTGCCGGGGCCACATCGCCCAGTTGCTGCTGCACCCACTGCGCATCGTGGTAGGTGCACAGATAGCGTTCGCCGGCATCGCACAGCAGGGACAGGATGGAGCCCTGTTCACCGCGGTCGCGCATTTCGCAGGCCAGGCGCAGCATGGCCACCAGGTTGGTGCCGGTGGACGGGCCCACGCGCCGCCCCAGCAGCTGGCCCAGCAGCTGCATGGCGGCGATGGATGCCAGGTTGTCCACTTCTTCCATGCGGTCCACCAGCGAGGGAATGAAGCTGGGCTCCACACGCGGGCGGCCGATGCCTTCGATGCGCGATCCGCAGGCGGTGAGCGTGGCATCCCCGGTGCGGTGGTAGGCGGCAAACACGCTGCCTTCGGGGTCGGCCACACAGACCTGGGTGGAAAGGCTCTGGTAGCGCACCCAGCGGCCGATGGTGGCGCTGGTGCCGCCGGTGCCGGCGCCCACCACAATCCAGCGCGGCACCGGGTGGCGTTCGCGCTGCATCTGGCTGAACATGCTTTGCGCGATATTGTTGTTGCCGCGCCAGTCGGTGGCCCGCTCGGCATAGGTGAACTGGTCCATGTAGTGGCCGCCGGTGTCGTGCGCGATGGTGCGGGCTGCGTCATAGACCTCGGCCGCGCTGTCCACGAAATGGCAGCGCCCGCCGTGGAATTCGATCTGCGCCACCTTCTCGGCCGAGGTGCTGCGCGGCATGACCGCCACAAACGGCAGATCCAGCAGCCGGGCAAAGTAGGCCTCGCTGACGGCGGTGGAGCCGCTGGAAGCTTCCACAATCGTCGCGCCCTCGCGTATCCAGCCATTGCACAGCGCATACAGAAACAGCGAGCGCGCCAGCCGGTGTTTGAGGCTGCCGGTGGGGTGGGTGGATTCGTCCTTCAGATACAGGTCGATGCCGCAGCGGGCAAAGCCGGGCAGGTTCAGCGGAATCAGGTGGGTGTCGGCACTGCGCTGGTAGTCGGCCTCGATGCGGGCAATGGCGTCGTGGAGCCAGCTGGTCGGGATGGGGAGAGCGGCTTGCATGGTGCCCATTGTGCAATGGGCGGGGTGCCGATCCGGGCCAGACCGTTGGTGCAGTGCGGTAGTGCGGCATGCCGTGGCGCTATTGCGGACGTACTACCATGGTGTGCGGCCGCACAGACCGGCGGCATGCTCACCGATACCGAAGAAAGGATATGGACATGGCTTTTACCCTGCATGCGGGCAACCCGCCGCTGGACCCCCGGCTGGCACAGGTGCTGGAGTACTGGCTGGGCGCCGAGCAGCCCACCGACGCCACGGCACTGGCGCGCAAGCAGCTGTGGTTCAGCAAGGATGAAGCTGTGGACGAGGAAATCCGCCACCGCTTTGGCGCCGTTATGCAGGAAGCCCTGAGCGGCCGCCTGAACGGCGATGCCGCCACCCCGCTGGGGCGGCTGGCGGTGATCATTGTGCTGGACCAGTTCATGCGCAACGCCCACCGTGGCACGCCCAAGAGCTTTGCCGGCGACCCATTGGCATTGCAGCTGGCGCTGGAGGGCATTGCCCAGGGCCATGACACCGACGACCGCATTCCACCGGTGGCGCGCATCTTTTTCTACCTGCCGCTGGAGCATGCCGAGGACCTGGCCATGCAGCAGCACAGCGTGGTGGCCTTTGAGCAGCTGGCGCAGGAGGCGGGGCCCGCCACGCGCGATTTCTTTGCCGTCACCGCCGATTACGCCCACCGCCACCGCGACGTCATTGAACGCTTTGGCCGTTTCCCCCACCGCAATCCCATTCTGGGACGGGCGAGCACGGCCGAGGAAAAGGTCTACCTGGCCCAGCCCGGCGCGGGCTTCTAAGCACGGCCCGGCATCGCCCGTTCTCACAAGCCCTCGCAAGGACGTGGTACCGCAGTCGGGTGCATGCCCGCGCTGCGCTGCCTGGCGCGTGGTGCCACGCCTGCGGCATCTGGCTGGTGGTGTACTGCGGGGAATTCCGCCCAGGGTGTGCTCCTGGGACGGGCGTGCACACGGATAGCGGTTGGGTCACCTGCAGTCGGTGCAAGTGGATGATTTGAAAGTGTTTTGTGTTGTATCAACCACCCCGGCCGCACCTCGGGAATGGGCTGCCGGGGCGGCGATTGCTGGGTAAGATGAAACGGCAGCCCAGGTCAGTCTGTCCTTGGAATGCACCCGGGCCTGCACACCACCCCCCTCTCGCCGACCCAAGCAAAGGAGTGATGATGTTTCCTGAGTTTCGCGAACAGATTGCGGACATGCGCGCCAACGACCGCCATTTCAGCCGCCTCTTCGAACAGCACAATGCGCTGGACCACGAGATCAAGAACCTGGAAGACCGGCGTACGCCCAGTCTGCACACCCAGATTGAAAAGCTCAAAAAGGAAAAGCTGCTGATCAAGGAAAGGCTCTACACCATGCTCAAGGGCTGTGCCAACGGCACTGCACCTGCGTGAGGTGGTGCAGCGCCTGTAGCGCTGGCGCTGCGTGTCTGGTGTCCGCGTGTGCACCGCGGTGCACAGGTGGGCAGGGGACACGGCCTTGCTGCGGCGCTGCCCTTGCCCGGTAGCCAGGGCTGGAGGCCAGTCTCCCTCCTGTGTGGGAGGCCGCATCTGCCCCAGGGCTGGCGCAAACGGGTCAACGCCCCATGAAAAAAGGCAGCTTTCGCAAGAAAGACTGCCTTTGTGTTATCTGCTTCCCGGTTCCTGGCCGGTGAAGGGGCGCGGTCAGCGGCCGCGTGGAGCGGTTTCCATGTTGGCAGCCTCCACCTTGCCCGCGTCGGCAGCCGTCTGTGGGTGACCTTGGGGTACGGCATCGCGGCGGCGCAGTGCCCAGCGCTCGATGGTGTAGAACGACAGGGCGGCCAGGGCCGTGGAGATGACAAAACCCAGCAGCACGGTGACCGGCCAGGCGAATTCCGCACGCAGCCAGCGCACCACCGGGTAGTGCCACAGGTAGATGCCGTAGGACAGCTTGCCGATGTAGACCAGCCAGGGCGCGGACAGCATCTCATAGACCAGTCCCTGGCCGGGCAGCACGGCCACCAGCACCACCAGAGCGGCCATTTCCACCACCGTCAGTCCCCATACCATGGGGCCCATATCGCCCCATTCCATGGCCATCAGCAGCGGCACGGCCAGCGGAATCCACATCAGGCGCGGCAAGTGCTGCTGCAGGCGATCCAGCAGCGGGTGGCGGTCCAGCACCAGGGCCGCCAGCAAGCTGCCCAGCAGCAGACCGGTGGTGCGGGTGTCAAAGCGGAAGAACACCGCATAGAACTCCTGACCCAGCAGCACCCACAGCACGCGCCAGGCCCAGCCCAGCACGAACAGGGCCGCAATCGCACGCCACAGCGTGCCCGGGCTGCTGCGGCGGGCCAGCCACAGCAGGGCGATGGGCCAGACCAGATAGAAATGTTCTTCCACCGACAGCGACCACATGTGCAGCAGCGTGTCCGGGCTGTCGAAGAAGGCAATGCCGTAGTCGGCCAGGTACAGCAGAGACACCAGGGCATCGCTGTACACATCCTCCAGATCGGGCCAGACCAGGGGGGCCAGCAGCGCGTAGGCGGCCAGAAATACGGCCAGCGGGGGCATCAGACGGTAAAAGCGCCGGCGGTAGAACTCCCAGAAGTCGATGCGGCCCGTGGCCTGTATTTCCTTGAGCAGCAGCGAGGTGATCAGATAGCCGCTGAGCACGAAGAACAGGTCCACGCCAAAGAATGCGCCGTCAAACATGGGCGCATGGGCGTGGGACAGGATGACTAGCAGGATGGCGACCGCACGCAGTCCATCCAGTGCGGGGTTGTAGGCCAGCTTCAAGGGGTTCTGGGGCAAAACGCGGCACCTCCTCGGATCGGGCTCCGGGCCCGGTGTGCAAACAGACAAAGTGCAATCCTGCGCAATGCGTGCCATGGACTGCAGCGTGGCGCCAGGGACGCGGCGCCTCAAACAAGGTTTGGGGGGCTGGTGCAGCCTGTTCCGTACCCAGGGGCAGACAATCTGGACCTGTTCGTCTTCCCGCGCAGCGGCAGCGGATGGACATCCCTCAGCGAAAGCGGGGCCTGGGCGGAGCGCGCCAGGAGGCTTTCACGGCATGCAGACTGAGTGCATGCGCAGCCCTGAAGTTCCGCTGTCCGGTATCCGGCACAGCCCGCAGGGGTGGGCGCATTCTAGCGGCAGCTCCCGGGCAATGTCGCTGGACTGTACGCAATGTGACAAACGAGACATTCTCGCAAGATGTGCTTGCAAGTGGCTGTGCCGCAAGAGATCGCTCGGCCGCCTGGGCCCTGCTTGGGTCCCAGACCCGGGCCCTGCGTCGGCACCCTGGGGTATGGCCTGCGTCCGGCGTTGGCGCAGGCATGGACTTGTCGTTCCAAAGGTTCGTGCCATCGAACCCAGGAACAAGCGCACTGTCAGTGTGCCAGCGGCAGCTGCAGCTGTTCCAGCGGCGTGTCGTCGGGTTGGGCCAGCATGCGCTTGAGTGTCTCGCCCATGGGAAGGTTCAGGTTCACGTTCTTGGGCGGGATCGGCTGGGTGAACCATTTGGCGTAGAGCTGGTGGATCTCACCGTTCTTCATCATCTGGCGCAAGGCGGCATCCACGGCTTTTTTTACTTCCGGGTCGCGCCGGGTGAACTGGATGGCAATCGGCTCGGCGCCAATCACCTCGCCCACAATCTTCCAGCCCTGGGGGTTCTTGGACTGGGCGATCACGCCCGCCAGCAGGTTGTCGTCCAGCACAAAGGCATCGACGCGGCCGGCTTCGAGTTGCAGCATGCTTTCAAAATGGTCCTTGCCCATGCGGGTGTCGAACTGGATGCTGTGGGCATCGGCGTACTTGCGCAGAATCTGCACGGCCGTGGTGCCGGTGGTGGCAACCACTTTCTTGCCATTCAACTGCTGAAAGCTGGTGATGGGCGAATGGGCCGGCACGGCCATGCGGACCTCGCTCACATAGGTGGTCAGACCGAAGGCCACCTGCTCCTGGCGGCGCAGGGTATTGGTCATGCTGGCGCAGTTGAAGTCGGCCGTGCCGTTGTCGATCAACGGCATGGTGTTCTGGGCCGTCAGCACCATGTACTTCAGCCGGGCCTTGGGCGCGATGGCATGGATCACCTTCTGGCACAGCTCCAGGTGGTAGCCGGTGAAGGTTTCGTTGGCGTCCAGCGTATAGACCATGGGAGAGGCGCTTTCGCGCACGCCCACCACCACGGTGCCGCCGTCGCGCCATTTCTGCAGGGTGGCCGACGGGGCGGCATGGACAGACAAGGCACTGGCCGACAGGGCCAGCAGGGCGACAGACCCGGCAAACACAGAACGCATGGCAAAAAAAGGAGGTGCTACCGCGGCAGCGCCTCTCAAAGGAAGTTGGGGGGAGGGCGCTTATTCTTCCAGATGCTTCATGCCTTGCAGTGGAATGCTTATGCCCACGGCAGCGCCGTCGCTTCGGGTGTGCCTGCCGACGCTGCCGGGAAATCACACATCTATGGATGGCAGGCGCCGCAGCGGCGTGCGCGGCCCGCGGATGCCCAGGCAGCCGTGGCTCTTCAGCCGGGCTGCCGTGCCACGGACTGCTGCAGTTGCCGGTGCGCCGGGCTGTGCAGATCGGCCGGCAACTGGTGTTTGGCCTGCAGGTAGTGGTGGGTGTAGACCTCCAGATACGCCTCCAGTGCCTGGCCGGCGCGCTGGTCGTACGGGTGGCCGCTCAGCTCCAGGCACAGGGCCGCCACTTCGCTGGTGCAGAAATGGTCGTCGCGTTGGGAGCGGCGCAGGCGGTAGCGGCTGATCTGCTCGGGCTGCAGCCCCAGCACCGGAAAGCGATCCAGATAGGGGCTTTTGCGGAACATCTTGCGCGCTTCGGGCCAGGTGGCGTCCAGCAGGATGAACAGCGGCCTTCTGGCTGCAGCCGCACTGGCGGCTTCGCCGGTGTGGCCGGAAACCGGAGCCGATGGAGCGGGGGGCAGTGCCTGCACGGCGCGTTCGGGCGGTTGCACATATTCGCTGGGGAAGACCACATAGGGCTGCCACTGCGGGTCGGCCAGCAGGGCCTCCAGGGCCGGATCGATGGCGGTGCGCGCCCAGCCAAAGGCCCAGGTGGACTGCACCACATCGGCGATCAGCCAACCGGTGTTGCTGGGCTTGAGCGGCTCGGCGTCGTGCATCAGCAGACAAAAGCCGGCATGCGTGGGCAGATCGGGGCGCAGCGCACAGATGCAGTGGCTGGGCCGCAGGCGGCAGCCCTCGCAGCGTTCGCCCTTGGGGCCGCCCCGGGCCAGAAACGGTCGGGTGCTGCGCGCCAGTCGGGCGTCGCGCAGGCGGGCGACCGCATGGGGGGCCACCAGCGGCGGCGTGGTGGCGGAGGGACTGGCGTGCGGGGGCGCCATGCAAGAGGACTGATCAGAGGAAAACGGCACGCTCGCGATTGTCCGCGCAAAGCGGGCCGTACCGGCGCGCATGGGCATGGGGCAGTGCAGAGGCCACCACCGCGGGGGGGGGCGTGCATGCCTGGGAAAGAAAGGAATGTAGCGTTCAGCCGCCCAGGCATTCCAGCTCGAACAGCGGCAGTTCGGCCTGACGGCTCAGCCACACGCCGCCGCCCAGTTCCTTGCAAAAAGGCTGCAGGCCACGGCGGTACAGTTCGGCGCGGTGGCGGTACAGGCGGGGGTCGGTCAGCTCTTCGTCGATGATGTCGCGCTCATAGTCTTCGCGCGCCACGGCCTCGATGTACAGGCCCCCGCGGGTGAGACGACCTAGATTGGCCAGGGCCTTCTTGAGGTCGGCTGGGTTCAGATAGGGCAGCACGCCCTGGCAGATCACCAGATCAAATGGCTGGCCGTCGGCCGGCTGCCAGTCCACCACCGAGCCCTGGGCCCAGCCATAGCGTTCGCACAGATAGCGGCTGAACTCCACGCCCTGGTAGCTGGCGCCAGGGAAATGCTGCTGCACCGCATCCCGCCACAGGCCGATGCCGCAGCCCACATCCAGCACGCGGTGCACGGGGACGCGTAGATACGCCAAGTACGAGCAGACAAACGTCCCCAGCCGCCGCGCGTGCTCGGGATCGATCACGCTGGTTTTCTTGTCAAAGTAAAAGCGCTGGTAGTACGCCTCGTCAAACCACTCGCCGCTTGCTGATTGCACGCAGTCTCCTTTGCTGAAGCGCCCATGCGCTGTGGCGGCCGAGTATGGCCCAGGCCGTCTCCATGCGTGGGGCGCTGCGGTATTGCGCACGGCACTGCCGGTGCACGCTGCCGGGACGAGGGCGGAAGGCATGCACAGCCCCGGGATGGGGCAGACGGGCGGCCGACCGGGATGCACGGGTTTGCCCGGAAATGGGGCAGGGGAGCAGGTCAGGTTGGCCTGCGCAGGCCGCAGGGTTCTGTCGCAAAGAACCGCTTGCGCGCAGGTTTTGTGCATATTTGAAAAACAGTCTGCACGATTATATAGACTACCATAAAAGCATTATTTATTCAATCTGATAAATACCTATGCGCATTTTCTGTGATGGAGAATGAAGCAGGTAATTTGTTCAGCAAAATCAGCCACCTGTCTGCACTGGGTGCTATTTGATTTATTGAAATCTGAATAATTTGAATATTCCCTGCAAGGCCTCGCCATTCAAAACTTCAAGGGATATTCAATATGTTTTCTCGTCGCCAATTCCTGGCCGCTGCTGCATTGCCAGCCGCCTTGCAGCTGGCACCCACGGCCTGGGCACAGTCCAATGTGGTGCGTCTGGTGGTGGGCTTTGCCGCCGGTGGTGCGGCCGATTTTGTGGCCCGCCAGCTGGCGCAGAATCTGCAGACCGAACTGGGCGCCACCGTGGTGGTGGACAACCGTCCTGGTGCCGGCGGGCGCATTGCGGTGGATGTGGCCAGGAACGCCAAGGCCGATGGCCTGACCCTGCTGGTCACACCCGGCTCCATCCTCACCATCTACCCCCATGTCTACGACAGGCTCAGCTACCAGCCGCTGCGCGACCTGGTGCCGGTGGCCAACCTCTGCGCCGTGCCCTACAGCGTGAACATCGGCCCCGGGGTGCCAGCTTCGGTCACCACGCTCAAGGAATTTGGCCAGTGGCTCAAGGCCCACCCGCAGCAGGCCAGCTACGGATCGCCCGGCGCCGGTACCACGCCGCACTTTCTGGGCGCCATGTTTGCCGCCAGCGCAGGCGTGGACTATCTGCATGTGCCGTACAAGGGCGGTTCGTTGGCGCTGCAGGACGTCATGGGCGGCCAGCTGACATCCAGCTTCAATGTGGTCAGCGAGGCCGTGCCCCATGCCGCCAGCCCCAAGCTGCGCGTGCTGGCGGTCTCCAGCCCGCAGCGCATTGCCCAGTTGCCCAAGGTGCCGACATTTACCGAACTGGGCATGAAGGAGCTGACCAGCCAGGAGTGGATCGGTCTGCTGGCCCCCAAGGGCACCAAGCCCGAGGTGGCGGCCCGCCTGCACGATGCCGCCAACCGCGCCTTTGCCCAGCCGGCCGTGCAGAAGGCCCTGGCCGAAATGGCGTTTGGCGTGACCACCAGCACCCAGGCCGAATTTGCCCAGTTGCTCAAAGGGGACCTCGACAAATGGGGCCCCGTGGTGCGCAGCACGGGTTTCAAGGCCGAGGCCTGAGACGCTGGCGCGCAGCAGCGGAGCGCCAGCATAGACAGAAAATCAGGTATGACTTGCATGAAATATGCAACATGGTTATAATTCGCTCCGTTGTTTGCGCAAACAATGCTGATCTCACGCCAGCACGTCGGGCACCCGACGAGAAAAATACAAGTGACAGCTGCAGAGACGTTCTGCCGTAAAACGGTGATCGCGTAAGAGTCATCGTCCAATACTGAAAGCCCGCACCGGTTCGCCGCTGCGGGCTTTTTCACGTCTGATGCCCTGATTTCGATAGCAGCCTGCGCTGGTCCCGCCAACAAGAACAGACCAAAAGAGCGGCAGTCCTGCTTGGTGCCGGCTTCGGAAGAGGGCCGAGGGGGGCGGCGTAAAGTGGTGTGAATTGCGTTGCCTGTGGTGCGAAGGGCCTTGAAATCCATGGTTTAAAGATATATCTTAGATGCATCTTAATCAAGGAATTCACCATGCATCCCCATCACCACCACCATCCCCACCACGCTTTCCACAGCCCGCGCGGCATGCACCATGACGGCGGCGAAGGCGGCCGAGGACACGGCCGCGAACATGGCCATGGCGGCCCGCAGCATGGCCCGGGCGCGGAACGCCACCGCCGCGAGCGCATGTTCGAGGCCGGCGGTCTCAAGCTCATCGCCCTGCACCTGATCGCCCAGCAACCCAGCCACGGCTATGACGTGATCCGCGCCATTGGCGAGCTGGTCGGTGGCGACTACCAGCCCAGCCCCGGCACCATCTACCCCACCCTGAGCTATCTGGTCGACATGGGCCATGCGACCGCCACCGAAGTGGAAGGCGGCCGCAAGCGCTACGCCGTCACGCCCGAAGGCCAGGCCGCGCTGCAGGAGCAAGATGGCGCGCTGCAGCAGCTGCTGGCCCGTCTGGCCCACGGCAAGGACCGCGAAGCCCGCCAGCGCCCGGCCGGCCTGGTGCGTGCCATGGAAAACTTCAAGACGGCGCTGCGCCTGAAGACCCACGGCCAGCCCGGCGTGCCAGCGGCGCCGTTGACCGACGCCCAGGTGGCGGCCATCGCAGCGATCCTGGACGAAGCCGCGTTGAAAATTGAAAAAGCCTGAAAACCCGGGCAGGTCGCCGCCCGGTCCGGACGCCGTCCGGCTGTGCGTTCCTGCCACCGCAAGGGCTGTGGCCTATTGCCGCTCCGCCCAGGGCTCGTTCGGCAGGCAGGTTGCGACATAGTCGATGAACGCCTGCACCCGCGCTGGGCGGATGCGTCCCGGTGGCGTGAGGATGTGCAGCGCGATCGGGTCGGCCTGCCAGTCTTCCATCGCCACCTGCAACTGGCCTGACTGCAGCAGCGGCCAGACCAGGAATGCCGGTTGCAGTGCCAGTCCCATGCCTGCCAGCAGGGCGGGGGTAAGCGCCTCGGCATTGTTGGCGTGCAACTGGGCATGCACGACCTGGGTGAATTCGCCCTGCTGCGCATGGCGGAAGTGCCAGGGCGCACCATGGGGCGTGTGGCCGTAATGCAGGGCGCGGTGTTGCCGCAGGTCGCTGGGATGCCGGGGGTGGCCATGGCGCTGAAAGTACGCCGGCGCACCGACCAGCAGCAGCCGCACCCGGCACAGCCGGCGGGCCAGCAGGCTGGAATCTTCCAGGTTGGCAATGCGCAGTGCCAGGTCAAAGCGTTCGGCAATCAGGTCCACCTGGGCATCGCTGAACTGGACCTGCAGATCCACGTCCGGATGCTGCAGCATGAAGCCCGGCAGCAGAGGGGCCAGCCGCGAGATGCCGAACGTCATGGGGGCTGCCACACGCACCTGCCCGCGCAGGCTGGTGGCATGGTCCATGACTTCGCTTTCCACCGATTCACCTTCCTGCAGGATGCGGGTGGCGCGCTCCAGTGCGGCTTGGCCGGCATCGGTCAGCGCCACACGCCGCGAGGTGCGGTGCAGCAGCATGGTCTTGAGGCGGCTCTCCAGCCGGGAGATGGCTTTGGACACCGTGGCCTGCGACAGCGACAGCTCTTGCGCCGTGCGCGCGAATGAACCCGTTTCAGCCACCTTGGCAAAGATGGCCCAGGCTTCCAGATCCGGCAGTTTTTTCATGGGGTGGTAAGTCGCTGTAGGCCGACGCACTGTAAGACTGCAGGCCTCTGGATAGGGTATCGAAAAGTGAAAGCCAGATATTCGATAGCTGTCATCTCACTGCATATGCCGGGCAACTAGACTTTGCTCCACCATCGCGTCAGCAAAGGATGACACATGATTGAGCGTCGATCGTTGGACAGCCTGGGCGGGGCCAACCATGGCTGGTTGGATGCCAAGCACCATTTCTCGTTTGCCGACTACCACGACCCCAAGCGCATGCACTGGGGCAGTCTGCGGGTCTGGAATGACGATGCCATCCAGCCTGGCAGCGGCTTTCCCCCGCATTCGCACGGGGACATGGAAATCATCACCTATGTGCGCCAAGGTGCCATCACGCACGAAGACAACCTGGGCAACAAAGGCCGCACGCCGGCGGGGGATGTGCAGGTCATGAGTGCCGGCAGCGGCATCACCCATGCCGAGTACAACCTGGAGCCGGGTGTCACCCGCATCTTCCAGATCTGGATCATTCCCGACCGCCGGGGCGAGAAACCGAGCTGGGGTAGCCAGGCCTTCCCCAAGGGCGACCGTGCGGGGGCATTTGTCACGCTGGCCAGCGGCATGGCGGGCGACCACGATGTGCTGCCACTGCGCACCGATGCGCGTGTGCTGGGCGCCACCATCCAGGCCGGGGACAGCGTGGAATACCACTTTGCCCATGCCGACCGCTATGGCTATCTGGTACTGGCCACGGGGGCTGCCTCCGTCAACGGCGTGGACTTGCGCCAGCAGGATGGCGCGGCCATCCATGGCGAAACCCGCATCCGGATCACTGCCAGCGAAGACACTGAAGTCGTGCTGGTTGACGCCGCCCCGCTGCCCTAGCCGCAGCCCTGGCGCCTGCGCTTTCACCGCTCTTTTTTCCTTCAACCCTGATTTCCTCAACCTGGAAGGCCTTGCCATGTCCCATCGCAATTACCTGGAAGTTCTGACCCCGCAAAACAGCCAGCTCATCTTCATCGATCAGCAGCCGCAAATGGCATTTGGTGTGCAGTCCATCGACCGCCAGACGCTGAAGAACAATGTGGTGGGCCTAGCCAAGGCGGCCAAGGTGTTCCATATTCCCGTGACCCTCACCACAGTGGAGACGGAAAGCTTCTCCGGCCACACCTACCCGGAACTGCTGAGCGTGTTCCCCGACCACCCGCTGCTCGAGCGCAGCTCCATGAATTCCTGGGACGACCAGAATGTGCGCGATGCACTGGCCGCCAATGTCGCCAAGGGGCACAAGAAAATCATTGTCTCGGGCCTGTGGACCGAGGTCTGCAACAACACCTTTGCGCTGTCGGCCATGCACGATGCGGGCTACGAGATCTACATGGTGGCCGATGCGTCGGGCGGCACGTCGCTGGATGCACACAACTACGCCATGCAGCGCATGGTGCAAGCGGGTGTGGTGCCGGTGACCTGGCAGCAGGTGCTGCTGGAGTGGCAGCGTGACTGGGCCAAGCGTGACACCTACAACGCCGTGATGGACATCGTGCGCGAACACTCCGGGGCGTACGGCATGGGTGTGGATTATTGCTACACCATGGTGCACAAGGCGCCGGAGCGCGTGCAGCATGGCGGCACCATCGGCCCCAACCCCGCACAGTCCTGAGCCCGCAGCGGTTGCTGCGCTACCACCATCTCCGCCTGCTCCCTGCACCCTCCAGGGGGCAGGACACCGATTCCCATCCGCACCGGCCCGGGCTGGGTGCAGGGAGGCCCCTCCATGAAACTCTATGTGCTCTCGCTGGCAGCAGGTCTGCTGGTCGGCGTGGTCTACAGCCTGCTTCAGGTCCGCTCGCCTGCACCGCCCTTGGTGGCCCTGGTCGGTCTGCTGGGGATTTTGCTGGGCGAGCAGATCGTGCCCATAGGCAAGCAACTGCTGGCGGGCACGGCGTTCGGTACGGCATGCTCCGCATGCCAGGCCGATGACCATGTCCTGGGGCAGCTGCCCGGTAAAAGCCGACCGACGGCCACTGCTCCGCCGCACGACGCCCACCCAGATTCCTGATCCATTCCCTTTCATGCCCACGCGCCGCACAGTCATCACCTCCGCAGCAGGCCTGGCGGCAGGCGGTATGCTGGGTTGTCGTTCGCTCCCCCATTCTTCGCAAGGACCCGCCATGTCCCACAGCCCCCCCGACGTCATCTTTCACAGCGGGCGGATCACCACGCTGAACAAGGGCCAGCCCGTGGCCCAGGCCGTGGCCGTCAAGGATGGCAAGTTCACCGCGGTGGGCACGGATGCCGAAGTGCTGGCCCTGGCAGGCAGCGGCACGCGCAAGATCGACCTGCAGCAACGCAGCGTGCTGCCCGGGCTTTGCGACAACCACACGCATGTGATCCGTGGCGGCCTGAACTACAACCTGGAGCTGCGCTGGGACGGCGTGCGTTCGCTGGCCGATGCCATGGCCATGCTCAAGGCCCAGGTCGCCAACACGCCCGCGCCGCAATGGGTGCGGGTGGTCGGCGGTTTCACCGAGCACCAGTTTGCAGAAAAACGTTTGCCTACGCTGGCGGAAATCAATGCGGTGGCCCCCGACACGCCGGTGTTTCTGCTGCACCTGTATGACCGCGCGCTGCTGAACGCCGCCGCATTGCGTGCCGTGGGCTACACCCGGGACACGCCCGAGCCGCCGGGCGGCGAAATCGTGCGCGACGCCAACGGCAACCCCCTGGGTCTGCTGCTGGCCAAACCCAATGCCACCATCCTCTACAGCACGCTGGCGCTGGGGCCCAAGCTGCCGTTCGACTACCAGCTCAACTCCACGCGCCACTTCATGCGCGAGCTGAACCGCCTGGGTGTGACGGGGGTGATCGATGCCGGAGGGGGCTCGCAGAACTACCCCGACGATTACCGCGTCATCGAACAGCTCGACAAGGACGGTCTGATCACCGTGCGCCTGGCCTACAACCTGTTCACGCAGAAGCCCAAGAAAGAGAAAGAGGACTTTTTGCAGTGGACGCAGAGCGTTCGCTACAAGCAGGGCAACGACTACTTCCGCCACAACGGTGCGGGCGAAATGCTGGTGTATTCGGCCGCGGATTTTGAAGATTTCCGCCAGCCCCGGCCCGACATGCCGCCAAATATGGAAGGTGAGCTGGAAGAGGTGGTGCGCATCCTGGTGCAGAACCGCTGGCCGTGGCGCCTGCATGCCACCTATGACGAGACCATCAGCCGTGCGCTCGACGTGTTCGAGAAGGTGCACCAGGAGTCGCCGATCAATGGCCTGAACTGGTTCTTCGACCATGCCGAAACCATTTCGGACCGGTCCATAGACCGCATTGCGGCGCTGGGCGGTGGCGTTGCCGTGCAGCACCGCATGGCCTACCAGGGCGAATACTTCATCGAGCGCTACGGCGCCCGGGCCGCCGAAGCCACGCCGCCCATCAAGAAGATTCTGGAAAAAGGCGTCAAGGTGTCCGCCGGGACCGACGCGACGCGGGTGGCTTCCTACAACCCCTGGGTGTCGCTGTCGTGGATGGTCACCGGAAAGACGGTGGGTGGCACCCCGATGTACCCCCAGCGCAATCTGCTCGATCGCGAAACCGCCCTGCGCATGTGGACCGAGAACGTGGCCTGGTTCAGCAACGAGGTGGACCAGCGCGGCCGCATCCAGGTGGGCCATTTTGCGGACCTGATCGTGCCGGACAAGGATTACTTCCAGGTGGCTGAGGACGAGATTTCCTTCCTGGTGTCCGACATGACGGTGGTGGGCGGGCGTGTAGTGTATGGCGCGGGCAACTTCCAACAACACGATGACAACCCGGTTCCCCCGGCCATGCCCGACTGGTCGCCGGTGCGCCGCTATGGCGGGTTTGCGGCCTGGGGCGACCCGGAGGGTGCGGGCCAGAACTCACTGAACCCCGCGCGCTACCGCCAGATGGCCGCCGCCTGTGGCTGCGACACCAGCTGCGGCATGCACGGGCATCAGCACGCGAATTCCTGGGCATCGGACGTACCCACCTCCGACCCCAAGAGCTTCTTCGGGGCGCTGGGGTGTTCCTGCTGGCTTTGACCAGATGTGCCGTGCCGGCGCTGGCCGGTGTCGGCTTCGGTTTTCTGCATGGCCCGCCGGGCCGGGAGGGGCGATGAACAATTCGGGAACCTGTTGTGCCGCCCCCGCTGCCCATAGGGCGGGGCCTGCGGAGGGCGGGCGGTACTTGGATTCGCCATCGGTGCCGGTATCGGCGGTTCAGGCACGCTCCACGCCCGGGCCCGGGCCTACGCGCAGGGCAGGCCGGGTGCTGCGGCCCGATGGCGCAGCCGCGGCAGGAGCGAAGCGCCTTGGTGCACTCCCTTCCTTTTATCCACATTCGGGTCTGGCGGGCGGCATGGTGCCGCCCACCGGGCTGCCTCTGCACACGCAACCATGAACGCTTCCATTCCTCCCAGCCCCACTCCGCCTGCGGCCAGTGACAGCAGCTTTGCACCGTTGCGGCAAAAGCTGTTTGCCGTGCTGTGGGTGGCCACCGTCATTGGCAACACCGGCAGCTTTGTGCGCGATGTGGCCAGCTCGTGGATCATGACCGACCTGTCGCCATCGCCTACGGCCGTGGCACTGGTGCAGGCGGCCGCGTCGGCCCCGGCGTTTCTGCTGGCGATTCCGGCCGGTGTGCTGTCTGACATTCTGGACCGCCGCAAGTTTCTGATCTGCATCCAGCTGCTGCTGGCCAGCGTCAGCATTGCGCTGATGACCTTGTCCGCGCTGGGCATGCAGACCGTGTTCTCGCTGGTGGCGTTCACGTTTCTGGGCGGTATTGGCGCGGCGCTGATGGGGCCGACCTGGCAGGCCATCGTGCCGGAGCTGGTGGGGAAGAAAGACCTGAAATCGGCGGTCGCACTGAACTCGCTGGGCATCAATATCTCGCGCGCCGTGGGCCCTGCGCTGGGGGGCATGGTGCTGGCGGGCCTGGGCGCTTCCGTCGCCTATGGCGTGGATGTCATCAGCTATGTGTTCGTGGTGGCCGCTCTGTTGTGGTGGCCGCGCCCCAAGTCCGGGCAGGACGATCTGACCGAGCGCTTTGCGGGCGCCTTCCGCGCCGGCCTGCGCTATGCCCGTGCCAGCCACGAGCTGCATGTCGTGCTGCTGCGCGCATTCCTGTTTTTCGCGCTCGCCAGTTCGGTCTGGGCCCTGCTGCCGCTGGTGGCGCGCCAGCTGCTGGGCGGCGGCGCGGGCTTTTACGGCATCTTGCTGGGGGCGGTCGGTGTGGGCGCCATCGGCGGTGCGTTCCTGCTGCCCAAGCTGCGCGCCCAGTTCTCGTCCGACGGCCTGCTGCTGCTCTCGGCCTGTGTCACGGCGGCGGTCATGGCGTTCCTGTCCACCGGCCCTGCGCAATGGGCGGCAGCGGTCGCCTTGCTGTTGCTGGGCACCGCCTGGATCACGGCGCTGACCACGCTCAACGGCGTGGCACAGGCCATCCTGCCCAACTGGGTGCGTGGCCGCGCACTGGCCGTGTATCTGACGGTCTTCAACGGTGCCATGACTTTTGGCAGCCTGGCCTGGGGCTTTACGGCCAAGGCCATCGGCGTGCCCTACACCTTGCTGGCCGGTGCGGCCGGACTCGTCGTGATGGGCCTGGTTGCGCACCGCATCAAGCTGCCTCAAGGGGAGGCGGATCTTGTTCCGTCCAACCACTGGCCCGAGCCGCTGACAGAGGTCGAAGTGGACCACGACCGGGGGCCGGTGATGATACAGATCACCTACCACGTGGAGCATGCCCAGCAGGCCGCCTTCTTGAAGGCGCTGGCCCGGCTGTCTGCCGAGCGCCGCCGCGATGGCGCCTACGCCTGGGGCGTGGTGCAGGATGCCGCGGCGCACAACACCCTGGTCGAGTGGTTCCAGGTCGAGTCCTGGGCCGAGCACCTGCGACAGCACCAGCGCGTCACGCACCACGATGCCGATGTCCAGGCCGATGTGCTGCAGTACCACAGCGGCAGCGAACCGCCGGTGGTCAAGCACTATCTTGCCATCAACCACCCTGAGCAGGGACGCATCTGACGGCCCAGGTGGCCGTGGTGCGCAAGGCCAGGCAGGGCGGCGGCGTCAGGCCTTGGGTGGACGGTGCAGCAGGCAGACCTTGTTGCCGTCCGGATCGCGCAGATAGGCCAGGTACATGGCGCCTTTGCCTTCCCCGCGCCAGCCGGGTGGGTCTTCGCAGGTCACGCCCCCCGCTGCAATGCCGGCGGCATGGGCGGCATTGGCCTGTTCAATGGATTCGGCGGCAAAGCCAAAGGTGCTGCCATTGCCGATGGTCGCGGGCTCGCCATTGATGGGTTGGGACATGCTGAACGTGCCGCCCGCATGGCGCCAGAACAGGCGGTGGCGGTCCAGTACCCCGGGCTTGGCGCCCAGTGTGCCCAGCAGGGCGTCGTAGAACTTCTTGGCGGCATCCAGGTCGTTGGTGCCGAGCATGATGTGGCTGAACATGGTGGTCTCCTTGGTTATGAGCAAGCCCGAATCCGGGCTTGATGCGCAATCAGCCAGCCATCGTAATGGGCTTTGCACCTGACAGGCGCTCGCTCCTGTCGCCTGGATTCCTCGCACGAAGCCCTGTCCCGTCGCCCCGGTTCCACGGGGCGAGCCGCTCCAGATGGGCTGACGCGTGTGATGGCAAGGCGGGCCAGGCCGCTCCCGCACCGCTCCACCACATCCGCAGCGCCCCTGCGTCACGGGCCTATGCAGGCCTCGCTGCCGAGCCAGTTCCGTGGCGGCTTTCAGGGCGTTGTGTCAGCCGCGTTCCACCGGGCGGCTGGTGTCGGAGCACCATTCGCTCCAGCTGCCGGCAAACAGCCGGGTGGGGGCGTAGCCGGCCACTTCCATGGCAATCAGATTGGGCAGGGCGCTGACGCCACTGCCGCACTGGTGGACCACGCTGGCGGGGTCGCGGCCTTGCAGCAGTTCGTCGAACTCGGCGCGCAGCAGGTCCTTGGGCTTGAAGCGGCCGTCGGCTGCGATATTGGTGGTGAACGGGCGGTTCAGTGCGCCGGGGATGTGGCCGGCCACCGGGTCCAGCGGTTCCACTTCGCCGCGGTAGCGGGCCGGGGCACGGGCGTCGATCACGGTTTGCACGGCGGGCTGGCCCAGGTCTCGCAGCACGTCGGCGGCCGTGCTCAGCGTGCGCAGCGGCGGGTGCAGCTCGAAATTGCTCTGGAAGCGGTTGGGCTCCTCCCCTTGGGCCACGGGCAGGCCTGCGGCTTGCCAGTGCTGGAGGCCGCCGTCCAGCACGGCCACGGCATCGTGGCCTGCCCACTTCAGCATCCACCACAGGCGGCCGCAGTAGTTGGCGCCGTTGCGGTCGTACACCACGGCCTGCATGCCGTTGGCAAAGCCCACACTGGACAGCCAGGTGGCAAAGCGTTCGCGGCTGGGAAGGGGGTGGCGGCCACCGGACGCGGGCTTGCCGCTTTGCTCCACGGCCACATTGCCGTTGCGGTCCGGCAGTCCGTGCTTGGCGCTGAGGGCCTGGTCCAGGTCCGCAAAAACGGCGCCGGGGATATGGGCTTGCAGATACTGCTGGCGGCCGGCGGCGGGCTGGGCCAGGTCGAAGCTGCAATCAAACACCATCAGCGGCTGGCCTTGGGCCTGCAGGGCCTGGAGCTGGGCGGTGGTGATGAGGGGGGTGTAGGTCATGGGCGGTGGCACAGTGCAAACGACGATGCTGCATTGTGCGACAGCCTGCAGGCCCGGCGCTGTATCCGCTGGTGTGCAGCGGGGAAGGCGGGTTGGGGTCTCAGTGGTTGCTGGAGGGCATGTCGGTGCCCGGCGCCGAAGCCGGAGCAGGGGCCGGCTGTGTGGCCCCGCGGGCGCGGAAGATGGAGGCGGCAATGCCGCAGAAGGTGATCAGCACCATGCCGGTCCAGCCGGTGGTGCCCAGGTGGTCGCCGAACAAGAAGATGCTGTAGAGACTGGCGAACACAATGCCCGAGTACTGCAGATTGGCGGCCACCAGCGTGCCCTTGCGGGTCTTGGCGCTGGAGTAGGCCTTGGTCAGCGTGATCTGGCCGCCGGCGGCCAGCACGCCGATGGGCAGCAGCCACAAGGCCTGCTGCCAGCCCGGCCAGTCCGACACCCCCATGAAGACCATGCCGCCCAGGCCCATCAGCGCGGAGCCCAGGCCGAAGTAGAAGACGGTGCGGCTTTCCGGCTCGCCGATGCGGGCCAGGGCGCCCAGCTGCATATAGGCCAGGGCGGAAAGCAGACCGGAAGACAGGCCGATCAGCGCAGGAGCGGTCTGGTCCTTGGCGAAACTGGGTTGCAGCATCAGCACCACGCCGGCAAAGCCGATGGCGATGGTGATGACCAGCGGAATGTTCAGTGCCTGGCGCTGGCCCTGGTAGCTGGGGCGCAGCGTCCAGGCGGCGCCGGCCAGCATGATGACGGCGATCCACAGGCTGCTCATGTAGTTCAGCGTCATGGCGCTGGCCAGCGGGATCTGGGTGAGGGCGTAGAACCAGCAGCCCATGGAGGTGACACCCACGGCACTGCGCCAGACATGCATCAGCGGGTGCTTGGTCTTGAGGCTGACACCCTGCGAGGACGATAGCGCCCACAGGATGACCATGCCCATCAGGCCGCGGTAGAAGACGATCTCGGCGGTGTTGAAGCTGTCCGACGCATATTTGATGCACACCCCCATCGTCGAGAAGAGGAATGTACTCATCACCATCCACAGCACTTGCATTGGGTCCGCCAGTCAGAACGAAAAAAAGCTGCCTGCGCTGACAAATTCAGCGCAGGCAGCTTGGGAATGCTAGCAAAAAACTCAAGATCGCGGGACGTGCTCACCCATCGTGGATCGATACCACTCGTGGAAATGCTGCATGCCGTCTTCCATGGGGCTCTGGTAGGGACCCACTTCGTTGTCGCCGCGCGCCAGCAGGGCACGGCGGCCCGCGTCCATGCGTTCGCCAATTTCGTCGTCCTCGATGGCGGTTTCCATGTAGGCGGCTTTTTGCGCCTCGACGAATTCCGGCTCGAAGGCGGCGATTTCCTCGGGGTAGTAGAACTCGACCACGTTCATGGTCTGGGTCGGGCTGATGGGGTGCAGCGTCGAGACCGTGAGCACGTGCGGATACCACTCCACCATGATGTGAGGGTAGTAGGTCAGCCAGATGGCACCGCGCTCGGGCAGCTGGCCGTTGCGGTACTGCAGCAGCACCTCATGCCACTTCTTGTACACGTCCGAGCCGGGGTTGCCGAAGCTAGGCGCCACGCCCACGGTCTGTACCGAGTATTCCTTGGCGAATTCCCACGTCAGATCGTCACAGGTGACGAAATTGCCCAGGCCGGGGTGGAAGGGGCCGACGTGGTAGTCCTCCAGATAGACTTCGATGAAGGTCTTCCAGTTGTAGTTGCACGTGTGCATTTCCACATGGCTGAGCACAAAGCCCTCGAAGCTCAGCTGCTCCTTGAGCTGCATGCCCGCCAGGTCGGCGTGCACGTCGCGGCCATTGGCCTCGAACAGCAGGCCGTTCCATTCCTGGAGCGGGTAGTTGTTCAGGTTCAGGCAGGGATCGTGGCTGAAATGGGGCGCGCCCAGCAGTTCGCCGCCGGGGCTGTAGGTCCAGCGGTGCAGCGGGCAGACGATGTTACCGCCAGCGTGTCCCTTGCCTTCTTCCAGCAGGTTGCCACGGCCCTTGAGCATGATGGCCTGGCGGTGGCGGCAGATGTTGGAGACCAGCTCGACCTTGCCGTTGGCATTGCGCACCAGGGCGCGGCCTTCGTTTTCCTGCGGCAGGGCGTAGTAGTCGCCCACATGGGGGACAGAGATGGCGTGGCCCACATAGCGTGGTCCTCGCTGGAAGATGGTTGCCATTTCGCGCTGGAACAGCGCTTCATCGAAATAGCTGGAAACTGGTAGTTGGCTGGCGGCCTGCTGCAGTTGAAGACTTAAATCAGACATGGGTGACCTGACCTAAAGACTCCCCACAGGGAGGGTGCGCGTGCGCACGCGATGAAAAGAAAAACCGGCCATGCGGCTGGCAGGAAGCGGACAACGCCTGGGCCGGAAAAGCTTCCGGAGGCTGGAGTCCGCCTGGCTGCGCAGGCAGTGGGGCCGGTTCGACGGGAATGGGATTATAGGTGGTGGGGTTATTTCCGTTCCCCCCGTATGTGTATTGGCATTTCTGGTTAATGCCAAGCGCTTTGTAAGGGCTTTGTAGCCCGGCTGGGCCGCCCGGACCGGCCCTGGCAGCGGCAGGCTGCACCAGCGCGGGGAATCTGTGGACGTGGGCGACGGCGGGAGGGAGGTGCTGCGCCTAAAATCGATGGTTTTCTTTCACCCGAGCGTTGCCATGCCCAAAAAGGCTTCTCCTGCACCCGATCCGATTGAGACGCCCGACAGCTATGAAGCCGCCGTTGCCGAGCTGGAGCAACTGGCAGTGCGCATGGAGTCGGGCCAGCTGCCACTGAACGACATGCTGACGGGCTACCGCCGTGCCTCGGTGCTGCTTGCGTATTGCCGCGAACAGCTCGACGGGGTGGAGGCGCAGATCAAGGTATTGGACGGCGAGACTCTGAAGAAATGGGCCCAGGAGTGATGGAAGCAATGAGTGAGGACGTGACGGCACAGGCATTCGATCTGAACGCCTGGAGCCAGGTGCAGTTGCAGCGCACGGAGGCCGCGCTTTCCGCATGGGTGGGGGTGAGTGCGCCTGCCGGTCTGGGTGAAGCCATGCGCTATGCCGTGCTGGATGGCGGCAAGCGCCTGCGCCCGCTGCTGGTACTGGCCGCTTCCGAAGCGGTGCAGGGCAATGCCGAGGCCGCGCTGCGCGCGGCCTGCGCCGTGGAGCTGATCCATGCCTATTCGCTGGTGCATGACGACATGCCCTGCATGGACAACGATGTGTTGCGCCGCGGCAAGCCCACGGTGCATGTGGCGTTTGGCGAAGCCCGTGCGCTGCTGGCCGGCGATGCGCTGCAGGCGCTGGCCTTCGAGCTGCTGACGCCCGATGGCGAGGCCGTGCCCGACGCCATGCAGGCCCGGCTGTGCCGGCTGCTGGGGGCCGCGGCGGGAGCGCAGGGTATGGCAGGCGGCCAGGCCATCGACCTGGCCAGCGTGGGCCTGCCTTTGAGCGAAGACCAGCTGCGCCAGATGCACCGTCTGAAAACCGGGGCCCTGCTGGAAAGCAGCGTGCTGATGGGCGCGGCCTGCGGACAGGTGGGCGCTGCGACCTTGCAGGCGCTGAAGGACTACGGTGCAGCGCTGGGCCTGGCATTCCAGGTGGTGGACGATGTGCTGGATGTGGTGGCCGATTCCGCCACCCTGGGCAAGACCGCCGGCAAGGACGCCGCCAACGACAAGCCTACCTATGTGTCGCTGATGGGTTTGGATGGCGCCCGCCGCCATGCGGCGGCATTGCTGCAAGAATCACTGGCGGCCCTGGACCGCAGCGGCCTGCGCGATACGCAGGCGTTGCAGGCCCTGGCCCACATGGTGGTGGACCGCTCGCACTGACTGCCAGCGGCACGCTGCCCACCGGGCTGCAAAGCCCGCCCTATTGATGAAAAACAGCTGCCGAGGCGCCCTGCAAGCGCCAAGGCAGCCCGTAAAAAAAGAGCTGATGACCACCAACGCCTACCCTCTGCTGCAGAAAGTGAATGCGCCTGCCGACCTGCGCGCCATGCCGCGTGGCAACCTGAAGGCACTGGCGTCCGAGTTGCGCAACTATGTGATCGACAGCGTCTCCCAGACCGGCGGCCACCTGAGCTCGAACCTGGGCACGGTGGAGCTGACCGTGGCGCTGCATGCGGTGTTCGATACGCCGTATGACCGCATCGTCTGGGATGTGGGCCACCAGACCTACCCGCACAAGATCCTGACCGGCCGGCGCGAGCGCATGTCCACGCTGCGCCAGCTGGACGGGATTTCGGGCTTTCCCCTGCGCACCGAAAGCGAGTACGACGCGTTCGGTGCCGGGCACTCGTCCACCAGCATCTCGGCTGCACTGGGCATGGCCCTGGCCGCCAAGCAAAAGGGTGAAAACCGCCGCGCCATTGCCGTGATCGGCGATGGGGCCATGACGGCCGGCATGGCATTTGAAGCGCTGAACAACGGCGGGGTGGCGGACGCCAATCTGCTCGTCATCCTGAACGACAACGACATGAGCATCAGCCCGCCCGTGGGCGCGCTGAACCGCTACCTGGCCCAGCTGATGAGCGGCCAGTTCTACGCCAAGGCCCGGGATATGGGCAAGAGCGTGCTCAAGCAGGTGCCTCCGTTGCTGGAGCTGGCCAAGCGTCTGGAGCAGCAGGCCAAGGGCATGGTGGTGCCTGCCACCATGTTCGAGCAGTTCGGCTTCAACTACATCGGCCCCATCGATGGGCATGACCTGGATTCGCTGATTCCCACGCTGGAAAACATCAAGGGCCTGAAGGGCCCGCAGTTCCTGCACGTGGTCACCAAGAAAGGCCAGGGCTACAAGCTGGCCGAGGCCGACCCTGTGGCCTACCATGGTCCGGGCAAGTTCGATCCGGCCGTGGGCCTGGTCAAGCCGGCCGCACCGGCCAAGCAGACGTTCACGCAGGTGTTCGGCCAGTGGCTGTGCGACATGGCAGCCCAGGACCAGCGTCTGGTGGGCATCACGCCGGCCATGCGCGAGGGCTCGGGCATGGTGGAGTTCCACAAGCGCTTCCCCGGCCGCTACCACGACGTGGGCATTGCCGAGCAGCATGCCGTGACCTTTGCCGGCGGCATGGCCTGCGAAGGCCTCAAACCCGTGGTGGCGATCTATTCCACCTTTTTGCAGCGCGCCTATGACCAGCTGATCCACGACGTGGCGCTGCAGAACCTGCCGGTGGTGTTTGCGCTGGACCGCGCGGGTCTGGTGGGGGCCGACGGCGCCACCCATGCCGGTGCCTACGACATCGCCTTTGTGCGCTGCATCCCGAACATGAGCATGGCCTGTCCTGCCGACGAGCGCGAAACCCGCCAGCTGCTGAGCACGGCTTACGCGCAGAACCACCCTGTCTGCGTGCGCTATCCGCGCGGTGCCGGCGTGGGCATGACGCCGCTGGAAAGCCTGGACGGCCTGCCGTTCGGCAAGGGGGAAATCCGCCGCAGCTCGGCCACCAAGAAGATCGCCATCCTGGCTTTTGGCAGCTTGCTGTATCCCGCCCTGGCGGCGGGCGAGGCGCTGGATGCCACTGTGGTCAATATGCGCTGGGCCAAGCCGCTGGACGAGGAACTGCTGCGCCAGGTGGCGGCCGAGCACGATGCGATCGTCACCGTGGAAGAGGGCTGCGTCATGGGCGGAGCCGGCTCTGCTGTGGGCGAGGCGCTGGCTGCCGCCGGCATCACCAAGCCGCTGCTGCACCTGGGCCTGCCCGACCAGTTCATCGAGCATGGCGACCCCGCCAAGCTGCTGGCCCTGCAAGGCCTGGACGCGGCGGGCATGGAAGCTTCCATCCGGGCGCGCTTCATGGCGCCATGACGCCCAGCTGCGCTGCCTGCCGGCATCACGCACCAAGCCGCCTTCGGGGCGGCTTTTTTTGCGCCATTGTTTCGCATACCGGCGCTGGTGCGCCGCATGCATGACGCTGACACAACACTGAAGACGGGTGCGGGCTATCCCCTGGTTTCGGGGTTAACCCGCGCGGGGCTGGCGTTTTTCCATTCCTACAATGCCGCACGCTCCGCTGCTGTAGCCGGTGTGCTGCAGTGTGTGTAGCCGAAAGTGCAATATTAGGAGAGAAAATGGACCGTCGTTCCCTTATCAAACAGGCTGGCTTGGCTGGCGTACTGGCTGCCGGTGCAGCCCCCGCCGTGCATGCCCAAGCGGCTGTGCGTTGGCGCCTGGCTTCGAGCTTCCCCAAGTCGCTGGACACCATCTTTGGTAGCGCGGAAAAATTCTCTCAGACGGTCAAGGCCCTGTCGGGCGGCAAGTTCGAAGTCTCGGTGCATGCCGCTGGCGAGCTGATGCCCGCCTTCGGCGTGGTGGATGCGCTGGAAAACAGCACCATCGAAATGGCGCAGACCGCGCCTTATTACTTCACCGGCAAGAACTCCATCTTCGCCTTTGGCTGCGCCGTGCCTTTCGGTCTGACCGCACGCCAGATGGATGCCTGGATGGAGCACGGCAACGGCCGCAAGCTGTTTGACGCCTTCTGCGCCAACTACAACATCAAGAGCTACAGCGCGGGCAACACCGGCACCCAGATGGGCGGCTGGTACCGCAAGGAAATCAAGTCCGTCGCCGATCTGAAGGGGCTGAAGATGCGCCTGGGCGGCGGCCTGTTTGGTGAAGCCATGGCCAAGCTGGGCGTGGTCTCGCAGAACATGCCTGCCGGCGATGTGTACCAGGCCCTGGAAAAAGGCACGCTGGACGCCACCGAGTTCGTGGGTCCCTACGACGACCAGAAGCTGGGCTTCAACAAGGTTGCTCCCTACTACTACTACCCCGGCTGGTGGGAAGGCGGTGCGGAGCTGGAGTTCTTCGTCAACGCCAAGGCCTATGCGGCGCTGTCGGTCGAGAACAAGGCCATTGTGGATGCTGCCACCCGTGTGGCGGCCCGCGACATGACGTCCAAGTACGACGCCTTCAACCCCGTTGCCCTCAAGAAGCTGGTGGCCGACAAGACCGTCCTCAAGGCCTTCCCCAAGGACGTCATGGACGCCGGCTACAAGGCCTCGATGGAAGTCTTTGCCGAGCACGAAGCCAAGTCGCCCGAGTTCAAGAAGATCCACCAGGACATGCGTGCCTTCCAGCGCGACCAACTGCTGTGGGAACGCTTCTCGGAGTTCCGCTACAACAGCTACATGGCGTCGATCAAGCTCTGATTGGCGTTCCATGCTGCAACCCGTTCCGCCAGGAGAAGGTTGCAGCATCCCCTGCGAGCCGGCATTGCCATCCGATGCACATCGGATGATGGCCGGCTTTTTTGTTCCCTGAATCCGCCGCAGAAGCGGATCAATTTCCCGTAACTTGCGACAACACAAGGAGAGGTCAATGGATCGTCGTTCCGTATTGAAGAATGCCGGCATTGCCGGCGTGCTGGCTGCCGCCGCAGCCCCAGCCGTGCATGCACAACCCGTGGTGCGCTGGCGCATTGCGTCGAGCTTCCCCAAATCGCTAGACACCATCTACGGCTCGGCCGAAGTGTTTGCCCAGTCCATCAAGGCCATGTCGGGTGGCAAGTTCGAAGTCTCCGTGCACCAGGCCGGCGAGCTGATGCCCGCTTTCAACGTGGTGGACGGTGTGCAGAACGGCACCGTGGAAATGGCCCACACCGCGCCTTACTACTTCTTCGGCAAGAACGAAGTGTTTGCCATCGGCGGTGCCATTCCCTTCGGCATGAACTCGCGCCAGCTGACCTCCTGGATGGTGGATGGCAATGGCTCCAAGCTGATGACCGAGTTCTACGCCAAGTACAACATCGTGCCGCTGCCGGGTGGCAACACCGGCGCGCAGATGGGTGGCTGGTTCCGCAAGGAAGTGAAGAGCACCGAAGACATCAAGGGCCTGAAGTTCCGCGTGGGCGGCTTTGCCGGCAAGGTGCTGGAAAAGCTGGGTGCCGTGCCGCAGAACATCCCGGCTGGTGAAATCTACCAGTCGCTGGAAAAGGGCACCATCGATGCGGCCGAATGGATCGGTCCGTACGACGACCTGAAGCTGGGTCTGAACAAGGTGGCGCCGTTCTACTACTACCCCGGCTGGTGGGAAGGTTCGCTGAACCTGTCCTTCTATATCAACGACAAGGCCTTCAACAGCCTGACCAACGAGCAGAAAGCCCTGGTCAAGTCGGCGGCCTACGAAGCCCACGTGACCACCCAGGCCCGCTACGACGCCCGCAACCCCGGCGCGCTGAAGCAGCTGGTGGCCGCCAAGGCCAAGGTGCTGCCGTTCCCACAGACCGTGATGGATGCGTCGTTCAAGGCCACCATGGAGCTGTATGCCAGCCTGGACAACAGCAATCCGGACTGGAAGAAGATCTACGCCGACTACCGCAACTTCCAGCGCGACCAGATCCTGTGGTTCCGCTTTGCCGAGTCGCGCTTCGACAACTTCATGTCGGCGCAGAAGATGTGAGCACGCTGTGCGCTGCACACCCCAAAAACCGGGCCATGGCCCGGTTTTTTTGTGGCAAGGCGGGAGTGCGGGAACTCCCGCTGCGGTCAGTGCTGCAGGCGCTGGCGCACCACCCAGCCATACAGCAGGCCCAGCACCGCGGCCGTGGCCGATGCGCCCAGAATGCCCATCTTGGCGGCGGCCAGCAGCTGTGGCTCGGCAAAGGCCAGTCCCCCCACAAAGATGGCCATGGTGAAGCCGATGCCCGCCAGCATGCCCACCAGCACCACGCCTGGCCAGGTCACGCCCTGGGGCATCCGGCACAGACCGGTCTTGACGGCCAGCCAGGTGGCTAGGAACACCCCGATGGGCTTGCCCAGGACCAGGGCCGCTGCCACCCCCAGCGCCACGGTGGCGGGGCTGGAGGCGGTCAGGTCCACGCCGCCGAACTGCACGCCGGCATTGGCCAGGGCAAAGATCGGCATCACGCCAAACGCCACCCAGGGGTGCAGCAGCGGGGGAAGTCGGAACACCGGGGCCAGCAGATCGCGCTGCGCCGTGGCGGCCACGCGCAGTTCGTGGTGCAGCAGTTGCACATCCACATTGCCGGCCCGGGCCTGAACCTGCACGCGCGACAGCGCTTGTTGTGCCACTTCCAGCTGGTGGCGTGGGGCTGGGCGCAAGGCCACGGGGGTCATCAGCCCCAGCACCACACCGGCCAGGGTGGGGTGGGCACCGGTTTTCAGCAGGCCCCACCACAGCACGGTGCCGGGCAGCAGGTACAGCCATGCGCTGGCCACGCCCATGCGGTTGAACAGCAGCACCAGCAACAGGCCGATGAAGGCAATGCCAAAGCCGCTGTAGTCCAGCCCGCCCGAGTAAAAGAAGGCAATGATCAGCACGGCCATGATGTCGTCGATGATGGCCAGGGCCAGCAGGAAGATGCGCAGCGGCCCCGGAACAGACCTGCCCAGCAGTGCCAGCACGCCCACGGCAAAGGCAATGTCGGTGGCCGTGGGGATGGCCCAGCCGTTGAGCAGCTGTCTGTCACCGGCCGCGAACGCCACATAGATCAGTGCAGGCACGGCCACGCCGCCGATGGCCGCCATCACCGGCAGGCTGGCCTGGCCGAGGCTGGAGAGCGCGCCGTTGTGGATTTCACGGCGGATTTCCATGCCCACGACCAGAAAGAAAATGGTCATCAGCACATCGTTCACGAAGAAATGCAAATCGGTGGTGACGGACCAGGGGCCGATCGTCAACGCCAGGGGGGCGTGCCAGGTGTCAACGTAGCTTTGCGCCCAGGGCGAGTTGGCCCACAGCAGTGCCACGGTGGCGGCCAGCAGCAGCACGATGCCGCTCATGGCCTCGATGTGCAGGACGCGGCCGAGGTGGCGAAGCGCGCTGTCGGTGGCCTGCTGCATCCGGGGGATGCGGGCCGAGGGCGTGGGGAAGTCGGGATGGATCTGGGCAGGGGGCGCGGACAGGCGCGCCTGGCCCATGGGGTCACGGGAGTGCACGGTGGACGGACTTTCGGCAGGGAGTGCGCCGGCGGCCCGACCTGCGCATGAAGATTCACCTGCCGTCACCACCGCATGTGGCGGGCACCCGCAGCCAGTGTACGCGGCGGGCGGGGTTGGGGTGCAGATGACCGGGCTGCCGACCGGAAATGCTTGACAGCCAGCACGCGGCCTCTGGGGGCTCCAGGTGGTACTGTTGTATCTAAAACAGTAGCAAATTCAATAGATTGGGCAAGGTGTACGCGGTGGCTTTGCTCGCAAGCATGCATGCGCCATGCCGCGGGAGGGTGTTCGCGTGGGATGCGACCACTGTGGCGTCGCCCACAAAAAAGCCCCTGGGCCGAAGCGCAGGGGCTGGTGGTGTGCGGAGCGCTGCAGCTTATTTGGGCTGCTCGTTCTTCATCGCGTCTTCCATGGCTTTCATAGGGTCGTCCTCGGCCGGGGCGGCGGGGGCTGCACCGGCATCGGGGGCACCGCCTTCCAGCGTGGGGTTCTCGAAGTCGATGGGCGCCGGCATATCGGCTTCCATCTGTTCGCGCACCTTGTCCAGATCGTAATTCTGCTTTTCGTCCAGGCCGCTGGAGACAATGCCCGGGAAGGCAATGATCAGGCCCACCATCAGCAGCTGGATGCACAGGAAGGGGATGGCACCCATGTAGATCTGCGAGGTGGTCACCGGGGCAATGCGCTTCTTGGTCACCTTGTCGGTGTATTCCTTTTCAGGCGCCACCGAGCGCAGGAAGAACAGCGCGAAGCCGAAGGGTGGGTGCATGAACGAAGTCTGCATGTTCACTGCCAGCAGCACGCCGAACCACACCAGGTCGATGCCCAGCTTGTCGGCCACCGGGGCCAGCAGCGGCACCACGATGAAGGACAGCTCGAAGAAGTCCAGGAAGAAGGCCAGCACGAACACCATGATGTTCACGACGATCAGGAAGCCCAGTTGGCCGCCAGGCAGGCCGGCCAGCAGGTGTTCCACCCACAGCGGGCCGTCCACGCCCTGGAAGGTCAGGCCGAACACGGTGGCACCGATCAGGATGAACAGCACAAAGCACGACAGTTTGGTGGTGCCGACCAGTGCCTGGCGCAGCAGCTTGTAGTCCAGGCGCTTGCGCAGCAGGGCCAGGATGATGGCACCCATGGCGCCCATGGCGCCGCCTTCGGTGGGCGTGGCAATGCCCAGGAAGATGGTGCCCAGGACCAGGAAGATCAGCAGCAGCGGAGGGATCAGCACGAAGGTGACCTTCTCGGCCACATGCGACAGCAGGCCCATGCGGGTGATGCGGTTGATGGACGCGGCCACAAAGGCCAGGGCCACGCCAAAGCACATGGCAAAGACGATGGTCTCGTCGGTGGCGACCTTCTCCACCGTTTCACCGGTGAACCAGGTGTGGATGGTTTCCATGTGGTGGGCGGCGAACAGGGACACGCCCACGCACAGCACGGTCAGGGCCAGCAGCGAAGGCAGGCCGCTGGAGCCGTCCTTTTCCTTCAGACTGCGCGCTTCGGGCGGCAGGGCCGGCACCATGGCGGGCTTGAAGATGGCCAGTGCAAAGATCAGCACCATGTACATGCCCACCAGCATGAAGCCGGGAACAAAGGCACCCTTGTACAGGTCGCCCACGCTGCGACCCAGCTGGTCGGCCAGCACGATCAGCACCAAGGAAGGCGGAATGATCTGCGCCAGCGTGCCGGAAGCGGCAATCACCCCCGATGCGATGCGGCGGTCATAACCGTAGCGCAGCATGATGGGCAGCGAGATCAGGCCCATGGAGATCACCGATGCGGCCACCACGCCGGTGGTGGCGGCCAGCATGGCGCCCACCAGAATCACGGCAATCGCCACGCCACCGCGGATGGGGCCAAACAGCTGGCCCACGGTGTCGAGCAAATCCTCGGCCATGCCGCTGCGCTCCAGAATCAACCCCATCAGGGTGAAGAAGGGAATCGCAAGCAGCGTTTCGTTTTGCATGATGCCGTAGATGCGCAGCGGCAGTGCCTGCATCAGGGCTTCGGGCAGCACGCCCAGCTCGATGCCGACCACGGCAAAGAACAGGCCGCAGGCGCCCAGGCTGAAGGCCACGGGGAAGCCGATCAGCAAGAAACAGATCAGCCCCGCGAACATGATCGGGGCCATATTGTTGGCAATGAATTCCATCGCTGTGTCTCCCTCGCTCAGGCGCGCTTGGCGCCGGTGCGCTCAGCTTCTTCTTCGGCTTTGCGGATGGCTTCGGCCAGTTCTTCTTCCGCGCTCTTCTCCACGATCTTGACCGTGGGGTCGTCAATCAGCCCGGCCAGGAAGGCAATGCGCTTGATGAATTCGGAGATGCCTTGCAGCAGCAGCAGGCCAAAGCCCAGCGGCATCATCAGATAGACCGGCCAGCGGATCAGGCCGCCGGCGTTGCTGGACATTTCACCGGTGCGCAGCGCCTGCAGGAAGAAGGGCGTGCCGTAGTACAGCACGATCAGGCACATGGGGGTCAGGAACAGCGCGAAGCCGATCACGTCGATCCATACCCGGGTGCGCAGCGAAAGCTTGGAGTTGATCACGTCCACCTTGACGTGTTCCTTCTCCAGCAGCGTGTAGCCGGCGGCGAGCAGGAAGGAGGCTGCAAACAGGTACCACTGCACTTCCAGGAAGGCATTGGAGCTGGTGTGCAGCACCTTGCGCACGATGGCGTTGAGGGCGCTGATGATGGTGGCGCCCAGGATGAGCCAGATGACGTATCTGCCGACCAGCGCGTTGAGCCGGTCTATTCCTCGTGAAAGCTTGAGTAAAGCCTGCATGTTGTCTCCGTGTATTGGCGAAGCGTAGGTTCGCCTGACCGGGTGTTCCTGTGGCGGTGTGCACGGGCAAACAAAAGGTCAGCGGACTCTTACGAAGGCGCGATTCTACGGAGCACTTTCTACCGTTTCTGACGGCAGTGTGACGGTGAATTCCCTAGGTGTTTATTGCGTCTGTTGCTATTGATTGTGTAGCAATAAGGGTTAACGCGAAGGCTTGATGCAGATCATTTGGCGCTCTCGCCCGGGGTGGAGTCGGGCCGTGGCAGCTGCGGGTGTAGGTGGGCCAGATGGTCCAGCACGCCATCACAGGCATCTTCCACCAGGTCCAGCACTTTTTCAAAGCCGTTGGTACCGCCGTAGTAGGGATCGGGCACGGTGGCACTGCGGTGGCGGCTGCAGTAATGGGTCAGCAGCTGCAGCTTGTGCTGCAAGGCGGGCGGGCATTGCTGTTCCAGCCGGGCCATGTTTTCGTGGTCCATGGCCAGAATCAGGTCGTGGCGGCGAAAGTCTTCGGGCTGCACCTGGCGTGCACGCAGATCCGACAGGTCGTAGCCCCGGTGCTGCGCATGCTGCCGGGCGCGCTGGTCGGCCGGTTCGCCCACATGGTAGGCATGGGTGCCGCAGGAATCCACCCGCACCAGATCCTGCCAGCCGCGCGCCGCAATGCGGGCCCGCATCACGCCATGGGCCGTGGGGCTGCGGCAGATGTTGCCCATGCAGACCATCAGAATGGAGATGGCGGGGGCGCTGTCCATGGGGCTCATTCCAGATCGAAGGCCTGCAGCAGTGCGTCCGCAAAGGCGGCGCGGCCGGTGAGCGTCAGGGTCAAGGTCACAGTGCCGGTGGCAGGCAGGGCTGCATGCTGCAGCGCCAGCGGCTGGCCCTGTACCACGGCACGCAGATCGCGGCCGGTGCTGTCGCCCAGGCTGATGTCGAAGTCCCAGGCGGCGCCTTCGTCGAGTGCGCCGCGCTGGCGGGGAAATTGCTGTTCGGCCCAGTGCAGCACCTGCAGCACTTCCGCCTGCAGGGCCGGCCAGCGGTCGGCGGTGACGGTGGCCATGGCATCCCAGGTGGCGCTGCCTTCCTCGTCTTCGCTGTAGTCAAAAATCAGATAGTCCAGGGCGGTGCGCATGGTGTTCGGTGGTGGGGGAGACGGCTGTTATTGTGGAGCAGGCTGCTGTCTGTTTTCTAGAATGTGCCGTTGCCCTGGCGCTGTGCCGGCACCGCAGCACTTCCAAGCCGACCCGGTTGTGGGTTGTGGCGGCTCCCGCTTCTTTTGCCTTTGCTGTTCTTCTATGACTTCTCCACCCGATTTCGCACGATTCCGCCAGCTGCAGGTGCAGGCCTTGCAACTGGGCCATGGCGCATGGCAGCTGTGCCGGGAGTGGAGCCATGCCTGGAAGCCTGGATTGCATTTGCTGCGCGGCGGCGACGGTGCCGGCAAAAGCAGCCTGCTGCGCGCGCTGGCCGGGGCACAGCCGCCACGTACGGGGACGGTGGGGTGGTCCGACCGGGCGCTGATGCCGGGCGATGTGTTCTGGGTCGATCCCCGTTTTCCGGAGCAGCAGGGTGCCACCACCGGCACCCCTTTGCAGTGGGCGGCCCAGCAGGCCCGGGCCTATCCGCGCTGGAACGCGGCGCAATGGCAGGCGCACATTGCACAGTGGCAGCTGCAGGCGGATGTGGCCAAGCCCTGGCATGCACTGTCCACCGGCACGGCCCGCAAGCTGTGGATGGCGGCGGCGCTGTCCAGCGGCGCGGATCTGGTGCTGATCGATGAGCCGGTCGCCGGGCTGGACCGGCCTTCCATTGCCTATCTCCGCCAGGCGCTGGCACAACGTGCCCAGGGCGCGCAATGGGTGCTGGTGGCCCACTTTGACGATCTGCAGGGGCTGCCCTGGGACAGCGTGCTGGATCTGGAAGACCTGCCGCAATAAGGGGCGCGGAACGCAGTTCCGCAAAAACGGCTCAGTGGCTGGCGCGGTTGCGCACGAATTCGAGGTTGAGCAAGGCCGCCTCGATGGAGGCCGCCGTGGATTCCGGCTGCTCCATGGGGAACAGGTGCGTGCCGTCCTGGATGCTGATGCGCCCCTGGGTGATGCGCTGGGTCAGGTCCATGCCGACCTGCTTCATTTCGCGCGAGGAGCGTCCGCCGATGAAGGCGACCGGGCAGCGCAGCGGGTTGCGCGACAGCCAGCTGCCCAGGTTGTGCGGCAAGGTGTTGTAGATGGTGGTTTCCACTTCCCGGGTGAAGTGCAGGCGCAGCTGCCCGTCGTCGCCGTGCGCCAGCCCGTGGGTCAGGTAGTCCTGCAGCACCTGGGGGTGCCAGCGCGTGAACAGGCGCTTGCTGTGGAAATAGCTTTGTGCCTCGTCCATCGTCGGCCACTGCGCCCGGCGGCGGGCACTCACCTTGCCGGGCGAGACGCTGCCCACCAGCTGGGTGCGCTTGGCCACGCCCAGCGTGGTGGCACGCCAGCCGCTGATCAGCGGCGAATCCAGCATCAGCACGCCGCGGGCCAGTTCCGGGTATTTGGCGGCCGTCATCACGCTGACGAAACCGCCCAGCGAATGCCCCACCAGATAGGGAGGCTCGCTGCCTTTGGGCGTCTGGCTGCGCACGAATTCCGCCAGTTGCTCCACCAGGTGCGGCCAGTTGTCGCTGACGGGAAAGCGGGGGTCGTGGCCCAGACGGTCCAGCGCCTGTACCGCCATGCCGCGCCGCTCCAGCAACTGAAACAGCAGCGAATAGGTACCGGCCGGAAAGCTGTTGGCGTGCGAGAAGATGACGGGCAGCATGGCAGGCACTGTAGGCCAGATGGCTTACACCAGCTTTTCGGACGGTGCGGTGATCTTCTTCAGCTGCGGGGCACGGGTGCTGTGCACGCGCAGCGGGGTGGTGGTTTTCTCGCCTTCCCAGGCCGGGTCTTCGATGCTGTCGAACACATGGCGCAGGCGCTCGCCCCAGCTTTCGTGGAGCATGCGGTAGTAGGGGTTGTACTCGTCGATGCACACCACCTTGTCCGAGCGGAAGCTGCCAGTCTCGTACAGCACTAGGTCCAGCGGCAGGCCCACCGACAGATTGGACTTGAGCGTGCTGTCCATGGACACCAGCACGCATTTGGCGGCCTCGTCCAAGGGGGTGTCGGGGGTGATCACGCGGTCCAGCACGGGCTTGCCGTACTTGGATTCGCCGATCTGGAAGTAGGGCGTTTCATAGGTGGCTTCGATGAAGTTGCCGGCCGCATACACCTGGAACAGGCGCAGGCCTTCGCCCTTGATCTGGCCGCCAAACACCATGGAGACATTGAAGTCCACACCGGCGCGCTTGAGGGCCACGCCATCGCGGTCGTACACATGGCGCACGGCCGCGCCCAGCACGCGGGCGGCATCGAACATGCTGGTGACGTTCCAGATGGTCAGGATCTCGCCGGTCTGCTCGTCGCGGATGTGCTGGGTCTGCAGGATTTCACGCACCGATTGCGAGATCGACAGATTGCCCGCCGACAGCAGGACCATGAAGCGGTCGCCCGTCTTCTCGTAGACCATCATCTTGCGGAACGAGCTGATCTGGTCCAGTCCGGCATTGGTGCGGGAGTCGGACAGAAAAACGAGCCCGGCGTTGAGTTTGACGGCGACGCAATAGGTCATGGTGGAAAAGTGAAACGGCGAAAGGCCCAAGTGTAGTGCGCCCGCAATGTTGGGGGGCTGCGTGGGGGAAGCAAGCGACGGGCCCGCACGGCGGGTGTCCAGGCTGGTGGCTGCTTACATGGCCTTGAAACGGTGTGCGTAGAGGCGGCTGACCGCCAGGCGCTCCGGGCGCTGGCGCAGGTGCAGGCTCAGGCGGCCGCTGGCGTCCCGGCTGGCGCTGGCAATGGCGTTGGCGCGTACCACCGTGCCGCGGTGCACCTGCCAGAACTGTTCCGGGTCCAGACAGGGCAGCAGTTCCTTGAGCGGGGTGCGTACCAGGTATTCCTGGGTGGCGGTGCACACGCGCACGTATTTGTCGGCCGCTTCCAGGAACAGCACCTCGGCCACGGCCACCATGTGGATCTGCGTGCCCTGGCCGGCTTGCAGCATCTGCAGCCGCGCAGGGGCTGCGGCGGGCAGGTCCAGCAACGCCCGCAACTGGGCCAGCGTGGCGTCCATCTGGGAGGGGGCCGGGGGGGCGGTCAGCCGCTGCTGCAGCCTTTGCACCGTGCGCCGCAGCCTTTCGGGCTGTACGGGCTTGAGCAGATAGTCCGCCGCCTGGGCCTCGAAGGCCTGTACCGCGTACTGGTCGTAGGCGGTGATGAAGACCAGTGCGGGAAAAGGGCGATCGGGCGGCCAGGCATCCGCCAGTTCGGCGGCCGCTTCCAGTCCGCTCTGGCCCGGCATGCGGATGTCGAAGAACAGCACATCCGGCTGCAGCGCCAGGGCCTGCTGCACGGCGGCGATGCCGTCCAGGGCCAGGGCGGAGGTGTCCAGTTCGGGCCATGCCTCGGCCAGGGCGTGCTGCAAGCCCAGGGCCAGCAGGGGTTCGTCTTCGGCAATCAGGGCGCGGAAGGTCATGGCGAAGGTGCGGTGCCGGGTAACGGAAATACGATGGTAGCGCTGGTGCCGCCTGTAGGGACAGTCCTCAGCTCCAGGGTCGCTGCGCTTCCGTACAGGCCGGCCAGCCTATCCCGCACTTGCTGCAGGCCAAAGTGGCGGTCGGGCAGGGTGGGGGCATCCGCCGCTGGAGGGGGAGAGTCCGGTGGCAGGCCGGCGCCGTTGTCTGTGACCTGCAGCTGCAGCCGGGCGGCCGCACCCTGCCCCAGTTGCAAGGCCTGCACCGTGATCTGGCCGGGGCCCGGCTGGGGCTCCAGCCCATGGCGGATGGCGTTCTCCACCAGCGGCTGCAGCAGCAGCGGAGCCACGGGTATGCCGGCCAGCGAAGGCGGCAGTTGCAGCTGGTAGTGCAGGCGTGGGCCCATGCGCACGGCCATTAGCGCCAGATAGTCGTTCAGCCGGGCGAATTCGGCCTCCAGCGTGTGCCAGGGCTGGCGGGCAGCGCCCAGGGTGGCGCGCAGATAGGCGATCAACTGGTCCAGCATGGTCTGTGCGCGCGCCGGATCGGCGGCAATCAGCACCCGCAGATTGGCCAGGGTGTTGAACAGCATGTGCGGCTCCAGCTGGCTTTCCAGCAGCTTGAGCCGGGCTTCAGCCGCGTCGCGCTGCACCGCAGTCACCTGGTTTTCCAGCGCATGGGCCTTGCCGCCCAGGTAGAACAGCAGCGAGGCAATGCCATTGGCAACTGCCGTAGTTACCAGGGTGGACACCAGCATATCGCCCTGCAGCAGCGGGTGGCCGAGGACCAGGCGTGTCGTGATGTCCCCCACCAGCAGCCCCACCGCCATGCCCAGCATGACCAGTGCAGGGCCACGCCAGCCCGCCGGCCAGGGGTAGGGCTGGCCGCGGCTGAGCCACAGCCGCCCGGCGTCGATCACCAGCCAGCTGGGGATGCCGATGGCCAGCGAGCACCACAGGTTGGGCAACCAGTCGGCTGGCACCAGGGCGCTGCGCAGCATGGTGATGCCCAGGCACAAGGCGAGCACCAGCGGCGCATGGCGCAGCAAAGGCGCAAACAGGGGGGCGGCCGCGGTGGACGGAGTGGATGGGGTGGGCGGGGTGGCAAACGGCTGCATGCGGGCTCAGCCTTGCGGGTGTTGGGCTTGCAGCCGTGCCCGTTCGAGGGCGACCAGGCGTTCCATCCCGGTGCTGCCGGGCTGCATCCAGAACACGGCCAGGCCATGCAGTGCCAGACCCAGGCCCCAGCCCAGGGCCGGGAACACGGCCCAGTGCCGGCCCTGGTACCAGCTCAGAGCCAACAGCCCCAGGTTGACGAGCAGGTAGATGGTTGCGTGGCTCCACCAGCCCAGTTTGGCGCGTACCCGGCGGCGGGCCAGGCGATCCAGGGCGGCGGGGGAGTGCGGTGTGGCGGGCGTCGGCATGGTCAGGGCATCCTTCAAGGTATGGGGCCTGCGGTGGGGAATGGCTGCAGATTACCGCCCGCACCGGTGCACTGCCAGGGGAATGTGACCAGTTGCGGCTACAGCGCCGCGAAATGCAGCCGGTCAGCGCCAATGGCGGAGGTACCCAGGCACAGCGCCCGCAGGCAGCGGGCGCTAGTGGATGGAAACCAGCGGGTCACACCTGCTGCGACAATTTTTTCAGCTGGTACAGCGCCTCCAGCGCTTCGCGGGGGCTGAGGGCGTCCGGATTGATCTGGGCCAGGGCCGCATCCACCGGGCCGGCGCTGGGGCCGGACTCGGCCGCCGCAGGCGCTTCGAACAGGTCCACCTGCAGGCGGTCCTCGCTGGCGCGTTCCTCCAGCGTGGCCAGCGCGTGGCGGGCGTGGTTCAGCACCCCGGCGGGCATGCCGGCCAGCTTGGCGACATGGATGCCGTAGCTGCGGCTGGCCGGTCCGGGCTGGATTTCATGCAGAAACACAATGTCCGTACCGGCCTCGGCGGCACCCACGTGCACATTGATGGCTGCCCTGGCCTTGGCAGGCAGGTCGGTCAGCTCGAAATAATGGGTGGCAAACAGCGTGAAGGCCTTGGTCTTGTCGTGCAGCTGCGAGGCAATGCCGCTGGCCAGGGCCAGGCCGTCGAAGGTGCTGGTGCCCCGGCCGATCTCGTCCATCAGCACCAGGCTGTGCGGTGTGGCGGCATGCAGAATCTGCGCGGCCTCGGTCATCTCCATCATGAAGGTGGACTGGGCGTTGGCCAGGTCGTCCGCCGCACCGATGCGGGTGTGGATGGCATCGATGGGCCCCAGCAGGCAGCGCGTGGCGGGCACATGGCTGCCCATGCTGGCCAGCAGCGTGATCAGGGCCACCTGGCGCATATAGGTCGACTTACCGCCCATGTTCGGGCCGGTGATGATCTGCATGCGCGTGTTGGTGTTCAGCTGCGTGTGGTTGGGGATGAAGCTGCCGCTCGAGGTTTCGGCCATGCGCGCTTCCACCACCGGGTGGCGGCCGGCTTCGATCTCGATGCAGGGCAGGCAGCTGAATTCGGGGGCGCACCAGTTCAGGGTCAGGCTGCGCTCGGCCAGCGTGCACAGCACATCCAGTGCGGCAATGGCCTGGGCCACGCGGGTGAGGCCGGGCACATGGGGCTGCAGCTGGTCCAGCAGCTGTTCGTACAGGAACTTCTCGCGCTGCAGCGCGCGTTCCTGGGCGGACAGGGCCTTGTCTTCAAAGGCCTTGAGCTCGGGCGTGATGTAACGCTCGGCGTTCTTCAGTGTCTGGCGACGGCGGTAGCGTTCCGGCACCTGGTCGCGGTAGCTGTTGGTGATCTCGATGTAGAAACCGTGGACCTTGTTGAACTGCACGCGCAGATTGGGAATGCTGGTCAGCAGCTTTTCCTTGGCTTCCAGCTCCAGCAGAAAGCCGTCGCAGTTGTCCTGGATGCTGCGCAGTTCGTCCAGCTCGGCGTCAAAACCGGTGGCGATCACACCGCCGTCACGCACCAGGGCGGCAGGTTCTTCCTGGATGGCGCGCTCCAGCAGTTCGGCGCAGCCTTCCGGGGGCTGCAGGTCTGCAAAGATCTGATTCAGATAGGCCGAGGGCGCTGTCCCGGAGCGGGCCAGCAGCTGCACTTTCTGCAGCGTCTTGCCCAGGGCCACCAGCTCGCGCGGGCGCACCTGGCGCAGCGCGGTGCGGGCGGTGATGCGCTCCACATCGCTCACGCCCTTGAGGGCGTCGCGCAGCGTCTGCCAGGGGGCTGTGCCGCTGCCCTGGCCGCGCAGCACCTGCGTGGCCTGCAGGCGGGCGGTGGCATGGCTGCGGTCGCGGCGGGGCTCCAGCAGCCAGTTTTTCAGCAGGCGGCTGCCCATGCCGGTCATGCAGGTGTCCAGCAGCGAAAACAGCGTGGGCGTGTCTTCGCCGCGCAGTGTCTTGACGAGCTCCAGGTTGCGGCAGGTGGCCGGCGGCAGTGCAATCAGCTCATCGTCGCGCTGCACCTGGATGCTGTGCAAATGCGGCAGGGCACGGCCCTGGGTGTGTTCGGCATAGCTGAGCAGCGCGGCGCAGGCGGCATGGGCCAGCGGCAGGTCTTCGGCGTTCCAGGCGTTCAGGTTGGCGCTGCCCAGTTGCTCCAGCAGCTTGCGCTTGCCCAGACCGCTGTCGAACTGCCAATCCGGCCGGGGGGTCAGCGGTGCGGTGAAGGTGCTGGACTGGCGCAGGGCGTACAGGTTCTTCTCGAACCGCTCGGTCACGCCGGCGCTGTACAGCACCTCGCTGGGGCTGATGCGTGCCAGCCATGCACCCAGTTCGTCGGCGCCGCATTCGGCCATGTGGATGCGGCCCTGCGTCACGCTCAGCCAGGCCAGGCCGCAGCGTTGGCGCCCGGCGGTGTGCAGGGCCAGCAGCATGGCTTCCTGCTTGTCGTTCAGCAGCTCGCTGTCGGTGATGGTGCCGGGGGTGACCACGCGCACCACCTTGCGTTCCACCGGGCCTTTGCTGGCACCGACTTCGCCCACCTGTTCGCAAATCGCCACCGATTCGCCCATCTTGATCAGGCGGCCCAGATAGCTTTCCAGCGCATGGAAAGGCACGCCCGCCATGGCGACCGGAAAACCGGCGGACTGGCCGCGGGTGGTCAGCGTGATGTCCAGCAGGCGTGCAGCTTTTTCGGCATCGCTCCAGAAGACCTCGTAGAAGTCGCCCATGCGGTAGAGCACCAGCGTGTCCGGATAGTGGGCCTTGATCTGGACGTACTGCTGCATCATGGGCGTATGGGCCGCCAGCGGTGCGTCCAGCGGTGATCCGCTGACGCTGGGTGCGCCCGGTTCGTTCGCCGGGGTGGCTTCGGGGGATGCGGTGGTGGTGGAGGTAGCCGGGCTCTGCAAAGTCAATTCCTTGTGTGCTGCGCGGCGCAAGGCGGCTGCCCTGGGGCCGCGGCACCCTGCGCCGGCAGGGATCAGCCGGCAATTATCCCGGATGGGCCGGCGGCTCTTTGCCGCCGGGCGCAGTTCATGCCGACGCACCAGGGCCTTGCGAGCCTGCCTCAGCAAGGCCGGGGGCGGCGGGACGGGCTGCTCAGTGGCCCAGGCTTTCCAGGCGCTGGCGCAGCTGGCGCACTTCCTCCATCAGGTCGGCGGTCATGGCGGCCAGCTCGGGGTCCGCGTCGAACATGCGTTCCAGATCGGCAATGCGCCGCGCGCGGATCACCGTCTGGGTGCTGAAGCGCCACTGCTGCGGTGTCTGGTCATCCGCGGCTGGGTCGCATGCCAGCACGCCGGTGGTCACGCGCTGGACGATCCAGGCGGTGTCGGTGCGGCAGGCCTGGGCCAGCTGCACCAGGCTCAGGGCCTGGGCATCCAGCAGTTCGGGTGGGGTGTAGAAGGGGATGGTCATGTGGCATCTCCGGTGCGGGTGCGCAGATCGGCGTAGGCGGCGGCCAGTGCTTCGTAGGCGGCGCGCTGGGCAGCGGTGTGGGCTTTGGGCACCTGCAGCTGCAGCACCAGGTACAGGTCCCCCGGCGTGCTGCTGGGCAGGCCCTTGCCTTTGATGCGCAGCTTGCGCCCGGGCTGGCTGCCGGCGGGGACATTGATCTCCAGGGGGCCGGCCAGGGTGGTGAATTCCACCGGGCCACCCAGTGCCGCCTCCCAGGGCATCAGGGGCAGCTGCTGGTACACGTCCTTGCCTTCGGTGTGCCAGCGCTTGTCGGCGCGAAAGCGCACTTCCAGCAGCAGGTCGCCGGCTTCGCCGTTGCCCAGGCCGGGGCTGCCCTGGCCTGCCAGGCGGATCATCTGGCCTTCGCGCACCCCCTTGGGAATGGTGACCTGCAGCTCGCGCACGGTTTCATGGGCGTGGCCCTGGGCGTCCAGCTGCACGCCGCGCAACTGCAGGCGGTGCATGCCGCCGGCGTAGCTGTCGGGCACATCCAGCTCGATGACGGAGTGCTGGTCCCGGCCGCGCACATCGGGCGGCGGCCCGGCCTGCTGGCGCTGGCGGCGCTGCTGGCGGTGGGCCCGGCCAAACAGCTCTTCGAAAAAGCTGCTGTAGTCCTCGCCGTGCATGCCGCCCATGCCACTGGCGCCATCGCTGTCGCGGAAGTGGAATTCCTGGTGGTTCCAGCCTGGGGGCGGGGTAAAGCCCTGGCCTTGTGCGCCCTGGTACTGGCTGGGGTCGCCCAGTTCGTCATAGGCCTTGCGTTTTTCCGGGTCGGACAGCACGTTGTAGGCCTCGTTGACCTCGGCCATGCGCTGCTGGGCATCGGCCTCCTTGCTGACATCCGGGTGGTACTTGCGCGCCAGCTTGCGGAACGCTTTCTTGATCTCGTCTGCGCCGGCGTCTTTGGCCACGCCCAAAGTCTTGTAGTAGTCCTTGTAATCCACTGCAGGCCTCCCTAGGGGCAGCGCGGTCGAAAGCGGCGCTGCATGCCCGGCCATCATGCGGCATGCTGGCTGACAAGGTCGAGGGTTTTTTCCATATGTGCACCGCAGCATGCGGGCATGCAAAAGCCGCCGGGCCCGGGCAGGCTGCGGCGGCTTGGCGTGGCTGCATTGGGCAGCCAGGGCGGAGGAGGCCGGTATCAGGCTTCTTGCGCGCCTTCGCCAGCGGTGTCTTGCTTCAGCGCGGCTTGCACGCCCATCTTGTCGTCCACACCGGCGAACTTGCTGTACTTGCCCAGGATGCCGACCAGTTGGCCATAGGCGCGGGGGTTGCCGGCCAGCAGCTCGCGCTGTTCCAGGAAGTCGGCTTCGCCGGTGAAGTTGCCCACCAGACCACCGGCTTCGGTCACCAGCAGGCTGCCGGCGGCGATGTCCCAGCTGGACAGGCCGGTTTCAAAGAAACCGTCGGTAAAGCCGGCGGCCACATAGGCCAGGTCCAGTGCGGCAGAGCCAGGGCGGCGCACGCCGGCCACGCGCTCGGTCACGTCGGCGAACATGCGCAGGTAGTGGCGCAGGTTGTCACCGGGGCGGAAGGGGAAGCCGGTGGAGACCAGGCAGTCCTTGAGCTGGGTGCGCTTGGACACGCGGATGCGGCGTTCGTTCAGGAAGGCACCACGGCCACGGGTAGCGGTGAACAGGTCGTTGCGGCTGGGGTCGTACACCACGGCGTGCTCGATCTTGCCCTTGTACGACAGTGCAATGCTGACGCAGTACACGGGGAAGCCGTGGATGAAGTTGGTGGTGCCGTCCAGGGGATCGATGATCCAGATGTGGTCGGAGTTCTTGTTGCCGTATTCGCTGCCGGATTCTTCGGCCAGGATGCCGTGCTGGGGGTAGGCGCCCAGCAGGGTTTCGATGATGATGCGCTCGGACGCCTGGTCCACTTCGGTCACAAAGTCGTTGACCTGCTTTTGCGCCACGCGCACGTTCTCCACGTCAAGGGCGGCACGGTTGATGACAGCGCCAGCGGCGCGGGCGGCCTTGATGGCCACGTTGAGCATGGGATGCAGGTTGGTCGACATAGATTGTGTAAGCGTTGGGTGCTAAACCACAGGCGCGCGCATGCTGTACCTAACGCAACTTCTCTCAGACAACAACCAGCATGACACACCGCCCGCAGCGGATGAAGAACTCTTTCAGGCGGTCGGACCCGGTGCAATGGCAGTGCAATGACCGGGTTCCCGCGCTCTGCGCACGTCCGGCGATGCGGACAGCGACAATAGGGGCGAGATTCTAACTGGCTTCGCCATTTTTTGCTGCCCGCGGTTTCGCGCCGGGCATGACATTTTCATGAAAACCCGTTTTGTACTGATAGAAACCAGCCATGCCGGCAATGTGGGCGCTGCCGCCCGCGCCATGAAGACCATGGGCTTCGACGATCTGGTGCTGGTGCGGCCGCGCTGGGTCAATGTGCTGCGCAAGGAAGAAACCATCCAGCGCGCCAGTGGCGCCTTGGATGTGCTGGGCAATGCCCGCATTGTGGAAACGCTGGACGAAGCCCTGGACGGCATCAGCCATCTGTGTGCCACGGCCATGACGCCGCGCGACTTTGGTCCGCCCACACGCACGCCGCGCCAGCATTTCGAGATGCTGATGAAAGGGGAGCTGGATGTGCGTCCTGCAGACACGGCACAGGCGGTTCAGTGTTTGGCTTCCGGCGTGGCCGCTGCGGCCGAATCCGCGCCTTCCGCCACGTGCAACCAGACCGGTGTGGGCCTGCTGTTTGGCTGCGAGCGCTTTGGCATGAGCAACGAGGATGTCTATCGCAGCGATGTGGCGCTTTCCATTCCATCCAATCCGCAGTTCGGCTCGCTGAACCTGGGCGCGGCCATCCAGGTGGTGGCCTATGAATGGCGGCAGGCACTGGGCGGTTTCCCGGTGGTGGAGCACACGCCCCAGCCGCAGCGCGCCGATGTGGCGCAGGTGGGCGGCATGCTGCAGCATTGGGAAGAGGCGCTGACGCACATCGGTTTTCTGGACCCGGCCGCACCCAAGAAGCTGATGCCGCGCCTCAACCAATTGTTCAACCGTGCCCAGCTGACGCAGGAGGAAATCCACATCCTGCGCGGTGTCGCCAAACGCATGCTGATGAGCGAGGCGGCAAGCCGCTAGACTGGCGACCTTTTCTTCCACTTTGTAACACCTGATGCTTTCCCGCCTGCGCTCCGACATCCAGTGCATTCTTGACCGCGACCCCGCGGCCCGCAGCACCTGGGAAGTCGTCACCTGTTACCCCGGCCTGCATGCCATCTGGCTGCAGCGCTTGGCGCACTGGTGCTGGACGCATGGGCTCAAGTGGCTGGGGCGTTTCATCTCGCACCTGGGACGCTGGCTCACGGGCATTGAAATCCACCCCGGTGCGGTGATTGGCGAGCGCGTGTTCATCGATCACGGCATGGGCGTGGTGATCGGCGAAACCGCGGTGGTGGGCGACGGCTGCACCATCTACCACGGCGTCACGCTGGGCGGCACCTCGCTGTACAAGGGCAGCAAGCGCCACCCCACACTGGGAAAGAACGTGGTGGTGGCCGCCGGCGCCAAGGTGCTGGGCGGCTTTGAGGTGGGCGACAACGCCAAGATCGGCAGCAACGCCGTGGTCATCAAGCCGGTGCCCGCCGGCGCCACGGCTGTGGGCATTCCGGCGCGGATCATTCCGTCCAAGGAAGGCGCCAGCGCCGATGTGACCGATGCCGTGGATCTGCCGCCCGTGGTTCAGCCGGCCAGTGCGGCACCGTCGGCCGCCGCTAACGCCGACTGCGCGAGCCAGGAGGGGGTTTTCACCGCCTATGGCGTGACGCAGGAAGACGACCCGCTGTCCCAGGCCATGCGCGGTCTGGTCGATGGTGCCGCCTGCCACGAGGAGCAACTGGCCAAGCTGTGGGAAGTGGTCGAGAAACTGTCGGTGCAGATGTCGGCGCGCGACTGCGTGCCGTCCGAAGCCGAACGTGGCCAGCATTTCGAGACCGAGAAGATCAAGCAGATCCTGGGCAAGTAAGCCCGCCATGGCGGGCATAAGCGCTTTGCAAGGCGCACGTTGAAGAAAGGGCCCTCGCAGGCCCTTTTTTTCGGGCGTCTGCTGCACTTTTCGCTGGGCGCATGCCGTGGTGGCAGGCCTTGCCGGACAAGCGGGGGCTGAAATGTCGCTGGATCTGCGTCACCTAGGTGGCGCTGGCAGCTGCCAAGCTCTTGTACGCTTGGTGCTTTGTTCCACCTTTGACCTGCAACAGGACCGCTATCCATGGATGTGACCCAAGCCCTGCGCGAACGCCGTTCGGTGCGCGCCTTCACCGAGCAAGTGCCCGCAGCCGATCTGGTGCAGCGCATCATGCAAGATGCCGCCGCAGCCGCTTCCGGTGGCAATATGCAGCCCTGGCGCGTGGCCGCCATCTCCGGCCAGCCGCTGCAAGCCATGCTCGCCGATGTGGCCAAGACCCCTGGCGAAGAAAACCCCCAGCATGTCTCGTACCCGCCGAATCTGTGGGAACCCTACCGCACCCGCCGCTTTGCCAACGGTGAAGACCTGTATGCCAGCATCGGCGTGCCGCGCGAGGACAAGGCCGGCCGCCTGAAGCAGCTGGCCAAGAATGCCCAGTTCTTTGGCGCGCCCGTAGGCGTGATCATGTTCACCGAAGAGCGCATGGGCCCGGTGCAGTGGATCGACCTGGGCATCTATCTGCAGGCCTTCATGCTGCGTGCCACCGAAGAAGGCCTGGCCACCTGCGCCCAGGGTTTCTGGCGCCGTTACGACGCCGTGGTCAAGCAGCATCTCGCGGTACCGGAAGGCTATCTGGTGGCCTTTGGCATTGCCCTGGGCTACGAAGACACGACGGCGCCGATCAACACCATGCGTGCCACCCGGGCCGAGTTTGCCGAGTGGGGGCAGTTGCAGGGGTTCTGACCCCCAGCGGCCCCCTGCGCCGGTGGCTGTGCAAAAAGGGGCTGACAGCCCCTTTTTTTCTGCGTGCGCTCGAGGGTCCTGTGGGCCATGCAGGCCGGCCTTGGAGGCCCTGGCACGGGGCCCGTGGATCAGAGAAAGTGCAGATCCGGTGCCGTTTCCAGCTGCCACAGCCGGGACGAGATGGCCTGCAGCCGCTCTGCACCCAGGGTGGCGGTGGCCAGCTCTTCCAGCTTGCTCTGCAGATCGGCATCGGTGAGCGGCATGTCCGGATCGCCTTTGCGGGTGGGCTGCAGAAAGTGCAGTGTCTGGCCGCTGTGCAGGCGGATGGTGACCTGGGCTGCTCGCTGCCCTGGGAACTGGCGGTCCAGATCGGGGTGCACCGTCAAGCTCACCTTCTCCATCAGGGCGCGGGTGTCGGGGTGGTGCAGCTGCGCCGCATCGAAAGCGGCCAGGCGCACGCTGCCGCACCGCAGGGCGGTGCTGACCACGTAGGGAATGCTGAAGCGGGCTTCGGCGGCAGTGCGCGGTGCGGGGTTGCCGGCGACCGCCAGCGCCGGGCCATAGGTGGCCACCTCGATGTGGGCAATCTCCGCGGGCGTGAAACCATGGGTGCGCTGCAGCTCCAGTGCGCCGTCAATGGGCGCGAAGGTGTGGCCGCAGCAGGCGTGGTTCTTGAAGGTCATTTCCGTGATGTTGAAGACCTCGCCCAGATCGGCCAGCACCGGCGCCCAGTCGGGTGCGTTGCCCATGGCCACGCCCATCCCCATCTTGCCTTCCAGCACGTCCAGCGAGCCGGTGATGCCCTGCCGGGCCATCAATGCAGCCGCCACACCGGCTTCGGCCGCGCGGCCGGAATGCAAGGGCTTGGACATGGAGTCCATCTGAAAGGCCTGCTGCAGCCCTGCGGCGAACGTGGCCGAGGTACACAGCGCATGGGTGAACTGCGTGGCATCCAGCCGGAGCAGACAGGCCGCGGCCGCGGCTGCGCCGAATGTGCCCACGGTGCCGGTGTTGTGCCAGTACTGGTAATGCGCACGTCCCAGGATCTGGCCGATGCGGGTCGAGATTTCGTAGCCGACGATGACCGCCTGCAGGAATTCACGGCCGCTGGCATCCACCTGCTGGCCCACTGCCAGGGCGGCCGAAATCGTCGGGGCGCCAGGGTGGTAGATCGCGTGCTTGAAGATGTCGTCGACTTCTGCCGTGTGGGAGGCCGTGCCCTGGATCAAGGCGGCCGCCTTGACCGTGGCTGGGCGGCCCAGTGCCAGCCGCGCCGGTCCCCGGTCCAGGTCGTCCGCCATGGCGGCTTCGAGCAAGGGCGTGGGGTGCATGGGGTAGCCGGCAATCAGGGCCGCATACCAGTCCACGACGGCACGCTTGGCGTGGTGCAGCACAGAGGGGCTGACGGGCTGGGTCGGGAAGCGGGCACCGAACTGGCCCAGGGTTTCGCTGACGTACATGGTGGCAGACACGATGGAGAGGGGAGTGTGGGAGAGAGGGTAGGGGGGGCAATGGCCCCCGGAATCTGCAGGATATGCCGGCAGCCAGGTATCAGTCATTTCCTTAACTCATATCTTGCGGCGCAATTGGAAGACCTTGCCAGGAGCGGTCGGGCAGATCATTCGGGCCATTGTTCAACCCCGCACGATCGCACCATGGATTTCACCCTTTCCGAAGAACACCAGGCATTCGCCGACAGCGTGGCCCGCTTCGCCCAAGACAAGCTGGCCGCCGGCGCGCTGGAGCGCGCACATGCCTCCCACTATCCCTGGGAGACCGCGCAGATGCTGGCGGAACAAGGCTTGCTGGGGATCGCCTTTCCGGAAGAAGATGGCGGCCAGGGCGGCTCGCTGATGCACGCCGTGCTGGCCATCCAGCAGGTGGCGCTGGTCTGCCCCAAGAGCGCGGACATTGTGCAGGCCGGCAACTTCGGCCCGATCCGCACCTTTGTGGAGTACGCCACGCCCGAGCAGAAGGCGCGCTTTCTGCCGGATCTGCTGGCTGGAAAAAAGCTCATTTCTTTGGGTATGACCGAGCCGGATGCCGGCTCGGCAGTGACCGAACTCAAGACCTCGGCCGTGCTGGACGGTGAGCACTACGTCATCAACGGCAGCAAGGTGTTCTCGACCCACAGCCCCGAGGCGGAGCTGTTCCTGATCTATGTGCGCTTCGGCCCCGGTGTGGACGGCATCGGTTCGGTGCTGGTGGAGCGCGACACCCCCGGCTTCGACGTGGGCCAGCCGTCGAACTTCATGAACGGCGAGCAGTGGTCGCAGCTGTACTTCGAAAACTGCCGCATTCCCAAGGCCAATCTGCTGCTGGGCGCCGGGGGCTTCAAGAAGCAGATCTCCGGCTTCAACGTGGAGCGTTTGGGCAATGCCTCGCGTGCGCTGGCACTGGGCCGCCATGCCTTCAACCTGGCGCGTGAGCACGCCATGGTGCGCAAGCAGTTTGGCCGCGAACTGTGCGAGTTCCAGGGCCTGCAGTGGAAGTTTGCCGAGATGTGGATGAAGCTGGAACAGGCGCAGCTGTTGCTCTACAAGGCCGCGCTGGAAGGCGAGCATGGCCTGCCCAGTGCGCAAAGCACGGCCATGGCCAAACTGGCCTGCAATCTGGCCGGCTGGGAAGCGTCGAACGAGGCCATGCAGGTCATGGGGGGCATGGGCTTCAGCCAGGAAGCGCTGGTCGAGTACTGCGTGCGCCGCACCCGTGGCTGGATGATCGCCGGCGGTTCGATCGAAGTGCTGAAGAACCGCATTGCCGAAGGCGTATTTGGTCGCACGTTCTCGCAACGTGCTCCCAAGCAATAAACGCCGGCATCGCATAACAAGGAGACAAACCATGCAACGTCGTACATGGGTGGCCGCAGCTGCGGCTATGGCAGGCCTCGCCCTGTCCAGCACCGCACTGGCGTCGGACGCCTATCCGGCCAAACCCGTCAAGATCATCGTCGGCTTTCAGGCCGGAGGCCCTACCGATGTGGTGGCGCGTCTGGTGGCCAAGGCTTTGCAGGACGAGCTGAAGGGGGCTTTCATCGTGGAAAACAAGGTGGGTGCGACCAGCAACATCGCCTCGGAAATGGTGGCTGCTGCACCGGCCGATGGCTACACCTTGCTGCTGGCGGCCGCACCGTTGACGATGAACAAATACGTGTTCCCCAAGCAGAAGTTCGATCCGCTCAAGAGCTTCGAGCCCGTCTCCAAAGTCTCGTCGGCGCCAGGGGTGCTGGCCGCCAGCCCCAAGCTGAATGTGAAGACCTACAAGGAGTTCGAGGAGCTGGCCCGGAAAAAACCGGGCGAGCTGAGCTATGGCACCACGGGTGCGGGCGGCTCGCAGCACATGGCGACGCTGCGACTGGAGCAACTGACGGGGGTCAAGATGCTGCACGTGCCGTATTCCGGCGGATCGGGTGTGCTGAACGACCTGATTGCTGGCGTAGTCGATGTCGCTTTTATGACATCCACCGGTGCCATGCCCAACCTGGAAGCGGGCAAAGTACGGCCTCTCGCGGTGGCCGGCCCCAACCGCCTGCCGGGTCTGCCCCAGGTGCCGACCTTCAGTGAGGTGGGCTTGCCCGACATGGTGTCCGACTCGTGGAACGGTCTGCTGGCGCCTGCGGGAACGCCCAAGGCCATTGTCGACAAGTTGTCTGCCGCCGTCATGAAAGCGGTCAAGTCCAAGGAGTTCAAGGAGGTGCTGATTCCGCAGGGCGCCGTGCTGATCGGTAATTCTCCCAGCGAGTTCAAGGCCCAGTTGCAGACCGAGGTGGGCCACTGGTCCGAGCAGTTCAAGAAATTCAAGATCGAGAAGTAATCCACGCCATGACCGCATCCCTCGCCGCTATGCCCTCCGTCTGCCAGACCCTGCTGTACCCCCGAAGCATTGCTTTGGTGGGCGCATCGGATGACGTCAAGAAAACGGGCGGCCGTCCGCTGCAGTTTCTGCGCCGCTCAGGCTTCGCAGGGACGATCTATCCGATCAATCCCAACCGGGCACAGGTGCAGGGCGAGCAGGCATGGCCCAGCCTGGCGGCCTTGCCCCAGGTGCCGGACCATGTGTTCGTGCTGTCGCCCACCGAGACCGTGATCGACACGGTCCGTGAATGCGCGCGCCTGGGCGTGTCGCTGGTGACCATTCTGGCCAGCGGCTTTTCGGAGTCGGGCGCCGAAGGCGTCCAGCGGGAAGCGGAGCTGCGTGCCATTGCCCGCAATTCCACGCTGCGCATTCTGGGCCCCAGCAGCCTGGGGGTGGTCAATCCGCACAACGGTCTGGTGTTGACCGCGAATGCCGCATTTGCCGAGCCCGATGTGCCCAGAGGCAAGGTGTTTGTCGCCTCGCACAGCGGCAGCATGATCGGGGCCCTGGTGTCGCGCGGCAAGGCGCGTGGCGTGGGGTTTGCGGGGCTGGTGTCGGTGGGCAGCGAAGTCGATCTGAGCGTGGGCGAGATCTGCGCGGCGACCTTGGACGATCCGGCCATAGAAGGCTATGCGCTCTTTCTGGAGAGCCTGCGCCATGGCGACCAGCTGCAGGCCTTTGCCCGCGAAGCCGCGCGCCGCGGCAAGCCGGTGATCGCGTACAAGCTGGGCCGCTCCAGCGCTGCAGCGGAAATGGCAACCACCCACACCGGCGCACTGGCGGGCGAGGACGATATTGCCGATGCCTTCCTGAAAGACCTGGGCATCGTGCGGGTGGACATGCTGGAGACGCTGTTCGAAGTCTTTCCCCTGGCACAGAAAGTACCGCTGCAGTCCCATTCCATGGCCGGCAAACGCATCGGCGTGGTGACCACCACCGGTGGCGGTGCCGCCATGGTGGTGGACCAGCTGGGGCTGCGCGGTATCACGGTGCAGCCCGTTTCGGATGCGACCCTGGCCAAACTCAAGGCGGCCCAGGTGCCGGGCAGTGCCGGCCGGGTGCTGGACCTGACCCTGGCGGGCACCCGGTATGAGGTGATGAAGAGCGTGCTGGACATCATGCTGGAGGCGCCGGAGTTCGACATGGTGGTGGCGGTGGTGGGCTCTTCGGCGCGCTTTCAGCCCGATCTGGCGGTCAAGCCCATCATGGACAGCGCCGGTCACGCCAAGCCGCTGGTGACCATGCTGGTGCCGGATGCGCCCCAGGCCCTGGCGGCACTGACCCAGGCCGGCATGCCCTGCTTTCGCACACCGGAAAGCTGTGCCGATGCGATTGCGGCCGTGCTGGCCCGCCGTGTGCCGCACACACCGGGCCAGACCGTGGCGGCAGCACCGGGTATGGGTGCTGCACTGAGCGAGGCGCAGGCCTACCAGCTGCTGGACCGCCTGCAGGTGCCCCATGCGCCCGCGGCCACCTTTGCGCTGGACGGCCAGCCGGGGCAGCTGCCGTTCGACTTTCCGGTCGTGGCCAAGGTGTGCTCGCCCGAGATCCCGCACAAGACCGAAGTCGGCGGTGTGGTGCTGGGAATCCAGAATCCGGAGCAACTGGTGCAGGCGTTTGCCACGCTGCGCGCCAACCTGGCCGCCAGGGCGCCCGGGGTGGCCTGCAACGAGGTGCTGGTGCAGCCCATGCGCAAGGGCCTGACCGAGGTGCTGCTGGGCTACCGCATCGACCCCGACGCCGGTCCCATCGTCATGCTGGCCGCCGGCGGCATCTGGGCCGAGGTGATGCGTGACCGCAGCATCCGGCTGGCGCCGGTCAGTGTGGACACCGCGCGCGAGATGATTGCAGAGGTCAAGCTGCTGCAGACCGTATCGGGTCTGCGCGGCAAGGCCAGGGGCGATCTGGAAGCGCTGGCCCAGGCCATTTCCGATCTGTCGCAACTGGCGCTGCAGCCCGTGCATGGGGTGCTGGAGGCGGAAGTGAACCCGCTGATGGTGATGCCCGAAGGGCAGGGGGTGCTGGCGGTGGACGCGCTGGTGCTCCAGGCCCGATAAGGCCGGCGCAGCATGGACGGCGAGGACAGCGCAGCGCAGCGGCTGGCGGCACTGGAAGCCGGTGCCCGCCACCACCGGGTGCAGGCCGGCGGCATCAAGCTGCATTGGCGTGAATGGGGTCAGGGCCAACCCCTGGTGCTGCTGCATGGCGGCCATGGGTCCTGGATGCACTGGGTCCGCAACATTGAGTGCTTCGCCCGCCACTACCGGGTGCTGGTGCCGGATCTGCCGGGCTTTGGTGCCTCCGACGACTTTGCCCTGCCCGCCCATGACGGGCAGCGGCCTGCGGCATTGCTGGACGCGCTGAGCGACAGCGTGGTGCAGTTGGTGGGGGCCCAGCCGCTGCACCTGGCCGGGTTCTCGTTTGGAGGGGCGGTGGCCGGGATGCTGGCTGCACGCCTGCCGCAGGTACAGCGGCTGGTGCTGCTGGGTACGGCCGGCCATGGCGGCCCGCGCAGGGAAACCGAGGCGCTGCTGGATTGGCGGGTCAGCGACCCGGCCGAGCGCATGGCGGCGCTGCACCAGAACCTGGCGGTGTTCATGCTTTCCAAGGCGGCTGCGGCCGATGCGCTGGCCCTGCACATCCATCGCCATTGCTGCGAAGCCACGCGTTTTCGCAGCAAGGCCATGTCGCGCAGCAGCCGCCTGCAGGCGGTGCTGCAGGACTATGCCAGGCCGATTCTGCTGGTGTGGGGCGAGGCCGATGTGACGGCCGTGCCCATGGTGGCGGCCGAAGCTCTGAAACAGGACCGCCCCGAACGGGACTGGACCATCGTGCCCGGCGCCGGCCATTGGGTGCAATACGAAAGTGCGAATGCGGTGAACACCCTGGTGGTCCGCTGGTTGCAGACGTGACGCCAGACTGGGCCTGCGCGACAGCGTTGCGCCACACAGGCTTCTAGAATGGCGCGCATGGCCCTGAAGATTCCTCCGCTCAATCCGCTGAAAGTGTTTGAGGTGGTGGCGCGCACCTGCAATCTGACCCTGGCCGCCAAGGAGCTGCACATCAGCCAGTCGGCGGTCAGCAAGCAGCTGCATGTGCTGCAGGAATACCTGGGGGTGGAGCTGTTCCGGCGCGAGCGCCATGGCATCAGCCTGACGCAGGCCGGCCAGCGCTACGGCGATGCCATTGCGCCGGCCTTCGAGAGCATAGGCAAGGCCACGGGCGACATCATGCGCAGCGGATCGGACCGGACTCTGCGCATCCAGACCTACACCACGTTTGCAGCCAAGTGGCTGATTCCGCGCCTGCACGATTTCCATACCCGCTACAGCGACATTGCGGTGGTCATCACCAATTCGGTCAAGGACGTGGACTTTGACCGCGACCCGGTGGACATGGCCATCCAGATGGGCAACGGTGCGTGGCCAGGGACGGACACGGACTTTCTGTTTGAAGACGTGATCGAGCCGGTGTGCAGCCCGGCGTTCTTTCGCACCAATGCGCCCGAGTCCGCCTATCCGCAGGCCTTGCTGCGCACGCGGCTGCTGGTCTCGCACTACCGGCAGAAAGACTGGCAGACCTGGGCCCGGCAATGCCGGTATGAGGCGGAGATCGACAGCGTGGAGAGCATGCGCTTCAGCAGCTCGGTGCTGACCTGGCAGGCAGCGGCCGATGGCCTGGGGATTGCCATCGGACAGACCGCCTTGCTGGTGGACGATCTGCGCAGTGGCAAGCTGGTGGCGCCGTTTGGTCTGCCGGTGCGCACCGGCGCCTCCTACTATCTGGTGCGCCCACAGCTGCAGCGCCACTCGCACAAGGTCCAGGTGTTTCGGGACTGGCTGGCCGAGCAGATTGCATCCCAGGGCTGAATCCATGGCCTTCGCCCCGGTGCGAAGGCGAATACCAGGGACGTGGCGGCTCAGTGGCCGGCCGTCTTGGAAAACAGATTGATCACCAGCACACCGCTGAGGATCAGGCCCATGCCGATCAGGGCCGCGGTATCGAGCTTCTGGTTCAGAAACACCCAGGCGATGCCCGAGACCAGCACGATGCCCGCGCCCGACCAGATGGCGTAGGCCACGCCCGTGGGCACGGTGCGCAGCGTGAGCGACAGAAAGTAGAACGACAGCACATAGCCCAGACCCACGACCACGCTGGGTCCCAGGCGGCTGAAGCCTTCGGTGCTTTTGAGAAGCGAGGTGGCAGCCACTTCGCAGACGATGGCGATGCCCAGAAACCAGTAATTGCTCATGTCGGCGACTGTAGCGCCAACCGTTCCGGTGGTGCGCCGGGAGACGGCCAATGGCCCGGGGCAGGCCAGGCCCTTGTTGGACGTCTGCTCCCGGTCTGTGCACACGGGCCGGGGTGGCCGTGCAGCGCCCGGCTCAGGGCGCCGGGTAGGCGCCGGTGCCTTCGGGCCAGGGGGTCAGCACCTCGTAGCCGGTGGCGGTCACGGCCACCATGTGCTCCCACTGGGCGGACAGGGAACGGTCGCGGGTGACCACGGTCCAGCCGTCGTCCAGCTCCTTGGTGGCCGGCTTGCCGGTGTTGACCATGGGCTCGATGGTGAAGATCATGCCTTCCTGTAGCGTCATGCCCTGGCCGCGCTGGCCGTAGTGCAGCACCTGGGGTTCGTCGTGGTAGGTCTGGCCGATGCCGTGGCCGCAGTAGTCGCGCACGATGGTGAACTGCTCGCGGTGGGCCACGGTCTGGATGGCGTGGCCGATGTCGCCCAGCGTGGCACCGGGCTTGACGGCGCGGATTCCGGCCACCATGGCTTCGTAGGTGGTATCGATCAGGCGGCGGCCCAGGGCCGAGACCTGGCCCACGGTGTACATGCGGCTGGTGTCGCCAAACCAGCCGTCCTTGATCAGCGCCACGTCGACGTTGACGATGTCACCGTCCTTGAGGATTTCCTTGTTGGACGGAATGCCGTGGCAGACCACGTGGTTGACAGAGGTGCACACGGTCTTGGGGTAGCCGTAATAGCCGATGTTGGCAGGGATGCACCGCAGCTCGTCCACGATGAAGTCGTGGCACAGCCCGTCCAGGTATTCGGTGCTCACGCCGGGCTGTACATGGGGGGTGAGCATTTCCAGCACGCGGGCGGCCAGCATGCCGGCTTCGCGGGACTTGGCAATGCCGGCGGCGTCGTGGATGGGAGGAAGTTTTTTGCGCATGGTGTGGGCAGCACCCAAGGTGGCTGCAGGGGGCAGCGGGCAGGCTGCAGATGCTTTCCATTATCGGCATCTCTGCGGCGGGGCGCAGACCGCAGGGGCGCAATGGTGTGGGCCGTGCGGTGGCTTTGCGCAGGTGACGTTGCGCCGGATATGCGCCGGATGCGCGCGGCTCCGCGTGCTGGAAGGCCAGGCCGGTGGTGCCTCCTGCACCGGCCGTCAGGCCGTGAAAAGACCTGGAAACATCGGTGGTAGTTACCAGATGGTTACTAAATTTTCAGTCTTCTATTAGATATAAAACACATTTGAAACCGTTGTCTGTATTGAATTCAGTGCTATGAATATTGGTGCACAATGCGCCCCTTGTGCACAGGGCTGCTGGTGGACTGCGGGGAGAGATACCAGTGGAATGGTGGCAGCCTTGTGCCTCTAATTCTTTTTTCTGCCAACACCACAAAGGAAGTCGCCATGGGCGAAGAACGCAGCACCGCATCGCAGCCGGCCCGGATCGTCGTCGTAGGCGGTGGCGTGGCGGGCCTGGAAATCGCCTCGGCGCTGGGCAAGCGCCGCGATGACGGCCTGATTGCCAGCGTGACGCTGATCGACAGCGATTCCGCCCACGTCTGGAAGCCCATGCTGCACACCATTGCCGCGGGTACGCGCGATCTGGCCCAGCAGCAGACCACCTACCTGGCCCAGGCGGCCGATGCGGGCTTTGCCTACCAGCCCGGCGAGATGTGCGCCCTGGACCGTGTGGCCAAGGAGGTACTGCTGGCTCCGATCACCGCGCCCGATGGCCGCGAAGTGGTACCGGGCCGGCGCATTGCCTATGACAAGCTGGTGCTGGCCATTGGCAGCGGTGCGAATGACTTTGGCACGGATGGGGTGCTGGAGCACTGTTTCATGATCGACACGCGCCGCAAGGCCGATGCCTTCAACCAGGAAATCCGTTTGCGCATGGTGCGCAGCATGACCCAGGGCGAGGGCCTGCAGGTCGCGATTGTGGGGGGCGGGGCCACCGGGGTGGAGCTGGCGGCCGAGCTGGTGCAACTGGCAGAAAGCGCCCGCGCCTATGGCGCCATCGGGGAGGCGGCACGCTTTGGCATTGTGCTGGTCGAAGCCGGGCCGCGTTTGCTGCCCAGCTTCACCGAAGACATCTCGGCCGCGACCAAGCGCCGTCTGGAGGCCCTGGGCGTGACCGTGCTGGTCAACGAGCGGGTGCAGAAAGCCACCGCCGACGGCCTGGTGCTGGGCGATGGCCGGACGGTGAACGCTGGTCTGCGGGTGTGGGCTGCGGGCGTGAAGGCGCCGGAATTCCTGTCGACCCTGGGCCTGCAGACCACGCGCGGCCACCAGCTGGTGGTCAACGACCACCTGCGCACCGACGACCCCGATATCTATGCGGTGGGGGATTGCGCCAGCTTCACGCTGCCGGGGCAGAGCCAGCCCCTGCCACCGACGGCCCAGGTGGCGCACCAGCAGGCGCGCTATCTGATCGACACCTTGCCCCAGGTGCTGCGCGACCCGCAGGCCGGCAGCAGCGAGCGTTTTGCCTACCGCGACATGGGCGCGCTGGTGTCGCTGGCCAATTACGACGCCTATGGGTCGCTGGGCAAATTCGGACTGTTCAACGGCGGCACCATCCGCGGGCGGCTGGCCATGCTCAGCCACCTGTGGCTGTACCGTTCACACCAGGCGCGGCTGTACGGTTTCTGGCGCGGCGGCTTCCTGTGGCTGGTGGACATGATGAATTCCCGCCTGCGCCCTTCGATCCGGCTGGACTGAAAGTCTGCGCCGGGGCCCATCCCGGCCGGTGCTAAGTTCGGTGGCGTGAGCACCACGGAAAAAGCCCGCAAGCGCAAGGCGTGCGGGCTTTTGCCATGTCGGTGGAATGCGCCTTGCGGCGCATGCATCAACGCTGGGTGATGGGCTTGACGTCGCGGGCGACAGAGCCGGTGTACAGCTGGCGGGGACGACCGATCTTGTACTCGGGGTCAGCCATTTGTTCGTTCAGCTGAGCAATCCAGCCCACGGTGCGGGCCAGAGCGAAGATGCCGGTGAACAGCTTGACGGGGATGCCGATGGCACGTTGCACGATGCCGGAGTAGAAGTCCACGTTCGGGTAGAGCTTGCGCTGCACGAAGTAGTCGTCTTCCAGGGCGATCTTTTCCAGCTGCTTGGCCAGTGCGAACAGCGGATCCTTTTCCAGGCCCAGCTCTTGCAGGATTTCGTTGCAGGTTTCCTGCATCAGCTTGGCGCGGGGGTCGTAGTTCTTGTACACGCGGTGGCCAAAGCCCATCAGCTTGACGCCGCTGTTCTTGTCCTTGACCTGTTCCATGAACTCGCCGACCTTGGAGATGCCGCCGTTGGCCTGGATGTGTTCCAGCATGTTCAGGCAGGCTTCGTTGGCGCCGCCGTGGGCAGGGCCCCACAGGCAGGCCACGCCAGCGGAGATGGCGGCGAAGGGGTTGGTGCCGGACGAACCGCACAGGCGCACGGTGGAGGTCGAAGCGTTTTGCTCGTGGTCAGCGTGCAGGATGAAGATGCGGTCCAGCGCACGTTCCACCACGGGGTTGACCTTGTATTCTTCGCAAGGGTTGCCGAACATCATGCGCATGAAGTTGCCTGCGTAGGACAGGTCGTTCTTCGGGTACATGTAAGGCTGGCCCACGCCGTACTTGTAGGCCATGGAGACCAGCGTAGGCAGCTTGGCGATAAGGCGGATCGCGGCGATTTCGCGGTGCTCGGGGTTGGTGATGTCAGTGCTGTCGTGGTAGAAGGCCGACATGCCGCCCACCAGACCGGTCAGCACGGCCATGGGGTGTGCGTCACGACGGAAACCGCGCAGGAAGAACTGCATCTGTTCGTTGACCATCGTGTGCTGGGTCACGCGGTTCTCGAAGTCAGCCTTCTGGGTTTCGTTGGGCAGCTCTCCGTACAGCAGCAGGTAGCAGGTTTCCAGGAAGTTGCAGTTCTTGGCCAGCTGTTCGATGGGGTAGCCACGGTACAGCAGTTCACCCTTGTCACCGTCGATATAGGTGATGGCCGACTGGCACGCCGCGGTCGAGAGGAAGCCGGGGTCATACGTGAACATGCCCGATTGGCCGTACAGCTTGCGAATGTCGATCACGTCCGGGCCGATGTTGCCCTGGTAGACCGGCAATTCGACGCTGGGTGCGCCATTGCTGAAAGACAGCGTTGCTTTGTTGTCAGCGAGTTTCATTTCCAACTTCCTTCTCGGAGTGGCCGGATCTGGGCCGGCCTTTTTTGCAAGTTGTGCAGATCAGAGGGGCTTGCGCACCATCTGTAGCACTTCTCTAACTTCAGGGGTGTCTAAGGCACCTTCCGGCTCCTTGCGGCGCAGGAAGAGATCCATCAGATCGTTGTCTGCCAAGTCCATCAAGGCAGACAGACCAGTTGCGTGTCTCCGCGTCAACTGGCTGCCGTAAGTGGCAAAAAACTTCTCGATGTAGAGATCGTTCTCGACCAGGCCGCGGCGGCTTCGCCACCGCAGCAAGTCGCGTTCCCGTTCTTCGAGGATTGCGTCCATCTCGTTCATGGATCAGATAGCCCGGCGGACCATCAGTTCCTTGATCTTGCCAATGGCCTTCGTGGGGTTCAGGTGCTTGGGGCACACGTCCACGCAGTTCATGATGGTGTGGCAGCGGAAGAGGCGGTACGGATCTTCCAGGTTGTCCAGGCGCTCGCCGGTGGCGGTGTCGCGGCTGTCCGCGATGAAGCGGTAAGCCTGCAGCAGACCGGCCGGGCCCACGAACTTGTCGGGGTTCCACCAGAACGAGGGGCAGCTGGTCGAGCAGCTGGCGCACAGAATGCACTCGTACAGACCGTTGAGCTCTTCGCGCTCTTCGGGCGACTGCAGGCGTTCCTTGCTGGTTGTCGTGTAGATGTCGCTTTGCAGGTACGGCTTGATCGAGTGGTACTGCTTGAAGAACTGCGTCATGTCCACGATCAGGTCGCGGATGACCGGCAGGCCGGGCAGGGGCTTCAGAACGATGTCGCCCTTGAGGGTGTTCATGTTCGTCAGGCAGGCCAGACCGTTCTTGCCGTTGATGTTCATGGCGTCCGAGCCGCACACGCCTTCACGGCAGGAGCGACGGAAGGAGATGGAGGGGTCCATCGCCTTGAGCTTGACCAGGGCGTCCAGCAGCATGCGTTCGTGACCGTCCAGCTCCACTTGCACGGTTTGCATGTAGGGCTTGGCGTCTTTGTCCGGATCGTAGCGGTAGATTTTGAAAGTACGCTTCATTTTTGGATTCTCTCGTGGGCTGCTGGATTAGAACGTGCGGACCTTGGGAGGCACGCTGTCCACGGTCAGGGGCTTCAGGTTCACGGGCTTGTACGACAGGCCGTTGGTGGCGCTGTCCCACAGGGTGTGCTTGAGCCATTCCTTGTCGTTGCGGCCCAGCGGGAACTCGGCGTGGTCGGCAGGGTGCTCGTAGTCGTACACGGTGTGTGCACCACGGCATTCCTTGCGGGCAGCAGCCGATGTCATGGTGGCCTGGGCCACTTCGATCAGGTTGTCCACTTCCAGCGCTTCCATGCGGGCGGTGTTCCAGACCTTGGACTTGTCCTTCAGGGTCACGGAGCCGACCTGGTCACGGATGGCGTTGATCTTGGTCACGCCTTCGTCCATGCTCTTTTGCGTGCGGAACACGCCGGCATGCGTCTGCATCGCGGTGCGGATGTCGCCAGCGATGTCCTGGGCGTAGACGCCGTCCTTGGAGTTGTCCAGCTGGTTGAGGCGCTCCAGCGTGCGGTCAGCACCGTCGGCGGGCACGTTGTGGTGGGGGCCGAAGTTGTTGACGAAGTTGACGATGTGCTTGCCGGCGGACTTGCCGAAGACCAGCAGGTCCAGCAGCGAGTTGGTGCCCAGGCGGTTGGCGCCGTGCACCGACACGCAGGAGCATTCGCCCACAGCGTACAGACCGTTGACGACCTGGTTTTGCTGACCGTCCCAGGTGACGACCTGGCCGTTGATGTTGGTGGGGATGCCACCCATCTGGTAGTGGATGGTGGGCACCACGGGAATGGGTTCCTTGGTGATGTCCACGTTGGCGAAGTTGTGGCCGATTTCTTCCACGGAAGGCAGGCGCTTGCGGATGGTGTCGGCACCCAGGTGGTCCAGCTTCATCAGGATGTAGTCCTTGTTGGGACCGCAGCCGCGACCTTCCTTGATTTCCTGGTCCATCGAACGCGACACGAAGTCACGGGGGGCCAGATCCTTCAGCGTGGGAGCGTAACGCTCCATGAAGCGCTCGCCTTCGCTGTTCAACAGGATCGCGCCTTCGCCGCGGCAGCCTTCGGTCAGCAGCACGCCGGCACCGGCCACGCCGGTGGGGTGGAATTGCCAGAATTCCATGTCCTGCAGCGGGATGCCAGCGCGCGCGGCCATGCCCAGGCCGTCACCGGTGTTGATGAAGGCATTGGTGGATGCCTGGAAGATACGGCCGGCGCCGCCGGTGGCCAACAGCACGGCCTTGGCGTGCAGCTCGTACAGGTCGCCGGTTTCCAGTTCGAGGGCGGTCACGCCGACCACATCGCCCTGGGGGTTGCGGATCAGGTCCAGGGCCATCCACTCCACGAAGAAGTTGGTCTTGGACTTGACGTTCTGCTGGTACAGCGTGTGCAGCATGGCGTGACCGGTACGGTCAGCGGCAGCGCAGGCGCGTTGCACGGGCTTTTCGCCGTAGTTGGCGGTGTGGCCGCCGAAGGGACGCTGGTAGATGGTGCCGTCGGGGTTGCGGTCGAACGGCATGCCGAAGTGTTCCAGCTCGATCACGACGTTCGGTGCTTCGCGGCACATGAACTCGATGGCGTCCTGGTCGCCCAGCCAGTCGGAACCCTTGATGGTGTCGTAGAAGTGATAGTGCCAGTTGTCCTCGGACATATTGCCCAGGGAAGCCGACACGCCGCCTTGTGCAGCCACGGTGTGCGAACGGGTGGGGAACACCTTGGACAGCGAGGCGACGGACAGGCCGGCGCGGGACAGTTCCAGGGCAGCGCGCAGACCGGAGCCGCCGGCACCGACGATGACAACGTCAAACTTGCGCTTGGTGATATTCGCTTTGGAGTAGCTCATTCTTAACCTTCAATCGTGAGGGGAGGGCGCAAGTCACAGACGCCACAGGACTTGGAAGCCCCAGCCAGCACAGCCGACCAGCCAGACAATGGTGAAAACCTGCAGCGCCAGGCGCAGGCCCACGGGCTTGACGTAGTCCATCCAGATATCGCGCACACCGATCCAGACGTGCCAGGCCAGCGCAATGATCACGCCGAAGGTGACGAACTTCATCCACTGGGCGGCAAAGATGCCGGCCCACAGGTCGTAGCCGATGGGGCCTTGGCTGAACACCAACTGGGCCAGCACGACCACGGTGAATAGCACGATCAGGACCGCAGTGACGCGTTGCACCAGCCAGTCGCGGATACCGTAATGGGCACCGACCACGGTGCGCTTGGAGCCGTAATTCACGGACATGTTGTTTTCCTTCTAACGTGGGATCAGTACAGGCCGAACAGCTTGGCACCCAGGACCACGGTCAGGGCAATGCTGATGACCAGCACGGTCACGGCGGAAGACTTGCCGAATTCCTTGGAAACGGCCGAGTGCGACACGTCCATCCACAGGTGGCGCAGACCGGCGATCAGGTGGTGCAGCGAGGCCCAGATGATGGCCAGCGTGACCAGCTTGATGAACCAGCCCGGCACGAAGCCGATGCCGACGTTGAAGGCCGCCTTGAAGATTTCAAAGGAGAACTCGGAGGACAGCGACTTGTCGAACATCCAGAGGATGAACGGCAGCAGCAGGAACATCAGCAAGCCGCTGATGCGGTGCAAGATGGAAACCCAGCCAGCCGGAGGCAAGCGATAGGTTGGGAGGTCCTGGAGGGCGTGGATGTTGCGGAACTCTGGCCGCTTTTTTGCTAACTCAGTCATGGCGGGGTGCTTTCGAGATGTAACTGCGTTGTAATCGCTCGGATGCAAACGATCCAAAATTCTATTGCAATGCCGCAGTTTCGGGTGCCTGGGAATCCGGGATTGTGCGGTATCTCCGAGGCAGAAGCTGCAGATCAGCTCAATTCGTTGCGGTAGTGGTGCGTGTCAGTGCGGTAGATACCGCGTCGTAACTCCATGGGGGTGTCGTTGTAGGTATAGGCTACGCGCTCCACGCTCAATAAGGGTGTGGAAGTGCTTACTTGCAGCAGCTGTGCCTGCTCTTCATCGGGCAGCACGGCGCGGATCTTTTCGTCGGCACGGACCATGCGCACGCCGAACTCCAGCTCGAACATGGCGTAGGTCGGGCCCTGGTAGCTGCCCATCTGCTCGGCGCTGAGGCCCTTGAAGGCGTGGCCGGGCAACCAGATGTCTTCCACGATGGTGGGCGTGCCGCTTAGCGTGAGCACGCGGCGGGCCTGGATGACGGCGTCGCCGCTCTTGAGCTGCAGCAGGCGAGCCACCTCGGCGCTGGCGCGCACGCGCTTGCATTCGAGGATGCTGCGCTGGGCACGGCCTTCCTTTTGCAGATCGCCGGTGTCCGGGTGCAGCTTCAGAAAGCGATACTGGACCTGCTGCGCGGCGTGGGTGGCCACAAATGTGCCCTTGCCCTGGCGGCGCATGACCAGATTTTCGGCGGCCAGCTCGTCAATGGCCTTGCGCACCGTGCCCTGGCTCACCTTGAAGCGTGCTGCCAGCTCCATTTCGCTGGGGATCAGCTCGCCGGGACGCCACTCGCCAGCCTGCAGGCTTTGCAGGATCAGGCCCTTGATCTGCTGGTACAGGGGGCTGAAGGAGGGCGTGGATGCGCCCGAGCTGGAGACGCTGTGGTGGGGGAACTCGGGGGCGGTGGTCGGGGTGGATGCCATGGTGCAGGGTATGGGAGCGGTCAGCAATCTCCGGGCGGGAAAAACAGGCGGAACGGGTCCGCGACAAAGCCCCGATCATATCTTATATAAGACATAAGACAAATTGACCAAGGATTCAAATCGGCGGTACACTTTCGCCCTGTTTGCGGAGCATGGGCGGCTGGTCATGGATGCTGGTGCTTCCTGCGCCGACAACTGTTTTATCCATACTTGGAGTTCTTACATGAGCAAGAAGCCCGTCCGTGTCGCCGTCACCGGCGCAGCTGGCCAAATCGGTTACGCCCTGTTGTTCCGCATCGCCTCTGGCGAAATGCTGGGTAAAGATCAACCCGTTATTCTGCAACTGCTGGAAATCCCCGACGAAAAGGCTCAAAACGCTCTGAAGGGCGTAATCATGGAGCTGGAAGACTGCGCCTTCCCTCTGCTGGCCGGCATCGAAGCCCACAGCGACCCGAAGGAAGCCTTCAAGGATACCGACTACGCTCTGCTGGTCGGTGCTCGTCCTCGCGGCCCCGGCATGGAACGTGCCGACCTGCTGGCTGCCAATGCCCAGATCTTCACCGCCCAGGGCAAGGCCCTGAACGCCGTGGCTTCGCGCAATGTGAAGGTGCTGGTGGTCGGCAACCCCGCCAACACCAACGCCTACATCGCCATGAAGTCGGCTCCCGATCTGCCGGCCAAGAACTTCACCGCCATGCTGCGTCTGGACCACAACCGCGCTGCTTCGCAACTGGCTGCCAAGGCCGGTTTCAAGGTGGGCGACATCCGCAAGCTGACCGTCTGGGGCAACCACTCGCCCACCATGTACGCTGACTACCGCTTCGCCACCGTGGACGGCAAGTCGGTCAAGGACATGGTCAACGACCAGGTGTGGAACAAGGACGTGTTCCTGCCCACCGTGGGCAAGCGTGGCGCTGCCATCATCGCTGCCCGCGGCCTGTCGTCGGCTGCTTCGGCTGCCAACGCCGCCATCGACCACATGCGCGACTGGGCCCTGGGCTCCAACGGCGAATGGGTCACCATGGGTGTGCCTTCGCAAGGCCAGTACGGTATTCCCGCCGGTGTGGTGTTCGGCTTCCCCGTAACCACCGAAAACGGCGAATACAAGATCGTCGAAGGCCTGGAAATCGATGCTTTCTCGCAAGAGTGCATCGACAAGACCCTGGCTGAGCTGCAAGGCGAGCAAGACGGCGTCAAGCACCTGCTGTAAGCCACCAGCGAGTCACCGGCATGCAAGACTGGAACCCCGCGCTGTATCTGCGCTTCGCCAATGAACGCACGCGTCCTGCGGCCGAGCTGCTGGCGCGGGTGCCAAGCGATCCTGCCCATGTCCGCCATGTGGTGGACCTGGGTTGTGGGCCGGGCAATTCCACCGAGCTGCTGGTGCAGCGCTTTGTCGATGCCCAGGCGCTGGGCATCGACAATTCCGACGCCATGCTGGCCACTGCACGCACGCAGCTGCCGCAGGCGCAATTTGCCCTGGGCGATATCGCCACCTGGGCGCCGGAGGCAGGCTCTCCTGCACCGGACCTGATCTATGCCAATGCCTCCCTGCAGTGGGTGGGCTTGCATGAAACCCTGATTCCCCGTCTGCTCTCGCTGCTGGCGCCCGGTGGCGTGCTGGCGATCCAGATGCCGGACAACCGTCAGGAACCCACGCACCGGCTGATGCGCGAAGTGGCGCGTCTGCCCGAGTTTGCCCCGTACATCGGCGATGCAGACAAGTTGCGTACCGACATTCTGCCCATTGGGGCTTATTACGATTTACTGGCTGCGCCCGGCGCGCAGACCGCCTCCGTGGATGTGTGGCACACCGTGTACCAGCACCCCATGGAGTCCGCTGCCGCCATCGTGCAATGGGTGCGCGGCACCGGTTTGAAGCCTTTTGTGGAAGGCCTGCCCCAGGCGCTGCAAGCCGCATTTCTGACGGAATACGAGCGCCGCGTGGATGCGGCCTATCCCGTGCGCGCGGACGGCAAGCGCCTGCTGGCCTTCCCGCGCCTGTTTCTTGTTGCCCAACGCCAAGCATGACGAATTCGACTGTCCACCCCGCGCAGGTCTTGCTGGACGCCCAGGCGGGCGGCACGCAGCGTCTGCCCGTGTGCGACCACTACAGTGGCGTGGAAGAGCGCATGCGCAAAAGCCTGCAGTTGCAGGCCGAGATGATGGCCGAGTTCGGCGCCTGCGTGTTCGATGTTACGCTGGACTGCGAAGACGGAGCGCCGGTCGGCCAGGAGCTGCAGCACGCCAGGCTGGTGGCCGGGCTGGCCCGCAATGCGGCGCCTGGCGCCCGGGTGGCGGCCCGCGTGCATGCCGTGGACCATGCGGCCTTTCAGCAGGACATGGACATCATTGCCGGTGAGGCGGGGGCCCGGCTGTGCCACATCATGGTGCCCAAGGTGGAGTCGGTGGAGGATGTGCTCCTGGCTGAAAAAGCCCTGCAGCGCGCCACCGGCCAGCCGGTACCGCTGCATGTGCTGATCGAATCGCCAGCCGCCGTGCACCGGGCCTTCGAGATTGCCGCCCATCCGGCGGTGCAAAGCATTTCCTTCGGGCTGATGGACTTTGTCTCGGCCCATGGGGGCGCCATTCCCTCCAGTGCCATGGGCGTGGAAGGGCAGTTTCAGCATCCGCTGGTGGTGCGCGCCAAGCTGGAGATTGCGGCGGCCTGCCATGCCCACGGCAAAGTGCCTTCGCACTGTGTGGTCACCGAGTTCAAAAACCCCGCAGTGATGCAGGCGGCTGCAACAAAAGCTTTCAATGATTTCGGCTATACCCGGGTCTGGAGTATCCACCCGGCGCAAATTCGTCCGATTCTGGCGGCTTTCATGCCCGCGAGCGACGAAGTGGCGCTCGCTGCGGATATTCTTGCCGCCGCCGCCAACGCTGACTGGGCTCCCATCAGCCACCACGGCGTGCTGCACGACCGCGCCAGCTACCGGTATTACTGGCAGCTGCTGGAGCGTGCACACCGGACAGGGCAGCACATCCCTGTGGCCGCAAGCCACTGGTTTGGCCCTGCCGGATCTTAAAAACCGTAGCAAACAACACATGGAAATCCAGGAGCTGAAATGAAAACCCTCATTGCCTCCGTCATCGCCCTCGTACCCGCACTGATGCTGGTACAGCCCGCTGCTGCCACCGTCCAGGCCAAGCCCGCTGCCGCCAAGAAGGCTGCACCGGCCGCCAAGGCTTCCACCGCGAAGAAAACCACCACCGCCAAGAAGCCTGCAGCCGCCAAGGGCGCTGTAGCCGCCGCGGCCGGCGCGGGTGCCGCCACGGCGGTGGCTGCCTCGGCCCTGTCGCCCGAAGCCCTGAGCCTGGCGGACCGCGTGCACACCGGCCGCATCGGCTGCGAACTGGGCCAGCACGTGAACGTGACCAAGGACGGCAACAACCCTGGTTACTTCCACGTGGACGGCAATGGCTTCAAGTACCACATGTCCCCTGTGGCCACGTCCACCGGCGTGGTGCGCCTGGAAGACAAGCAGGCTGGCGCCGTGTGGCTGCAGATCGCCAACAAATCCATGCTCATGAACCAGAAGCAAGGCCAGCGCCTGGCGGACGAGTGCATGAGCAGCGAGCAAACCCAGGTGGCTGAGGCCATCAAGCGAAACCCCCCTCCTAGCCTTCTGGAAAACCCCGCAGCCGGCAAATAAAGCCGGCGGTGGGCTGCCAAGAGGCTGACCCCACTTACAAAACCATTGGAGAGAGAACCCATGTTGAAAGCCTACCGTGACCATGTGGCAGAACGTGCCGCACTGGGCATCCCCCCGCTGCCTCTGGATGCCAAGCAGGTCGCTGAGCTGATCGAGCTGATCAAGAACCCGCCTGCTGGCGAGGATGCCTTCCTGCTGGATCTGCTGACCCACCGCGTGCCGCCCGGAGTGGACGATGCGGCCAAGGTCAAGGCTTCCTTCCTGGCCGCCGTGGCACACGGTGACCTGAAGGTGGGCCTCATCTCCAAGTCCAAGGCCACCGAGCTGCTGGGCACCATGGTGGGCGGCTACAACGTCCACCCCCTGATCGAGCTGCTGGACGACGCCGAAGTCGCCGGTGTGGCTGCCGACGCCCTGAAGAAGACGCTGCTGATGTTCGACTTCTTCAACGACGTGGCCACCAAGGCCAAGGCGGGCAATGCCAAGGCCAAGGAAGTGATGCAGAGCTGGGCGGATGCCGAGTGGTTCACTTCGCGTCCCGAAGTGGAAAAGAAGATCACCGTCACCGTCTTCAAGGTGCCCGGTGAGACCAACACCGACGACCTGTCGCCCGCTCCGGACGCATGGAGCCGTCCCGACATTCCGCTGCACTACCTGGCCATGCTGAAGAACACGCGTCCTGACGCAAAGTTCAAGCCGGAGGAAGACGGCAAGCGCGGCCCGATGAAGTTCATCGACGAACTGAAGGCCAAGGGCAATCTGGTGGCCTACGTTGGCGACGTGGTGGGTACCGGTTCTTCGCGCAAGTCGGCAACCAACTCCATCGTCTGGGCCACGGGTCAGGACATTCCCTTTGTCCCCAACAAGCGCTTCGGTGGCGTGACGCTGGGCGGCAAGATCGCCCCCATCTTCTTCAACACGCAGGAAGACTCGGGCTCGCTGCCGATCGAAGTGGACGTTTCCAAGCTGGAAATGGGTGACGTGATCGATGTGCTGCCCTATGACGGCAAGATCACCAAGAATGGCGAAACGGTGGCCGAGTTCCAGCTCAAAAGCGACGTGCTGTTCGACGAAGTGCGCGCCGGCGGCCGGATCAACCTGATCATCGGCCGTTCGCTGACGGCCAAGGCCCGTGAATTCCTGGGTCTGACCGCCTCCACGGTGTTCCGCCTGCCCCAGGCGCCTGCTGCTTCGAACGCCGGCTTCACGCTGGCCCAGAAGATGGTGGGCCGTGCCGTGGGGCTGCCGGAAGGCCAGGGTGTGCGCCCCGGTACCTACTGCGAACCCCGCATGACCACTGTGGGCTCGCAAGACACCACCGGCCCCATGACCCGTGACGAGCTGAAGGACCTGGCCTGCCTGGGCTTCTCCGCCGACATGGTGATGCAATCCTTCTGCCACACCGCGGCCTACCCCAAGCCCGTGGACGTGAAGACCCACCGCGAACTGCCCGAGTTCATCAGCAACCGCGGTGGCGTTGCCCTGCGTCCTGGTGACGGCGTGATCCACAGCTGGCTCAACCGCCTGCTGCTGCCTGACACCGTCGGCACCGGTGGCGACTCGCACACCCGCTTCCCCATCGGTATCTCCTTCCCGGCAGGCTCCGGTCTGGTGGCCTTCGGCGCGGCGACCGGCGTGATGCCGCTGGACATGCCCGAATCGGTGCTGGTGCGCTTCAAGGGTGAAATGCAGCCCGGCGTGACCCTGCGCGACCTGGTGCACGCGATCCCCCTGTACGCCATCAAGCAAGGTCTGCTGACCGTGGCCAAGGCTGGCAAGATCAACGAATTCTCGGGCCGCATTCTGGAAATCGAAGGCCTGCCCAACCTGAAGGTCGAGCAAGCGTTCGAGCTGTCCGACGCCTCGGCAGAGCGTTCTGCCGCAGGTTGCACGATCAAGCTGAACCCCGAGCCGATCAAGGAATACCTGACCTCGAACATCGTTCTGATGAAGAACATGATCGCCGACGGCTACGCCGACGCCAACACGCTGCAACGCCGTATCGAAAAGGTCGAAGCCTGGCTGGCCAAGCCCGATCTGCTGGAAGCCGACAAGGACGCCGAGTACGCCCACATCATCGAAATCGATCTGGCCGACATCAAGGAACCCATCGTCTGCTGCCCGAACGATCCCGATGACGCCAAGACCTTGTCCGACGTGGCCGGCACCAAAATCGATGAAGCCTTCATCGGTTCCTGCATGACCAACATCGGTCACTTCCGCGCCGCAGCCAAGCTGCTGGGCGGCCAGCGCGACATCCCCGTCAAGCTGTGGGTGGCTCCTCCCACGAAGATGGACCAGAGCGAGCTGATCAAGGAAGGCCACTACGCGGCCTTCGGCACGGCCGGTGCGCGCACTGAAATGCCGGGCTGCTCGCTGTGCATGGGCAACCAGGCCCAGGTGCGTGAAGGCGCTACCGTGATCTCCACGTCGACCCGCAACTTCCCCAACCGTCTGGGTAAGAACACCAATGTGTTCCTGGGCTCGGCCGAGCTGGCTGCGATCGCATCGCGCCTGGGCAAGCTGCCTTCGAAGGAAGAGTACCTGAAGGAAATGGGCGTGATCGATGCCGACAAGGCCTCCGTCTACCGCTACATGAACTTCAACGAGATCGCCGAGTACGCGGCAGTCGCTGAAAAGGTGTAATTCACCTGCTGCACAGGCCGGACATGCGCCGGCCCTTGCCCCCAAACCCGCTTCGGCGGGTTTTTTTGCACCCGATGGCTTGCCGCGTGGTCTTTGTCCGATAGACGCGTCAGAGGGGGCGACGCAGAATGCAGGGGAGATGGCTTTTGTATGGACGGAGAACCCTCGATGAAACACGCATTCGCTTCCACCCTCCACAACTTCCAGACCGCTTCGGGCAAGGAAGGGAAATTCTTCTCACTGCCAGCGCTGGCGCAGAAATACCCCGGCGTGAAACGCTTGCCGGTGTCCATCCGCATCGTGCTGGAGTCGGTGCTGCGCAACTGCGACGGCAACAAGGTCACGTCCGAGCATGTGGCCCAGCTGGCGCAGTGGAAGCCCAAGGCCGTGCGGACCGACGAGATTCCCTTCGTGGTCTCGCGTGTGGTGCTGCAGGACTTCACCGGTGTGCCGCTGCTGGCCGATCTGGCCGCCATGCGCTCCACCGCAGCCAAACTGGGCAAGAAGCCCAAGGCCATCGAGCCCCTGGTGCCGGTGGATCTGGTGGTCGATCACTCCATCATGGTCGACTACTTTGGCACCCCCAAGGCGCTGGACCTGAACATGAAACTGGAATTCCAGCGCAACCAGGAACGCTACCAGTTCATGAAATGGGGCATGCAGGCCTTTGACACCTTTGGTGTGGTGCCGCCGGGCTTCGGCATCGTCCACCAAGTGAATCTGGAATACCTGGCGCGCGGTGTGCACCGCACTGCTGATGGGGTCTACTACCCCGACACCCTGGTGGGCACGGACAGCCACACCACCATGATCAACGGCATCGGCGTGGTGGGCTGGGGTGTAGGCGGCATCGAAGCCGAGGCCGCCATGCTGGGCCAGCCGGTGTACTTTCTGACGCCCGATGTGGTGGGGTTCGAGCTCACGGGGCGGCTGCGCGAAGGCGTGACCGCCACCGACCTGGTGCTCACTGTCACCGAGATGCTGCGCAAGGAAAAGGTGGTGGGCCAGTTTGTGGAGTTCTTTGGCGAAGGCACAGCCAGCCTGACGTTGCCGGACCGCGCCACCATCGGCAATATGGCGCCGGAATACGGCGCCACCATGGGCTTCTTCCCGGTGGATGAAAAGACGCTGGACTACTTTCAGGGCACGGGCCGCAAGAAAAGCGAGATCGAGGCGTTCGAAGCCTATTTCCGCGCCCAGGGGCTGTTTGGCGTGCCCCGGGCGGGCGACATCGACTATTCGCGCGTGGTCTCCCTGGATCTGGGTACGGTGGCGCCCAGCCTGGCTGGTCCCAAGCGCCCGCAGGACCGTATCGAAATCGGCGATGTGGCCAGCAAGTTCGATGCCCTGTTCACGGCCTCGGTGGCGGCCAACGGCTTCAACCAGCCGGCCGACCAGCTGGGACTGCGCCACCGCGTAGGCTGTGGCGAAGGGGAACTGGCCACCGATGCACCGCCGCCCAAGCCGGGTGCACCGCGTGCGGTGGTGGAAATGGTCGGCAACCGCCCCACGCTGGAAACCTCGCATGACAATGCCGTGACCACGGCGGTGTGCGCGCTACCCGGCAGCGACGACAAGGTGCTGCGCATCGGCAACGGTGACGTGCTGATTGCCGCCATCACCAGCTGCACCAACACCTCCAACCCCAGCGTGCTGCTGGCGGCCGGCCTGCTGGCCAAGAAGGCGGTGCAGGCCGGGCTCAAGGTCAAGCCGCACATCAAGACCTCGCTGGCGCCCGGCTCCCGGGTGGTGACCGAGTACCTGACCGAAACCGGCCTGCTGCCCTACCTGGAAAAGCTGGGTTTTGCGCTGGCGGGCTATGGCTGCACCACCTGCATCGGCAACGCGGGCGACCTGACGCCGGAGCTGAACGACGCCATCACGCGCAACAACCTAGTGTGTGCGGCCGTGCTGTCGGGCAACCGCAACTTCGAGGCGCGCATCCACCCCAATATCAAGGCCAATTTCCTGGCCAGCCCGCCCTTGGTGGTGGCCTATGCGATTGCCGGCACGGTGCGCAAGGACCTGATGACCGAACCGGTGGGCAAGGGCAAGGGCGGCAAGGACATCTACCTGGGCGATATCTGGCCCAGCAGCGAGGAGATCCATGCGCTGCTGAAGTACGCCATGAACGGCAAGGCTTTCCGCGCCAACTATGAAAAAGTGAAGACCGAGCCCGGCAAGCTGTGGGAAAAGATCAAGGGCGTGACCGGCTCCACCTATACCTGGCCACAAAGCACCTACATTGCCGAGCCCCCTTTCTTCCAGGACTTCACGCTGGAGCTGGGTGCTGCTGCGGGGGGCGCGTCGGCACCCGACTACGACGTGCGCGGTGCGCGCATCATGGCCCTGTTTGGCGACTCCATCACCACCGACCACATCTCGCCGGCTGGCTCCATCAAGGAAAGCTCTCCTGCCGGCCAGTGGCTGCTGGCCCATGGCGTGCAAAAAGCCGACTTCAACAGCTATGGTTCGCGCCGTGGCAACCACGAGGTGATGATGCGCGGCACATTTGCGAATGTGCGCATCAAGAACCTGATGATTCCGGCGGCGGTCGATGGCTCGCGCGAGGAGGGCGGGGTGACGCTCTACCGCGACGACAACGGCAAGGTGGAAAAGATGTCCATCTACGACGCCGCGATGAAGTGGCAGTCGGCCGGTCGGGCCACGGTGGTGCTGGCCGGCGAGGAGTATGGCACCGGCTCCAGCCGCGACTGGGCGGCCAAGGGCACGCAGCTGCTGGGCATCAAGGCGGTGGTCGCGCGCAGCTTCGAGCGCATCCACCGCTCCAACCTGGTGGGCATGGGGGTGCTGCCGCTGCAGTTCAAGGGCAATGACAGCTGGCAGACGCTGGGGCTGAAGGGGGATGAATGGATCGACGTGATCCCCGCCGCGAATCTGGCACCGCAAAGTGATGCGAAGTTGGTGGTCACACGCGCAGATGGCAGCCAGCAGACAGTGGTGGTGAAGCTGCGCATCGATACCCCTATCGAGGTGGATTACTACCGCCACGGCGGCATCCTGCCCTATGTGCTGCGGCAGCTGCTGGCCGGCTGACAAAGGCGTGCGGCATCGGGCTGCTGCGGTTTTACAGGGGAGGCAAAGTTTTTTTCAAAAAATATGCAAACCCTGTAAACCGAGTGCGAGTGGCACGCGTTGAGACGGTACATGCCTGTGCATGCGTGCCCCTGGCGGGCATGTGCGTAGCACCAGCCAACAGGGCCCGGAGGGGGTCAGCCGGTGCGGCATACCGAATAACTCATCCTCAAGAGGAAATTGTCATGAAGAAGTCTCTCGTTCTGGCTACCGTGATCGCTGCTGCTGCTCTGGCTGCTTGCGGCAAGAAGGAAGAAGCTCCTGCTGCTCCCGCCGCTCCTGCTGTGGAAGCTCCCGCTCCTGCTGCTCCTGCCGCTGACGCTGCTGCTCCCGCCGCTCCTGCTGCTGACGCTGCTGCCCCCGCCGCTGACGCTGCTGCTGATGCCGCCAAGCAAGCCGCTGACGCTGCTGCCGACGCTGCCAAGCAAGCTGCTGAACCCGCAGCCAAGTAATTTGCACTCCTCCTCCACCTTGCGGGCCCAGGCCTGACAAACGTGGTGGTGAATGCACCAAAAAGCCCGCCTCTGGCGGGCTTTTTGTTTGTGGGCAGGGCTTTGGCCTCTATGGCCGCCGCGGCTTGCGGCGGCAGGCCGGTCGTGAAGGGGGCCTTGCAGGGGTTCTGCGTCTTGCCGGTTCACTGCATTGGTGCCAGCGCTGTGTCGGCACTCCTGGCCACACACATGGGCTGCGCGTTCAGGTGGGGTCGAGGTGAGGCTGGTGGTGCGCAGGTCCTGGTCTTTACTGCAGGGGGGCGCTGGACGGTGTGTGGTGCACGCCGGGCGCAGCACTGGATGGCGGTCGTCAGAGGGGCACCGCCATCTCGCCAGTGCAAGGCCCAGAGGCTCAGGAGTGCGCAGGTTTGACAGCCTGGCCGTGCTGCCGGCTGAAAAGGCCATGAAAAAAGGCTGCCGAAGCAGCCTTTGGGGGGAATCCCGAAGGGATTAGCGCAGGTCGTCGGCAATGACGCGCACGATGCGCTGGGCATTGACGTCGCTCTCGGGCTGGCCGTTTTCGCCCAGCACCACCACGCTCGACTTGGCGCCTTCGCTGCGCACGGCGATCTGGTACTTGGCGGGCTTGGCTTCGGCCTTGGAGCCGAACAGGCTGCCGAAGAAGCCCTTCTTCTTTTCTTCCGTGTCGGGGTTGGCCGGGACGTAGCGCACGAAGTACAGGCCCTTGCTGCGGTCACGGTCTTCCACGGTGAAGCCGGTTCGGTCCAGGGCCACACCGACACGGCGCCAGGCGCGGTCGAAGGCTTCGTCGATTTCCACGGCGGGTTGGCCGTTGAGCGTGGTCACGCGGGCCGACTGGGCCACGGTGGGCTTGGTGCCGCCCGCGGCGACCACGGCCTTGGACTGCTCTTCGGTGCTGCCCAGGCGCACCATGATGCGGCGCAGGAATTCGGTTTCCAGTTCGGGATCGGCGGCGCGTGGCTGCCAGATGGTGCTGTCCTTTTGCTGGTTGGCGTAGACCTCCTGCATGCCGCGGTGCGTCACGTAGATTTCGGTCTTGCCGTCGGCGCGGCGTTCCAGGCGGGTGCGGAAGCGGTCACGCTCGCTGGTGGAGTACAGCGAATCGAACACCTTGCCCAGGGTGGAGCGGATCACGTCCTGGGGCAGCTTGGCGCGGTTTTCGGCCCAGTCGGTTTCCAGAATGCCCAGCTCGGGCTTTTCAATGGCCATGTTGAAGCCACTTTCCAGCCAGAAATCGCGCACCGGATCCCAGATCTTGTCGGCAGGGCGGTTGACCACCAGCCAGCGCTGGTTGCCGTCACGTTCGATGGTGACGTCACCCACGGTCAGGGCGGCAGCCTTTTCCAGCGGCGGTGTCACCGAGGCCTGGCCAGCCTGCAGCTCGCGGGCCGAGACGCTGGAGCCGGGCACGTTGTAGCGTGTGTCGCGAGAGAGCTGGTTCAGATCGGGAGGCACGTCCAGGGTCACGCCCTTTTTGGCACTCTTATAGTCGATCTTGTCGTTCTCCAGCACAGAGCAAGCCGACAGAGCGACGGCAATGCCCAACAGGCTCAGTCGTGTGATGTTTTTCACGCAGGAAATCCTTGAGGGTCAAGACATGGGAAAGCGCCGGGCGACACCCGGCGCAAACCGCTATTAGAGCAGACCCGCGTCGCGCAAAGAAGTTTCCACTACGGCGTGGTTGTTTGCGGACAGCGGTGTCATGGGAAGGCGCATGGTAGCGCCACACAGACCCATGCGTGCAACAGCCCATTTCACAGGGATGGGGTTGGCTTCCACAAACAGGTTTTTGTGCAGGGGCATCAGCTTGAACTGGATGTCCATGGCGCGCTTCACATCACCGGCCAGCGCGGCCTTGCACAGATCGCTCATCAGGCGCGGGGCCACGTTGGCGGTGACGGACACATTGCCGTGGCCGCCCAGCAGCATCAACGCGACGGCAGTGGGGTCATCGCCGGAGTACACGCCAAAATCCTCGGGCACATCGCGGATCAGCCACTGTGCGCGCTCGATGTTGCCGGTGGCTTCCTTGATGCCGAAGATGCTGTCGATCTGCGCCAGGCGCAGCACGGTGTCGTGCTGCATATCGGCCACGGAGCGGCCGGGCACGTTATAGAGCATCATGGGCAGGTCGCCCACGGCCTCGGCAATCGCCTTGAAGTGCTGGTACTGGCCTTCCTGCGTGGGCTTGTTGTAGTAGGGCACAACCTGCAGCTGGCTGTCGGCGCCGACCTTCTTGGCGTAACGGGCCAGCTCGATGGCTTCGTGCGTGCTGTTGGCGCCGCAGCCGGCCATCACGGGCACACGGCCTGCGGCCTGTTCCACGGACACGCGGATGATTTCGCAGTGTTCTTCCACGCTCACCGTGGGCGATTCGCCTGTGGTGCCGACCACGCCGATGCAGTTGGTGCCTTCGGCCACATGCCAGTCGATGAGTTTGCGCAGGCTGGGGTAGTCGACGCTACCGTCCTCATGCATGGGTGTGACAAGGGCAACAATGCTGCCCCGCAGGGCGACGGAAGAAGTGGTCATGTCCGCAAAGTGAAACGGTAAAAATTCATTCTACCCAGCGGATCTGGTGAAGGGCACTGGGCAGACAGGGTGGCAACGCTCATGACGCTGTTTCTGCCATTTTGATGCAATTATTCGCCGATATGACGATAAATTATTTTTTGTTTCGTCGAATGTGTTGCGTTCGTGCCGGTGCCACGGGGGCGAGCGCGTGAAGCGGCACGGGCTTGGACGGCCCGCGGAACAGGAGGAGCGGGCGGTGCGGCCGCTGCAGGCATTCCCGGCAGAGCCGCTCCACCTTCACACCTCGTGGACCCAGGCGCCGACAGCGGCCTGGGACAGCCGCTCCAGCAAAGGGGCTGCATCGTCCTGGCGCACCACGGCAAAGCGCAGGCAGTCGCTGTCGGTGCGTAGCTGCAGCAAGGCCAGCTGCTGCGTGCCCAGGTGCTGGGCCAGGCTGTCCAGTCCATCCTGCATGCCATCGCCCTGGGTGGCGCGGTCCCACTGCCAATCCCGGGTGCCGGGCAGCCACTGGCTGCCGGCCAGGCCATCGGCATCCTTCCAGTCCAGTTGGGCAAACTGCGGCGCAATGGCCAGCAGATGCTGCCAGTACAGCGTCAGGTCGTTGTCGTCGCCGTAGAGCTCCAGGGTGTCGGGGTCGAAATCCGGGTCCTCTGTGTCCCAGCCAAAGTCGTCCGGGTCCGGGTGGGCGACCGCGTCGCGCCAGCGCTCGGCCAGGGCATCGCCCGCGCCGGTATCGCCCAGGCACAGTATGCGGGCCACGTCCTGCATCCAGTCCGTGTCTTCGGCGTCCACCAGATCGCTGCGGCGCAGGACGCGCACTTCGAGCTCGCTTGTCCCGGTGAGGTTGCTGCGCAGGGCCTCGGTGACTTCGCCCCAGGTTTCGCCGGTGGGCGTGAAGCTGAAGTCTTTCAAAGAGAACCAGCCCATCTCCGCTTCAGGGCCGCTGCCCATGCCGGCCAGCAGCGCGTTCTTCTGGACGATGCGGGCCAGCGGCGGGCACCACAGCGCGGGTGCGCTCAGCAGTTGGCCCTTGGTGCTGAAGACATGGGGTTGGCCTTCGGGGCTGTAAGCCAGCAGTTTGCCGCCGGGGAAGACCTTGGGGGGCGAATCGTTGAAGCCGCGCTCGATCTGGGCAAAGGCGCAGGGCACGCGCAGCACGCCGCTGCGGTGGACCACGCCTTCGCGCAACGGACTGCTGCGGTCGCCTGGGCGCTGGCGCTGGAAGGCCACCGCCAGGCCGTTCTTGGGGTTGAAATTCAGCACGTGGCTGAAGGTGCTGTCGAACAGCGGCTGGCCGGTGGCGTCCAGCAGCAGCATGATGTCGTCGCTGCGGCGCGCACGAATGAGCCCGTCATCGTGGGAGAGCTCGATCTCCTTCAGGCCGCTGTAGAGCACCGCCAGATCGGACAGGCGCAGCAGCGCATCGCTGCCGTCGGCCGCTTGCGACTTGATCAGGTGCGGTGTCAGCGCCCAGGCTTCGGGATAGCCCTGGTCCGGAGCGAGCAGCCACAGTCCGTTGGCGTCCTGGATGCCATGGCGCTCGGCCTGTCCCGGGCGCTCCGGCGGATAGACCAGGTTGATGCAGTTGCCGCTGGCAAACGCGCCGTGGGCGCCGGCATCCGGATGCAGCAGCCAGCGGCCGTAGGGCGTGACCAGGCCCACGGGCCAGTGTTCACGCTCCTGCTCTGACTGGCAGGCCTGGCCGGTGTGCGGGTGCAATTTGGGCATCACCACGTAGGCCTCGAGTTCTTCCTCCCAGGCCCCGTGGTAGCGCTCTTCGTAGTGCTCGGAGAGCCAGGCAGGCCAGTCGTCAGAGATGTCGCGCTCCACCGGTTCGGTGCGTGCCACTACCGAGGGGCTCCACCAGCCCAGCTGGGCTGCGGGCGATTGCAGCAGGCTGTGCAGCGCCTGGGGCAGGCCCGTGGTGCTGCAGTCCCACAACAGGCATTGATCGCGCTGGGCCTGCAAAAAGGCGGTGTATGCGGGCTCGTCAAAGTCATGCGGGCACAGCGTGGCGCAGTCCAGCAGCAGCCAGTGGCGCGTGCTGGTGGTGATGGCCTGGTCGATGTCCTGCCATTGCCGGCGCTGGGCCTCAGGCCAATGCGCGGGCAGCGGCTCCATCTGGGTTTTGAGCCATTGCCAGCGGGCTTTCACGCCGTCCATGGGGGCGGCCAGGGAGGACAGGCCTTCGTTGTCCCCGTAGGCGCTGCAAGGCACCAGCGTGGGCAGGTGCCGGGCGTCGCCCATCAGCAGGCTGAACAGCAGTGGCGTGTGGTCGAACCATTCGGCCCAGCCATCGCAGGGGCTGCCCGAGGCATCCGGGCGAGCCGGCCATGCGGTGGTGGAACTGGGGTATTCGTCGTGGGCCAGCAGCAGGGCGTAGGTGGGCATGGAGAGCAGAACTTCAGTGAGAGTGTCGGGAGGGACGGGTTTCAAAGGTCGCACATGCAACCCCGGAGACGGGCTGGTGTTGCCGGGAGGCCCTGCCATGGCGTGCGGTGTGCACGTGCACGTGCCCGTGGCGGGTGATTCCATGTGCCTGCGCCGCAGTCCTTGGCAGGCCGGGGCGGGGGGGGTCTGGTTCCAAGGCGACCGCGGGCAGCCCGTGCTGAAGGCGTTGAACCGGTGGAAGGCCGGATGACCGGGTTAAGGCGTCAGCCGGGCCGGGAGCGCGCTGCCCGCTGGGCGGATGGCGGCGATGCGCTGCACCACGCGGTCGGGCTGGCGCAGCTGCCCGCATTCATAGGCCACCACCTGCCAGCCGGTGCAGACCTGCAGCAGCTCGCCGGGTGCCAGCAGAAAGTCCGGGCGTGACGGTTTGCCAAAAGCTTCGTTGCCCTGGCCGAAGGTTTCATACAGCAGCACGCCGCCGGGCACCACGCTGTCCAGGATCTGTGGCCACAGGGGGCGCCACAGGTAGTTGGTGACCACCACCGCGCCGAACTGGCGCCCCGGCAGCGGCCAGGGGCCGTTTTCGATATCGGCGCAGAGCAGCTCGCCCAGACCGGGCAGTGCGGCCAGTGCGGCTGCATCGCGGTCCACCCCGGTCATGGCATGGCCATTGGCGGCCAGCCAGCGCAGGTGGCGGCCGCTGCCGCAGGCCACATCCAGCACGCTGCAGCCGGCCGGCAGCAGATGGCGCCAGCGCTCGATCCAGGGGGACGGTGCTGGCTGGGCTTGCGGGAGTGTGGAGGCAGGTGGCGTCGCGTGGATCATGTAGAAAACTATAGCAGCCTGCACCTTGGGGGCAGGTGGGGCAGACGGCCTGGGCTGACCAGGGTCAATGGCTGCCGAGTGGGCGCTGCAGTGCCGCCAGCGCCATGCGTTCCACCACGCCGGGGGCGATCAGCTTGACCCAGCGGCCCAGTTTTCCTTGGCGTGTCATGACCACCTCGCGTTGGCGGCGTTCCATGCCCTGCAGGATCAGCCGCGCACATTCGGCCACCGGCATGGCATGCTCTTCCTTCAGGCCGCTGACGCCTGCGGCCTGGCCTTGGGCGTTGTAGCCGTGGTAACGGATGCGGGTGTCCACCACGCCTGGGTAGGCCGTGGTCACGCCCACGCCGGCGGGTTTCAGCTCGGCGCGCAGCGCTTCGAAAAAGCCGGCCTGGGCGAACTTGCTGGCGCTGTAGGCCGTGCGCCCGGGCACGCCCACCAGCCCGGCCAGCGAGGACACGGCCACGATGCTGCCCTGCGAGGCCTTCAGGTGCGGCAAGGCGGCATGGGTGCACCACACACTGCCCCAGAAATTGGTGCGCATCAGTTGCTCATACCAGGCCAGGTGCTCGGCACTCACGTCTTCGAACAGGGCGTGTGCCGATACGCCGGCGTTGTTGATCAGCACATCCATGCCGCCAAACTGTTGCACGCTCTGTGCCACCAGGGCGCGGCAGGCCGTCTCCTCGGACACATCGGTAGGCACGGCCAGCAACTGGGCGCCGTGGGCCTGGCATTGGTCCGCCACGGACTGCAGTTTGTCGAGGCTGCGCGCGGCCAGGATCAGCTGCAGCGATTGCTGGTGGTGCCGTGCCAGCTGGAGTGCCATTTCGGCGCCGATGCCGTCAGAGGCACCGGTGATCAGAATGCGGGGCATGAGACCTCCCGGCCATGCCGCCGGGGCGGGTTGCCCCCAGGCTCAGAAGCAGGCCCAGACCTGGTTGGCGAGTGTGACCATGAAGTCCGGCTGCAGATACAGGGCAAACACTGCTGCCAGCACCGCGGCGATGGCCGCCCAGACCAGCGCCCGCCGCCAGCCGTGCAGCCGGGGCGGGACAGAGGGCGGGGCGGTGCAGGGGGTGTGCATGGCTGCGATGGTAGCGCTGAACGGCGGTGCGAGACCGGTCAGGCGGCGGCCGGCTTGCGCACCAGGGCCTGCTCGCGCACCGGCAGGTTGACGACGGCGGCAAAAATGCCCAGCGCAATCGCCAGATACCAGACCATGTCGTAATTGCCGTTGCGGTCATACAGGTAGCCGCCCAGCCACACGCCCAGGAAACTGCCCACCTGGTGGCTGCAGAACACAAAACCGCCCAGCATGGACAGATGCTGCACGCCGAAGATCTGGGCGATGGTGGCATTGGTCAGCGGCACGGTGGACAGCCACAGAAAGCCCATGGCGGCCGAGAAGAGGTAGACCGACCAGGGCGACAGCGGGGCCAGCAGGAAGGCAATGATGACCACCGAGCGCAGCCCGTAGATGCCCGACAGCAGGTAGCGCTTGGGCATTTTCTGGCCCAGATTCCCGGCGATGTAGGTGCCGAAGATGTTGAACAGGCCCACCAACGCCAGGGAATAGCTGGCCACCTGGGGGGCAATGCCAAAGTCCTTCAGGTAGCTGGGCATGTGCACGCCGATGAACATCACCTGAAAGCCGCAGACAAAGTAGCCCGACAGCAGCAGCACAAAGCTGGGGTTGGTCCAGGCTTCGGCCAGGGCCTGGCCGATGGTCTGGTCGCGCTGGGGGCCAGCGCCTGCCGTGCCGCCAAAGCCGGGCTCGCGCAGGCCAAAGGCCAGGACGGCAATCACCAGGGCGATCACCGCCAGGATCAGCAGCGCGTTGGACCAGCCGAACTGCGTAATCAGCCCGCCCTCCACCGGTACCATGAAGAACTGGCCGAACGAACCGGCCGCGGCCGTCACGCCCATGGCCCAGCTGCGGCGATTGGCCGGAATCTGCCGCCCCAGCACGCCATAGATCACCGCATAGGTGGTGCCAGCCTGGGCCGCACCGATCAGCACCCCGGCGGTGAGTGCAAACAGCAAGGTGGAGGGCGACAGCGCCATGCCCACCAGGCCCAGCGCATACAGGATGGCGCCGCCGATCAGCACCTTGAAGGCGCCCAGCTTGTCGGCCATCATGCCCACGAAGATACCCAGCACGCCCCAGGACAGGTTCTGGATGGCAATCGCCAGGGCAAAGGATTCGCGGGTCCAGCCCATTTCCTGGGTGATGGGCTGCAGCCACAGGCCGAAGCCGTGGCGTATGCCCATGGACAAGGTGACCACTGCGCCCCCGCACAGCAGCACCTGCAGCATGGGCAGGCGGTTGGTGGTGTTGTTTTGGTTTTGCATAGCTGTGGAATGTATCCAGTTCACCCCCTACCTGTGGGGCAGCCCCACCTCGCGAATGGACTCCGGCGCGACAGCCTGCTGTGTTAGCGTTGCGCCCGGAAATGCCCCGGCGCTTGCGCATGTGCAAGCAATGGCGTCAGGGGTAACTGTTTATTTATCCAGCTGTGCGCTGGTGCGCGCACTACAATTCGCCCCCATGGCAGCCAAACCCTCTACTTCCATTCCCGAATATTCGGAAGGTTCGATCCGCGTCCTCAAGGGCCTGGAGCCGGTCAAGCAACGCCCCGGCATGTACACCCGCACCGACAACCCCCTGCACATCCTGCAGGAGGTGATCGACAACGCGGCCGACGAAGCCCTGGCCGGCTACGGCAAGCGCATCAAGGTCTCGCTGCATACCGATGGCTCGGTCAGCGTGGAAGACGATGGCCGCGGCATTCCCTTTGGCCTGCACCCCGAAGAAGGCGCCCCTGTGGTGGAGCTGGTCTTCACCCGCCTGCATGCCGGCGGCAAGTTCGACAAGGGTCAGGGCGGCGCCTACAGCTTCTCCGGTGGTCTGCACGGCGTGGGCGTGTCTGTGACGAATGCGCTGTCCACGCGCATGGAAGTCACCGTGCACCGCGACGGCAAGGTGGCCCATCTGGTGTTTGCCGGTGGCGATGTGATCGAGCCCCTGACCGTGCGCCCGCTGCAAAGCGGCGAGCGCAAGCAGGGCACCACCGTGCGCGCTTGGCCGGACGCCAAATACTTTGAATCGTCCAACCTGCCCATGGGCGAGATGGTTCACCTGCTGCGCAGCAAGGCGGTGCTGATGCCCGGCGTGAGCGTGTCCCTGGTCAACGACAAGAACCGCGACACGCAAAGCTGGCAGTACAAGGGCGGCCTGCGCGACTATCTGGCGCAAAGCCTGGCGGGCGACCCCGTCATTCCCCTGTTCGAGGGCGAAGGCTTTGCCGACCGGCACAACGACAACTTTGCCGAAGGCGAAGGTGCGGCCTGGTGTGTGGCCTTCACCGAAGAAGGTGCACCGCTGCGCGAGAGCTATGTCAACCTGATTCCCACCACCGCCGGCGGCACGCACGACAGCGGCCTGCGCGACGGCCTGTTCCAGGCGGTCAAGGCGTTCATCGACATGCATTCGCTGTTGCCCAAGGGCGTCAAGCTGATGCCGGACGATGTGTTCGCCCGCGCCAGCTATGTGCTCTCGGCCAAGGTGCTGGACCCCCAGTTCCAGGGCCAGATCAAGGAGCGGCTGAATTCCCGCGACGCCGTGCGCCTGGTCTCGGGCTTTGTGCGCCCGGCGCTGGAGCTGTGGCTGAACGAGCATGTGGAGCACGGCAAGAAGCTGGCCGAACTGGCCATCAAGGCCGCGCAGACGCGCCAGCGCGCCGGCCAGAAGGTGGAAAAGCGCAAGGGCTCCGGCGTGGCCGTGCTGCCCGGCAAGCTCACCGATTGCGAAAGCCGTGATCTGGCCCACAACGAGGTGTTCCTGGTCGAAGGCGATTCGGCCGGCGGCTCCGCCAAGATGGGACGGGACAAGGAGACCCAGGCCGTGCTGCCGCTGCGCGGCAAGGTGCTCAACACCTGGGAAGTGGACCGCGATCGCCTGTTTGCCAACACCGAAATTCACGACATCTCGGTGGCCATCGGTGTCGATCCGCATGGTCCGGATGACGCGGTGGATCTGTCCGGCCTACGCTACGGCAAGATCTGCATCCTGTCCGATGCGGACGTGGACGGCTCCCACATCCAGGTGCTGCTGCTGACGCTGTTCTTCAAGCATTTCCCCAAGCTGATGGAGGCCGGCCATGTGTGCATTGCCCGTCCACCGCTGTTCCGTGTGGACGTGCCGGCGCGCGGCAAGAAGCCGGCCGCCAAGGTCTATGCGCTGGACGAAAGCGAGCTGAACGCCATTTTGGAAAAAGCGGCCAAGGAAGGTGTGGCGCGCGAGAAATGCCAGATCAGCCGCTTCAAGGGCCTGGGCGAGATGAACGCCGAGCAGCTGTGGGAAACCACGCTCAACCCCGACACGCGCCGCCTGCTGCCGGTGCAGGTTGACACCATGCCGCTGCAGGAGACCGAGCACCTGATGACCCGTTTGATGGGCAAGGGCGAGGCCGCCTCGCGCCGTGAGCTGATGGAGCTGCACGGCGACGCGGTGGATCTGGACATCTGAGGCCCTGCCATGCCGCTGTCTTTCATTGCATGGCTGCAGACTTTCCGGGTATGGCCGCAGCGCGCGGCACGCCCGGCGGGACTGCGCCTGTGCGGTGAAAGAGGGCGCTGCGCCGGGTACCGACAGCTGCTGCTGACGCTTTGGGTGGCTGCTGCCGGTGCGCTGGCGCTGCCCGGTACTGCACGGGCCGATATCTGGGCCTATGTGGATGGTCAGGGCGTGACCCACTTTGCGGCCGAGCCGCTGGACGAGCGCTACCGCCTGTTCTTTCAGGGCGATGATTTCGATTCCCAGCGCGACGGCATGCCCCGGCACAGGGGCAATGGCTCGGGCCTGAAGGTGGACGCGGCTTCCGTGGCATCGGCCGGCAAGCTGGCAGCGTATTTCTCGTCCTCGGCCCAGTACCAGCGGGTGCGCCGCCATGTGGAGCACACCGCGCAGAATACCGGGCTGGACTACGAGCTGCTCAAGGCCCTGATCGCCACCGAATCCGGCTTCGATGTGGATGTGGTCTCGCCCAAGGGCGCTGTGGGGCTGATGCAGCTGCTGCCGGCCACGGCCGAGCGCTTTGGCGTGCGCGCCGACGCGCGCCGCTCGGTGGCCGCCAAGCTCACTGACCCCGCCACCAATCTGCAGGCCGGCGCCCGCTACCTGAAGTATTTGATCGCCATGTTCCCGGGCCGGCTGGACCTGGCGCTGGCCGCCTACAACGCAGGGGAAAACGCTGTCAAACGCTTCGGCCAGGCGATTCCCCCGTACAAAGAAACCCAAAACTATGTCCGCACCGTGCTGGCGCTGTATGAACAGCTGCAGCCCGGCGCTTCCGCGGCGGCCGCACGCGGTGGCCGCCAGGCGGCCGTCCCCGGCACAGGCCGGGTGCGCATGGAGCTGCGCGGCGACCAGCCGGCTGCGGACCTGAGTACTACCCCGAACTTTCTTCCATGAGTGACCATTTGACGCTAGACCTTGCACGCCCCGCCGAGGGCGGTGACTCGCTGGACCTGGGCGCCTACGCCCAGCGCGCCTACCTGGAATATGCCCTGTCCGTGGTGAAGGGCCGGGCCCTGCCCGATGTGGCCGACGGCCTCAAGCCCGTGCAGCGCCGCATTCTGTACGCCATGGACCGCATGGGCCTGTCCTATGGCGGCAGCACCGGCAACACGGCGGCCAAGCCGGTCAAGAGCGCCCGTGTGGTGGGCGATGTGCTGGGCCGTTTCCACCCCCATGGCGACCAGTCCGCCTACGACGCGCTGGTGCGCATGGCGCAGGATTTCAACCAGCGCTACCCGCTGGTGGACGGCCAGGGCAACTTCGGCAGCCGCGACGGCGACGGCGCTGCAGCCATGCGGTACACCGAGGCCCGGTTGTCCAAGATCACGCGCCTGCTGCTCGACGAGATCGACCAGGGCACGGTGGATTTCGTGCCCAACTACGACGGCAGCACCGAAGAGCCCCAGCAGCTGCCCGCGCGCCTGCCTTTCTCGCTGCTCAACGGCGCCAGCGGCATTGCCGTGGGTCTGGCCACCGAAATTCCCAGCCACAACCTGCTGGAAGTGGCCGAAGCCTGCGTGGCGCTGATCAGAAAGCCCGCGCTGGCCGATGAGGAGCTGTTTGCGCTGATCCCCGGCCCGGATTACCCCGGCGGCGGCCAGATCATCAGCAGCAGCCATGACATTGCCGAGGCCTACCGCAGCGGCCGCGGCAGCCTGAAGGTGCGTGCGCGCTGGACGATCGAGGAGCTGGCGCGCGGCCAGTGGCAGTTGGTGGTCAACGAGCTGCCTCCGGGCGTGAGCACGCAGAAGGTGCTGGAAGAGATCGAGGACATCACCAACCCCAAGGTCAAGACCGGCAAGAAGGCGCTGACCCAGGAGCAGAACCAGCTCAAGGCCAGCATGCTGGCGGTGCTGGATGGGGTGCGCGACGAGTCCAGCAAGGACGCACCGGTGCGCATCGTCTTCGAGCCCAAGACCGGCAAGGTGCCGCAGTCCGAGCTGGTGGTCGCATTGCTGGCCCACACCAGCCTGGAAACGTCCAGCTCCATCAACATGACCTGTATCGGGCTGGACGGCAAACCGGTGCAGAAGCCGCTGCGCCAGATGCTGGAGGAGTGGATCGATTTCCGCCAGGCCACCATCACCCGCCGCAGCGAATACCGCCTGGCCAAGGTGCTGGACCGCATCCACATCCTGGAAGGCCGCCAGGCCGTGCTGCTGAACATCGATGAGGTGATTGCCCTCATCCGTGCCAGCGACGAGCCCAAGCCGGCGCTGATGGAGCGCTTCAACCTGTCCGAACGCCAGGCCGAAGACATTCTGGAAATCCGCCTGCGCCAGTTGGCACGGCTGGAAGCCATCAAGATCGAGCAGGAACTGGCCGCATTGCGCGACGAGCAGAAGGGGCTGGAAGAAATCCTGCAGGACTCCAAGGCGCTGCGCAGCCTGATGGTCAAGGAAATCAAGGCCGACGCCAAAGAGTTTGGCGATGCACGCCGCACCCTGATCCAGGCGGAAAAGAAGGTGGTGGCCGAGGTCAAGGTGGTGGATGAGCCGGTGACCGTGGTCATTTCCGAAAAAGGCTGGGTGCGCACGCGCCAGGGCCATGGCCACGAGGCCGCGGTGTTTACCTTCAAGTCCGGCGACCAGCTGTGGGGCACGTTCGAATGCCGCACCGTGGACCAGCTGATCGTGTTTGGCGACAACGGCCGTGTCTACAGCGTGGCTGTCTCCAGCCTGCCCGGCGGGCGCGGTGACGGGCAGCCCGTCACCACCATGATCGACCTGGAATCCGGCAGCCAGATCACCGCCTACTTTGCGGGCAGTGCCGACAGCCAGCTGCTGCTGGCCAGCTCCGGCGGCTACGGTTTTGTGGCCAAGCTGGAATCCATGGTGGCGCGCAACAAGGCGGGCAAGTCCTTTGTGACGGTGCAGGACGGCGAGACGCTGTGCCTGCCCAGCAACCTGGCCGCCATCCCCGCCGCCACGGCCGACGGCGTCGACACACCGGCCGCCACCCATGTGGCCTGCCTGTCCAGCGATGGTCATGTGCTGACCTATGCCCTGTCCGAGTTGAAGGTGATGAGCGGGGGCCGCGGCCTGCAGCTGATGAAGCTGGAGGACAAGGCCAGCCTGGTGGGGGCAGCAGCCTACACCCGCAGTGTGCGCATCACCGGCAACGGACGCGGCGGCAAGGACCGGGAAGAAACCCTGGAAATCCGCAGCCTGAACAACGCGGCCGGCAAGCGCGGCAGCAAGGGCAAGGCCGCAGGCTGGACCTTCAAGCCCAGCGGCATCTTCCGGGTGGAATAAGCCGGCGCGTTCCGTGTCACCCGTAAAAAAGCCAGCTGTATGCTGGCTTTTTTTTGCGTCCCGGTGGCGGGGCAGGAGCCCTGGACATGGGCGGGCGGCCGATGCGCTAGGCTGCCAGCGGCTATGGCCTATGGCGAGGCAGCCCCTGCCGCCACAGGGTGGCAGGGTGATCTCACGCAGCGCCTTGGAACGAGGCAATATCGATCACAAACCGATATTTCACATCGCTTTTCAGCATGCGTTCGTAGGCGTCGTTGATGCTGCCGATGTCGATGCGCTCGATATCGGCCGTGATGCCGTGCTGGCCGCAGAAGTCCAGCATCTCCTGGGTTTCGGCAATGCCGCCGATCACCGATCCGGCCACCGATTTGCGGCCCATCACCATGGGGGCGGTGTTGAGCATTTCTTCCAGCGGACCGAGGTAGCCCACCAGCACCAGCGTGCCGGACACCGCCAGGGTGCTGACATAGGGGTTGAGTTCGTGCACATAGGGCACGGTGTCGATGATCAGATCGAACTGGCCGCGCACGGCCTTCATTTGCGCGGGATCGGTGGAGATCACCACGTGGCTGGCACCCAGGCGCTGGGCGTCGGCTTCCTTGCCCGGGCTGCGGCTGAACAGCGTCACTTCGGCGCCCATGGCCTTGGCCAGTTTCAACGCCATATGGCCCAGGCCGCCCAGGCCGACCACGGCCACCTTGCTGCCGGGGCCCACCTTCCAGTGGCGCAGCGGCGACCAGGTGGTGATGCCCGCGCACAGCAGCGGGGCGGCGCCGGCAGGGTCCAGGTTCTCGGGCACGTTCACCACAAACTGTTCGGAGACCACGATGCGTTCCGAATAGCCCCCCTGGGTGGATGTGCCGTCATGGCGGTCCACATCGTTGTAGGTGCCGGTCATGCCGTTCTCGCAGTACTGCTCCAGCCCCTGGGCGCAGGCCGGGCAGTGCTGGCAGGAGTCGACCATGCAGCCCACGCCCACGCGCTGGCCCACGGTAAAGCGCGTCACGTCGGCGCCCACGGCCGTCACGCGGCCGATGATTTCGTGGCCGGGGACCACGGGGTAGCGTGGAACGCCCCAGTCGCCGCGCACGGTGTGCAGGTCGGAGTGGCAGACCCCGGCAAATTCGATCTCGATGGCCACATCGTTGGGGCGTGGATCGCGGCGCACAAAGCTGAACAGCCCCAGTGCAGAGGTGGCGGAATGGGCGGCATAGCCGCGCACGGGCATGACCATGGTGGTGTCCTGTGGGAAAAGTCGCAAGAAAGTGCTGGCCGCTGCCGGGGTGGAAAGGAGGAGGGCAGCGGCAGCCGTTGTGAGCAGATTCTAGAAAGCACATTCACAAGCTACTAGCCATCAATGCCTTGAAGGATTTACAAGTGAAATTTGTCAGTAGACGGATTTTTCAGGTGTTTGCCCCTACCATGGCCCATGCCCATCAATGAACTGCGCGCGCTGCACACCTTTCTTCACACGGCCGAGCTGGGCAGCCTGCGCCGGGCGGCGCAGCAGCAGGGCGTCAGCGCCCAGGCGGCCAGCCAGGCGCTGGCCCAGCTGGAGAAGCACCTGGGCGTGCGCCTGTTCCACCGCACCACGCGCAGCATGGCGCTGACGGCCGAGGGGCGGCAGCTGCTGGCCACGGTGCAGCCGGCAGTACGCAGCCTGGAGCAGGCGCTGGCCAGTGTGCAGCATGCCAAGGACGAGATCGCCGGACCGCTGCGGGTGGTGGGGCCGCGTTCCACCTTTCGCCCGGTGGTGGCGCCGCTGCTGTCCGCATTCAGTGCCCGCCACCCCGCGGTGCAGCTGGAGGTGCAACTGGACGACCATGTAGGCAACTGGGTGGAGGATCGGGTGGATGTGGGCTTTCGCGGCGGCCCGGCCACGGCCGAAGGCGTGGTGGCGCGGCGGCTGTTTGCGCTGCAGCTGATCGTCTGCGCGGCGCCGGCCTATCTGGAGCGGCAGGGCGCGCCGCGCACGCCGGCCGAGCTGGCGCGGCACCCCTGCAGCGTGTTCTTGCGCACCGATACCGGCCGCCCCATGCCCTGGCAGCTGCGGCAAGGGGACGCGGTGGTCTACCAGGCGCTCACGCCGGCCTTCAGCACCAATGACGAAGAACTGGAGCTGCAGGCCGTGCTGGACGGCCAGGTGCTGGGCCAGCTGACGGGGGTCACGGCGGCGCCGTTCATCCGGTCCGGCCGCCTGGTGCCGGTGCTGCTGCCGTACCTGGTGGAGGAGCACAGCCTGTATCTGTACTGGGGCAGCCGCAGCGCCCAGCCTGCCCGCGTGCGGGCGTTCATCGACATGGCGCTGGAGACGCTGACCGAGAACCCGGCCTTTGTGCTGGGCCGGGCGGAGCTGGAAGCCGCTGCACGCTGACACTGCAGCAGACCGGTCCGCGTGCGGATGAGGCTGCTGCGGCACGGAGGCCGGTGGGCGTCCTCCTGGGGCAGGGGCTGCCCCGGCAGCTGTTTATCGGCGCTGTTCCATCACAAACACCTCCACCCGGCGGTTTTTGGCCCGGCCGGCCGGTGTGTCGTTGCTGGCCACGGGTTCACGGGCACCGCGGCCTTCGGTCTGGATGCGCGGACCCATCACCTTCTGCTGGAAGATGTAGTTGCGTGCCGCATTGGCGCGGTCCTTGGACAGCGGGTCGTTGATGTGCGGGCCGCCGCTGCTGTCGGCGTGGCCCACGATCAGCACATGCGTGGTGGGATGGCGCTTGAGGCTGTCGGCAAAGCGGCCGAGCAGGGTGCGGGCCTGGGGCTGCAGTTCGGCGCTGTGGCTGTTGAAGGTGATGTCGGCGGGAAAGACCATCTTGAGCCGGTTGTCGTCGGTGCGGCTGACCTTCACGCCAGTGCCCTTGGTGGCGCGCTCCAGTTCCAGGCGCTGGCGCTCCATGTTCTTGGACCACAGATAGGCCACGGTGCCGCCCACGGCCGCACCCGCCACCGCGCCCACAGCGGCCTTGCCGCCCGTGGCATGGGCCACGCCCGCACCGGCCACGGCGCCCACGGCCGCACCCACTGCGGTATTGCGCGTGGTGTTGGTGGGGGCCTGCGTGGTGGGCGTGGGGGCAGGGGCGCTGCACCCGCTCAGGGCAAGGGCAGAAGAGGTCAGGGCCAGCAGCCAGGCAGTGCGTGCGCGCAAGGTTTTCTCCGTCAGTAACAGTTGCTGCGTCGAATGTACCGGAATTGAAATGCAGAAACGTTGTTCAAGCGCACCAGGTATGCACAAGCTGCTATGCATGCGTGAGCATGGGAGTGCTTGCTTTGATAGAAAAAATTACAAGCTGCGAGGGCGTGGCATGCGGCAGAGAATGGGCCGCAGGCATGGGCCGGCGCTGCCCTGCGGCTGATGGATGACCGCGTGCCGTGCGGCCCAGGTACAAAAAAGCCCGCAGGGAGCGGGCAGAGGCCGTGGTGCGGTGGGGTGTGGTAAGCGCCACCGCTGCGGCAGGCGGGTCAGGCCAGGCCGTCCAGGCTCAGTACATCGGTTTCCACGCACACGCCATTGTCCAGGCTGGCACGCACCACAAAGCCCTCGTCGATCGCGACCAACTGGGCGCTGTCCACGTTCAGACCTTCATGGCCTTGCGGGCCCTGGAAGGAGAAAAAGCCGCGCAGCGGCAGGTCGGCGGCGCACTCCATGTCGACGGCAGGGTGTTGTTCCACCAGCCATTGGCGGGCGGAACGCAGGGTGGCGGCTACGGGCAGGCAGTCGGCGGCAATGTCGATGTGGGCGGTGCGCGTGGTGTCATCGCCGCTCAGTCCATCCAGATCGCCGATGGTGAAGAAGGGCAGTTGAAAGCTGTGAGTGCTCATGGGTAGGTTCTGCTATCAAAAATGTTGCATGCATTGTCCGGGTAGAGCGCATCAAGTCTGGTGGGATGGTTTTTGAATCCATGCGGCTGCCACGGAGCAGTCCTGGGATGGCGCGGCCGGCCAGAAGTTCTGCGTGCCGTGCAAAAAAAGCGGCTGGCCTGCGGCTGCACTGCATGCGGGTGGCGGGCGGCGCACTGTTCACACCCGGAGCGGCCGTGGAGCGGGGGCGATGTCGGCACCGTTCCCCGCCGGGGTAGGGGGCAAAGCACCACAGAAAGCGCGCACAACGCACCAACGGTTACACCGTGTAGCTGGGATGGAGGGAGACTGCATGGTCTTGCCCTGCCGGAGTGATGGACACGGCGGGAGCAGGCCATGTGCCCCCGGGCGCTGTCGCAGCCAGTGCGGCTGCGGTGGCAGACCGCGTTGCCCATGCTGGGCAGGGCATTGCGTTGTCTACCGTCCATCCGGCCGCAGGCCGCCATTTCACAGCAAGGAGACCACACCATGATCCGCATGATTTCCCTCACTGTTCTGGCACCGGCGCTGCTGGCGGCCTGTTCCATGGCTCCCCATGCCAAGGACAACTCGCCCAGCACCATTCGCGATGGCATGCTGGTGGGGCCGAACCAGATGACGCTGTATGTGTTCGACAGGGACACTGCCGGCAGCGGAAAAAGTGTCTGCAACGGGCCCTGCGCCACCAACTGGCCGCCGCTGATGGCCAAGGCCAATGCGGCACCCACTGGCGACTGGAGTGTGGTGACGCGCGATGACGGCAGCAAACAGTGGGCCTACAAGGGGCGACCGCTGTACTTCTGGGCCAAGGACACCAAGCCCGGTGACAAGACGGGCGACGGCTTCCTGAACAACAGCTGGCATGTCGCCAGACCGTAAGCGGGGACGATGACAGCGGCGCATGCCGCTGTCGCTGCAGACATGAAACCGCGGTTAGCGCTGGGCGGCGTGCGGCAGAGAGCGCTCTGGTCGCTTTTTCTTCGATCCAGCGGTGTGTCAGCGTGGATCAGCGCGCTGCGGGCACCGGCAGCACATACAGCCACACCGCCGCATAGTGCAGGCCGCTGCCTGCCAGCACGAACAGGTGCCAGATGCCATGGGCGTGGCGCAGCCGCTGGTCCAGAGCGAAGAACACGATCCCGCCGGTGTACAGCAGCCCGCCCGACAGCAGGCAGACAAATCCGGCCGTGCCCAGCGCATCCAGCAGCGGGCCGACGGCGACCAGCACCACCCAGCCCATCAGGGCATACAGCACCAGCGACAGCACCCGGGCTTCACTGCGCGGCTTGATCTCCTGCAGCATGCCCACCACGGCCATGCCCCAGACCACACCAAACAGCGACCAGCCCCAGGCGCCGCGCAGGCTGATCAGGCAGAACGGGGTGTAGCTGCCGGCAATCAGCAGGTAGATGCTCAGGTGGTCCAGCTTGCGCAGCACCCGCTTGGCGCGGCCGCGCACGCTGTGGTAGCTGGTGGAGATGGCGTACAGCAGCACCAGGCTGGTGCCGTAGATGGCCACGCTGGTGATGCCCATGCCGTCGCTGTGCAGGCTGGCACGCACGATCAGCCACACAGCACCGCCCAGCGCCAGCAAGGCGCCTAGCAGGTGGGTCCATGCATTGAAACGTTCGCCGTAGTACATGCGTTGCCATGCCTTTCGCCGTGCGGAGGCTGTGCTGCGTCCATGGTGCGCACAGCCAGTGCGTTGCAGTCGGCACAGCGTAAGGGCTGGGCAATGGCACTACCGCAGGCAGGGGATGGCGGGCGTGGTGGGCGGTGTGGCCTGGCTGTGGGACTTACTGCGGCTGGGCGTGGAAGGCCTTGTTGGCAATCTTCCAGCCGGCCTCGGTCTTGAGCAGCACGAAGTAGTCGGTGAAGGTCACGGCGCCATGCTCCAGCGTGACCTTGGCCATGGCCGAGGTGCCGGTAATGTCCAGCCAGTCGATGCGGCGGCGGCGCAGGGCCTCGTCCGCCGCCGGAGTGTTGTTGAAGCGCTGGCAGTAGACGTCCAGCGTCCACGATGTCAGCGGACCTTCCCGCACGCTTTCCAGGCGGGCGCTGGGCAGAAAGGCTGCGCGCATGTGTGCGGCGCAGTCCTCGGCGTGTCCACGCATGTACAGCTCCAGCGGTAGGCGCACAGCGGCTTCTTCGGGGTGGGGGATCGGGTGCTGGGGGGCAGCGGTGGTCATGGTGGTCTCCTGGTGATGGTGTCCGGGGTGCGCATGCATGCTAGGTCCGCTGGGGCGGAGGATTAGGTGCGTGGCGGTGAAGACTGTTTCACCGGCGTAGCGGGCACAGGTCGACCATGCGAGCCATTGCAGGCTGTCCAAAGCAAGCGCCCCGAAGGCCACGGCGGGCATTCGGGGCGGAAGGGGAGATCGCTCCAGGATCCGGAGCGCCAGCGGCAGCGCCGCACACAGAAAAAAGACGCTGCTGCTGCCGCTCCGGTGGAGAGCGGGGCGGAAAGCTTATTCGCTTTCGCTGGGGCTGCCGCAGTCGTCGCAGGCTTCGGTGCTGCAGCCGCCTTCGGCTTCGATGGTGTGGGTGCACATGCAGTGCGGGCAAAGGATGCGGCCGAGGTAGCTGCCTTCGTGGGTGGAAGTGGTGTCGGCGGCGAGGGTCACGTGGCGGTTGGGCATGGGATGCTCCTTCTGTAACGGTGGCGCAGGCTGTCAAAGGCCGGAGCGCCGGGTTAAGACATGGGTGTCAAACACCATCCCTTGCTCAACTTACTAATTAGCACGGTGGTGCTAATTGGCTGGCTGGCGGTGCGGCACAGCAGGTAGTTGCTGTGGTCCTGAGGGGCTGCGCTGGAGGGTGAATCCGCCGCAACCTCAGAGGGTTGGCATGGGTCTTATTGTTTGCGTCGCAGCAATTTCTTTTTTGGCGTTATAAAAAAATTATTCTTCTTTTAAATCAAATAATTGCGTTAATTTTTCGTAATGTAGAACGATTTTCTGGCCTGTAAAAGTACAAAAATCAAGTGTTTTTCATAATGCGAAATTAAAATTTCACAATACAGAAAAATGCGGCGATGCAGCGTAATGAAAAGCGCCATGCAACCGGAGGCACCATGCCATCGCAGCAAATGCTGCAAGAAATGCGATAAAGCCCTGTGAATGGCAGGGGATCCATGCAGCAGCAGGCGTGTGGTGCGCGCCACATGCCACCTTCCCTGGGGCTTACACCGATGCGAACCTGTGGCGCTTTGTTGTCCACTTCGTATCCGCACGGTCGTGCTTTTTAGTGCGCTGCATCATAAAAAGAGGGAGGAGGGGCTATGAAGCACATCGGGGTGACCCACAAGTTGTGGCTGGGGGTGGGCAGCATCGTGGTGGGGGCGGTGATCATCGTGGGCATGGCGGGCTACAACTCGGCCCAGCACCAGAAAAAGCATGGCGAGCAGGACCGCCTGCTCTCTCTGCGCCTGGAGCAGGCCACGCAGTGGCATGCATTGACCCAGGTGAATGCGGTGCGGACCCTGGCCCAGGTGTTCAGCCGCGATGCACAGGATGCCGAGCAGTTCTCCGCGCAGATGGCAGCGACCAGCCAGCAGATCTCCACCTTGCAACAGGCGTTGGAGGCATCGGCCCGCGATGCGGACGACCGCGGCCAGATGCAGAACGTGGTGGCCTTGCGCCAGGCCATGCAGATCCAGCGGGATCAGATGCTGCAGAAGAAGGCCGCCGGCCAGGAGGAGGAAAGCCGCGCCCTGGCGCGCACCGGCTACCGCCAGTCGGTGGATGCCTATCTGGCCGGCCTGCTGCGCTTTGTGCAGCACCAGTCCCAGGGGTTGGAGGCCATGCGTGCCGAAATGGGCGCTGCACGGCAAGGGGTGGTGCGCAGTTCTGCGCTGAACATGGTGGTGTTGCTGTTGGGCGTGTCGATTGGTGCCTACCTGCTGATCAACGGCATCCGCCGCGCGCTGGCGCAGGCCAACGGGGTGGCCGGGCAGATTGCGGCCGGCGACCTGCGCAGCCAGTGGGCAGTGCAGCGCCACGATGAGTTTGGTCAGTTGCTGCTGTCACTGCAGGCCATGAGCCGGTCGCTGGGCGCCATGATCCAGGATGTGAGCACCAGCGGCGATGCCATTGCCCTGGCCAGCGCCGAAATCGCCAATGGCAACCAGGATCTGTCGCAGCGCACCGAAATCACTTCCAGCCATTTGCAGCAGGCCGCCAGTGCCATGCTGCAGCTGACCAGTACCTTGCAGCAGACGGCGGCCAGTGCCCAGCAGGCCGCAGGCCTGGCGGACCAGGCGTCGGGCGTGGCCCAGCGGGGCGGGGCCGTGGTGGGCCAGGTGGTCAGCACCATGAACGACATCCACGCCAGCAGCCAGAAGATTGCCGACATCATCGGCGTGATCGATGGCATTGCCTTCCAGACCAATATCCTGGCGCTGAATGCGGCGGTGGAAGCCGCCCGCGCGGGTGAGCAGGGGCGCGGCTTTGCGGTGGTGGCCAGCGAAGTGCGTTCCCTGGCCGGCCGCAGCGCGGATGCCGCCAAGGAAATCAAGCAACTGATCCAGGCCTCGGTCGAGCGGGTGGCCGATGGTGCGCGCCTGGTGAACGAGGCGGGAGGGACCATGCAGGAAATCGTGCAGTCCGTGCAGCGCGTGACCCAGGTGATGGGACAGATCAACGCCAGTGCCGCCGAGCAGCGTGACGGCGTGGCCCAGGTCAGCGAAGCCGTGGGCGCGCTGGACCAGATGACGCAGCAGAACGCCGCGCTGGTGGAAGAAAGCGCGGCGGCGGCCTTCAGTTTGCGTGAGCAGTCGGAACACCTGCGCGAGCTGGTGCAGCGCTTTCAGGTGCCGGACAGCGTGCCGCAGCGCACGGGGGCCGCTGCTGTGGCCGCCACGGTACATGTCGGTGCATCCGCGCCGGTCCTGGCTAGCGGCCACGGTGCAGAGCATGCACTGCGCTCCCCTGCACGGGCGCCCGCACTGGTACCGGCAGGGCCACAGACAGAATCCACGCGTGCACTGGAGCTGGCCTAGCAGCCGCGGCGCTGCACACAGCGTACACCCAGGCCCTGGTGCACGCGGAAGTTGATTGAGGGAAGAGGGCGCAACCGTCCATGGAGCATGGCGAGCGTTGGGGGGAGCTATCGGCTCCCCCATTTTTTTGCGGCGGCGCAGCGATCCTGCGCAGTGCCGCCCTGTTGATTCCACAGGCGGGTACCTGCGGTCGCACCGCGGCGGTTGTGCGGCATGCACGGCGGGGCGCGGGTGTGCCACGCTCCTGCGAGGCGCAACCATCCGACGTGCGCTTGCACAGCGATCACTGATGGCCGACGGCTCGGTGCCTATCTGCGCAGCATGGGACGCTGTGCCTGGGGATGTTTCCGGTTAACGAATGGTTGTGAATGGCTATTGAGAAATGTCAATTCATAGTAATCATCAGTGATGCGAAATGGAGGTCATCAGGGAAAACCAGATTTCGTCGCCGGGCTGGTTCGGCGTCCACTGTGTCTGGGTGTAAGTCTTGTCAATCGTGCAGGCGACCGCCGATATTTCGGCGGACGAACGGTGGTAGGGCCGCATCCACGCATTGCAACCGAGGCATGGAGAGTGCATGAAAAATATCAGCGTCACACGCAAGCTGTGGATCAGTGTGCTGTGTATCGTGGCGGGCATGGTGGGATTGGCGGGCTTTGTGGGCACCGGCGCTTACCGCTTCCAGAAGCAGCAGGAGGCCCAGGAAGTCATCCTGTCCCAGCGCGTGGCGGAGGCCATGCACTGGGCGGCATTGACCAAGACCAACGCCGTGCGCACGCTGGCCGTGGTGCTCAGCACCGATCCCAGCGTGGGCGAAGAGTTCTCGCCCACCATTGCGGCCACCAGCGCGCAGATTACCAAGGTACAGAAAAGCCTGGAAGAAGCCAATCTGAGCGAGGCCGACAAGGCCCAGATGGCCCGTATTGCCCAGCTGCGCAGCGACATGATTGCGGTCCGCCAGCAGGTGATGAAGCTCAAGGAAGCCGGGAGCGCGGATGAAAGTGTGAAGATCGTGCAGGCCACCTACAAGCCGGTGGTGGACAAATACCTCGAAGGCCTGCAGGCCTTTGTCGACCTGCAAACCGCCCACATCACCCGCATGCGCGCCGAGATGGCAGACACCCGTGTACGCATGGGCCTGTGGGCCGGCGTGGGCATGCTGGCGCTGGTGGTGGCCATCGTGCTGGGCGCGCATTGGCTGATCAACAGCATCCGCCGGCCGCTGGTGCAGGCCAACGAGATCGCCGAGCGCATTGCCGCGGGGGATCTGAGCACCCAAGTGGGGGTCGACCGTAGCGATGAGTTCGGGCAGTTGCTGCTCTCGCTGCGCAATATGAACCAGGCGCTGGGGGGGATGATCCAGGAAGTGCGCTACGGCACCGACAACATCGCCCAGGCCAGTGCCGAAATCGCCATGGGCAACCAGGACCTGTCGCAGCGCACGGAGGAAACCTCGGGCCGCCTGCAGCAGGCGGCCTCCGCCATGGCCCAGCTCACCAGTACGCTGCAGCAGACGGCGGGCAACGCCCAGCAGGCTACCCAGCTGGCCGAACAGGCCTCGGGCGTGGCCCAGCGGGGCGGGGCTGTGGTGGGGCAGGTGGTCAGCACCATGAACGACATCCATGCCAGCAGCCAGAAGATTGCCGACATCATCGGCGTGATTGATGGCATTGCCTTCCAGACCAACATCCTGGCGCTGAATGCGGCGGTGGAAGCCGCCCGTGCGGGTGAGCAGGGACGCGGCTTTGCGGTGGTGGCCAGCGAGGTACGGTCTCTGGCCGGCCGCAGCGCGGATGCCGCCAAGGAAATCAAGCAGCTGATACAGGCCTCGGTCGAGCGGGTGGCCGATGGTGCACGCCTGGTGCATGAAGCGGGCGGCACCATGCAGGAAATCGTCCAGTCCATCGAGCGCGTGACACTGACCATGGCCGAGATCAACGCCGTGGCCGCCGAGCAGCGCGATGGCATTGCCCAGGTCAGCGAGGCCGTGAGCTCGCTCGACCAGATGACACAGCAGAACGCGGCCCTGGTGGAGGAAAGTGCGGCTGCCTCGCACAGCCTGAGCGAGCAATCGCAGAACATGAAAAGCGTGGTGGGCCGTTTCAAGGTCCCCGGCGCGCAGCAGGTTCTGGGCTTGCAGCGCCCGGTGCCGGCGCCCCGCAGCATCGGCAGCCGGCCGCAAGCGATGCTGGAGCTGGAGGGCTGACCTCCTGGATCCACAACCGGGCGTAGGTGGGGCGACCGACCGCCGCACCAGGCACCGGCAAAAAGGCAAAGCAGCTACAGGCCTCTTCACGGTCCGGTGGTTCGCGCCCAACAAAAAAGCAGCCCCAGAGGCTGCTTTTTTGTTTCCGGCTTGCGGCAAGGGGCCAGGGCGGCCTGCACCCAGGCCACTGCGCCGCGTGCCTCACGGAACGGGTCAGGCGATCTCGGCGACGAGATCGATTTCCACGCAGGCGCCCATGGGGACCTGTGCCACGCCAAAGGCGCTGCGTGCGTGCGAGCCCTTGTCGCCAAACACTTCGGCCAACAGCTCGGAGCAGCCGTTGGTCACCAGGTGCTGCTCGGTGAAGCTGGCGGTGGAATTCACCAGGCTCATCACCTTGACGATGCGGGTGACGCGGTTCAGATCGCCGCCGCAGGCCACCTGCAGCGTACCCAGCAGGTCCACGGCCACGGCGCGTGCGGCCAGCTTGCCTTCGTCGGTGCTGATGGCGCCGCCCAGCTGGCCGGTCCACACCTTGCCGTCCTTGCGGGCAATATGGCCGCTCAGAAACACCAGGTTGCCCGTCTGCACGAAGGGCACATAGGCGGCGGCCGGGACGGCCAGCGGGGGCAGGGTGATGTTCAGGGCTTGGAGTTTGTCGTAGACACTCATGGGAGTTCCTTGCATGGTGGGTAGATCGGGGCGGGAGGGGCGTGCTGCGGTTCCGGCGCGTGCGTGGCCGTCGGTGACAACCGCGCGCATGCCAGCCAGTATGCCAAGAGTGGAGCCGTCTTTCGCTTCCGCGTGCACTGCAGTGCGGCTTTCTCCCACGATCTGGGCCCTGGCCGCCACGGCAGGGGTGGCGCTGCAGCTGCTGCAGCCTGCCCTGTGGCCGGGGTGGAGGTACGCGGTGCTGGGCGTGGCGGCCGTGCTGCTGGGGGGCGCGGCCATGTGGGCGCGGCCGCACGCCGGCGCGCGGCGAACGCAGCAGGGGCTGCTGGTTCTGATGGTGGTTTGCGCTGCGGCGGCGTCCTTTGCGCTGACGGGATGGCAGGCCCTGGGGCGGCAAGCCCAGCGCATTGCGCCTGCCTTGGAGGGCGTGGATGTGGACGTGATCGCCGTGGTGGACGCCCTGCCGGCACGCAGCTCCCAAGGTCTGCGGATGCAACTGGTGGTGGAGCAGGCACAGCGGGCCAATGGACAGGCCGTGGAGCTGCCGCAGCGGCTGGAAGTCACATGGTATGCGCCACGCGGAGCGGGGGCTGCGCTGTGGCCTGCGGTCTCGGCCGGCGAACGCTGGCGCTGGACGCTGCGCCTCAAAGCCCCGCATGGTGCGCGCAATCCCCATGGCTGGGACTGGGAGCTGTGGCTGTGGGCCCAGGGCATTGGCGCCACCGGCTATGTACGCGACGGCCCCAAAAACACCACCCCCCGGCGGCTGGATCCTGCCGAAGGCCGCCGCCCGGTGGAAGCGCTGCGCCAGCAGGTGCGCGATGCCATCGTGGCCCAGGGGGCAGTCCCGGGCGCGGCAGATGCCGAGCCGGATGCCGCGAACGATCGCCGCCGTGCCTTTGGCGTGGTGGCGGCGCTGGTCACGGGCGACCAGCGCTCCATCGACACCGCCGACTGGGAGGTGTTTCGCCGCACCGGCGTGGCCCACCTGGTCAGCATTTCGGGCCTGCACATCACCATGTTCGCCTGGCTGGCGATGCGCCTGCTGGGGGCCTTGTGGCGCTGCAGCCCGTGGCTGTGCCTGCGCTGGCCCGCGCCGCTGGCGGCACTGTGGGGTGGCGTGGGGCTGGCTGCTGCCTATGCACTGTTCAGCGGTGGCGGACTGCCTGCGCAGCGCACGGTGGGCATGCTGGTGGTGGTGGCCCTGCTGCACAGCACCGGCCGGCGCTGGCCTTGGTGGGCGGTCTGGAGTGCGGTGCTGGCGGTGATTGCGCTGTGGGATCCCTGGGCGCTGTGCCAGGCGGGCTTTTGGCTCAGCTTTGTGGCCGTGGGGGTGCTGCTGGCGTCGGGCACTGCGGGGTGGCAGCTGCAAGGTTGGGCGCAGCGGCTGTACCAGTTGCTGCGCGAACAGATGGTGGTGGTGCTGGCGCTCAGCCCGCTGTCGCTGCTGTTCTTCGGGCAGGTTTCGCTGGTCGGTGGCCTGGCCAATCTGCTGGCCATTCCCTGGGTGACCCTGGTGGTCACCCCCCTGTCGCTGCTGGGGGTGCTCTGGCACCCCTTGTGGGAGGCCGCGGCCTGGTGTGTGCAGGCCATGGCGGTGGTGCTGGAGGCGCTGTCCGCATGGCCCTGGGCCAGTCTCGCCCGGGCGCAGGCGCCGTGGTGGGCGGCCGCAGCGGCCATCGCCGCCGGTGTGGGCCTGGTGCTGCCGCTGCCCTGGCAGTGGAAGGTGCTGGCCTTGCCGCTGCTGTGGCCCGCGCTGTGGTGGCAGGCGCCCCGGCCCGCCCCTGGCGAGGTGGACATGCTGGCGCTGGACGTGGGCCAGGGGGCTGCGGTGTTGCTGCGCACGGCCCACCACAGTCTGCTGTTTGATGCCGGGCCGGCCTGGCCGGGGGGAGATGCCGGGGCCCGGGTGGTGCAGCCCTTGTTGCAGGCCCTGGGGGAGCGGCTGGACATGCTGGTGCTCAGCCATGGCGATGCCGACCATGTGGGCGGGGCCGAGGCGGTGCTGGCCCAGCAGCCCCAGGCGCAGTTGGTGGGGGCGGGCGCGGCGGTGGTGGCCCAGCGCCTGTCCCGGTCCTGGCAGCCCTGCGTGGCCGGTCAGCAGTGGGAATGGGACGGGGTGCTGTGGCAGGTGCTGCACCCCGCGGCCGGCGTGCAGGGTGACGGCAATGCCGCCAGCTGCGTGCTGCGCGTGCAGGCGGCCAACGGTGCAGCGGTGCTGCTGACGGGCGATATCGAGGCGGCGCAGGAAGCCGCATTGCTGCGCTCCGGCCAGAACCTGCAGGCCGATGTGCTGCTGGCACCCCACCATGGCAGCCGCACCTCGTCGAGCGCGGCGTTTCTGGCGGCGGTGGCGCCGCACACGGTGGTGGTGCAGGCGGGTTATCGCAACCGTTTCGGTCACCCTGCAGCGCCTGTTTTGCGGCGCTACGCCGCCCAGGACCTGGTGGTGCAGAGCACGCCCCAATGCGGCGCGGCGCACTGGAATGGTGTGCAGGCGCAGACAGTGGCCTGTGAGCGCAGTCTGCGCCCACGTTACTGGAGCCATGCACCAGATCGGTGAGTGCTTGCCCGGAGGGGGCGGAGCGTGGCAGCCCTTAAACTGGCTGTCATACCCATAGTGCATCGCTATGGCCCGCAACTTGCTATGCAATCCCCAGGAGGCCCACGATGCAGAAGTACGACGAGATGTACACCATGCTGCCGTTTGACGGCAGTGACGTGCGAGACCACTACAAAGCCTATGCGCAGTGGCTGGCACAGCAACCGGCGCAGACCATGGCAGCGCGCGCGGCAGAGGCAGAGATGATCTTCCGCCGCGTGGGGATCACCTTTGCGGTCTACGGGGAGAAAGACGCCAATGGTGCGGGCACGGAACGCCTGATTCCGTTCGACCTGATCCCCCGCATCATTCCCGGCGCGGAGTGGACGCGCATGCAGGCGGGCCTGGTGCAACGGGTCACGGCACTGAACCGCTTCATTGCCGACATTTACCACGACCAGGACATTCTGCGGGCCGGTATCGTGCCCAGGGACCTGATCGCCAACAATGCCCAGTACCGGCCCGAGATGGAGGGCGTGGATGTGCCGCGCGACATCTATGCGCACATCGCCGGCATCGACATCGTGCGCGCCCCCAATGCCCGGGGCGAAGGCGAGTACTTTGTGCTGGAGGACAACCTGCGCGTGCCCTCCGGCGTGTCCTACATGCTGGAAAACCGCAAGATGATGATGCGGTTGTTCCCCGACCTGTTCACCCGGCACGCCGTGCAGCCGGTGGCGCATTACCCCGACATGCTGCTCGATACGCTGCGCGCCAGTGCTCCGGCACGGGCCGCATCCGATTCGGCCACGGTGGTGGTGCTGACGCCGGGCATGTACAACAGCGCCTACTTCGAGCACGCCTTCCTGGCGCAGCAAATGGGGGTGGAGCTGGTCGAGGGACCGGACCTGGTCGTCAAGGACAAGGTGGTCTATATGCGCACCACGCGCGGCCTGCAGCGCGTGGATGTGATCTACCGCCGCGTGGATGACGACTTCCTGGATCCGCTGGTGTTCCGTCCCAATTCCACCCTGGGCTGCGCCGGGTTGATGGACGCCTACCGCGCCGGCAATGTGACCATCTGCAATGCGGTGGGCACCGGGATCGCCGACGACAAATCGGTCTACCCCTATGTGCCGGAGATGATCCGCTTCTACCTGGGCGAGGAACCGATTCTTTCCAACGTGCCCACCTGGCTGTGCCGCAAGCAGGACGATCTGAAATACGTGCTGGCGCATCTGCATGAGCTGGTGGTCAAGGAGGTGCATGGTGCCGGCGGCTACGGCATGCTGATCGGCCCTGCTGCCACCCGGACCGAGATCGAGGACTTCCGCCGTGCGCTGCTGGCCAATCCGGCAGGCTATATCGCCCAGCCCACGCTCAGTCTGTCGAGCTGCCCGACGATGGTGGATGCTGGCATTGCGCCGCGCCACATCGATTTGCGCCCCTTTGTGCTGAGCGGCGAGACCGTGCGCATGGCGGCCGGCGGCCTGACGCGCGTGGCGCTGAAGGACGGATCGCTGGTGGTCAATTCTTCGCAGGGCGGCGGGACCAAGGACACCTGGGTGCTGAACGAACAGGCCCAGGGCCAGCCTTCACCGGAGCTGGTGCAGGAGCTGGGCGGCATGGTGCAGAGCATGGGAGGGAACTGGTGATGAACATCGCTTGCATTCCTGCCATGACGATCTTGAAAGGTTTCCCATGCTGAGCCGTACCGCAGACCACCTGTTCTGGATGTCCCGCTACACCGAGCGGGCAGAAAACACCGCCCGCATGCTGAACGTCAGCTACGACACCTCCATGCTGCCCCAGCCTGCCGAGATGGCACGCAAGGACTGGATGGGGGTGCTGTCCATCAGTGAACTGATTCCCGCCTACGACCGGCGCCATACCCAGGTCACGCGCGATGGCGTGCTGCATTTCATGGTGCGCGATGAGAACAACCCCTCATCGATCTACTCCTGCCTGCGGGCCGCACGCGAGAACGCACGGGCGGTGCGCGGCGCCTTGACGTCGGAAGTGTGGGAAACCCAGAACCAGACCTGGCTGGAGCTGAACCGCCAGCTGCAGGATGGCTGGTTCGAGCGCGACCCGATGCAGTTCTTTGAGTGGGTCAAATACCGCTCCCACCTGTCGCGGGGCGTGTCGCTGGGCACCATGCTGCAGGATGAGTCCTTCCACTTTGTGCGGCTGGGCACATTCCTGGAACGGGCAGACAACACGGCGCGCCTGCTGGATGTGAAGTTCCACGCCATTGAGAGCGACTACCACGGTACCGATCTGCGCCAGGTGGGGCAGCAGCAGTTCGACTTCTACCACTGGAGCGCGGTGCTGCGCAGCGTCTCGGCCTTCGAGGTGTACCGCAAGGTCTACCGCGATGTGATCACGCCCGAGCGCGTGGCCGAGCTGCTGATTCTGCGCCGCGACATGCCGCGTTCGCTGCACGCCAGCATGCACGAGCTGATGGACAACCTGCGCCAGGTGGGGCACCAGGAGATGAGCGAGAGCCTGCGCAGTGCCGGCCTGTTGCTGGCCCAGCTGCAATATGGGCGCATTACGGAAATTCTGGACACCGGCTTGCATGCCTATCTGACCCAGTTCCTGGACCGGGTCAACCTGCTGGGCGGGCAGATCAGCCGCGACTTCCTGGCGCCCGAGCTGGTCTGAACCGCAGCGCGGGGTCCGCGATAGACGGCCTTGAACGCTCAGTAACCAGACCGTGGTGTCGGGTGCGCCGTATGCGGGCCGGGGGCAGAGCCGGCCATGGCGCCGGGTGCACAGGCTTCGGGGCGCAGCGGTGGCGTGGGCTGGCCGTAGGAGCGCAAGACCATGGCTTCCAGCTCGCCCGAGGCCCGGGCGCATTCCAGCTCTGCAATCACCTCGGCACGGGTGCGACCCGGCTGCACCGCAGGCGCGGCGGGCATGGCCTGGCTGGCGGCGACGGCCACCACCGGTGCTTCGCTGCGCTCCTGTGCCAGGCTGCCGGTGGCAATGCCGCCGGCCATGGTGGCGCACAGCAAGGCAGTGCGCAGATGCCAGAGTGGCGTATTCGAAAGGGATGGGGTGTACTGCGACATGGCAGGGCTCCTGCAAAAAACACGGCGACGTTGCCGCATGCCTGCACTGTCGTGCCGGGTGCCAGCGAGGCACAGCGCCTTGCGACGAAACCGGGGCGGCGCAGTGTGTACCGACGTGCTGGCGGTGTGAATGGCGGGGTGCAAATTGGGGACAAGGCAGGTGCAAGGCCGCGCTTGCCGGGCCACGGCGGCGCAGGGACCTTGTCGGCTGTGCGACAGGCAAGCAGGGTGTGCTGCGGGTTCCACCAACTGTCTGCTCTCCCATCCTTCGCATAATCACGGGGCCGCTGGTGCAGCCCCATGCGGGGTGCGACTCCCCGTCGGCTGCCCTCCCGTTTTCTCCCCCTGACACAGAAAGAGACAAGCCATGCCTTCCACCACCCCACCACGCAGCGCAGGCCACCTGATCGTCGAATGCCTGATCGCCCAGGGCGTGGACATGGCCTTTGGCGTGCCCGGCGAAAGCTATCTGGATGTGCTCGATGGCCTGCATGCCCACCGCGACCGCATCCGTTTCATCACCTGCCGCCAGGAGGGCGGAGCCTCCTTCATGGCGGATGCCTACGGCAAGCTCACTGGCAAGCCCGGGGTGCTGATGGTCACGCGCGGTCCGGGGGCGACGAACGCCTCCATCGGCATCCACACGGCGTTCCAGGATTCCACACCCATGGTGGTGCTGATTGGTGACGTGGGCAGTGATATGCGTGACCGCGAAGCTTTCCAGGAAGTGGATTTCGGCACCTTCTTCGGCCCTGGCACGCGTGGCATGGCCAAGCGGGTGGAACGCATCGACGATGCCCGCCGCATTCCCGAATACATCGCCCGTGCGTTCACCACGGCCCTGCAAGGTCGCCCTGGTCCCGTGGTGCTGGTGCTGCCCGAAGACATGCTGACCCAGGTGGTCTCCGGCGAGGCCCTGCCCGCCGCCCCCGCGGTGCACCAGGACATCGGCGCACAGGGCGCTGAGGAATTGCGTGCGCTGCTGCTGAAGGCCAAACAACCGTTTGTGATCGCTGGCGGACCGGGCTGGACGCCGCTGGCCGCGCAAGACCTGCAGGCCTTTGCGGAGCGCTGGCAGTTGCCGGTGGGCAATGCCTTCCGTTTCCAGGACACTTTCGACAACCACCACCCGCTGTACGCCGGCGATGTGGGCATTGCCATCAACCCGGCGCTGGCCCAGCGCATCAAGCAGGCGGATCTGCTGATCACCATCGGTGCGCGCCTGGGCGAGATGACGACCAGCGGCTACACCCTGCTGCAGTCGCCGCGCCCGGTGCAGCAGCTGGTGCACATCCACCCCAGTGCCGAGGAACTGGGCCGTGTCTTCCGCGCCGATCTGCCGCTGTGCGCCACCATGCCTGCGGCAGCCCGGGCGCTGGCGGCACTGGACGCTCCGGCCAGTGTGCCCTGGGCCGCCTGGACGGCGGCAGCCCATGCCGACTACGAAGCCAATCTGCAGCCCCAGCCGCTGGCGGGGCTGGATGTGGCCAAGGACGGCGCCATCGACATGCCGGCCATCATTGCCACGCTGCAGCGCCTGCTGCCGCAGGACACAGCCATCACCAATGGCGCGGGCAACTTTGCCAGCTGGGTGCACCGCTATTTCCGCTTTCATGGCTGGAGCAAGGGCCACAAGACCCAGCTGGCGCCCACCAGCGGCGCCATGGGCTATGGCGTGCCGGCCGGGATTGCGGCCAATCTGATCACCGGGCGCACGGCGTTCACCATCGCGGGAGACGGCGACTTCCTGATGAATGGCCAGGAGCTGGCGACGGCACTGCAGCATGGCGGCAAAAGCATCATCGTGCTGCTGAACAATGGCATCTACGGCACCATCCGCATGCACCAGGAGCGTGAGTACCCCGGCCATGTCAGCGGCTCCACGCTGGGCAATCCGGACTTCTGTGCGCTGGCCCAGGCCTACGGCTATGCGGCCGAGCGGGTGGAACGTACGGCCGACTTCGAAGCCGCACTGCAACGCGCGCTGGCGGCACCCACGGGCACGCTGATCGAGATTCCGCTCAGCCCGGAAGTCATCACCACCCGCGCCACCTTGTCCACCATCCGGGAAAACGCGCTGCACAACCAGAAGGCGCATGGCTGAGCCATTCGGCGGCGCATGAAAAAACGGGCCCTACAGGGCCCGTTTTGCATGGAAAGCAGGAGCTTCAGTCCGCTTCGCTCATCTGCGACTGCAGATAGTTCTGGACGCCCACCTTTTCGATCAGGTCCAGCTGGGTTTCGAGGAAGTCGATGTGCTCCTCGGTGTCTTCCAGGATCTCTTGCAGCAGATCGCGCGAGACATAGTCCTGCACGCTTTCGCAGGCGGCAATGCCTTCCTTGATGGTCTGCTGGGCGGCCTGTTCCAGGCGCAGGTCGCAGGTCAGGGATTCAGGCACGTCTTCACCGATCTGCAGCTTGCCCAGGTCCTGCAGGTTGGGCAGACCGTCCAGCATGAAGATGCGGTCCATCAGCACGTCGGCGTGTTTCATCTCGCTGATGGATTCCTTGTATTCCACCTTGGCCAGCTTGTCGAAACCCCAGTGCTTGAACATGCGGTAGTGTACGAAGTACTGGTTGATGGCGGTGAGTTCGTTTTTGAGTTGTGCCTGGAGGCAGGCAATGACTTGTGTGTCGCCTTGCATGTGGGGGGCTCCTTCCTGTCGCTGTTGTGGGGCGATTGTCCTGTATGACAACGCACTTGACATCTTTGCCCCCAATAATGGGGATGGGCTGCGTTTGATGCTGAATCGCGTTTGCATTCGGTGTCTGCACAGCGGTCTGCCGATGGCTATCGATACGGTAGTTTTTGATAGTCATACTCAATCAATATGATCGAGTCAATCGATTGAGTTTATCGATTGCTTGTCCTACACTTGACCCAGTGCTTAGTTCAAGCAGTACCTCCGATTCACTGAAAGGAAACAACACAATGTCCGTGCTCAACAGCAAGATCAAGCCCTTCACCGCACAAGCCTACAAGGGCGGCAAGTTCATCGAAGTGACCGAAAAGGACGTCCTGGGCAAGTGGGCCGTGTTCTTCTTCTACCCCGCCGACTTCACCTTCGTGTGCCCCACCGAACTGGGTGACGTGGCCGACCACTACGCTGAACTGCAGAAGCTGGGCGTGGAAGTCTATTCCGTCTCCACCGACACCCACTTCGTGCACAAGGCATGGCACGACACGTCGGACACCATCGCCAAGATCCAGTACACCATGCTGGGCGACCCCACCTGGCAAATCAGCCAGAACTTCGACTGCCTGCGCGAAGGCGAAGGCCTGGCAGACCGTGCCACCTTCATCATTGACCCCCAAGGCGTGATCCAGGCCATGGAAATCACCGCCGAAGGCATCGGCCGCGACGCAGAAGACCTGCTGCGCAAGGTCAAGGCTGCCCAGTACGTGGCGGCCCACCCCGGTGAAGTCTGCCCCGCCAAGTGGAAGGAAGGCGAAGCTACCCTGGCTCCTTCCCTGGACCTGGTCGGCAAGATCTAAGCCTTTGCCCGCAGAAAAAAGCCCGGGCCTGACCGGGCTTTTTTTCCACCAAGCAAACACAGGCTATCGAAATAAATAATTAATAGGATTTGACTAATATGCTGGACGCCAACCTCAAAACCCAACTCAAGGCCTATCTGGAGCGCTTGCAAAAGCCGCTCGAGATCGTCGCAACCCTGGATGACAGCAAGGCCGCCGGTGAAGTCAAGTCTCTGTTGGCCGATCTGGTGGCGCTGAGCGACAAGATCACCGTGGTCGAAAACAACGATCTGGCGGTGCGCAAGCCTTCGTTTGCCATCAACAACCCCGGCGTGGAAACCGGTGTGCGCTTTGCCGGCGTGCCCCTGGGCCATGAATTCACGTCCTTCGTGCTGGCCCTGCTGCACGTGGGCGGCCATCCCTCCAAGGAATCGGCGGATCTGCTGGAGCAGATCAAGGCCATCAATGTGCCGCTGCACTTCGAGACCTACTACTCGCTGTCCTGCCACAACTGCCCGGACGTGGTGCAGGCGCTGAACCTGATGTCGGCGCTGAACCCCCAGATCACGCACACCGCCATCGACGGCGGCCTGTTCCAGGACGAGGTCAAGGAACGCGAAGTGATGGGCGTGCCCACCGTGTTCGTCAACGGTGAACGCTTTGGCCAGGGCCGCATGGAACTGGCAGAGATCGTTGCCAAGGTGGACACCGGTGCGGTGGCCCGTGCGGCGGCCCAGATTTCCGCCAAGGACGCGTTCGACGTGCTGGTGGTGGGCGCAGGCCCTGCCGGCGCAGCAGCGGCCATCTACGCCGCCCGCAAGGGCATTCGCACCGGCATCGCTGCCGAGCGCGTGGGTGGTCAGGTGCTGGACACGGTGGACATCGAGAACTTCATCTCGGTGAGCAAGACCGACGGTCCCAAGCTGGCGGCGGCGCTGGAAGCCCACATCCGTGACTACGAAGTGGACATCATGAGCCAGCAGCGTGCGGCTAAGCTGATTCCGGCAGCCACCGAAGGCGGCCTGATCGAGGTGCAGACCGAATCCGGTGCCAGCCTGAAGGCCAAGACCGTGATCCTGTCCACCGGTGCCCGCTGGCGCAATATGAACGTGCCCGGTGAAGAGCAGTACCGCACCAAGGGTGTGACGTTCTGCCCGCACTGCGACGGTCCGCTGTTCAAGGGCAAGGATGTGGCCGTGATTGGCGGTGGCAACTCCGGCGTGGAAGCGGCCATCGACCTGGCCGGCATCGTCAAGAGCGTCACCGTGCTGGAATTTGCCGCCGAGCTGAAGGCCGATGCCGTGCTGCAAAAGAAGCTGGCTTCGCTGCCCAATGTGACGGTGATCCTGAACGCCCAGACCACCGAGGTGAATGGCGATGGCAAGAAGGTGACCGGCATCACCTACAAGGATCGCACCACCGATGAGATCAAGACGGTGGCGCTGGAAGGCATCTTTGTGCAGATCGGCCTGCTGCCCAACACCGATTGGCTCAAGGGCACGGTGAACCTGACGCGTTTTGGCGAGGTCGAGATCAATGCCAAGGGCGAGACCAATGTGCCTGGCGTGCTGGCGGCCGGTGACTGCACCAACGTGCCGTACAAGCAGATCATCATTGCTGCTGGTGCCGGGGCCACGGCTGCGCTGTCCGCGTTTGACCACCTGATCCGCCATTGATGGGCGGAGCCTGGGGAGAAGCCCAGGCCCGCCTCCGCAGTCGGCACCCGCTGCAAGCGCAGCAGAGTGCTTTGAACCGCAACCGAAGGACTGCCCCGGCAGTCCTTTTCTTTTTCCGGCACGGGCCATGGCAGGGCGCTGCCGCGCACATTGCCTTGCGGTGACCCTGCAGGCTATGCTGACCCTGCAGCAGGGGGCGGCCCTTGTGCAATGCAGGAGTCGGCCATGCGCAAGTCGCAACGTGAAAGTGCAGCGGGCCTGTGGGCGCGTGCGGTGGTGTGGGCCGGGATGGCCTTGGGGGCGGTCTTGGCCCAGGCACACGCCGCAGAGGCGGAGCGGCCGCCTGCCGCAACGGCTGTCACTGCGGCACCGGCTGCAGCGCTGACTGCCCCCGCATCCGGGACCGTCTGGTCGCTGCCCACCCGTGACGGTGTGCGCACCACCGTGTACTGGGAAGTGGCACCGAATGCCTGGGCCACGGTGCTGCTGTTTCCGGGGGGCGTGGGCGGTTTTGGCAAGCTGCAGCAGAACCGGCCCAGCAGCAAAAATTTTCTGGTGCGCTCGGCAGCCGAATTCCGGGAGCAGGGCCTGAACGTGGCCATCTTCGGCCGGGCGAATGGGCAGGAGCTGGCGCCCCAGGACCGCATGGGCGCCGAGCATCTGCAGGACATTCGCCAAGTGCTGCAGGCCGTGCGTACCCACAGCAGCCTGCCGGTGTGGCTGGTGGGTACCAGCCGGGGCACGACATCGGTGGCGGCCGCTGCCAGCCGCATGCCGGATGCAGGGCTGGCCGGTGTGGTGCTGACTTCCAGCATCGTGGCCCCGGCGGAGCCGGGCGCGCTGCCCAGCCTGGATCTGGCTGCCATCCATGTGCCGGTGCTGCTGGTGCAGCATGCCAGGGATGCCTGTCCCCTGTGCACGCCCAGCGCCATGCCGGGGGTGTTGGCGCGCTTCACCCAGGCGCCGGTCAAACAGCTGCAATTGGTCGATGGCGGCGCCCACCCCACGGGCGGCGTGTGCCATGCCTTGCACTGGCATGGCTTTATCGGCATGGAGCGCATGGCGGTGCAGCGCATCACGCAATGGATGCGCCAGCCGCAACCCTGAGATCCCTGGACCGGGCGCTGCGAGCGCACAAGCGTCCGCCGCCCATCACTTTTGCCCTTGCAGTGGCATGGGCATCAAGCCCCATGCGTGCCGGGGTCTGGCCGCAGGCATGTCCTTGCCGGGCACTGCGATCCACCCCACCAGACCACTGGTGCAGAAAACACACACCCTGCCGGTGTATGCCATGCTAATGAGAATTATTCTCATATAATTGAAGGATTGCCAGCCACCCCAAGCCGTTCGCTTTGCTGAACTCTCGGCCCAGGTTCGCCAGCCCCAAACCCTTTGGTGCAGTACCAGAACTTCAGGAAGAGAGAACAAGCTATGACCCAGCTGTGGGCAGGAATGCGTCCGGTGGCCCAAGCGGCCGTGTTGGCCTGTGTGTGGGGAGGGTCTGCCATGGCCGCCGATGCGCCCGCGGCGGCATTGCCCGAAACCACGGTGGCCGCCCCGGCCCAGCAGGCCGATGCACTGGACCCGGCGCAGACCCCGTATGCCACCGAGCTGCTGAACCGTGCGGAGATGGAGCGCCAGCAGGTGCTGGACATCCGCGATGCCACCCGTGACATGGTCAACGTGGAAGTGCCGCGCCAGCCAGCGCGGGGGACCGGCATTTCGGGCACCACAGGGCGAGAAGGCAATACCGGCTTCGAGATTCGCGGCCTGGGTGGCAACCGCGTGCAGATGCTGGTGGACGGTATTCCCCAGCCCGAGGCAGACAGCTTCATGAACAGCCACAGCTTTGGCCGCGACTATGTGGATCCGCTGACGCTGTCGTCCATCGAAGTGCACAAAGGGGTGTCGCCCGTGTCCATGCCTGCCGGTGGCATTGCCGGTGCGGTCAATCTGCGCACGCTGTCGCCCTCGGACCTGCTGCTGGACGGCAAGACGCTGGCTGGCCGAGCGCTGCTGGGCTGGCGCAGCGAAAGCCAGGGGCTGACCGCCGGCGCCGTGCTGGCGGGCAAGGCCTCGGACCAGCTGCAGTGGCTGTTTGCGCTCAACGGCGACTGGAGCGACGAGACCGAAACCATGGGCCGCGTGGGGGGCACAGGCCTCAAGCGCACCCGGGCCAATCCCGAGGACATCCGCCGCAACTCGGTACTGGCCAAGCTGTTCTACCAGCCCAATGCCGACCAGAGCCATATGCTCACGGTCGAGCGCCGCAGCCAGACCACGCATGTCAACAACCTGCATGATTTTGCCAACGGCACGACCAAGAGCCACACCGACGACAACGAGAGCACGCGCAACCGCGTCTCGCTCAAGTCCGATTTCCGCCTGAATGCGGCCGCAGCCGATCTGTTGACGGGTTATCTCGCCTGGCAGGACAGCAGTTCCACCCAGAAGCTGGATGTGGATACCACCACCCAGGGCCTGCGCGTGCGCGACCACAGCTATGACGAACGCATGCTGCAGGCCGGTCTGCAGGCGCGCAAGCAACTGGGCCGCCATGCGCTGCACTACGGCCTGGATGTGAACCGCCTGGACAACGAAACCCAGAGCCTGTCCGCCGACCGGGGCGTGACTACGGCCGTGCCCAAGGGGCCGGACACCACCACCACGCGCTGGGGGGCTTTTGTGCAGGACAGCATCGAGCTGGGCCGCTTCACCCTCAAGCCGGGCCTGCGTTACGAATCGGTGGACGTGGATGCCGATGCCGGCAGCATCAGCATGGGCGCCTCGGGGGCCACGGCCGTGTCCAAACGCTTTGATGCCTGGCTGCCGCAGCTGGGCGGTCAGGTGCGCATGGGCGGTGGCGTGCAGCTGTTCGCCAACTATGCGCGGGGCTTTCGTGCCCCCACGGCAGGCGAGCTGAACAACTTCTTCGGCAACATCACCCCGTTCTATGGCTATTACATCCTGCCCAACCCGAATCTGAAGGCCGAAACCAGCAACAACTTCGACCTGGGCATACGCGACGCCGAAGGCGCCTTCCAGTGGGAGGCTGCGGCCTTCTACGGCAAGTACCGCAATTTCATCGAGCGCTATGCCAATGCGGGCTCCGTCGGCACTTCCCCGGTGGTCACCTTGCAGCAGTCGCGCAACCAGGCCCGGGCAACGATCAAGGGGATCGAGCTCAAGGCCAGGGCGGAGCTGGGCCAGTCCTGGGGCGGTGTCTGGAACCTGCGCGGTGGCTACGGCTACACCAAGGGCACGGGCGCCGATGGCCAGGGTTTGGAAAGCATCTCGCCCTGGCAGGTCAAGCTGGGCGTAGGCCAGAAGGCTGCGCACTGGAACTGGGAGCTGGCGGCCACGCACCACGCTGCGAAGAAGCAAAGCGATGTGTCCACCAGCAGCAGCGCGCTGTTCATGACGCCGTCCTTCACCGTGCTGGATCTGACCACGCAGGTAGAACTGCGCAAAGGCCTGCGCCTGAACCTGGGCCTGTTCAACCTGACGGACCGCAAGTACTGGAACTGGTCGGATGTGCGCGGTGTGACCACGGCCACCGAGCGCGCCGCCATCGACGCCTACAGCCAGCCGGGCCGCAATGTGCGTGTCTCGCTGGTCGCCGACTTCTAAAACCACAACCGCCTGGGCCAGTGCTTGCTGCACTGGCCCAGGCTTTTTTGACGAAGCACCACTGGAGCCAGCATGTCGCACAACGCCCACTCGCATTCGCACCCCGAGACCGCCAGCGCCAACCAGGATGAGGAATACCTGCTTTCCGAACAGGAAGCGGTGCTGGCCGCCACGCTGGCCCTGATGACCGGCTTCGCCCATGGCTGCTGCCCGGCGCACAAAGGGCCCATTGCCGCCAAGGTGGCCGACCAGCTCAGTGCCCTGGTGCACAGCATGCAGGGGCCACAGCTGTCCTGCGACATGCAGGCGCTGCTGCTGCGCTTGCGCACCCGCTGGACGGCGGCGGCCGCCCATTACGCCGAAGCCCACCTCAACGAAATGCGCAGCGATCTGCGCAGCCAGGCCGATGCGGCGGCGGCTGCCGCCATGCACATGCCCGCTGCCGCCAGCCCCACCCAGACCCCGGACGTGCTGTGGCACGCCCCTTTGGAGACTTTGCAATGAATAACGCCACGATGGAACACCTGAATACTTCTTCCCCGACCAACCCCGCCACGGTGCGCGAAGGCTTTGCGACCCAGCGCGCTGCCGGCCTGCGTGCCAAGGACGCTGCCGAGGCCCTGGGCCTGAGCGAAGGCGCGGTGGTACAGGCCCACACCGGTACCCATGACCGGTCGCTGCAATCCACGCCGCTGGTCGGCGGCCAATGGCTGGCCATCCTGCAGGCGCTGGAAGCCTGCGGCCCAGTGATGGCGCTGACGCGCAACGAAACCGTGGTGCATGAAAAGGACGGCATCTACCGCAATCTGACGCAGGAAGGCCCCATCGGCCTGTGCGTCAACCCCGACATCGACCTGCGCCTGTTCTTCATGCACTGGCATGCCGGCTATGCGGTCACCGAACCCGGGCGCGGCGGTGTGCTGGCCCACAGCCTGCAGTTTTTCGACAGCACGGGCGTGGCGGTGCACAAGGTCTATGCACGCCCCGCCAGCGACCTGGATGCCTGGAATGCCCTGGTGGCACGCTTTGCCGACGCCGGTGCGCAGCACACCTTCCAGCCGCGCGCCGCGCAGCCGGCGGTGGCGCCCGACAGCAGCATCGACGTGGCCGGCCTGCGCACGGCCTGGGCCGCCATGCAGGACACGCACGAGTTCTTCGGCATGCTCAAGAAATTCGGCAGCGAACGCCAGCAGAGCTTTCGCCTGACGCAAGGTGAGTTCTGCGAGCCCCTGGCCACCGGCGTGGTGACCGAGCTGCTGCAGCGCGCGGCCGCTGCGTCCACGCCCATCATGGTGTTTGCGGGCAGCAAAGGCTGCATCCAGATCCACTCCGGTCCGGTGAACAACATCAAGCCCCTGGCCACACCCGGCGCGGCCCAGTGGATCAATGTGCTGGATGCCGGCTTCAATCTGCATGTGCGCACCGACCGCGTGGTCAGTGCCTGGCTGGTGCGCAAGCCCACGAGCGACGGCGTGGTGACGTCGGTGGAAGTGTTCGACGACACCGGCGAGGTGGTGGCCATGTTCTTCGGGGTGCGCAAGCCAGGACAGCCCGAGCTGACCGCCTGGCGCGACCTGGCCGAAACCCTGGAGCGCCTGTGATGAAGGGGTGTGCACGCAGAGCCGCGCTGCAGCGGCTGGCGGCGGTCGCCGCCATGGGCTGGACCGGGGCTGCCAGCTGGGCCCAGCCTGCTACGCCCAAAGCGGCTGCGGCTGCCGGTGCGTCGCGGCGCATCATCAGCCTGGGGGGCGCCGTCACCGAGGCGGTGTACGCCCTGGGCGCCGAAAACATGCTGGTGGCCACCGACACCACCAGCCTCTACCCGGACGCCGCCACGCGCACGCCCAAGGTGGGCTATCTGCGCCAGTTGTCGGCCGAAGGTGTGCTGTCGCTGCGACCCGATGCCGTGATCGGTGCGGGGGAAGCCGGCCCGGCCATCGTGCTGGACCAGCTGCGCGCCGCCGGCGTGCAGGTGGAGACCGTGCAGGCCACGCACGACTGGGCCGAAGTCATGGCCAAGCTGCGCATGGCGGGCCGCGCCACCGGCAAGCAGGCCGAGGCCGAAGCCCTGGCCCAGCAGCTGCAGCAGCAGTGGCAGGCGGTGCAGGCCGACGTGGCCCGCGCCCGCAGCAAGCCGCGTGCGCTGTTCATCCTGGCGCACAGCGGCACGCCCCAGGTGGCGGGCAGCGGCACGGCAGCCCATGCGCTGCTGACCATGGCGGGCGCTTCGAATGCGGTGCAGGCATTCAAAGGCTACCGTGCGCTGACGGCCGAGGCCATGGCGGCCGTCGCGCCCCAGCTGATCGTGACCACCACGCAGGGTCTGGAGGCCATGGGCGGGATCGACGCTTTCTGGAAGCGTCCCGAACTGGCACTGACGCCGGCCTATGGCCGGCGCGCCCTGGTGGCCATGGAGGCCAACCACCTGCTGGGCTTTGGCCCGCGTCTGCCGTCGGCAGTGCGCCAGTTGCATGAACAGATGCAGCGGGTGGTGTAAATGGCGGTGCAGATGAGTGCCGTGCCGGCGCCGCGCCGTGCCAGTGCCTGGCGCCGGCCCTGGCGGCTGTCCAACGGGCGGCTGGCGCCGGCGACGGCCCTGGGCACCATGGCGCTGCTGGCCCTGCTGGTGCTGCTGTGGGCCAGCGCCCAAGGGGCCTACGCGATTGCGCCGACGCAGCTGCTGCAGGTGCTGGGCCAGGGGGTGACCGGGCAAGGGGGCCAGCAAGGGGCTGGGGCGCAGGAGCTGGTGTTTCTGCACATCCGCCTGCCGCGCTTGCTGCTGGGCGTGGTGGCCGGGGCCGGTCTGGGTCTGGCGGGCGCCCTGATGCAGGGCTTGTTTCGCAATCCGCTGGCGGACCCGGGTCTGATTGGCGTGAGCAGCGGTGCCGCCCTGGCGGCGGCTTTCACCATTGTGCTGGGTCAGGCCTGGCTGCCGGGCCTGCAGGTCGGCCTGGGCAGCTGGGCGCTGGCGCTGGCCGCGTTTGGCGGCGGCATGGGCGTGACGGTGCTGATCTACCTGCTGGCCCAGACCCAGGGTGGTACGCGCGTGGGACTGATGCTGCTGGCCGGCATTGCCGTCAATGCGCTGGCGGGGGCCGGGCTGGGCTATCTGAGCTATGTGTCCAGCGACGAACAGCTGCGCAATCTGCAGCTGTGGCTGATGGGCAGCCTGGGCCAGTCGCGCTGGTCCACGGTCGTTCTGGTGGGCAGCGTGGTGCTGGTGTGCAACGCCGCCGCGTTGCGGCTGGCGCGGCCGCTGAATGCACTGGCCCTGGGCGAGGCGCAGGCCCAGTTGCTGGGTGTGCCGGTGGAGCGCTGCAAGCGCTGGATCGTGGTGGTCACCGCGCTGGCCGTGGGGGCCGTGACATCGGCCACCGGCATCATCGGCTTCATCGGTCTGGTGGCGCCGCACGGTGTGCGCCTGATTGCCGGGCCGGACCACCGGGTGGTGCTGCCGTGCTCGGCCTTGCTGGGCGCTGCGCTGGTGGTGGGGGCGGATGCGCTGGCACGTACCGTGGTGCAGCCGGCGGAGATGCCGCTGGGCGTGCTGACGGCATTCATCGGCGTGCCGCTGTTTTTGTGGATGCTGCGGCAATTCAGGAGCGGGCTGTGACAGTGGTGACGACCGGGGAACACGGCCCGGTGCAGGGCATGGACGACGGCAGCCTGCACTGCCAGGACATTCGGCTGACCGCATACCGCCAGGGCCCGCTGCTGGCCCGGGTGGACGCGCAGCTGCGGCCCAGCCGGGTGACGGCCATCCTGGGGCCGAACGGCGCGGGCAAGTCCACCTTGCTGGCGGCGCTGTGCGGTACGCAGTCGCCGCGCCAGGGGCAGGTGTTGTGGGATGGTGCGTCGCTGGCCCAGCTACCCGCTGCCCAGCGCGCGCGGCGCATGGCAGTGATGCACCAGGACACGCAGCTGGCGTTTGCCTTCACCGTGCAGGAGGTGGTGGAAATGGGGCGTTACCCCCACCGCCAGCACCCCGCGCCGGACGAGGCGGCCATCGTGCAGCACTGCATGCAGGCCACCGGCGTGGCGGGCCTGGCGCAGCGCGCGCTGGCCTCGCTGTCGGGCGGGGAGCGTGCCCGGGTGCAGCTGGCGCGGGCGCTGGCGCAGATCCCGCCGGAGGGGCAGGCGCAGTCCGGCAGCCGCTGGCTGCTGCTGGATGAACCCACGGCCGCGCTGGACCTGCAGCACCAGCACCATGCCATGGCCCTGGTGCGCGAGCGCTCCAGCTGCGATGGCCTGGGCGTGATCGTGGTGCTGCACGACCTGAACCTGGCGCTGCGCTATGCCGACGAGGTGCTGCTGCTGCCCGGTCAGGGCGAGGCGGCGCTGCTGGGGCCGGTGCATGCCGTGCTGACCTTGCCGACCATCGCCCGCGTATGGCGCATTCACGGTGAGATGCAGACTGCGCGCGACGGTACGCCCCAGTTCATCGCCGGTGCGCACTGCGCGCAGTTGCCAGGGATGGATGCGCCGGTGGCATCAGGCGCGGTGTGAGGGAATGGACCGCGAAAAGGCCGCCCAAGCCTTGCGGCTGCGCTTGGGTAGCGCTGGAAGCAGGCGGGAATGCCAGCAGGGGAGCCAGGGCGTGCGGTCCCGGGCGTCTTCCGGCCCCGGCCTGGTGACCAGGGGTCTGGCCCGCCGAAGATCGGGGTGTTGAGGCCAAACTGTCTCCCTGGGCCGGCCCAGGGGCGTGGGTGGATACCAACGGCAGAACACATGCAGCGCTGACGCCCGCAGCGGTTTACAGATCGACGGTGGCTGCCACCAGGCGGACCACCAGCGGGCGCACCAGCAGCACGCAGCCAAAGGCGATGGGCATGGCAAACACATAGGCGCCGAGCACGCGCTGCACATAGCCATCGCTCAGGCCGCTGTTGATGCCGACGATGGCCGCGCACATCAGCATGGCCATGATGGCCGACATGTAAAAGGCAAACACCACAGGGGCGTAGGGGCGGGGGAGCTTGCGGCGGGCGCGTGCGGCGGGGGGCGAGGTTGGAGGGGTCATCAAAGTCGGAAATGCAATCGGTAAGGGGAGGGGCCACAACCATGGGGGCCATGGGCGAAGGGGGACTGTACGCAGCGCCGGCAGGCAACGGTAGATGCGGCCAGCTTGCTAGACTCATAAGATAAATTTACGAATCCAAAAAACCATCGCTTACCAAACATGCCGAATCTGCGCGCCATCGAAACCTTCGTCAAAGCGCTGGAAGGGGGCTCCATCGCCTCGGCTGCCCGCCAGCTGGGCATGACGCCGGCCGCAGCCAGTCAGAACATTGCGCGGCTGGAGCGCGAGCTGGGCGTGCGGCTGTTGACCCGCACGACCCGGCAGATTGCGTTGACCGAAGCGGGAGAGCGCTACCTGGCGCGTGTGGCGCCGGTGCTGGGCGAGCTGGAAAAAGCCCAGTCCGATCTGTCGCTGCTGCACGGCGAGTTGCAGGGCCGGCTGCGCATTGCCTGCATGGCCGCCTTTGGCCGCCATGTACTGGCACCGCTGCTGCCGGCCTTTGCCGCGCGCCATCCCAAGCTGGCGCTGGAGCTGCTGAATGTGGACCGGCAGGTGGATGTGCTCAAAGAGGATGTGGACGTCAGCTTGCGCTACCGCGATGTGCTGGAGCCGGGCATGGCGGTGCGGCATCTGGTGGCGGTGCCACGCAGGCTGTATGCCGCACCGGCCTATCTGCAGGCCCACGGCGTGCCGCGCACGGCGGAGGATTTGCTGCAGCACCGCTGCCTGCTGTACCGGCGGGAGGTGGATGGGCGGCTGATGCGCTGGCCTTTCAGCAGTGGCGGCCAGCGCGCCGATCCGCCGCTGCATATTGCGGCCATCGCCAATGACATCGATGTGCTGGTGGCGATGGCGGAGGCCGGCGCCGGCATCACCTGGGCCGGCTTCTTTCTGGTGCATGAGCAGGTGCGCCAGGGCCGGCTGGTGCATCTTCCCATGCCCGAAACCCGGGTCGGGGACCCTGGCCTGCAGTTCGAGGAGGAGCCGCTGGACTTTTTCGCCTGCTTTCGCGACCGGCAGTATGTGCCGGCCAAGGTCCGGGCGCTGGTGGACTATCTGCTTGAAGCCCTGCCGGTGCTTCCCCAGCTGCAGTTGCCGCCGGCGCCGGATCAGTAGATCAGTAGTGGCCCAGGCGCTCGGGCAGCACTTCCTGCAGGATGGTGGTGGCGATCTCCTCGATCGACTTGGTGGTGGTGGACAGCCACTTGATGCCGCTGCGGCGCATCATGGCTTCGGCTTCGGCCACTTCATGGCGGCAGTTTTCGAGGCTGGCGTACTTGGAGTCCGGACGGCGTTCGTTGCGGATAGACGACAGACGGCCCGGATCAATGGTCAGGCCGAACAGTTTCTTGCGCTGGGGTTCCAGTGCCGGGGGCAGCTGGCGGCGGTCGAAGTCTTCGGGGATCAGCGGGTAGTTGCCCACTTTCAGACCGAACTGCATGGCCAGATAGAGGCTGGTCGGGGTCTTGCCGGAGCGGCTCACGCCCACCAGGATCACATCGGCGCCGGCCAGATCGCGGTTGCTCTGGCCGTCATCGTGGGCCAGCGTGTAGTTAATGGCCTCCATGCGGTCAAAGTATTCCTTGCTGTGGCTCACGTCCGAGAAGCGGCCCACGCGGTGCATGGACTTCTCGCCCAGTTCGTCTTCCAGCGGCTGGACAAAGGTGCCGAACATGTCCAGCAGCATGCCCTTGCAGCTGCTCTGGATCACCTGCTGCACCTCGGGGTGGACCACGGTGGTGAAGACGATGGGCTTCTTGCCCTCGATCTCGGCGGTGTGGTTGATCTGACGGACGGCCTGGTGGGCCTTGTCTGCCGTATCCACAAACGGAATGCGCACCAGGCGCGGCTTGACGTTGAACTGCGTCATCAAGGCCGAGCCAAAGGTTTCGGCCGTGATGCCGGTGCCGTCCGAGACGACAAAAATGGTGCGCGTATGCATGGGCAGCTAACAGTGGTCAAAAAATGAACAGCCCGCCATTGCCATGGACTTTGCGCGGCAGGCCTACAATGGCGCCCATTATTCCCAATTTCATCCCCACACAAGCAGAACGCCAACATCCAGAACACCCAAGTGTGTTCTGCCAGATGTGGGGGGATGGCTGCAGGCCTGAAAAGCAGGGCCTGGGCTGAGCCGGTTTTTTAACTTTGGAGCTTCCCATGTCTGAACGTTTTGAGGCGACCGCGCTGGTCGTTCCGTTCGAAAACCTGCGCATGAGCGACGTTGAAGTCGTCGGCGGCAAGAACGCCTCGCTGGGCGAGATGATTTCCCAGCTGCCCCAGGGCGTGCGCGTGCCTACCGGCTTCGCCACCACGGCCCACGCCTTCCGCAACTTCCTGGCCTATGAAGGCCTGGCCGACAAGATTTCCGCCAAGCTGGCCGCTCTGGATGTGGACGATGTCCGCGCCCTGGCCGCCGTGGGCGCCGAAATCCGCGCCCTGGTCGAGAACCAACCCTTCCCGGCCGATCTGGAAGCCGCCATCCGCGCCGCTTTCATCACGCTGCAAGGCGGCAACGAAGCCGCTTCGTTCGCTGTGCGTTCCTCTGCCACGGCAGAAGACCTGCCCGATGCATCGTTTGCTGGTCAGCAAGAAACCTTCCTGAACGTGATGGGCATCGAAGACGTGCTGCACAAGATGAAGGAAGTGTTCGCGTCGCTGTACAACGACCGCGCCATCTCCTACCGCGTGCACAAGGGCTTTGCCCACGACGTGGTGGCACTTTCCGCCGGCGTGCAACGCATGGTGCGCTCCGACCTGGGCGCTGCCGGTGTGATGTTCACCATCGACACCGAATCCGGCTTTGAAGAAGTGGTGTTCATCACTTCCAGCTATGGCCTGGGCGAAACCGTGGTGCAAGGCGCCGTGAACCCCGACGAGTTCTACGTGCACAAGCCCATGCTCCAGGCCGGCAAGAACGCGCTGATCCGCCGCAATCTGGGCTCCAAGCTGATCCAGATGGTGTTCTCTTCCGCTGAAGAGAAGGCCGCGTCCGGCAAGCTGGTCATGACCACCGATGTGGCCACCGAGCTGCGCAACCGCTACTCGCTGACCGACGCCGACGTGCAGGAACTGGCCAAGTACGCGCTGGTGATCGAGCAGCACTACGGCCGTCCCATGGACATCGAGTGGGGCAAGGACGGTACCGACGGCAAGCTGTACATCCTGCAGGCCCGTCCCGAGACCGTGAAGAGCCAGGCCAAGGGCCAGGCCGAGCTGCGCTACAAGCTCAAGGGTACCGGTACGGTGCTGGCCGAAGGCCGCGCCATCGGTCAGAAGATCGGTACCGGCCCGGTGCGTCTGGTGTCCGACATCTCGCAGATGGACCAGGTGCAGGCCGGTGACGTGCTGGTGACCGACATGACCGACCCCAACTGGGAGCCGGTGATGAAGAAGGCCGCCGCCATCGTCACCAACCGCGGTGGCCGTACCTGCCACGCCGCCATCATTGCGCGTGAACTGGGTATCCCTGCCGTGGTGGGCTGCGGTGACGCCACCGAGCTGCTGAAGAACGGCACCCTGGTGACCGTGTCCTGCGCCGAAGGCGATACCGGCAAGATCTATGACGGCCTGATCGAGACGGAAGTGACCGAAGTCACCCGTGGCGCCATGCCCGAGATCAAGACCAAGATCATGATGAACGTGGGCAACCCCCAGCTGGCCTTCGACTTTGCCCAGCTGCCCAACGAAGGCGTGGGTCTGGCCCGCCTGGAATTCATCATCAACAACAACATCGGTGTGCACCCCAAGGCCATCCTGGACTACCCCGCGGTGGACTCCGACCTGAAGAAGGCCGTGGAATCCGTGGCCCGTGGCCATGCATCGCCCCGTGCCTTCTATGTGGACAAGGTGGCCGAAGGCGTGGCCACGATCGCTGCGGCTTTCTACCCCAAGCCCGTGATCGTGCGCATGTCGGACTTCAAGTCCAACGAGTACCGCAAGCTGATCGGTGGCAGCCGCTACGAACCCGAGGAAGAAAACCCGATGTTGGGCTTCCGCGGTGCTGCGCGCTACATCTCGGCCGATTTCGGCGAAGCCTTCCGCATGGAATGCGAAGCCCTGCGCCGTGTGCGTGAAGACATGGGCCTGACCAATGTCAAGGTCATGATCCCCTTCGTGCGCACGCTGGGCCAGGCCAAGCGCGTGACCGAGCTGCTGGCGGAAAACGGCCTGAAGCGCGGCGAGAACGGCCTGCAGCTGATCATGATGTGTGAAGTGCCCTCGAACGCCATCCTGGCCGACGAGTTCCTGGAATACTTCGATGGCTTCTCGATCGGCTCCAACGACCTGACCCAGCTGACCCTGGGTCTGGACCGCGATTCCGGTCTGGAACTGCTGGCTGCCGACTTCGACGAGCGCGACCCCGCCGTCAAGAAGATGCTGGAGCGCGCCATCCAGGCCTGCCTGGCACAGAACAAGTACGTGGGCATCTGCGGCCAGGGCCCTTCGGACCACCCCGACTTCGCCAAGTGGCTGGCGGACCAGGGCATTGCCTCCATCTCGCTGAACCCTGACAGCGTGGTGGCAACCTGGCAACGTCTGGCAAGCTGAGGCTTGCACAGCACAGGTGCTTTGTGAATCGGGACGATCTTCCGCATGAAGCACCGGTCGCCGGCGGGGGCACTTTTGCCCCCGACCTGCACGATATCCACCACCTGTGGCTCAAGGCATTGTTGCTGGCGGTCTGGGTGGTGGTGTCGTTTGGGGCCTGCTTCTACGCGCGCGAGTTGCAGGCCTGGGCCGAAGGCTGGCCGCTGGGGTATTGGATGGCCGCCCAAGGGGCAGTCCTGATGTTCATTGTCCTGGTGCTCGTTTACTGTGTCGCCATGGATCAGTTTGAACGCAATGACGCTGCGCGCCGCCGCGCCCAGGCGGCACGCCATGGCCGGCCCCAGTAATTCCGACTTCGCCTCCACCACCATTCCCTCCAGCTATCTTTGGCGCCTGCACCGCATGCTGGCGCTGTATGTGCTGGGGGTGCTGGCATTTCTGGGCACCATGGTCTGGGCCGAGGAGCAGGGCCTGGCACGGCACTGGATCGGCCCCATCTTCCTGTTCACCACGGTGATGGTGTACGCGGGCATCGGCGTCTACGCCCGCACCAGCAACCCGGAAGACTATTACGTGGCCGGGCGGCGCATTCCGCCCATGTACAACGGCATGGCGGCTGCGGCCGACTGGATGAGCGCCGCCTCCTTCATCAGCCTGTCGGGTGCGCTGTACCTGCAGGGCTTTGGCGGGACCCCGGGGCAACCCGGCGGCCTGGCCTATCTGCTGGGCTGGACGGGCGGCTTTTGCCTGGTGGCCATGCTGATTGCCCCCCATCTGCGCGCCATGCGGCTGTACACGGTGCCGGACTTCTTCCAGGTGCGTTTTGGCGGGCGCTGGCCGCGCATTCTGGCGGCGCTGGCCACTGTGGTCTGCTCCTTCACCTATGTGGTGGCGCAGATCTATGGTGTGGGCCTGATTGCGTCGCGGCTGACGGGGGTGCAGTTCGAGATCGGCATCATGCTGGGCCTGGGCGGGGTGCTGCTGTGCTCCTTTCTGGGCGGCATGCGGGCCATCACCTGGACCCAGGTGGCGCAGTATGTGGTGATCTTGCTGGCGTTCCTGATTCCGGTGTCCTGGCTGGCCTACAAGCAGCTGGGCAACCCGGTGGCGGCCGTCGCCTACGGCGCACAGTTGGGCAAGATTGCGGTGCTGGAAGAGCAGTTGCTGGAATCGTCGGCTGAGCAGGAGGTGCAGGATGCCTACCTGCGCCGTGCCGAGTTGCTGCAGCGCAAGCTGGCGGCGCTGCCCCAGTCGCTGGATCTGGAGCGCGCGCAGCTGGCGGAACGCCTGCGCATTCTGCGGGCCGAGCGCGGGGAGTTGAGCGACATCGTGATGGCCAGCCGCGAGTACGCCGCCTTGCCGCGCGATGCGGACCAGGCCCGGGAGCGCTGGACGCGGGAGGTGGCGGAGAACCTGGAACGCGCCAAGCCGCTGGGCGGCCTGCCGCGGCACAGCCAGCCGTTTACCGGCGACCCGGACGGCACGCCGGCGCAGCAGGCGGAATACCAGGATGCACGCATCAACTTTCTGGCCCTGATGTTCTGTCTGATGGTGGGTACGGCCGGCCTGCCGCATCTGCTGACCCGCTACTACACGGCGCCGTCGGTGTCGGGAGCACGCACCTCGGTGGCGTGGACCCTGTTTTTTATCGGTCTGCTGTACCTGACTGCGCCGGCGCTGGCGGCGCTGGTGAAGTACGAGGTGATGAACAACCTGGTGGGCGTGCGGTTCGATGAATTGCCGGCCTGGATGGGGCAATGGGCGCGGGTGGACGCATCGCTGCTGTCGGTGGAAGACATGAATGGCGATGGCCGCGTGCAGTTTGGCGAAATCCGTCTGGGTGCGGATCTGATCATGCTGGCCACGCCGGAGATTGCGGGACTGCCGTTTGTTGTGTCGGGGCTGGTGGCCGCCGGGGGGCTGGCGGCGGCGCTGTCCACGGCCGACGGCTTGCTGCTGGCCATCAGCAATGCGCTGGTGCGGGACCTGTATTTCCATGCCCGGCCGCGGCGCATGGTGCCGGAGCAGCGGGTGATCCTGTCCAAGTTCGCGCTGCTGGCGGTAGCGCTGGCGGCGGCGTTTGTGGCTGGCCGGCGTTCTTCGGACATCCTGCCCATGGTGACGGCCTCGTTCTCGCTGGCCGCCTCGGCCTTTGTGCCGGTGATGGTGCTGGGCATTTTCTGGCGCGGCACCACCCGCCAGGGCGCCTTGGCAGGCATGCTGGGCGGGCTGGTGGTGGCGCTGTACTACATGCTTTCGCACGCGTCGCTGGTGAAGGCGTGGCTGCCCCATGTGCTGCTGGCCGATGGGCTGTGGTTCGGCATCCAGCCCGTCTCGGCCGGGGTGTTCGGCGTGCCGGCCGGGCTGCTGCTGGCATGGGGTGTGAGTTGGCTGACGCGTACCCGCGCACCCGTACCGCGCCCCTACGGACCCTTGTGAGACGGCGCGGGTGGGCCGGTGGTCGGAACTGCCGGCACGCGGGATTTGATGTGCCGCAACACCTGCTGCATTGTCCCTTTGCGAAAGGGGGGCGGGCGTGGGAAGCTGCATGCCAGTCACTGCGCATCCCGTGGCGGATGCCGCAAGTGCTTGGTTTCATGAGCACCATCCCAGGAGGGCAGCATGATCTTGGTTCCCACTTCAAGCGGCCGGCAGGCCCTGGCCGTACAGGATGCGTTGTTCACGCCCAGCATGCACACCGTCTTCATGCTGTGTGACGGGCAGCGCAGCATGGGCCAGGTATTGGGCGCCACGGCTGGTCTGGGGGCGACGTCCGAGGATGTGCGTACCTTGCTGGAACTGGGGTGGCTGCGGGCCGGGACGCAGCAGGAAACGGCGGCCCCCGCCATGGATGAGCGCACGGCCAGCCTGGCGCTGGAGCATGCGCGGTATGTGGAAGGCTACCGCTGGGCGCGGCAGCTGACCACGGGGCTGGGACTGCGGGGCTTGCGTCTGCTGCTGGCCATTGAGTCCGCCACCGACTACCAGCAGCTGGCGTCGCTGGTGCCGCGGATCCGTGATGCCGTGGGGTCCGCACGGGCCGCAGTGCTGGAGCTGGTGTTGTTTGGCGATGTGCAGGAGAAGACTGTGCCGCCTTCGCGTGCATCGTGGTAGCTTGGGCGCCAGGATGCAAAAAAGGCGCCTGAGGGCGCCTTTTCTTGTCTGGACCGCCTGGTGCGATCCGGGCCGGGCGGGGTCAGACCGCCAGCAGTTCCACTTCGAAGCGCAGCGTGGCATGGGGAGGGATCACGCCACCCGCGCCACGGGCGCCATAGCCCATTTCCGAGGGGATGATCAGGGTGCGCTTGCCGCCCACCTTCATGCCTTGCACGCCCTTGTCCCAGCCCTTGATGACCATGCCGGCACCCAGCTGGAAGACGAAGGGGTCGTTGCGGTCCAGGCTGGAGTCGAACTTGGCGCCTTGTTCGCCATTGTTGTAGAGCCAGCCGGTGTAGTGCACCGTCACGCGCTTGCCGCGTGTGGCTTCGGCACCGTCACCCACAACCGTGTCTTCGATCTGGAGCACCGGTGCGGCCTTGGTGGACAGCAGCTCCACGTCGAACTTCAGGGTGGCATTGGGAGGAATCACACCGCCGGCGCCGCGCTCGCCGTAGCCGAGTTCTGCGGGGATGATCAGGGTGCGCTTGCCGCCCACCTTCATGCCTTGCACGCCTTCATCCCAGCCGCGGATGACCATGCCTTCGTCCAGGGAGAACTCGAACGGCTCGCGGCGGTCCTTGCTGGAGTCGAACTTGGCGCCTTGTTCGCCATTGTTGTAAAGCCAGCCGGTGTAGTGCACTTTGACGTCAGCGCCGCTGATGGCTTCGGCGCCTTCGCCCACAACGGTGTCTTCATACTGCAGGCCAGAGGCGGTGGTGGTCAGGGCCATGGGGTGTCCTTGGAGATCGTCAATAAAGAAATCAGGCCTGCAGGGCATGCCCCGGGCCTGATGCATACCTGTACGCACCTTCGGTGCGCCAGATGCGAAAGGTGCGACAGCTTACTTCTTGGCGCGCGCGGCTGCCCAGCGTGTGGCAAAAGCCTGCACATCGCTGAGGCGCTTGAGCAGGTCATGGCCCTGGGTGGTGACGGTGTAACCGTCGCTGCCGTGCTCCAGCAGGCCACATTCGCGCAGTTCCTTGATACGGGTGTTCAGCGTGTTGGGGGTGATGCCCCCCACGCTGTCCTGCAGCAAGCGGAAGGTCTGTGGGTGTCCGTCGCGCAAAGCCCACAGGACGCGGAGTGCATAACGGCATTCCAGCTTTTCGAACAGCTGGTTGATGGCGGCGTTTTCCTTGGAGCTCATAGACGCTTCTCCTTGCGCATGTCGTTGATGGAGGACTGGGGCAGCGGATCCCCCGTACCAAGTCGGAATGAATATAGCGTGGATCGCATTCTGCTACAAGTTTGGTAGCTCTATACGTAGAGCAATCAGGCAAACGGGTCAGAAATGGCTCAAAAACGGCGCAAGTGTTGCAACCGGACCACGTCCGTTGGAGACGTCGGGTGTTTGTCGGACACGTGGATGCGCTCCAGTGCCCTTGCAGGGCGCGCGCGTTTGGGGATGCGGCGGCTTCCCAAATGCCGGGGCCGGCAGCTGCAGGCGCTTTCTACAATGGGCCACTGGTTGTGGGCGTGCTCCCAGAGTCCGTGGGCATGGGGGGGTGGGCCGCAGGCGCGCAGGCCCTGCCTCCGGTCGGCGGCGCCCCGTCTTGTGGCTTTTTCTTGGTACCTCATGGCTTCTTCTTCCGATATTCCCCTGGACACCGCTGCGGCGGCTGCCGACCGGCCTCTGCCTCTGCAAGGCCTGCGCGTGGTGGAGTTTTCCCACATGGTGATGGGGCCGTCGTGCGGCATGGTGCTGGCCGACCTGGGGGCGGAGGTGATCAAGGTGGAGCCGGTGGAAGGCGACCGCACGCGCCATCTGCTGGGGGCAGGCGCGGGCTTTTTCCCCATGTTCAACCGCAACAAGAAGAGCATCGCCATTGACCTGCGCAGCGCCGAAGGCCTGCAGGCCGCCATCCGGCTGGCGGCATCGGCCGATGTGGTGCTGCAGAACTTCAAGCCCGGGGTGATGAAGAAATACGGGCTGGACTACGCCACGCTGAGCCAGCTGAATCCGGGACTGATCTATGTGAACCACACCGGCTTTCTGCCGGGGCCCTACGAGCACCGTACGGCGCTGGACGAGGTGGTGCAGATGATGGGCGGTCTGGCCTATATGACAGGCCGCCCGGGCGACCCGCTGCGTGCCGGCACCAGCGTGAACGACATCATGGGCGGCATGTTTGGCGCCATTGGTGCCATGGCAGCGCTGATGCAGCGCGCCCAGACGGGCAAGGGCCAGGAGATCGACTCCGCCCTGTTCGAGAACAATGTCTTCCTGGTCGGTCAGCACATGATGCAGTACGCCGTGACGGGACAGGCGGCGGCTCCCATGCCGGACCGCATTTCGTCCTGGGCCATGTACGACGTGTTCACCGCCCAGGATGGGGAGCAGATCTTTCTGGCTGCCGTCAGCGATGCCCAGTGGCGCACCTTCTGCGATGCCATGGGTTATGACGATCTGAAGAACGATCCGCAGCTGCAGACCAACAATGACCGTGTGCGTGCCCGCTCCACGATGATGCCGGTGCTGCGCGAGCGGCTGGCCCAGCATACGGCGGCCGCGCTGGCGGCCATCTTCGAGCAGCATCAGCTGCCGTTCGCGCCGATCTCCCGGCCGGAACAGCTGTTCGATGACCCCCACCTGAATGCCACGGGCTGCCTGGCGGATGTGGTGCTGACCGATGGCGAGCGCGCCGGACAGACGGTGCGCACCACGCTGCTGCCGCTGCGCATGGACGGCCAGCGCCTGCCGGTGCGCTGCAGCCCGCCCGCCGTGGGCGAGCACACGGCGGTGCTGCTGCAGGGCCTGGGGTACGGGGCGGACGATATTGCGCAGCTGCAATCCACCGGCGCCGTGGCCTGAGTGCTGCCGGGGCGGCTGCACAATGGCGCCTCAGGAGTGAACAGTCGATGACGGAACCGAAGACAGCGCAAGCAGACACCGGCAATGCGGGGGGCGACGGCCTGGATGCCGCCAGCCAGGCCGCGGTGGATGCCTTTGTCGAAGCGCTGTGGCTGGAAGACGGCCTGGCAGACAACAGCCTGCAGGCGTACCGCCGGGATTTGACGCAGTACCTGCGCTGGCTGCAGCAGGCTTTTCCGGGGGTGTCCCTGGATGCTTCCGCCGAGGAACACCTGCAGGCCTATCTGGCACACCGTCTGGATCTGCGCAGCAAGGCCACGTCGGCCAACCGCTGCCTGAGCGTGCTGCGCCGCTATTTCCAGTGGGCGCTGCGCGAAGCGCGCATCCACCAGGATCCGGTGGTGCGTCTGCAGCCGGCCAAGCAGCCGCAGCGTGTGCCGCACACCCTGACGGCCGAGCAGGTGGAGCGTCTGCTGCAGGCCCCGGACCTGGGCAACCCGCTGGGCTTGCGCGACCGTGCCATGCTGGAGCTGCTGTATGCCAGCGGCCTGCGGGTGAGCGAGCTGGTGGGTCTGCCGCTGTTCCAGGTCGACCTGCGGGCCGGGGTACTGCGGGTGATGGGCAAGGGCAGCAAGGAACGGCTGGTGCCGTTTGGCCAGGAGGCCCAGCATTGGCTGGAGCAGTACCTGGCGCAGGGGCGCGCCGAGCTGCTGGCCGGTCAGCATAGCGATGCGGTGTTTGTCACCCGGCGCGGCAGCGGCATGACGCGGGTGATGTTCTGGACGCTGGTGAAAAAATATGCGGCCATCGCCGGCATCACGGCGCCGCTGTCGCCGCACACGCTGCGCCATGCCTTTGCCACCCATTTGCTCAACCACGGCGCAGACCTGCGCGTGGTGCAGATGCTGCTGGGACATGCGGACATTTCCACCACCACCATCTACACCCATGTGGCGCGCGAGCGCCTGCGCCAGCTGCATGCCACCCACCACCCGCGGGGGTGAGCGCCAGGACGGTGCCAGCCGGTGCCGCCTGCCGTGGCTTGAAGAATTACTAAACCCGCATAAGCGGTTTTACAGTTTGAAAGAAAATTGCAAGGTTTATGCAATCCGGAGTTTCCATGACTGATTCCCTGCGCCGTGGTCTGCTGGCTGCGGCTGTGCTCGCCGCCACTGTGCCTGCCTTGTCTGTAGCGGCTGAAGCCTGGCCGACCAAGCCCATCCGCATGGTGGTGTCCTACCCCGCTGGCGGCGTGAGCGACAACGTGGCGCGCGCACTGGGCGACAAGCTGTCGGCCCAGCTGGGCCAGACCGTGGTGATCGAGAACAAGGCCGGTGCTGGCGGTGCGATCGGTCTGGACCAGGTGGCCAAGTCGCCGGCCGACGGTTACACCCTGGGCTTTTCGTCCATCAGCCCGCTGGCGCTGAGCCCCCACCTGGGCAAGATGGCCTTCGATCCGCTCAAGGACATCGCCCCGGTGGCCAGCGTCATGTACTCGCCCATTCTGATTCTGGGTACCAAGGCCAACAAGGCGGCCAACTTTGCCGCACTGATGGAACAGTCGCGCAAGGACCCGGGTGTGGTGCGCTGGGCCACGGCCGGCTTGGCATCGCTGGGCCATATCGTGCTGGAGCAGGTGCGCCACCAGGCCAAGGTGGACATCACCCACGTGCCCTACAAGGGCGGCGGCCAGCAGATGAATGACGGCCTGGGCGGTCAGTACGAGATCCTGTCCACCAATGCCAGCCCCACGGTGATGCCCCACATCAAGAGCGGCAGCCTGACGCCGCTGGCCGTGGGCGCGCCCAAGCGCCTGGATTCGCTGCCCAAGGTGCCCACCCTGGCCGAATTGGGTTATCCCGCAGCCAACAGCACCTCGCTGTTCGGCATCTTCGCCCCGGCCGGCACCCCCAAGGCCGTGCTGGACCGTCTGAACGCCGAAATCAACAAGGCACTGGCCGAGCCCGATATCCAGCAGCGCCTGAAGGCCAGCGACAACGTGCCCACCGGTGGCACGGCCGCGGCTTTTGCCAAGCAGATCGCTGCGGAATCGGTGGAGAACGCCAAGATCATCAAGGCCGCCAGCATCACGCTGCAGTAAGCGAAACGGTTGTTCATTTCTCCCCGAAAAGCACTGCCTGGCAGTGCTTTTTTCATGGCCGTGTGCTGCATTCACCACGTGCATGCGCGGCTTTCCGGGCGGCTGCTCCGGCGGGGGGCAGGGCGCTGCGCCGGTGAAGGGGGCCGGTCGCTGCAGGCCCCCCGTTCATGGCGGCGGATGCAGGGCGGGCCTTAAACCGCCCACGGGAAGCGCCGGATTCAGGTCGTGGACAGATTGTCCGTCCATGCCAGCGCCTGCAGGTGCGCCAGATTGATCTGTGGATCGCTCAGCCGCGACAGGGTGGCAGAGCGGTCGTGCAGCAGCGGGCTGCAATCCTCGCAGGCACGCGTCAGCTCCAGCAACTCGCCCAGAACGCCTTCGTTGCGCAGCAGGGCCGCTCCCACGGCATCGGGCACATTCACCAGGTTGAGCGTGGCCTGCATGGGAATGTTCAGCATCACGTCCAGCAGCGAGAACACGCCCACCACAAAGGCCTGGTCGGCCTCGTCCTCGCCCAGCAGTTCCAGGGCCAGCAGCTCCATCAGGCGCCCACGCACCACGGCGGTCTGGCCCACCGATGAGGGCAGGTTGCCGAACTTGGAGGCCGTCAGCAGCAGCGCGGCCCAGCGGAACATTTTCTTCAGTCCCAGGATCAGGACGGCCTGGCGGAAGGAGGTGATTTCCCGTGCCATGCCCAGGCCGGCCGAGTTGATCAGTCGCATCAGATTGAAGGCCAGGCCGGCATCTTTCTTCAGCACGGCCTCGATGGCTTCCGGATGCGCCTGCTGGCGCAGCAGGTTGATCAGCTGGATGATGCTGGCCTGGGCCGGGGCCAGCAGGCGGGCTTCCACCAGCGCAGGGCGGGCAAACCAGTAGCCCTGGAACAGGCGGATGCCCATGTCCTGCAGCAGGTGGTAGTGCTGGGCGCTTTCCACTTTCTCGGCAATGATCTGGGCCTTGGTGTGGCGCTGGGCATAGCCCACCAGCACGGCGAGCTGTTCTGGGCGCAGCACGCCCAGGTCCAGCTTGATGTAGTCGGCCAGCGGCAGCCAGGCGGCGTAGGCCGATTCCAGCACCTTGTGGCCAAACGCCAGCTGAAAGCCCCGGTTGCGCAGCGCTTGCAGAATGGGCAGGCGGGCCAGCACCTCGCTGCTGGCCACATGGCCCAGCATCTCCACCTCCAGCACCACCTTGTCGGAGCTGACCAGTTCCAGCTGGCCGCTGGCCATGCTTTCGTGCGAGCACTTCACGAAAATGGGTTTGGTGACGGCCGGATCGTCACCGCTGGCATGGGACATGGCCGCAAAGATCAGGCTGACATCGTTGGCCACGCCCAGACTGGCGGGTGCACGGGAGCGGCAGAACAGCTCGTAGCCCACGACTTCGCCCTGCTGGTCCACGATGGCCTGCCGCGCAATCATGGCGCCAGGAAGCGCCGCTTGCGCAGTGGGAGGGGGGGCAGAAGTCAAAGTGGACAGTGACATGGGGCGTGAAGGGTGGCGGGGCAGTAGTCGGTGCAGCAGGCGGCTGCGATCATGCCGCACACAGGCGGCGCTTGTCGATGTCCATGGTCAAGCAATTTGCTGGAGCCACAGCAGCTCGGTTTCGGTGAAGCCGGCCTGCTTGCGGGCGCTGGTGTTGAACGGCGGCCGCATGCGCGGGGCTTCGTAGCGTACCGTGAGTTCGTGATACAGCGATTCGGGATCCAGCCCCTGTTTGTCGCACAACCAGCGGTACCAGTGGTTGCCGATGGCGACATGACCCACTTCTTCGTGCAGGATGATGTCCAGAATGGCCACTGCCGCCAGGGCATCGGGGGCGTGGGTATTGCGCAGCTTGTTCTGGATCTGCGGGGTGGCATCCAGCCCGCGCGCTTCCAGCGTGCGGGGCACCAGGGCCATGCGGGCGGTGACGTTGTCCGAGGTCTTCTCGCACATGGTCCACATGCCCTGGTGGGCAGGGTGGTCGCCGTAGTCCTGTCCGTGGTGCTGGCGCAGGTGGTCGCGCAGCAGCAGAAAGTGTTTGCCTTCCTCGGCGGCCACGCGCAGCCAGTCGCGATAGTAGTCGGGCGGCATGCCGGCAAAACGCCACATGGCATCCAGCGCCAGGTTGATGGCGTTGAATTCGATATGGGCGATGGCGTGAATCAAGATGGCCCGGCCTTCGGGCGTGGCCGGGGAGCGGCGCGCTACTTCGGTGTGGTGGCGCAGCAGCGGGCGTTCGGGGCGGCCCGGCAGGCTGGCCGGGTCCACGGACGGCAGCTGGATATCGGTTGCTATGGAATAGTGAGCTTGCTGCGCATGCAGGTCAAGCACAGCAAGCGCTTTTTCTTCAGGGTCGGTGAGGCGCAAGACCTCCAATGCACGGTGGCGAAGCTCCATATTTACAATTTTAGGTTTCGCACTAAAACCAACGGAGACAGTCCCCCATGGCAATTTACGAACTGGACGGCGTGGCGCCGGTGATTTCCCCTTCGGCCTGGGTGGCCGACAGTGCCCAGGTGATGGGCCAGGTTGAATTGGGCGAAGACGCCAGCATATGGTTTGGAACGGTGGTCCGTGGTGACACGGACCGCATCACCATCGGGGCGGGAAGCAATATCCAGGATGCCAGCGTGCTGCATGCCGATTTTGGCTCGCCGCTGACCATCGGCCAGCATGTCACCGTGGGCCACCAGGTGATGCTGCATGGCTGCACGATTGGCGATGAATCACTGATCGGCATCGGCGCCGTGGTGCTCAATGGGGCGAAAATCGGCAAGAACTGCCTGGTGGGGGCCGGCTCGCTGGTCACCGAAGGCAAGGAATTCCCCGATGGCTCCATGATTCTGGGCAGCCCCGCCAAGGTGGTGCGCCAGCTGAGCCCGGAACAGATCGAAGGCCTGCGCCAAAGCGCACGCCACTATGTACTGAACGCGCAGCGCTTTCACAAAGGCCTGCGCAAGCTCGGCGGATAAACGCCGGGCGTTTTTTGAGAAATGAGACAGCGTGTCTGAACTGCACAAATTCCTTTTTGACGGCCAGCCGGTGCGCGGCATGATCGTGCGCCTCACCGATGCCTGGCAGGAAATCCTGCGCCGCCGCGCCAGCAACACCGAAACCGGGGCCTATCCCGCCCCGGTGCGCGAGCTGCTGGGGGAAATGGCGGCGGCCGGCGTGCTGATGCAATCGAACATCAAGTTCAATGGTGCGCTGGTGCTGCAGGTGATGGGGGACGGCCCGGTCAAGCTGGTCGTGGCGGATGTGAATTCCGACCTGACGCTGCGCGCCACTGCCAATGTGCAGGGGGATGTGCCGGCAGGTGCCTCCTTGGCCGAGCTGGTGAATGTGCATGGCAGCGGCCGCTGCGCCATCACGTTGGACCCCAAGGACCGCCGCCCGGGCCAGCAACCCTACCAGGGCGTAGTGCCGCTGCAGGATGTGGATGGCAAGAAGTTCGCCCGCCTGTCGGATGCGCTGCAGTTCTACATGCTGCAGTCCGAGCAGCTGGACACCACCATCGTGCTGGCGGCCAACGAGGAAGTGGCGGCCGGTCTGATGATCCAGCGCATGCCCGTCAAGGGCGAGGCCAACCTGGCCGGTGCCACCGAGAGTGCCGAACAGGGCGATGACCGCAACGGTTTCAACGAGGACTACAACCGCATCGCCCATCTGGCCGCCAGCCTGACGCGCGATGAGCTGTTGACGCTGGACGTGGACACCATCCTGCACCGCCTGTTCTGGGAGGAGAAGCTGCTGCGCTTTGTGCCCCAGCAGGACGAGGAGGCCGGTCCCCGTTTTGCCTGCACCTGCAGCCGTGAACGCGTGCAGAACATGCTGCGTTCCTTGGGGCAGGACGAGGTGGACAGCATCGTCGCCGAACGCGGCAATGTGGAAGTGGGCTGCGACTACTGCGGCCAGCAGTACCACTTTGACGCGGTGGACGCGGCCCAGCTGTTTGCCGATGCGGCGGCGCAGCCGCCGGCATCCAACGCGGTGCAATAAGCGCCTTGCCTGGGGGCAGGCTCGGTCCTGCCGGGTGGTCCCGCTCGCTAAAAAGCCTTGCTTGCAAGGCTTTTTTCTTGTGCGTGCCATGGGGAGAGCGGGCTATGCAGGCACTTTGTACCGAAGCAGTAACTGCTGCAGCGCTGCCCGTGGCGGCTCACAGCGGCCATGGTCCATGGGTGCAGGCAGTGATGATTTATTCATAGAGTTTGCTGTGCGGGTGCGGCAAACAGGCGGGGCTCAGGGCTGCCCTGCGTCGTTCCCAGGGATCTTGCGGCCACCCAGCAGGCGTGAGAACAAGCGCTGCTCGCTGGCGGGGTCTACGCATTCCCGGCAACGCAGATTGGGCGCATGGCCGTGCTGCAGCGCACTGGCCACGTCAGGCCCGCTGCGCAAGGAGGATGTTTCGGTCTGCTGAACAGCCAAGGCCTGCAGGCATTCCAGCAGCGCGCGCAGTTGCTGCGCCGGGGCGCCGTAGAGCACCCGCAGGCAGGTGGTGCCATCCATCGCATCCTGCATCAGCTGCTGGCGGCAGGCCTGCTCCAGCGCGCGCTCGGCGGTGCCCGCCGATGCCGGTGTCGGCAGCCAGAACACCTGGCCGGTGGGCATGGGCTGCTGGGCCTCAGCCGTCCAATGGGTCAGCAGGTGGGCATCCACGAAGGAGGAGGGTGGGGTGCGCCCGTCGGGCGGGCATGGCGTGCCGTCGATGGCTGCGGCACCTGCCTGCGCCACACGCTGCCACAGCGCCTGCGGCTGGCTGCTGGCTGTGCCGGCCACAGTGGCCAAGGGGAAAGAGGCAGGAAGCGGAGACATTGAGCAGGTGGTGTGGAGCCGTTTTCCGGGGCGAATAGGACCTGGTGGGACCGAAGCGCGGCAGGTAGGGGCAGTGTAGAGGCGGTGGCTGTGGGGCGTGCTGCACCACACGGCATGGGGCCTGGCGGTGGGCGGGGCATGGTGGCCGCCAGCCGCTGTGCAGAAACGATAACGGCCTCGCAAGAGGCCGTTACAGGGAGGTGCGCGCAGGGGCGCGCCTGCGGCGATCAGGGCTTGGTGATCTGCACGTAGATCTCGTTGGGTTTGACCATGCCCAGTTCGCTGCGGGCTTTCTCTTCCACCATGTCCTTGCCCTCGCGCAGGTCCGACACTTCCGAGGTCAGCCGGTTGTTCTCCAGCCGGGCCACTTCGTTGGCAGACTTGATCTGCGCGATCTGGGTGCGCATCTCCTGCACATGGTCCATGCTGTAGCTGCCCAGCCAGAGCTGGGCGTGGACGATGGCCAGTATGGCCAGCAGTACCAGCGTGACAATGCGGTGAACCATGGTGCGGGGGAGGCGCTCGACTCAGTGAAAGGGCTGCGGATCAGCGCAGATTGTAGAAAGCAGCGCGGCCGGGGTATTCGGCCACATCGCCCAGGTCTTCTTCGATGCGCAGCAGCTGGTTGTACTTGGCGATACGGTCGGAACGGCTCATGGAGCCGGTCTTGATCTGACCTGCATTCAGGCCGACAGCGATGTCGGCGATGGTGCTGTCTTCGGTTTCGCCCGAGCGGTGCGAGATCACGGCGGTGTAACCGGCGCGCTTGGCCATTTCGATGGCGGCGAAGGTTTCGGTCAGGGTGCCGATCTGGTTGATCTTGATCAGGATGGAGTTGGCAATGTGCTTTTCAATGCCTTCCTTCAGGATCTTGGTGTTGGTCACGAACAGGTCGTCACCCACCAGCTGCACCTTCTTGCCCAGGCGCTCGGTCAGGATCTTCCAGCCATCCCAGTCGCCTTCGTGCATGCCGTCTTCAATGGAGACGATGGGGTACTTGTCGCACCAGCCCGCCAGCATGTCGGTCCACTGGGTGGAGGTCAGCGTCATATTGCCTTCGCCGGCCAGCACATACATGCCGTCCTTGTAGAACTCGGAGGCTGCGCAGTCCAGGCCCAGGGCGATCTGCTCACCGGGCTTGTAGCCGGCGTTTTCGATGGCTTCGATGATCAGCTGGATCGCGGCTTCGTGGTTTTCCACGGAAGGCGCGAAACCGCCTTCGTCGCCCACGGCCGTAGACATGCCCTTGTGGTGGATGATGGCCTTTAGTGCATGGAAGACCTCGGCACCCCAGCGCACGGCTTCGCGGAAGGTCGGCGCACCCACGGGGATGATCATGAACTCTTGCAGGTCCAGGCTGTTGTTGGCGTGGGCGCCACCGTTGATCACGTTCATCATGGGCACGGGCAGCTGTGTGCCGCCCATGCCGCCGAAATAGCGGTACAGGGGCAGACCGGCTTCTTCCGCGGCAGCGCGGGCCACGGCCATGGACACCGCCAGCATGGCGTTGGCGCCCAGGCGGCTCTTGTTGTCGGTGCCGTCCAGGTCGATCAGGGTCTTGTCCAGGAAGGCCTGTTCGGAAGCATCCAGGCCCAGCACGGCCTCGGAGATTTCGGTGTTGATGTGCTCCACGGCCTTCAGCACGCCCTTGCCCAGGTAACGGCTCTTGTCGCCGTCACGCAGTTCGATGGCTTCGCGCGAGCCGGTGGAGGCGCCGCTCGGCACCGCAGCGCGGCCCATCACGCCGGATTCCAGCAGCACGTCGCATTCGACGGTGGGGTTGCCGCGGCTGTCCAGGACTTCGCGTCCTACGATGTCAACGATTGCACTCATGGTCTTCCTTTGAAGGTTTTTACAAATTCGTGTCCCAGAGGACTTGGCGGAATTCTCCGCCAACAGAGCCGTCCGGATACGCACAGACGGCGCTGTTTTGGATACGAAAAAGCACGCCGTGCGGGGCGTGCTTGGGTGTCGTTACCGGATGGCGTGCATGGTACGCGCTGCTTCAGGCTTCGAAGGCGTTTTCCAGGAAACCGTTGCGCTTGGTCACATCGTCCAAGGCCACCAGGGTTTCCAGCAGCGCCTTCATGTGCTTGAGCGGCACGGCGTTGGGGCCGTCCGACAGGGCGTTGCAGGGATCGGGGTGGGTTTCCATGAAGAGACCGGCCACACCCACGGCCACGGCCGCACGGGACAGCACAGGCACCATCTCGCGCATGCCGCCGCTGCTGGTGCCGTTGCCGCCGGGCAGCTGCACGCTGTGCGTGGCGTCGAACACCACGGGGGCGTTCGTCTCGCGCATGATGGCCAGAGAGCGCATGTCGCTGACCAGGTTGTTGTAGCCGAAGCTGGCGCCGCGTTCGCAGGCGGTGAAGCTGTCTTCGGGCAGGCCTGCTTCCTTGGCGGCGGCACGGGCCTTGTCGATGACGTTCTTCATATCGTGCGGGGCCAGGAACTGGCCCTTCTTGATATTGACCGGCTTGCCCGACTGGGCCACGGCACGGATGAAGTCGGTCTGGCGGCACAGGAAGGCGGGCGTCTGCAGCATGTCCACGACGGACGCCACATACGGCACTTCTTCCACGGTGTGCACGTCGGTGAGCACCGGCACACCGATTTCCTTCTTCACCTTGGCCAGGATTTCCAGGCCTTTTTCCATGCCCGGGCCGCGAAAGCTGGTGCCCGAGGAGCGGTTGGCCTTGTCAAAGCTGCTCTTGAACAGGAAATGGATGCCCAGGGAGGAGGTGATTTCCTTGAGCTGGCCCGCCACGTCCATCTGCAACTGCTCGGACTCGACCACGCAGGGTCCGGCGATCAGAAAAAAGCGTTGGTCCAGGCCAATGTCGAAGCCGCAGAGTTTCATGGCGGGTTTCCTTGTCGTATCCGGTCAAGTCGGCGCTCAGGCCTTCTTGCCCTTTTGCTTGCCGTCGACGGCTGCCTTGATGAAGGCATTGAACAGCGGGTGGCCATCCCAGGGGGTGGACTTGAACTCGGGGTGGAACTGCACGCCGATGTACCAGGGGTGCACGGCAGCCGGCAGCTCGACGATTTCTGTCAGCTGTTCGCGCTGGGTCAGGGCCGAGATCACCAGACCCGCTGCACGCAGCTGGTCCAGGTACTGGGTGTTGGCTTCATAGCGATGGCGGTGGCGTTCGGTGACCACGTCGCCGTAGATGCTGTGGGCCAGCGTGTCTTTCTGCACATCGGAGGACTGTGCGCCCAGGCGCATGGTACCGCCCAGGTCGGAGTTCTCGTCGCGCGTCTTGATCGTGCCGTCCTCGTCCTTCCACTCGGTGATCAGGGCGATCACGGGGTTGGGGGTCTGGGGATCGAACTCGGTCGAGTTGGCGCCTTCCAGGCCCGCCACATGGCGTGCGTACTCGATGGTGGCCACTTGCATGCCCAGGCAGATGCCCAGGTAAGGCACCTTGTTCACACGGGCGAACTGGGCGGTGGAGATCTTGCCTTCCACGCCACGCGAACCGAAGCCGCCGGGCACCAGGATGGCGTCGTACTTGGACAGCTCCTGCTTGGCGTTGGCGTCGGTGATGGTTTCCGAGTCCACGTGGGTGATCTTCACGCGCACATGGTTCTGCATGCCGGCGTGCTTGAGTGCTTCGTTGACCGACTTGTAGGCGTCGGACAGCTCCACATACTTGCCCACCATGGCCACATTCACTTCGCCTTGCGGGTGCTCGGTTTCGTAGACCAGGTCGTCCCAGCGCTTGAGCGTGGTGGGCGGGGTGTTCAGGCGCAGCTTGTCGCAGATCAGGCCGTCCAGGCCTTGCTCGTGCAGCATGCGGGGCACCTTGTAGATGGTGTCCACGTCCCACATGGAGATCACGCCCCACTCGGGCACGTTGGTGAACAGCGAGATCTTGGCCTTTTCCTCTTCCGGTACCTGGTACTGGGCGCGGCACAGCAGGGCGTCGGGCTGGATACCGATTTCGCGCAGCTTCTGCACCGTGTGCTGGGTGGGCTTGGTCTTGAGTTCACCGGCCGTGGCGATGTAGGGCAGGTAGGTCAGGTGGACGAAGGCCGAGTTGTTGGGGCCCAGCTTCAGCGCCAGCTGGCGCACGGCTTCCAGGAAAGGCAGGGACTCGATGTCGCCCACGGTGCCACCGATTTCGCAGATGGCCACATCCACGGCGTCATCGGTGCCGATGCCGGCGCCGCGCTTGACGTATTCCTGGATTTCATTGGTGACATGGGGGATGACCTGCACGGTCTTGCCCAGGTAGTCGCCGCGGCGTTCCTTCTCCAGCACGGACTGGTAGATACGGCCCGTGGTGAAGTTGTTGGTCTGCTTCATGCGGGTTTCGATGAAGCGCTCGTAGTGGCCGAGGTCCAGGTCGGTTTCAGCGCCGTCATCCGTCACAAACACTTCGCCGTGCTGGAAGGGCGACATGGTGCCGGGGTCCACGTTGATGTACGGGTCCAGCTTGATGAGGGTGACTTTGAGACCGCGCGATTCCAGGATCGCAGCAAGGGAGGCTGAGGCGATTCCCTTGCCCAGGGAAGACACCACACCGCCTGTGACGAAGACGAATTTGGTCATCTCTTCATTTTTTTGGTGGTGGTAAAGATGAATTATAGGTGCGAGCGGGTTCCCGCCGCTTGCCGACACGCAAATGCAGGGGCATGCGTCTGCTACATTCGCCGCCATGAACGCGCTTGCTGGCAAACATGTGGTGCTGGGCCTCTCTGGAGGCGTGGCTTGTTACAAATCGGCCCATCTGTGCCGTCTGCTGACCAAGGCGGGCGCCACCGTGCAGGTGGTGATGACGGAGGCGGCCGAGCACTTCATCACCCCGGTGACCATGCAGGCCTTGTCCGGGCGCACGGTGTACGGCTCGCAGTGGGATGCCCGCGAGCCCAACAACATGCCGCACATCAACCTCAGCCGCGAGGCCGATGCCATCGTCATCGCGCCCTGTAGCGCGGATTTCATCGCCAAGCTGGCCCAGGGTCGTGCCGATGAGCTGCTGAGCCTGATGTGCCTGGCCCGTCCCATTGACCGCATTCCGCTGCTGCTGGCGCCAGCCATGAACCGTGAAATGTGGGCCCACCCGGCCACGCAGCGCAATCTGGCCCAGGTGGCGGCCGACGGCGCTCTGGTGCTGGGCGTGGGCGTGGGTGACCAGGCCTGCGGCGAAACCGGCGATGGCCGCATGCTGGAGCCCGAAGAGCTGCTGGAAGACCTGCAGGCCTTTTTTGCCCCCAAGGTGCTGCGTGGCAAAAAGCTGTTGATCACGGCCGGCCCGACGTTCGAAGCCATCGATCCGGTGCGGGGCATCACCAATCTGTCCAGCGGCAAGATGGGTTTTGCGATTGCTGCTGCCGCCCAGGCCGCCGGGGCGGAGGTGACCCTGGTCGCCGGCCCGGTGCACCTGCCCACGCCGCGCGGCGTGCAGCGCATCAATGTGCAGTCGGCCCAGCAGATGCTGGCGGCCGTGCAGTCCCAGGTCGGGCCCGCGGATGTGTTCATCGCCACCGCCGCAGTGGCGGACTGGCGTCCGGCCAATACGGCCGACCAGAAGATCAAGAAAGACGGTTCTGGCGAAGTGCCGGCACTGGCTTTTGTGGAGAACCCCGACATCCTGGCCACCGTGGCCCAATCTGCCCGGGCCCAGAGCGGTGCCTTGTACTGTGTGGGTTTTGCGGCCGAAAGCCACGATCTGCTGCAGCACGCCATGGCCAAGCGCCTGCGCAAGGACGTGCCCCTGCTGGTGGGCAATATCGGCCCGGCCACGTTTGGTCAGGACGACAACGCCTTGCTGCTGGTGGATGCCCAAGGCCACCGCGAGTTGCCGCGCGCGCCCAAGACCGAGCTGGGGGTGCAACTGGTGCAGGAGCTGGCGCGCCGCCTGGCCGCTGCTCCGGGGCGCTGAGCGCGTACCGCCCCTGTTGACCTGTTTGAAGATTTTTGCCCATGTACACCTCGAACTATGACGGCCCGCGTGGCGGCGACTATGTGCGCTATGTCGATTCCCTGCTGCGTGCCAGTCCGCTGTACCGCAGTGCCTTCCATGGGCTGAACGCCGGCAACCGCAGCGACTTCACCGATGCGGGGGCCACCCCGGGCGCACAGCCGGCATCGGCGCTGGCGCGGGTGCGCGAAAAGGCGCAGGCAGCCGTGCAGCAGGCACAGGAAGCTCAGCGTGCAGGCCGGCCTGCGGCGCAAAAAGCGCAGCAGCGCAAGGCCCGCAATCCACGCAAGCAGCTGGAAGCGGAGCAGGCAGCCCGCCGCGCCGCGCAGCAGCAGGCCCAGGACAAGCCGGCTGCTGCATCCTGGTTCCGTATCACGCCCGGGCGCATCGTGTTTCTGGTGTTCCTGGCCATCCTGGGCATGGTTGTGCCGGGTCTGGGTGCGCTGCTGCTGCTGTTCGGCATCATCAGCGCAGTGCGCAAGGGCATCCGGTCTGCCGCCAAGGACTGAGCGATTTCCGAAATGCCATGCCGGGCCTGGCGGCACGGCACAATGCAGCCTTTGTTGTCTGACCGGCGGCAGAGCCCGGCCCCTTCCCGTGGCGCCATCGGCGCCTGCAGCCCGCTGTGAGTTTCCCCATGAATGTTGACCTGAAGATCCTGGATGCGCGCCTGCGCGAGAACATGCCCGCCTACGCCACGCCCGGCAGTGCCGGACTGGACCTGCGCGCTTGTCTGGATGCGCCGCTGACGCTGGAGCCCGGCCAATGGCAGCTGGTGCCTACCGGCATGGCCATCTACCTGAAAGACCCCGGCTACGCCGCCATGATCCTGCCGCGTTCCGGCATGGGCCACAAGCACGGCATCGTGCTGGGCAATCTGGTGGGACTGATCGACAGTGACTACCAGGGCCAGTTGATGGTCAGCGCCTGGAACCGTTCCTCCACCGCGTTCACGCTGCAGCCCATGGACCGTCTGGCCCAGCTGGTGATCGTGCCGGTGGCGCAGGCGCAATTCAACCTGGTGGAAGAATTTGCCGATACCAGCGAGCGCGGCGAAGGCGGCTACGGCTCCACAGGCAAGCAGTAAGCGCAAAGGGCGTCCTGAAACAAAGCCCGGCGTTGCCGGGCTTTGTTTTTTTGGGTGCCGCAGACCACGCAGATCAGACCATGGACGGCGGGGCGCCGGCGGCTGCGATATAGCGCAGCGCACGGACAAAGGCCTCGGGCGCCTGGTTGCCGCGCAGCAGCTGGCGGTGGTTGAAAATGAAGGTGGGGACGGTCTGTATGCCCATTCCCCGGTAGAAGGACTGGGCTTCGCGCACGGCCTGGATGTCGTCGCCCGCCGCCAGATAAGCCAGTGCAGCCTCGCGGCTCAGGCCTGCGGCCACGGCGGCATCGGCCAGCACCTGGTGGTCGGCAATGTTCGCCCCCTGTCCGAAGTAGCCGTGCACCAGCTGCTGCGCCAGCACCAGCTGGTGGTCCTGACCCTGGTTGTCGGCCCATTGCAGCAGCCGGTGGGCGTCCAGCGTGCTGTAGAGCATGCGGGGCTCCTGCGGGCCCATTTCCAGCTGGATCGCCAGGCCGTGCAGACGAATGTCGGCCCAGCAGGGCTGCAGGGCGGCGCGGGCAGGGCGCTGGTGCTGCTGCAGGTACTGGGCGCGGATTTCCCCGGCGGCTTTCACGCTGGGGTGCAGCTCCAGCGGTTGCAGGTGCAGCTTCGCCTGGATCTCGCCTTCCAGGCTGCGCAGCGCGTGCAGCAGATTGAACAGGGCAATGGCGCACCAGGGGCAGGTGGTGTCGCTGACCATATCAATGCGGACGGTGGCGGGCATGGCTGCTCCTGTGGGTGCACGCTGCGGGTGTCTAGCTATCTGGTTGGTAAACCTCATAGCGAATTTGTAAGAGCGTTCTGGCCTTTCGCCCGTAGGCGTGCAACCCAAACACCTATGCGCAGGCAGCGCTATCCAGGCCAACGGCAACTGCGTGCATGCCATGAAAATGCAGCGCTTTGACCAGCGTACGCCATGGGACGGGTGCAGTTACCAATCCCCAAAAATACATGCAAGCGGCAATGCGGCAGCGATGGCAAATAGCTCCGCACCGTGCACACCATGGCGACAGCTTAGGGCTGCATGGGGCTCGTTTGCAAGGCCGCAGCCGGTACGGGGGCGGGAGGGAAGTTTGTGAGCAAGTGTGAAAGCAGTCGTCTCCCTGCGGCACTGGGGCGTTGAACCAGTAAGGCGCTTACGGCGCGCCACCTGTGCAGGCCGTGCACATCGCCATGGCCCTGCCGCTTTGCAGACGAGGAGAAATTGCATGCACACCATTTCACGTTGGGGCCGTCTGGCCATGGCAGCCGCTGTGGCCGCCGCACTGACAGCCTGCGCGGCCTACCCCCAGGGCGGCTATAACCAAGGTGGCTACGCCAGCCAGGGCGGCTACAACCAGCCGGTCACCAGCTACCCGGTGCAAAGCGGCAACTATGGCAGCACCTACGGCAACACGTATGGCGGCGGCTACAACCAGCAAGGCCAGTACAACCAACAAGGCCAGTACGTCCAGCAGGGGCGGGTGCTGAATGTGGAAACCGTGCGCGTGCAGGACGGCAGCGGCATTGGCGCCGGTGGTGCCATCGTCGGCGGTGTGTTGGGTGGTGTACTGGGCCACCAAGTGGGCGGCGGCCGTGGCAAGGACCTGGCCACCATCGCCGGCGTGGTGGGCGGCGCACTGGCAGGCAATGCCGTGCAGAACAATATGGGCGGCGGCAGTGTGCGCGATATCTACCGTGTCAGCGTGCAGATGCCCGATGGCAGCGTGCGGGCGTTTGACTACCAGAATGCCCCGGGCTTCCGTCCCGGCGACCATGTGCGGGTGGACGGCAACCAGATCTACCGCTGAACCACCGCGCTGCCGCTGCAGCATGCATCCAAAGGGCCTGCGGGCCCTTTTTCTATGGGCGCGGTGTGCGCCAGACTCCAACGTATCCGTGTTGTGCGCAGGGCCATGGACAGGAGCCGAGAACCGCGGGGTGGGCCTGCCGGGGGGCTCAGGCCGCCGGCGCAGCCGGCAGGCACAGGCGCATCTGCAAACCCCCCAGCGGCGAGGGGTGGGCCTCGATGCTGCCACCGTAGGTGTGGGCCAGCTCACGCACGATGTCCAGCCCCAGGCCGGTGCCGGGGCGCTGTTCATCCAGCCGCTCTCCGCGGCCGAAGATGCGGTTGCGCTGGGCTGGGTCCGGAATGCCGGGGCCGTCATCGTCCACCAGCAGGCACAGCTGCCCGCCTTGGCCCGGGGGCCCTGGCAGGGCCTGCACCGACAGTTCCACCCGGCTGCTCGCCCACTTGCCGGCGTTGTCCAGCAGGTTGCCCAGCATTTCAAAAAAGTCCTGTTCCTCCCCCCGAAAGGCGAGTGGCTCCAGTTGCTGCACATCGCTTGCTAGATGGAAGTGCACCTCCCGGCCGGCATGCAGGCGCCGCATGGTGCGCAGCAGCGCCTGCAGCGGCTCCAGCACCGGGGTGCGCAGGCCCGTGGCGCGGATGGCCGTGGCGGCGCGCGCGCGGGCCAGGTGGTGGTCGACCTGGCGGGAGGCAGAGCTGACCTGTTCACGCACCAACTGGCCCAGCGGGGTGGCATCGTGCGCGGCGGCGTTGCCCAGAATGTTCAGCGGTGTGTGCACGGCATGGGCCAGATTGCCGGCCTGTGTGCGGGCGCGCTGCACGATGTCGGCATTGGCGGCAAGCACATGGTTGAATTCGGCGACCAAGGGTTGCAGCTCATGCGGCACCGGGCCTTGCAGCTGCGCCGTCTGGCCGGCCCGCACGGATGCCAGTTGCTGGCGCAGGCGTTGCAGCGGGCGCAGTGCCAGGTGCAGTTGCACGGCCACGGCCAGCAGCAGCCCCACGGCCAGCAGGCCCAGCGCGACCAGCAGCATGGTGGTGAAGCGCTGCAGCGGCTCGGCCAGCAGGGCCTGGTCGGCGGCCACGGTCAGCCGCAGCAACGGGGCGTCGGCATCCGGCAGCTGCAGCGGGCGGCTGACCGCCAGTAGCGCATGGCCTTGTGCGTCCTGCAGATCCAGCACGGCATGGCCCAGGCGGCGGGTGCCGGGAAAGCCAGGGTCGGCCGGCAGTGGCAGAGCCTGGTCCCACAGCGAGCGTGAGCGTGCCACCGTGTGGAACTGGCCCTCACTGGGCGCCCAGGTGTCGACCTGCCAGTACAGCCCGGACAGCGGGGTGTCCAGGCGCACATCGTCCGTCATGGCGGTGACGCGCACCTCATGCCCCTGCATGTTGACGGCGGCACTGAGCTGGTTGAGCTGGCGCACCAGCTGGTCCTGCAACTGCTGGTGCACATGTTCCTGGAACAGGCCGCGCAGCCCCCAGCCGGCCACGGCCACGGCCAGCACCAGCCATACCAGCGTGCCCAGCAGCAGCCGCAGACGCAGCGATCCGTGCTGCAGCCAGCGCAGCGCGGCGTGGGCGGCATTCATGGCAGGCTTTCTGCCGGGGCGGGCACCAGGCGGTAGCCCAGGCCGCGCACGGTTTCAATGCTGCCTGCGGGCAGCTTCTTGCGCAGCCGGCCCACAAAGACTTCGATGGTGTTGGAGTCGCGCTCGCTGTCCTGCGGATACAGGTGTTCGGACAGCTCGGTGCGCGAGAGCACTTCGCCCACGCGCTGCATCAGCAACGCCAGGATCTTGAACTCGTGGCTGGTCAGCACCAGCGGCAGCCCATCCACGGCCACGGTGGCCTGGCGCGTGTCCAGCAGGATGCTACCGCACTGCCATTGGGCGCTGCTGTGGGGCGAAAGCCGGCGCAGCAGGGCGCGCAGGCGGGCCAGCAGTTCTTCCATGTGGAAAGGCTTGGCCAGGTAATCGTCGGCCCCGGCGTCCATGCCCATCACTTTTTCATGCCAGGCACTGCGGGCGGTCAGGATCAGCACCGGCATGCCGCGCCCGCAGGCGCGCCAGTGGCGCAGCACGGTCAGTCCGTCCACCACGGGCAGACCCAGGTCCAGGACCACCGCATCAAATGTCTCTTCCTGACCCAGATACCGCGCGGTGCTGCCGTCGGCTGCGGTTTCCACGGTGTGACCGGCAGCGGCAATGGCGTCGCGCAGCTGGGTCTGCAAAGTGGGTTCGTCTTCCACCACCAGGATGCGCATCAGTCACGTCCTTTCTGGCGCACGCTCAGCACCTTGCCGTTCACCGCGTTGATCTTGACCTTGAGCACCCGGCCGTCGGCCTGCAGCACGCGCAGTTCGTAGAGGAAGCGGCCGTCGTCGTGCTCGAACTCCACCTTGATGACCTGGCCCTTGTACTCGCGCTCCACCTGGTCCAGCACGGTGCGCAGCGGCAGCACCTTGCCCTGCTGCAGCGCCTGGCGGGCCAGCTCGTGGTCGCTTTCATCCGACTGTGCGGAGGGCGCCTGCAAAGCGATGGCCCCCCAGAGCACCGCCACACATGCGGCCGCACCCAGCATGGGCAGCGCGCGCAAGCGGGGCAGGTGAAAGCGGGGACGGGGCAGTGGCATGGCAGGGGCTCCAGAGCGGCAAGGCCTTTCCTTATACCGAAACGCCAATGAACCGCAGATGAACGGCGCCTTCAGCTTCGGTTCACGGGCGCTGGAAAACACTGCAGCCATGTCAGCACGGTGCTGGCAGTTTCTTCTTTCAGGAGTTTGCACATGATGGCTATTACCCGTTCTTCTCTGTCCGTGCTGCGCAAGGCGGCGGCACCCGCATCCGCGCTGGCGCTGGCCGCCGTGCTGGGTGGCACGGCCATGGCGCAAGGTACCCCCGCGGCCACACCGGCTGCGGCCCCCGGGCTGGCGACCATGGCCGCATCCGCAGGCCATGCCCCGGTACTGACCATCCGCCAGGTCTATGACCGCCTGGAAACCGCGGGCTACCGCGATCTGCGCGAAATCGAATGGGATGACTACCACTACGACGTCAAAGGCCGCAATGCGCAAGGCGCGCGTGTGAAGCTGGAAGTGGATGGGCAGACCGGCGCCGTGCTGCGCAGCCGCATCAAGCACTGAACGACGGAATGCGCGAGGGGGCTGTGGCTCCCGCCTGTCGAACCGAGGGTGTAGGTCAGAACAAGGAAGTGGTATGCGTGTACGCGGCATATGGGCCGCCTGGGCGGCGGTGTTGACCGCAGCCTGGATGCTGGCCCTGTGGGCCGAGCAAGGCCAGGGGCTGGTGGCGGGGGCGAATGGCGAGAGCGTGCAGTGGGCCTGGCTGCTGCGGCGGGATCTGTTGCTGCTGACCGGGGTGTGGAGCCTGGGCATGCTCTCGCTGACTATGTGGCTGGCATTGCGCCAGCCTTGGATGGAGCGCCCCCTGGGCGGCATGGACCAGGTGTACCGCCTGCACAAATGGCTGGGCACTACGGCCGCCGTGGCTGCTGTGATGCATTGGATCGCCAAGGAGTCGAGCGCCTGGATCAAGACAGTGTGGGGCACGGCCGGGCGCCCAGCGCGCGATGCCATGCTGCCCTGGCTGGCCGAGGGACGCAGCTGGGCCAAGGACCTGGGGGAATGGGCTTTTTATGCCTTGCTGCTGCTGGTGGCGCTCACGCTGTGGCGCCGCCTGCTGCCTTACAAGCCCTGGCGCTGGCTGCACCGCGTGATGCCGGTGCTGTATGGGGCGCTGGTCTTTCACAGCCTGGTGCTGCTGCCGCAGGCGTACTGGCAGCAGCCCGTGGGGTGGTTGATGGGGGCGCTGATGGTGCTGGGCAGTGCGGCCGCGCTGTGGGCGCTGGCTGGCCGGATCGGGCGTGCCCGCCGCTATGCGGCGCAGGTGCATGCAGTGCAACTGCTGGGGACGCGGCCAGCACAGGATCCGCTGGAGGTGCTGTGTGCTCTGCCTGCCCATTGGCCGGGGCACCGCGCCGGGCAATTTGTCTTTGTGCGCTGGGATGCCTGGGAAGGGGCCCACCCTTTCACTGTGGCCAGTGCGCCGGGGGCATGCGGGCAGACGGCCGATGGGCGGACGTTGTTGCGGCTGGTGATCAAGCCGCTGGGAGACTACACCGCCCAGCTGCACCGCAGGCTGCACGCTGGACAGGCCATGCAGATCGAAGGACCGTATGGGCGGTTCGATGGCCGTGCACCGCATGCCGATGGGCAGGCGGTCCCCGTGCAAGTCTGGGTGGCGGCCGGTGTGGGCATCACCCCGTTTCTGGCGTGGCTGGAGGCGCGGCAGCCGGGCTCCATGCCCCACGCCGAGGCGCCGGGCGACGGCCTGTCTGCGGCCCATCTGCACTACTGCACCCGCGATGCCGCGACCGATAGGCTGCTGCCCCGTGTGCAGAACCTGTGCGCCGAGGCCTGTCCGCCGGTGGGCCTGACCGTGCACGATGCCGCCCAGGGCCAGTGGCTGCGCCCCCAGGATCTGGAGCACCATGGCCCCGAACTGGACCTGTGGGTCTGCGGCCCCCAAAGCCTGGGCGATGCCTTGCAGCAAGGTGCCCAGGCGGTACGGGCCCAGGGTGGACGCTGGCGGCTGCACCGCGAGGCATTCGGGATGCGGTAGTCCCCGCGCAGGCGTGCAGCAGCAAGCGCCTGCTGTACCGCCCGCGCGACCCCACAAAAAAGGCAGCCCGCAGGCTGCCTTTTTTTATTGGGGAGAGGGGTGCAGGCCTGTGTCAGTGCAGCAGGTCGTTGCCCGGTGCCTGGGGCTGCACGCGGAAAAAGCCGGTGCCGGCGCTGCCGCGGCCGATTTCCTCTTCCGTGGCTTCGCGCACGGCTTCCACCTTCAGGTGTATACGCAGCGCAATACCGGCCAGCGGGTGGTTGCCGTCCAGCACCACATGCTCGGGGTAGATGTCGGTCACGGTGTAGAGCGCGTCCTTGGGGGCCGTGGGGTTGCAGCCTTCGGGCAGGGCGCTGCCTTCAAAGGTCATGCCTTCTTCCAGCTCGGCCGGGAACAGCGTGCGCGGCTCCAGGAAGATCAGTTTGTCGATGTAGTCGCCAAACGCGTCTTCGGGCTCCAGGTGCAGGTCCAGCGTGGCACCCACCTGGTGGCCTTGCAGGGCTTCCTCAATGCGCTTGAGCAGGTCGTCGCCGCCCAGCAGAAATTCCACCGGCTCGTCCAGCACATCCAGCTCATCGCCCAAGGTGTCTTTGAGCACCCAGGTCAGCGCGACCACGCATTGTTCGGTGATTTCCATATCGAAGCTTTCTTGGCAAGGGGCGTGGGCCTGGCCAGAGGGGGCCACCCAGCGCGGAAGGCCGAAATTGTACCGGCCACCGGCTTTCCTGTCGGCACGTGTGGGTGCCGCTGCCGCGGCGCCCGCATGCTGGCCACTGTCGGCTGCGCCATGCACACGGTTTTGCGCCGCAGCAAAGCCTGGCATTGGGCCCCATGGGACAATGCGCCTCACGGTGGACCGCCTGTGCATGCTGCGCGCGGCCCACAAACACCTTCCCTTTTTCTACCGATGCGGCCCCTGGTGGCGCCGCTGTCTGCATCGCCATGGACATCCAATCCCCGCTCCAGCTGCTCGGCGGCATCTCGCCCGAGAAATTCATGCGCACCTACTGGCACAAGAAGCCGCTGCTGATTCGCCAGGCGATCCCCGGCTTCAAGCCGCTGCTCAACCGTGCGCAGCTGCTGGCGCTGGCCGGTGAAGAGGGCGTGGAAGCGCGCCTGATCGAGCAACTGGGCGAAGGCCAGTGGAAGCTGTCGCATGGCCCCTTCCCGCGCCGCAAGCTGCCGTCGCTGGCCAAGCCCGGCTGGACGGCGCTGGTGCAAGGCGTGGACCTGCACAACGAAGCGGCGCACCAGTTGCTGCAGCAGTTCCGCTTTGTGCCCGACGCGCGCATGGACGATCTGATGATCAGCTTTGCCACCGACCAGGGTGGCGTGGGCCCGCATTTCGACAACTACGACGTGTTCCTGCTGCAGGCCCACGGCAAGCGCCGCTGGCGCATCGGACGCCAGAAGGACTTCACGCTGCAGGAAGGCGTGCCGCTGAAGATCCTGACCAACTTCGAGCCCGAAGAGGAATGGGTGCTTGAGCCCGGCGACATGCTGTACCTGCCGCCCAAGTGGGCGCACGACGGCATTGCCGAAGGCGAGTGCATGACGTATTCGGTGGGCTTCCGTTCGCCCAAACAGGACGAGATGGCGCGCGAGCTCTTTTTGCGCATGTCCGATGCCCCGGATGAGGCGCCCAAGGATGTGGTCTACAAGGATCCCAAGCAGCCTGCCGTGGCCAAGCCGGGCGAAATTCCTGCCGACCTGTACGACTTTGCCCGGGAAGCGCTGAAAAAAGCCCTGGCCGAGCCGCTGGCGCTGGAGCGTGCCCTGGGCGAGTACATGAGCGACCCCAAGCCGGGCGTGTGGTTCGAGCCGGCCGAGGACTTCGGCATGATCGAAGGCGTGGAACTGAACCGCCGCACCCGCATGCTGTACGACGCCAAGCACATCTTCATCAACGGCGAAAGCTACCTGGCCGGCGGCAAGGATGCCAAGCTGATGCAGCAACTGGCCGATAACCGCCGCCTGTCGGTGCGCGAGGTGCAGCAGTTCAGCGACGATGCGCTGGAGTTGCTGTCCAGCTGGGTGGATGCCGGCTGGGCGCAGAGCGTACCGGCGTGACCACGGCCCTGGCACCGCTCGGTACACCCTGGTGGTGTGGAGCGTGCGGGGCGCGCAGGGGTGAGGCCTGCGGATGCGCAAGCCATCCCGGCGGCCTGGGTGTCGTGGATGGGGGGAATGTCCTGTACTTCACGGCAAGGCAGTGCAGCTGGTAATGGAAATAAAGGCTCCCTCGGGAGCCTTTTTTGTTGCCAGGTCACGCGCTTCGGAGCGGGACAGGTGCCAGGTGAATCAGGCTGTCGCCGCTTCCGTGTTGGCCGGTGTGGCGCTTCCGTCCTGCGGCGCCTTCAGCGCGGCCAGCTTTTGCTGCAGGAAGTCATCAAAGCCCTGCTGCACCAGGCTGTAGGTGCGCTCGATGGCGCTGCGCACGGGGCTGTCGGCCTCTCCCCAGACGCCCAGGCCTTGCAGAATGTCGGTGGCCTCGCCATAGCCTTGCTCAAAGCCGCTGCGGATGGTGGCCACAAAGTCCTGCAGCAGGGTTTCGGGGTTCTTGTCCGGATATTTGGCGGCATAGCGCTCGAACATCGCGGTCGAGAGCGACACGATGCGGCCGGCCACCGCCTCGCTGCTCTGGTCCTGCTGCTGCGCCTGGGCAATGGCGTCTGGTCCCAGCTCGGGCGCCAGCACCTCGTTGAGCTTGTCCACCGCAGCGCGGTACAGCAGCGTCAGGCTGTGGTTGCCGGCAGAGATGGAGACATCCATCGAGGCCTGCAGGATTTGCGCATTCTGCTGTGCACGCTGGCCTTCGCGGCTGGCGGCGACCGTGCGCTGGGCGTCTTCAAGTGCCGTGTTGGATGTGCTGGTGGCGGAAACGCCGGTGGTGGCAACCATGGTCTTCTCCTTGTGGTCGCGTGCGGGTGTGCTGCGACGTTGCGTATATTTCGGCGGGTTTTTTGAAGACTTGAGCGACGTTTTTGGATTTTGCAAAAACATAGCAATCCAGATACATGCGGCGGGCGTTGCCGCGGCCAATGCATGTCAAACCTATGCTGCATGGGCGCAGGCTGCTCAGTTTTTGCAGAACTGATCTGGTGACGCAGATCAAATGCGCATCTGATACGGTCTTTTTGCCCGGAAACTGATGCTGTGCAAGCACGGGGCGTCGCCGCATAGTCGGCGCCAACACATGGCAGATGCACTGCCGCGCCGCCCCCACGCACACATGAACCCGCTTCACGATTCCTCCCCCACCGTGCCCGCAGCCGCCGGCACGGGCACTGCGCGCAAGACCATTCCCATCCATGCCGAGCCACCCGAGGCCGGCCGTTCCTTTTACGAAAAGCGCCAGAAGATCCATCCGCGCTCCATCGCCGGGCGCTTTGCCGCCTGGCGCTGGGCGCTGGTGTGGCTGACGCAGCTGTTCTTCTACGGTGTGCCCTGGTTGCAGATCCATGGCCGCCAGGCACTGCTGTTCGATCTGGAGCAGCGGCGCTTTTACATCTTCGGCTGGCTGCTGGTGCCGCAGGATTTCATCTACCTGGCGGTGCTGCTGATCATCAGCGCGCTGGCGCTGTTCCTGTTCACCGCCGTGGCCGGCCGGTTGTGGTGCGGCTTCAGCTGCCCGCAGACGGTGTATACCGAGCTGTTCATGTGGATCGAGCGGCGCACCGAAGGCGACCGCAGCGCCCGCCTGCGCCTGGACGGCAGCGGCTGGACTGCCGAAAAAATCGCCAAGCGCGGCGCCAAGCACGGGCTGTGGCTGCTGGTGGCGTTGTGGACGGGGGTGACCTTCGTCGGCTACTTCGTCCCCATCCGTTCCCTGGTGGTGGACCTGGCCAGCTTCACCGGTCCCTGGCAGATGTTCTGGACCCTGTTCTACGCCACCGCCACCTACACCAATGCCGGTTTTCTGCGCGAGCAGGTCTGCAAATACATGTGCCCTTATGCGCGCTTCCAAAGCGCCATGATGGACCGCGACACCCTGGTGGTCAGCTACGACAGTGCCCGGGGCGAGGGCGAAAAAGGCCGCAGCCCGCGTGCCAAGGGAGCGGACCACCGCGCCCAGGGCCTGGGCGACTGCATTGACTGTGCCCTGTGCGTGCAGGTGTGCCCGGCGGGCATCGACATCCGCGACGGCCTGCAGTACGAGTGCATTGGCTGCGGTCTGTGCATCGACGCCTGCAACGGCGTGATGGACAAGATGCATTACACCCGCGGCCTGATCCGCTTGAGCACGCAAAACGCCCTGGCCGGGGGCTGGAGCCGGGCCCAGACCTGGCGTCGCATCGCCCGCCCGCGCGTGCTGCTGTACGCCGTGGGGCTGGTGGGCATCACCGTCGCCATGGTGGTGAGTCTTTCACTGCGCACGCCGCTGCAGGTGGATGTGGTGCGCGACCGGGGCACGCTCTCGCGCATTGTGTCTGGCGGCCAGATCGAGAACATCTACCGCGTGCAGATTGCCAATGCCACCGAGCGGCCCCAGCGCCTGCGCCTGAGCGCCAGCGGACTGGGCGGCGTGCATGTGGCATCCGATAGCGAAGTGTGGCTGGAAGGCGCACAAGACCGCTGGGTGGTGGTGCGCCTGCAGGCCCCCTATGGCGCGGCGGAAGCCGGATCGCACCCGGTGACCATCCATGTGCAGGCCGAAGGCGATGCGGCGCTGCAAGTGGCCGCCAAGACCACCTTCCTGGTGCCCCGGTAAGGACGAATTGGATGCATTGAATGAATTGACAGTTGTTTGACCGCTCTGCGGTTGTTGCTGGCGGCGCGGGTGTGCCGCCATTTCAGGCGGTCTGCCCCAAGCAGACCGCCTTTTTTCTGAATGGGCTCCCTGTTTCAGGGAGCGCCGCAGGTGCTTGTGGCTGTGCCGATGTACTTGTGCCGTGGCGGTTCAGGTGGCGTCCTGGCTGCCAGCCACCATGTCACAGCACCAGCGGCCCAGCTGGGCCAGAGCCGCCTCGGTGGCGGCATCCCAGGCAATGCCGTAGTTCAGCCGCAGGCAGTGGGCAAACGCCGGGCTGGGGCTGAACAGCGGGCCGGGTGCCAGGCTGATGCCGTGCTGCAGTGCACGCTGGTACAGGGCCCAGGCGTCGCAGCCTGTGGGCAGTTCCAGCCACAGAAAGTAGCCGCCTTCGGGCCGCGTGGCGCGCGTGCCCGGGGGGAAGTGGCGTGCAATGGCCTCGGCCATGCGGTCGCGCTGCACCGCCAGCGCGTGGCGCAGGTGGCGCAGGTGCTTGTCGTAGCCTACCCCCTCCAGGTACTGGGCCAGGGCCGCCTGGGCCGGGCCATTGGTGGCGATGGAGGTGGTCAGCTTTTGCCGTGCCACGGCCTGGGTAAAGCGCCCGGCCGCCGTCCAGCCGATGCGCCAGCCCGGCGCCAGGCATTTGGAAAACGAACTGCAGTGCAGCACCCAGCCTTCGCGGTCGAACGCCTTGGCGGGTAGCGGGCGGTGCGGGGCGAAGTACAGCTCGCCGTAGACATCGTCCTCGATCAGCGGCACCTGCAGGCGGGTGACCAGTTCCACCAGCGCCTGCTTGCGTGCCGGCGGCATCAGGCTGCCCAGCGGGTTCTGGAAACTGGTCATCAGCCACACGGCCTGAGGCCGATGCTGGAGCAGGGCGGCTTCCAGCGCCTGCAGATCCACGCCGTCGCGCGGGTGGGTGGGCACCTCGATGGCCTGCAGGCCCAGGCGTTCCAGCGCCTGCAGCGCACCGTAGAAGCAGGGGGACTCCACCACCACGGCGCCGCCGGGCCGGGTGACGGCCGCCAGGCACAGGTTCAGCGCCTCCAGTGCGCCATTGGTGATGACCAGATCGTCCATGGCCAGTGGCATGCCGTCGGCCAGGTAGCGGCGCGCAATTTGGCGGCGCAGGCCGCTGTGGCCGGGGGTCAGGTCGTCCAGTGCCGTGCGCTGGGCAGTGGCCTGTCTGGCGCTGGCGGCCAGGGCCTGGGCCAGCTTGGGCAGGGCAAACCACTGCGGGCCCGGAAAGGCGCTGCCCAGCGGCACCGTGCCCTGCTGCAGGCTGGCCTGCAGCACGGAAAACACGCGTTCGGTGACATCCACCTGGACCGAGGCACTGTCGGGGCGGGACAGCGCTTCGGGCTCCGGCGGGGCCATGCCCCCGCCATGGGCCACAAAGTAGCCCGAGCGTTCGCGCGCCCGGATCAGGCCGCGTGCTTCCAGCAGGTAGTACGCCTGGAAGACGGTGGATGGGCTGACCTGGCGGCTGGCACAGGCCTGGCGCACCGAAGGCAGGCGGTCGCCCGGCTGCAGTACCCCGGCGCGGATCGACGCCTCGATGTCCGCCGCCAGCAACTGGTAGCGGTTCAGGGATGCAGCGGGGGCAGAGGTGGCTGGGGGCACGGGAACAGTGGGGGATGGAGCGAGGGCAGGGCTGGGGCGAGGGCGCGGCGCGACAGAAACAGTGCAGACCGCCGCCGCAGCAGCACAGCAGCCCACGGCGCAAACTGTAGCGGAAGGTTGCGCCTCGGCCGTTGCGCCCGCTCAGGGTTTGGCCGCTTGGGCGGCGGCAACAGCAGGGCCCGCCGGGGTGGGCTTGGGGGCCGGGCGCAGCACCAGCCACAGTGCCAGCGCAATCAGCGCACCGCCGGCGGCGTGGGCCCAGCCCACGGATTCGCCCAGCAGCAGCCAACCCCACAGCACGCCGAACAGCGGGATCAGGAATGTCACCGTCAGCGCCTTGAGTGCACCTACATCGGCAATCAGGCGGAAATACAGCACATAGGCCCAGGCCGTGCACAGCAAGCCCAGGGCCAGCAGGGCAACGGCCACGGTGGGCGTCACGCTGGCCAGCGGCAGCGGGTGCAACCACAGCGAACCGGCAGCCAGCGGCACCAGCAGCAGCACGGCGGCGCACTGGCTGCCCAGGGCCACCAGGCGGCTGTCCAGTCCGCCGCGCTGGCCGATCCAGCGCTGGGTCAGGTAGCCGGCCAGGCCATAGCACAGCGTGGCCACCAGGCAGGCGGCCACACCCCACAGTGCTGCGGCATCCACCGGAAGCGGGCCGGTGCGCACCAGCACCGCCACACCTGCCAGGCCCACGCAGACGCCGGCCAGCTTGTGGACGGTGATGCGCTCGCCAAAGAACAAGGTACCCAGCAGCACGCCCATCAGCGGCGTCAGCGCGTTCAGGATGGCGCTGTAACCGGCCGGCAGCACCTGGGCGGCCAGCGCGTACATGGCAAACGGAATGCCGGAATTGACCACGCCCAGCGCCAGTGCAGCGCGGCCCTTGCCGTCAAAGCGCAGCGGCACGCGCTGCAGCAGCACCAGCAGGCCCAGCCCCAAAGCACCCAGCAGCACGCGGCCACCGGCCGTGGGCAGGGCGCCCAGCACCGGCACCGCGATGCGCATGGACAGGTAGCTGCCGCCCCACAGGGCGGCGAGCAGCAGCAGGCGGATCAGGCTGGGCAGGGGCATGGCTGGTGTTCCAGGGAAAAATTCAGTACAACTAAAGACAAAGCGTCAGTGCGGCCTGCATTCTGTGCCCATGGTGTGGGCTGTACCAGCGATTTTTTCTGCTGAATTGTTTAGCCAAACTAAATATCACCATGCACTTGCCACCGCTGTCCACCGTCCGCAGTTTTGAAGCCACGGCCCGCCACGGCAGCGCCGCGCGGGCGGCCGAGGAACTGCATGTCACGCCCGGTGCCATTTCGCAGCAGCTGCGCAAGCTGGAAGATTTTGTGGGCCAGCGCCTGTTTGAACGCCAGGCACGCGGTCTGGTGCTGACGGACGCCGGGCGCGTGCTGCTGGCCGGCTGCCAGGAAGCCTTGGCGGCACTGCAGCGCGCCACGGCCCAGCTGCGCCACCAGCGCCAGGTGCTGCTGGTCAGTTGCACACCGGTGTTTGCCGCGCAATGGCTGGTGCCCCGGCTGCAGGACTTTCTGCAGTCCGCCCCGGAGGTGGATGTGCATGTCAGCACCACGGCACGGCTGGTGGACCTGGCAGCCGAGGGCGTGCACTTTGCCGTGCGCCATGGCCTGGGGCGCTATGCCGGCCTGCAGGCCCGGCGGCTGCTGGATGACGACCTGCAGCCGGTCTGCAGCCCGTTGTGGGTGGCGCACCGGCCCACGGCGCAGGCCGCCGACATCACCGCAGCCGGGCTGCTGCACGATGGCCAGCGCGACGACTGGCAGCTGTGGGCGCGGGCGGCCGGGCGCCCCCAGCTGGACACCTCGCAAGGCATTGTGTTTGTGGATTCCAACGCCGCCATCGAAGCCGCGTTGGCCGGGCGCGGCGTGGCCCTGGCGCGCCGCTCCATGGTGGTGAACGAACTGGAGCAGGGGCGTCTGCTGGCTCTGCAGGTGCCGCCGCTGGTGACGCCACTGGCCTATTACCTGGTGTTCCGCGAGCCCACGCTGGTCCAGCCGGCGGCACGCCGTTTTCACGACTGGCTGCTGGCCCAGGCGGCATTGGCACGCACGGTGGATGGCTGAATGCGGCCACCGTGGTGCAACGGGTTCCGCCGCCGCTGGTGCTGGGCACATTGCATGCATACCGCAGCAAAGATGGGGGCCGACTGTGCACCACTTGCATCCGGCCAGCCCGACTCCTTCACGGCCTTACTGCATGGAATGCAGCCCGATCAGATTGCCTTCGCTGTCCTGCACCATGGCAATAAAGCCATAGGGGGCGATGGAGAACTTCTCCTTGATGATCTGCCCTCCATGGGCGTCGGCGCGGCGCACCTGCTCGGCGCAGTCTTCGCAGACAAAGTAGACCAGGGTGCCGCCGGGGCCGGACAGGTAGTCGGGCATCTTCACCAGCGCGCCGCTGGCGCCCATGCCTTCTTTTTCCATGGGAAAGGCCCACATCTCCAGATCCGAATCCGCGCCGCCCGGGGGCGTCAACTGCTCCAGCGGCCGGCCCAGCAGCTGCTCGTAAAAGCGCCGCGCGCGGCATGTCCTGCACATAGATCTCAAACCAACCCACGGCGTTGTGTTGCATGGTCGTACCTCCTGTTGCGGTGGCAGCGGATGCCAGGCCCCGGTAGGGCATGGCGTCCGCTGCCAACCATTGTGCAAAGCTGCGCGCGGCGGTGCACGCTGCGGCTGCACTGCGCCAAGGGTATCGCGCCAACGGGGTCGATCAGTCGCTGGCGGGGGCTGGCGCTGCATCGGCGGCCGCCACGGCGGCAATGCGTTCTTGCAGCAGTTGCAGCAGAGTGTCGATCAGCGGGTGGGCGGGCACGGGGCGCCATATGGCCTGCAGCTCGGAGTGGGCTGCGCTCTGGCGCAGCGGGCGAAAGGCCAACCCCGGCATGCCCACGCGCTGCAGGCAGGCGGGCACGATCGACACCCCTTGGCCGCCGCTGACCAGCGACAGCACCGACAGCCAGTGGCGCACCTCGTGGCGCAGCTCCGGGTCAAAGCCGGCGCGCTGGCACAGGGTGCGGATGCTGCGGAAATACTCGGGAGAGACCGACTCGGCAAACAGCACCATGCGCTCCTGGGACAGATCGGACACGGCTACGCGTGCTTGCCGCGCCAGGGCGTGGTGGGTGGGCAGGCAGGCCATGAAGGGCTCGCGCAGCAGCGTGCGGGCGCGCAGGCCGTCGGGCACCACCATGGTGTGCAGCAGGGCCAGGTCCAGCTTGCCTTGCTGCAGGGCGCTGACCTGCTCGGCACTGTTGAGCTCATGCAGGTCCACCCGCACCTGGGGGTGCAGCAACTGCAACTGGGCCAGCGCCTCGGGCAGGCCACGGTACATGCTGGAGCCCACAAACCCCAGCCGCAGGCAGCCGGCCATGCCATGGGCCACGGCGCGTGTGTCCAGGGCCGCACGTCGTGCGCGTTCCAGAATGTCGCGGGCCTGGGCCAGCAGGTGGGTGCCGGCCGGGGTCAGGCGCACCTCCTTGCTGCTGCGCTCGAACAGCTGGGCGTCCAGCTGGGCTTCCAACTGCTTGATGGCCACGCTCAACGGCGGCTGCGAGATGTGCAGCCGCTGCGCGGCGCGGCTGAAGTGCAGCTCTTCGGCCAGTACGGTGAAGTACTGCAGTTGGCGCAGTTCCATGGGGAGCCTTTGGAGAAGAAGATGCTGCGATGCAGCAACGTACAGGGTGGTCTATCTATTCGATTTAGATATGGATGAATATTTCAATAATATTCGACATGAATGGTGCATGTTCCCAGAATTTGACCCAAGTCAGATCCACCTCGCCCGCCTTGTTGAAGGAGAGAGCATGAACATGCGTGCCCCATTGGAAGTTTCCCGTCCCACCGATTCCGCCCATCCCGTACCCGACCGTGCGGGCAGCAATCTCTACACCACCGACACGCAATGGGCCCCGTTGCTGCAGCAGTACCTGCCGGCCGATGTGTACGCCCACCTGCAGCCCTATCTGACCCGCATGGGCCATTTGGCCGGCGGCCGTCTGGACGAGCTGGCGCTGATTGCCGACAAGAACCCGCCCACGCTGGAGCACCGCACCCGCACCGGTCAGGATGCTCAGCGCATCGTCAAGCATCCGGCCTATGTGGAGATGGAGCGCGTGGCCTATGGCGAATTCGCGCTGGCCACCATGTCGCACCGCACCGGTGTGCTGGGCTGGGAAGGCAAGCTGCCCCCGCTGGCCAAGTACGCGCTGACCTATCTGTTTGTGCAGGCCGAGTTTGGCCTGTGCTGCCCGCTGTCCATGACCGATTCGCTGGCGCGCACGCTGCGCAAGTTCGGTGCGCCGGAGCTGGTCGATAAATACTGGAGCCAGCTCACCGCCACCGACTTTGATGACATGGCCCAGGGCGCCATGTTCATGACCGAGCAGGCTGCCGGCTCCGACATTGCCAACACCCAGACCGTGGCCTATCCGCAGGCCGATGGCAGCTGGCGCCTGGTGGGCGACAAGTGGTTCTGCTCCAACCCCGACGCGGCGTTTGCCATGGTGCTGGCGCGGGTCGATGGCGCGCCGGCCGGCATGAAGGGCATCTCGCTGTTCCTGCTGCCGCGCCAGCTGGACGATGGCAGCACCAACCACTACCGCATCATCCGCCTGAAGGAAAAGCTGGGCACGCGCTCCATGGCCAGCGGCGAGATCCACATGGAAGGTGCCGTGGCCTATTTGGTGGGCGAGCAAGGCCGGGGCTTTGTGCAGATGGCCGATATGGTCAACAACTCGCGCCTGTCCAACGGGGTGCGCGCAGCCGGCATGATGCGCCGCGCCGTGGCCGAGGCCGAGTTCATTGCCAGCGAGCGCCATGCCTTTGGCAATGCCTTGCAGGATATGCCGCTGATGCAGCGCCAGCTCGACAAGCTGCGCATCTACTCCGAACAGGCCCGCACCATGGTGCTGCAAACCGCACAGGCGCTACAGCGCTCGGACGCCGGGGAAGAGGGCGGCTACGCGCTGCTGCGCATCCTGACGCCGCTGATCAAGTTCCGCGCCTGCCGCGATGCCCGCAAGGTCACCGGGGACGCCATGGAAGTGCGCGGCGGCTGCGGCTACATCGAAGAGTGGAGCGACCCGCGCCTGGTGCGCGACGCCCACCTGGGCAGCATCTGGGAAGGCACCAGCAACATCGTCGCGCTGGATGTGCTGCGCGCCATCCGCCGCGAAGGCTCGCTCCCGGTGCTGCAGGCCCATGCCGCACAGCTGCTGGCGCAGACCCATGCTACCCCAGCCTTCCTCACTGCATTGCGCAGCGCGCTGGAGCGGGCTGCGGCCTTTTCCCAATCGGCCGCGGATGCCGATGCCGCCGGTGAGCGCCTGGCACGCCAGGCCGCCTCGGGCCTCTACCACTGCTTCACGGCCATCGCCATGGCCTGGGAAGCCTCGCGCACGCACAGCAGCGAACGCATGCGCTGGGCCCAACTGGTGCTGCTGCACCGCGCGCTGCCGCGCGATCCACTGCAAGACGGCGGCATCCCCGCCGACTGGGTGCAGTAAGCCGCACCGGCGCCGGGCAGCGGCCATGCCGGCTGCTCCGGACATTTTTCCCCGCAAGTCCCGACACAGGGGCAGGGGCCATCCTCCTGGAGACAACACCATGAACAAGCGCCACTTTGTACAGGGGCTGGGCCTGCTGGCTGCCACCCCTTGGATCGCCAGCTGGGCACAGTCCAGCGGCACGGGCTTTCCGAACAAACCGATCACGCTGATCCTGCCCTATGCCCCGGGCGGCCCCACCGACCAGCACCTGCGGGTGGTGGCCGAAGAGGCCGGCAAGATCCTGGGCCAGCCCATCGTGCTGGACAGCCGCCCCGGCGCCAACGGTGTGACCGCCGCCGCTGCGCTGACCCGCGCGGCCGCCGATGGCTATACGCTGGGCGTGCTGCCGGCATCGGTCTACCGCGAGCCTTACATCAACAAAGTGCCGTTCGATCCCACCACCAGCTTCAGCTACATCGCGCTGCTGTCGGACTACAGCTTTGGTCTGGCCGTGCGCCAGGATGCGCCGTGGAAGACCTGGGCCGATCTGGTGGCCGATGCCAGGAAGCGCCCCGGCGCTCTCAACATTGGCGCCACCGGCGCCATGGGCACACCGCGCATCGTGATGGAAGAGGTGCTGGCAGCGGCGGGCGTGAAGGCCAATGTGGTGACCTACAAGGGCGATGCCGATGTGGCCACCGCCATTCTGGGTGGCCACATCGACGCGGCTCCGCTGTCGGGGGTGGCCGTGCCGCACATCGATGCCCACAAGATGCGCTATCTGGTGATGCTGACGGCGCAGCGTGTGCCGCGCTTTCCCACGCTGCCCACGCTCAAGGAGTCGGGGCTGGACCACTTCATCGACTCCCCTTACGGCGTGGCCGGCCCCAAGGGCATGGACGCAGCGCGCGTGGCCCAGCTGACAGCGGTGTTCCAGAAGGCCTTGCTGTCGCCAGCGGGCATGAAGGCCATGGAGCTGCTCAACCAGCAGCCCAACTACAAGGACCCCGCGCAGTACCAGCGCTACGCACAGGAAGCGTTTGCCCGCGAAAAGCAGCGGGTGGCCTGGCTGCGGGACCAAGGCCTGCTGTAAGACACGGCGCCCTGCAGCGAAACAACAGCCAGACAAGCCGTGCGAGCGCTTTGCAGGCTTTTTGCAGCCGCATGATGCGCTTTCAATTTAATAGCAAAAGACTGTCCTGCCCACACCGGGCTGCGGCGGTGATGATAGGAGACACCACTATGAACCCCATTCCATGGCAGCGTCCCGTGCGCATGCTGTGCGGGCTGACGGCCGCCACCTTGCTGGTGGCCGCTCCGCTGGCCGCGCAGGCCGAGACCTTCCCCTCCAAGCCCGTGAACTTTGTGGTGCCGTTCCCGCCGGGCGGCCCCACCGATGCCATGGCACGCACGCTGGCCGTGGCGCTGACCGAGGCCCTGGGCCAGAGCGTGATCGTGGAGAACAAGTCCGGTGCAGGTGGCAACATTGGCGCGGACATGGTGGCCCGCGCCAAGCCCGATGGCTACACCATCATGTTCGGCACCTCGGGCCCGCTGGCCATCAACCAAAGCCTCTACACCAAGATCAGCTACGACCCGGCCACCAGCTTTGACCCCATCATCCGCGTGGGCCACCTGCCCAACATCCTGGTAGTGCACCCCAAGCTCCAGGCCAGCACCGTGCAGCAGCTGATTGCGCAGGACAAGGCCAAGCCGGCCAGCCTGAACTACGCCTCGTCGGGCAATGGCGCGTCCTCGCACCTGGCCGGCGTGTTGTTCAACCAGAAGGCTGGTACCCAGTTGCAGCATGTGCCTTACAAGGGCACAGGCCCCGCGCTCAACGACCTGCTGGCCGGGCAGGTGGACATGACGTTCACCGACATCCTCACGGCCATGCCCTACATCCAGAGCGGCAAGCTCAAGGCCATTGGCGTGACCACGGACAAGCGCTCGCAGGCCATGCCGCAGATTCCCACGATTGCCGAGCAAGGTCTGCCCGGTTACGACGTGAGCGTGTTCTTTGGCGTGGTGGCTCCCAAGGGCACCCCGGCCGATCGCATTGCCACGCTGAACCAGGCCTTCCGCAAGGCACTGGCCAGCGACAAGGTGCGCTCGGTGTTTGCCGCGCAAGGACTGGAGCCCGCACCCGACCACAGCCCTCAGGCGCTGGGCCGCTTCATCAGCGAAGAGGTCGGCAAGTGGAAAACCGTGGTCGATGCCTCGGGTGCCAAGCTGGACTGATGCGTACCCCCGACGACCTGTGAAAGACGCTATGAACGCAACCACTGCAACGGGCATGGGGGCTGGCGCCCTGCAAGGCCTGCGCGTGCTCGACCTCTCCCGCATCCTGGGCGGGCCGCTGTGCGGCCAGATCCTGGGAGACCACGGCGCCGATGTGCTGAAGGTGGAGCCGCCCCAGGGCGACGACACCCGTGCCTGGGGCCCGCCGTTCCAGGACGGTGTGGCCTCGTACTACCGGGGGCTGAACCGCAACAAACGCAGCCAGTGCCTGGACCTGAGCCAGCCCGCCGGCCAGGCCCGCGTGCTGGAGCTGATGGCACAGGCCGATGTGGTGGTGGAGAACTTCAAGATCGGCACCATGGAGAAATGGGGCATTGGCTGGGAACAAGTGCATGCGCGCTTTCCGGGCTTGATCTGGTGCCGGGTCAGCGGCTTCGGGGCCGATGGCCCGCTGGGCGCCTGGCCGGGCTATGACGCGGCCATCCAGGCCATGAGCGGCATCATGAGCGTCAACGGTGAGCAGGGCGGCGAGCCGCTGCGCGTGGGGCTGCCCGTGGTGGACATGGTCACCGGCATGAATGCGGTCATCGGCGTGCTGCTGGCGCTGCAGGAACGCCAGCGCAGCGGCCTGGGCCAGCTGGTGGATGCGGCGCTGTATGACAGCGGCATCTCGCTGCTGCACCCGCATGGCGCCAACTGGTTCATGGATGGCAAGCCGCCCCAGCGCACCGGCAATGCACACCCCAACATCTACCCCTACGACACGCTGCAGACAGGTTCCATCCCGGTGTTCTTTGCTGTGGGCAATGACCGCCAGTTCGGTCTGCTGTGCGGCCACATCGGCTGCCCGCAACTGGCCGAAGACCCGCGCTTTGCCACGGCAGGCCAGCGCTCGGTGCACCGCGCCGTGCTCAAGCCGCTGCTGGAGCAGCAGCTGGCCGCCTTCGAGGGCGAGCAACTGGCCACGGACCTGATGGCCATTGGCGTGCCGGCAGCGCCCGTGCAGTCGGTGGATGCGGCTTTGCAGCATCCGCACACGCTGCACCGCGAGATGGTGGTGGCCCTGCCGGGCTACCGGGGCATTGGGGCGCCGGTCAAGCTCAGCCGCACCCCGGCCACCTACCGGCTGGCTCCCCTCACGCCCGGAGAGGACTTTGTGGTGTGACGCGGTGCCGCCAGGGCACACCCAAAGGAGTCGAAGGGCTCCTTTTTCATGAGCTATTCAAGCTCAGCCACTATGCCTGGAACAGTTTTTTGGCCCCATGCGGCTGGCAGCGCAGATACTGCGGTGCCGCATGCACGGTGGCACCCAGCTGGCGCGCGGCCTCCCAGGGCCAGCGCGGCTGGTAGAGCATGGCGCGGGCGATGCCCACTGCATCGGCCTGGCCGGTCTGCACAATGTGCTCGGCCTGCTGCGGGTCGGTGATCAGACCCACGGCAATCACCGGCATGCGGCCTTCCAGGCGGTCCTTCAGGGCTTCGGCCAGCGGAACCTGGTAGCCGGGGCCCACCGGAATCTTCTGGTCCGGGTGCAGCGCGGCACTGGAGACATGCAGAAAATCGCAGCCGCGTGCGGCCAGTTCCTGGGCCAGCTGCTGGCTTTGCGCCAGGTCCCAGCCGGCCGGCTCCATCCAGTCGGTGGCGCTGATGCGTACGCCCACGGCCATGGACGCATCCACGGCGGTGCGCACGGCCTCGAACACTTCCAGCGTCAGGCGCATGCGGTTGTCCAGGCTGCCGCCGTACTGGTCGGTGCGCTGGTTGGACAGCGGCGACAGGAACTGGTGCAGCAGATAACCGTGGGCGGCGTGGATCTCGATGGCGTCCAGCCCCAGCTGCCGGGCGCGCAGGGCGGCATCCACAAAGGCCTGGGTGATCTCGGCAATGTCCTGCAGTGATGCGGCCTGGGGCTGCGGATCGGTGGGGGCAAAAGGTATGGCGCTGGCGCTGACCGTGGGCCAGGCCTGGGCATCGTCCGCCGGCAGCGCTCCACCGCCTTCCCAGGGGCGGCGGCAGCTGGCCTTGCGCCCGGCATGGGCCAGCTGAATGCACACCGGCATAGGGCTGAAACGGCGCAGGTGGTGTACCACCGGGCGCAATGCGTCGGTATGGGCATCGCTCCACAGCCCCAGGTCATGGGCACTGATGCGCCCGCGCGCTTCCACTGCCGTGGCCTCCAGCACCAGCAAACCGGCTCCCGACTGGGACAGGTTGCCGTAGTGCATCACATGGAAGTCGTTGGCCAGCCCGTCCTGCGCGGAATACATGCACATGGGAGGAATGACGATGCGGTTGGCCAGTTGCAGCGGACCGAAGGCGATGGGGGAAAACAGGGCAGACATGGGAAGAGTGAGATGTGTATGTCAACAACAGTGCGCTGCAGCATGACACAGACACGGGAGGCCGCGCGTCCGTTGCATGACAGTACGCGGCGCCGGTGTGGTGATTGAGTTATTGGAAGAAATGGAAATTTTTAGTGGTTTTGTGAAATAAAAATTCAATAAAAAGCTTCATATACCCAAATTCAGTGATTGCCTGTGACACCACCGCTGGCTACCATGACAAATATTTACAAAATTAACAGCCGCTGAGGGATCCCTGTCTGTGGAGAAACGCGGTCTGTGTAGGGTTTGCTGTGGACAGTTTGTGCCCGCCTCCTGCCAGTGGCTGCTTTGGTGTTTCGATTCCATCTCAACCCGCCACCATGCAAGACCACTCTGTTTCCCTCTCCTGGCTGCCTTTGGCACGCCGCGCTGCCCTGGTTCTGGGCACGGGCGCTGTGCTCACCGGCTGCGCCAGCTTCAATGCCCAGCCCCTGACTGACGACGAGCTGCGCAGCCAGGTGCAGGCCGACCGCCAGCAGCTGACGCAGGATGTGGCCCCGCTGCCCGCCACCGTCACGCTGGAGGAAGCCATTGCCCGTGCCATCAAGTACAACGCCGTGCAGCGCCTGCGCGCCATGGAAGAGGCCGTGGCCCAGGGGACCTACCAGGTCTCCAAATTCGACATGCTGCCCAAGCTGGTGGCCTCGGCGGGCTACCGCTACCGTGACGAAGAGCTGATCACCCGCAGCCAGGACTCGGTCACCGGTCGTCCCT
>NZ_JAHUXB010000028.1:0-207 GCF_019218715.1 Comamonas sp. CMM03 | reverse complement strand
AATCTGAGCCAGGATCAAACTCTACAGTTCGATCTTGAATTTAAAGTCTTTCGACTACTCACTCACTTGACGGAATCAAGAAAGATTTCTCTTTCCTCATTACTGTTTTTGTGAGCGTTTGTTTAGTTCCGAAGAACATTTGGCAATCGCCTTCAAACGCCCACGCTTATCGGCTGTACATTTTTAATGATGCGATTCAAACCAGAA
>NZ_JAHUXB010000027.1:0-238 GCF_019218715.1 Comamonas sp. CMM03 | reverse complement strand
CTGACTGTCGACGGCTTTGCGGCCGAGGGCAGCGGTGGCAATTTTGAAGACCTGGACGTGGTCAACGACAGCACCCCAGTGGTGATCGGCGACAGCATCAACACCACGACCGCCACGCTGACCAGCGCAGGCGAGGGCAACGAAGATGCGGGCTCGATCACCTACACGGTGAACCTGAGCCATGTCACGGATGGTGCGCAGGACTTCAAGCTCACACTGAGCAACGGCCAGGAAGTGA
>NZ_JAHUXB010000026.1:0-254 GCF_019218715.1 Comamonas sp. CMM03 | reverse complement strand
TTTGACCTCTCTTGCGAGATGGTCGCCATTTCGGTTTTCAAAGACTTGTAAGGTCTCTCACCTTACGCGTTATGCCGTAATGTGAATGATTCTTCGGTGCAAATCTTTCGATTTGCGCCTAGAGAATATTCGTCATTACTTGAATTCAAAGTTTGAATTCGTGTTGACGCAATCAAAATCGTTGCTGGTGGCACGGTGCATTTTTCATGCTTTCCACCAGCAACGCTGATTTTCGACTCTATGAATTTTTAAAG
>NZ_JAHUXB010000025.1:0-254 GCF_019218715.1 Comamonas sp. CMM03 | reverse complement strand
GGGGTGAAGTCGTAACAAGGTAGCCGTATCGGAAGGTGCGGCTGGATCACCTCCTTTCTGGAAACAAGCAATCAAGTTTGAACGTCCACACTTATCGGTTGTTGGAACAAGCCAGGTGGCTCGCTGATGAAGCGAGCTGCATGGAATGGGTCTGTAGCTCAGCTGGTTAGAGCACTGTGTTGATAACGCAGGGGTCGTTGGTTCGAGCCCAACTAGACCCACCATTAGGTTCCGATGCCAGTGCAAGAGGATCC
>NZ_JAHUXB010000024.1:0-255 GCF_019218715.1 Comamonas sp. CMM03 | reverse complement strand
CAGTGGATTCCTCCACCAACGCCGCGTTCTGCTGTGTCATCTGGTCCAGGTTGCTCACCGCCTGGTTCACCTGGCCAATGCCGTCGCGCTGCTCGGTCGAGGCCGCGGTGATCTCACCGATCAGGTCCGTCACCCGGCGCACGCTCTGCACGATCTCCTGCATGCTCTGGCCGGCCTGCTCCACCTGTTGCGAGCCCGATTCCACATTGCTCACGCTGGTGGTGATCAGGGCCTTGATTTCCTTGGCGGCTTCGG
>NZ_JAHUXB010000023.1:0-255 GCF_019218715.1 Comamonas sp. CMM03 | reverse complement strand
CAGAAGACGACGTGAGCCTGACTGTCGACGGCTTTGCGGCCGAGGGCAGCGGTGGCAATTTTGAAGACCTGGACGTGGTCAACGACAGCACCCCAGTGGTGATCGGCGACAGCATCAACACCACGACTGCCACGCTGACCAGCGCAGGCGAGGGCAACGAAGATGCGGGCTCGATCACCTACACGGTGAACCTGAGCCATGTCACGGATGGTGCGCAGGACTTCAAGCTCACACTGAGCAACGGCCAGGAAGTGA
>NZ_JAHUXB010000022.1:0-255 GCF_019218715.1 Comamonas sp. CMM03 | reverse complement strand
CATGCGGTTTCAGGATCTATTTCACTCCCCTCCCGGGGTTCTTTTCGCCTTTCCCTCACGGTACTGGTTCACTATCGGTCGATTACGAGTATTTAGCCTTGGAGGATGGTCCCCCCATATTCAGACAGGGTTTCTCGTGCCCCGCCCTACTTTTCTCTAGCTCAGTACCACCAGTCGGTTTTCACATACGGGGCTATCACCCACTATGGCCGGACTTTCCATTCCGTTTTGTTAACCGTCTGACTATCACTAGAA
>NZ_JAHUXB010000021.1:0-255 GCF_019218715.1 Comamonas sp. CMM03 | reverse complement strand
CATGCGGTTTCAGGATCTATTTCACTCCCCTCCCGGGGTTCTTTTCGCCTTTCCCTCACGGTACTGGTTCACTATCGGTCGATTACGAGTATTTAGCCTTGGAGGATGGTCCCCCCATATTCAGACAAGGTTTCTCGTGCCCCGCCCTACTTTTCTCTAGCTCAGTACCACCAGTCGGTTTTCACATACGGGGCTATCACCCACTATGGCCGGACTTTCCATTCCGTTTTGTTAACCGTCTGACTATCACTAGAA
>NZ_JAHUXB010000020.1:0-259 GCF_019218715.1 Comamonas sp. CMM03 | reverse complement strand
CACCGGCTGCGACAGTGATGGTCACTTCCTGGCCGTTGCTCAGTGTGAGCTTGAAGTCCTGCGCACCATCCGTGACATGGCTCAGGTTCACCGTGTAGGTGATCGAGCCCGCATCTTCGTTGCCCTCTCCTTCGCTGGTCAGCGTGGCGGTCGTGGTGTTGATGCTGTCGCCGATCACCACTGGGGTGCTGTCGTTGACCACGTCCAGGTCTTCAAAATTGCCACCGCTGCCCTCGGCCGCAAAGCCGTCGACAGTCAG